>DEKJ01000057.1 GCA_002353825.1 Prevotella sp. UBA2725 | reverse complement strand
CGTAGCGAATAGCGTAGCCATCTTCAAAATCTTTAAGATCCGTGTGAAAACATAGATTCTGTGATCTCTGATCAAAGAGAGCAAACCAATCTTTATACTTTTTTGTACTACCAATATGGAAAGATACGAAATGTTTTGACTAACTTTGTAGTAAAATAGACACTAAAATGTTACATTTCGTATCTTTTGGCAGTGGGAGTAGCGGCAACTGCAGCTTGCTCTACACTGATACAGAGGCGCTCGTGATAGATGCGGGAGTGGGCGTAAGAACGCTCAAGAAGTATCTCAAGAGCTATGGCCTTTCCCTCTTCTCCGCCCTCGGAATCATCATCACCCATGACCACGCTGACCACGTCAGGTCTGTGGGATGTCTGAGTCATGACTATAATCTTCCTGTCTATGCCACGCTCGGTGTGCACGAAGGTATCGGCAAGAACTGGAGCGTGCGGAAGAAGATCGCCCCGGAGCTCAAGCGCGTCATCATGAAAGACACGCCTTTTACGATAGGCAGCTTCTCCATCACTCCTTTTGGCGTGCCTCACGACAGTACCGATTGCGTGGGTTATGAGATCAGGTATGAGAACACTACGTTTGTCATCATGACAGATATCGGTCACCTCACCGACGACATGAAACAGTATATCGCACGCGCCAACTATCTCGTCATCGAAGCCGATTATGAGCAGCAGATGCTTGAAGCAGGACCTTATCCCCAGCATCTCAAAGACCGTATCGCAGGGCCTTATGGTCACCAGAGCAATGCGGAGTGTGCTCAGGCGTTGGTGGAGTGTGCCACTCCGAACCTTCACCATGTCTGGCTTTGTCATCTCAGCGACGAGAACAATCATCCTGATCTGGCTGACAAGCAAGTGAAGCAGATCCTGCGAGAGCATGGCATCGTGGCGGGAGACGAGCCGGGTGCTGATTTCGACCTCGACGTGCTGAAGCGGAAAACACCGAGCGAGATCTTTACACTTTGCTAAATAATAAATTAACAAGAAGAAAGAACACAAGATGCATTGCATTTGTATTCTTTCTTCTTGTTTTGTTTATAATTACGAGAGAAATAGATTTAAAGTAACTACCCTCCCCTTTGGATTCCTGGCCCCCGATAACGGGGGAACCGAAAGGGGTTGGGATTCAGAGGAAGGGCTCAAGGGGCTTTAGTATTCTCCCCATGCCTTGATGTCGATGTCATCGAGCTTGAGCGTTGTGAAGGCATTGATGAAGGCGGAAGCCAGACGACTGTTCGTGATAAGCGGCACGTTCAGGTCAATGGCTGCACGCCGGATCTTATAACCGTTGGTCAATTCTCCGGCTGTGAGGTCCTTCGGGATATTCACCACCATGTCGATCTTCTTCTCGTGCAGCAGTTCGAGTGCCTGCGGCTTCTTATCCTGCTCCGAAGGCCAGTAGACGAGCGTGTTCTCCACACCGTTATCGGTGAGATAACGCGAGGTACCGGGCGTTGCGAAGAGCTCATAGCCGTGCTCCACGAGGCGCTTGGCAGCATCGAGCATGTCAGCCTTCTGCTTGGCACCACCCGTAGAGAGCAGCACGGTGTGCTTCGGGATACGCTGACCGACAGCGAGCTCAGCCTTCAGCAGAGCCTGGTTCGTATCGTCGCCGAGACAGCCTACCTCACCCGTAGAGCTCATGTCCACACCGAGCACGGGGTCGGCTTTCTGCAAGCGGTTGAAGGAGAACTGCGAAGCCTTGATACCGACATAGTCGAGGTCGAAGAGGCTCTTGGCTGGTTTCTCCACTGGCACGCCGAGCATGATCTTCGTAGCGAGCTCGATGAAGTTGATCTTCAGAACCTTGCTCACGAACGGGAACGAACGGGAGCTGCGCAGGTTACACTCGATGACGAGGATGTCGTTCTCGCGCGCCATATACTGGATGTTGAACGGACCATTGATATGCAGGGCGGCAGCGATCTTACGGCTCACACGTTTGATACGACGTACGGTCTCCACATACAGTTTCTGCGGCGGCAACTGCAGGGTAGCATCGCCGGAGTGGACACCAGCAAACTCGATGTGCTCAGAGATAGCGTAAGCCATGATCTCACCGTTGCGTGCCACAGCATCGAAATCGATCTCCTTGGCGTGCTCAATGAACTTCGACACGACAACAGGGTGATCCTCACTCACATTGGCAGCGAGCTGGAGGAAGCGGTGGAGCTCATCGTCGTTGGAGCAAACGTTCATGGCAGCACCGGAGAGGACGTACGACGGACGCACGAGCACCGGGAAGCCGACGCGCTTGACGAACTCATCGATGTCGTCCATGCTCTTCAGTGCGCTCCATTCCGGCTGGTTGATGCCGAGCTCATTGAGCATCGACGAGAACTTAGCACGGTCCTCAGCGCGGTCGATATCTTTAGCCTGTGTACCAAGGATGGTGACGTTCTGCTCATCGAGGTACATGGCGAGGTTGTTCGGAATCTGTCCGCCAGTAGAGACGATGACACCGTAAGGCTGCTCAAGGTCGATGATGTCCATGACGCGCTCGAAGGTGAGCTCATCGAAGTAGAGGCGGTCGCACATATCATAGTCGGTAGACACGGTCTCAGGGTTATAGTTGATCATGATGGAGCGGTAGCCCTGCTTGCGGATCGTATGCAGCGCCTGCACGCCACACCAGTCGAACTCCACAGAGGATCCGATGCGGTAAGCACCCGAGCCAAGCACGATGACGGAACGGTGGTCGTTGGAGAATTCGATGTCGCTCTTCACACCAGCGTAGGTCATGTAGAGGTAGTTGGTCTGGGCGGGATACTCGGCAGCAAGCGTATCAATCTGCTTTACGACAGGTAGGATGCCATAGTTTTTGCGGAGACTGCGCACGACGAGCAGCGCCTTGTGCATGTTGCCGATCTCTTTCTCCAGACCCACGGCGCGTGCAATCTGGAAGTCGGTGAAGCCATAGACCTTAGCCTCACGCAGCAGCTCTTTGTCGAGCGTGTTGATATTGCATTTCTTCAGACGCTCATCGATATCGATGATATGCTTAAGCTTATAGAGGAACCAGCGGTCGATCTTCGTCAAGTCGTGAATCTCATCCACGGTGTAGCCCTTGTGCATAGCCTTGGAGATGACGAAGACACGCTTGTCGGTAGGCTCACGCAGTGACTTGTCGATATCGGGAATCTCAAGCTCCTTGTTCTCAACGAATCCGTGCATACCCTGACCGATCATACGGAGACCCTTCTGGATAGCTTCCTCAAAGTTACGACCGATAGCCATCACCTCACCGACTGACTTCATGCTGGAGCCGAGCTCCTTGTCTACACCGCGGAACTTACTGAGGTCCCAACGAGGAATCTTGCAGACGACATAGTCGAGAGCCGGCTCAAAGAATGCAGAGGTAGTCTTTGTGACAGAGTTCTTCAGTTCGAAGAGGCCATAGCCCAGTCCGAGCTTGGCAGCCACGAAGGCGAGGGGATAACCGGTAGCCTTAGAAGCGAGGGCTGAGGAGCGCGACAGACGGGCGTTGACTTCGATGACGCGGTAGTCCTCTGAATTCGGATCGAAAGCGTACTGTACGTTGCACTCGCCTACGATACCGATATGGCGCACGATCTTGATAGAGAGTGCGCGCAGCTTATGATATTCTGAGTTGGTGAGTGTCTGCGACGGAGCGATGACGATACTCTCACCCGTGTGGATGCCGAGTGGGTCGAAGTTCTCCATGTTACAGACCGTGATGCAGTTGTCGTAGCCATCGCGAACGACCTCATACTCAATCTCCTTCCATCCTTTCAGACTCTTCTCCACGAGCACCTGCGGAGAGAACGAGAACGCTTTCTCACAGATCTTACGAAGCTCGTCGTCGTTGTCAGCGAAGCCGGAGCCCAATCCACCGAGTGCATAAGCAGCGCGGATGATGACGGGGTAACCCAGGTCGTGAGCAGCCTTGAGCGCTTGATCCATGTTCTCGCAGGCCTCACTCTTGATGGTCTTGACATCGATCTCATCGAGCTTCTCGACGAAGCGCTCGCGGTCCTCGGTGTCCATGATGGCACGCACGGGGGTACCGAGCACTTTCACGTTGTATTTCTCCAATACGCCGCTTTCTTCGAGCTTCACACCGCAGTTGAGTGCCGTCTGTCCACCGAAGGAGAGGAGAATGCCGTCTGGATGTTCCTTGGCGATGACCCGCTCCACGAAGTAAGGCTGGACGGGGAGGAAATAGATCTGGTCAGCCACACCCTCGGAGGTCTGCACCGTAGCGATGTTAGGGTTGATAAGTACGGTCTCAATGCCTTCCTCGCGCAGAGCCTTCAGTGCTTGAGAACCGGAGTAGTCGAACTCACCTGCCTCACCAATCTTCAAGGCGCCGGAGCCGAGAAGAAGAACCTTCTTTATATCGTTGTTTTTCATTATTTCAATGTTTCAATAAACTTGTCGAACATAAATTCAGTGTCCACAGGGCCTGAGCAAGCCTCAGGATGGAACTGTGAGGAGAACCAAGGATTCGTCTTGTGACGGATGCCCTCGTTGGAACCGTCGTTCATATTGACGAAGAGCTCCTCCCAGTCGGGACCGAGGGTCGAAGCGTCTACGGCATAACCGTGGTTCTGAGAAGTGATATAGCAGTGGTTCGTACCCACAAGACGCACGGGCTGGTTGTGTGAGCGGTGACCGTATTTGAGCTTGTAGATCGTAGCACCTGCAGCCTTGCCGAGAAGTTGGTTACCCATGCAGATACCGCAGACGGGCTTGCGGCTGGAGCTCAACTGTTTCTTAAGAATGTCTACGGCAGCCTGGCAAGTGTCAGGATCGCCAGGACCATTGGCGAGGAACAATCCGTCAAACTCCATGTTCGTGTAGTCATAGTTCCAAGGCACACGGATAACCTCCACGCCGCGGTTGATGAGACAGCGGATGATGTTTGCCTTGACACCGCAGTCGACGAGCACCACTTTCTTTCCTGCGCCCTCATTGTAGCGGATGATGTCCTTGCAGGACACCTTGTCTACGAAGTTGACGCCGGAGTAGTCGGCATGAGGAATGTTCTCAGGCTCATCGTCAAACACGATGGATCCCATCATGACACCATGCTCGCGCAGCACCTTTGTCAGCTGACGTGTGTCGATGCCCGTGATGCCGGGGATGTGCTCGCGCTTAAGCCAGGAGGCCAACGTCTCCACACCATTCCAGTGGCTGAACTGCTCACTGTAGTCGGCGCAGATCATAGCGGCGACATAGATCTTGTCACTCTCCATGAATGTCGGTAGTCCGTTCTTCTCAAACGTGAAAGGAGGCACACCGTAGTTGCCGATGAGCGGGTAGGTGAACGTAAGGATTTGCCCGGCATAAGATGGGTCCGTCAGCGATTCCGGATAACCCATCATGGCGGTGTTGAAAACAACCTCGCCGGCTACAGGAGCGTCATAGCCAAAAGACTTGCCATGAAACTTCGTGCCGTCGGATAATATCAAGGTAACATTCTTCATCTGATGTTGTTTTAGAAGCTTTATTGATTGGTCGCCACTGTTGATGGCAGGATTAGATACCAAGATTTGATTTTCCGTAGACGCTCTCATAATAATTGATGAACGCCTGAATACACATTCTCTTTCCGCCCGGAGTGGGGTAGTGGCCGGAGAAGTACCAGTCGCCACGGTTCTCGGGGATAGCACGATGGAGACCGTCGAGCGACTGATAGACGATGTCGACCGGAGTCTTCATGTCATCAGGCTTGAGCATCTCCACAATCTTGCGATTGATCTCCTCCACGGTGAACGGCTTGTAGATGTCGCGCACACGGTTGTGCATCTCTTTCAAAGGCTTCTCCAGCTCGGCCTTACAAGCTTTGTAAGTGTCGTGGATGAGCTGCTCCATACCCCGGTCGTGGATGAGGGCTATCGTGGCGCGGAAGACGCAGAACTCCTCGAGGCTCGGCATGTCGATGCCATAGTAGTCCGGATAGCGGATCTGCGGAGCGGAACTGACGATAACGATCTTCTTCGGATGCAGACGGTCGAGGATATGGAGGATACTCTTCTTGAGGGTCGTGCCACGCACGATACTGTCGTCGATGATGACGAGGTTGTCTTTGTAGGGCTCTATTGATCCGTAGGTGATATCGTAGACGTGAGCTGCGAGGTCATCGCGTGCCGTGCCCTCCGTGATGAAGGTGCGGAGCTTGATATCTTTCCAGGCCACTTTCTCAGAGCGCACGTTACGGCTGAGAATCGTCTTCAATTCATCGTAGTTGGGTTGGTGACCAAGGGTCAGTATCGAATTGATATCCTGCTCCCGCTGATAGTTCTTGAAGCCTTCGAGCAGTCCATAGTAAGCCACCTCTGCGGTGTTCGGAATGAAGGAGATGACGGTATGTGCCGTGTCTCCGCCTACAGCATCAAGGACCTGCGGGGTGAGCTGTTCACCGAGCTGCTTACGCTCGCGGTAGATGTCCTTGTCGGAGCCGCGCGAGAAGTAGATGTGCTCAAAGGAGCATTTATAGTCTTCCTCTTCAGGGAGAATCTGCTTTTCGAGTGACTCTCCATTGGCTCTGACGAGGAGCGCTGCGCCGGGTGTGAGCTCGTGGATGTCGTCGTATTCGAGGTCGAAGGTCGTCTGAAGCACGGGGCGCTCTGAAGCAAGCACAACCACCTCGTCGTTCTTATACCAAAAAGCGGGACGTATGCCATGAGGATCTCTCATCGCAAACATCTCGCCGCTACCGGTGATGCCGCACATAACGTAACCGCCGTCGAAATGGTTCATCGTGGTCTTCAGAACATTCTCCATGCGTACATGCTGATCGATGAAACGCGTGATGTCCGTATCGTGGAGTCCACGCTGCTTGGCGTTGATGAAGTTGCGCTCTACCTCACGGTCGAGGCGATGGCCCATGAGCTCCAACGTGATGTAAGTATCGCTGTAGATACGGGGACACTGCCCCTGCTTGGTGAGGTCTTTGAACACTTCCTCTACATTGGTCATATTGAAGTTGCCGCAGATGCAGAGGTTCTTCGCTTTCCAGTTGTTACGGCGCAGAAACGGGTGCACATATTTCACACCACTCTTTCCGGTGGTAGAATAGCGCAGATGGCCCATATAAAGCTCGCCGGCGAAAGGCAGCTCATCGTAGGCCTCGGTGTCCACTTCCTCCTCTTTCATCACCTGTCTGATCTGACGATTAGCCTCACCGAAAATCTCGGTGATAGCGTTGGCGCCTTCTGCTCTCTCCCTGAACATGTATTCGTGTCCGGGCTTGGTGTTGAGCTTGACAGATGCTATTCCGGCACCTTCCTGACCGCGGTTGTGCTGCTTCTCCATCATCAGATAGAGCTTGCCCAGCCCCCATTTCCAGCTTCCGTATTTCTTCTGGTAATAGCTCAATGGCTTGAGAAGGCGTATCAAAGCCACGCCGCAGTCTTCATGGATGTTATGTTCCATTAATGTTATTCCTCTTATATTTTATATGAGTGTTATGAAGATGTATTAAGATGCGTTATTTTATGATGCTCAATACCAGTGTAGCTACAGTTGTTGCCCATCCTAAGATAGTGATCCACAGGGTTGTCCACTGACCTGTAGACGACTGCACGGTCTTCTGCTTTGTCGGCTGAACGTAGACAATGTCGTTCTGCTTGAGGTAATAATAAGGATCATTGAAAATCTGTCCTTTCGTCATGTCGTAACGGTGGATATGCTTCTCGCCTGTAGAGTCTTCGCGAACAAGAAGAATATTTGTGCGCTTGCCGTACATATTGAGATCACCTGCCTGTGCAATGGCTTCTACGATGTTCATTTTCTCTTCAGGCACATCAAGAACCTTAGAGCCGAGCTCACCGATCATCGTTACGTGGAAACTCTTCAGCCGGCAAATCACAACAGGTTTCTCCTTTGCAGAGAGATAAGGCTTTAGCATGGATGCAATGGTGTCTTCAACCTCTGGGCGTGTCATGCCACCGACATGAATTCTACCAAGCACAGGGAAGTTGATGGTCCCATCATTGTTGACGAGATAGCCCCTGATGTTGTTATTGGTAGTATTGAAACTGCTATTATTCGAAAAGAGGTTGAAAGGCTCGGATGCTTCCGGGTTAGAAGTCTTTACAATAATAGTCAACTCATCGTTCGGCATAATCTTAGTCTCGGGAAGTCCCTTGGATGGTGCTAAGTTTAACGTGTCGATGTTCTGGAAATAAGTGAAATTACGCATGCTTTGGCAACTCCCAACAAAGAAGAGAATTGCAAACAACACTGTTGAAAGGAGGATTTTTTTCATTTTCTAAGTTATCGAATGCTTTGTTTCTGCAAAGTTAAGACTTATTTTTCAAAGTATAAAGGATTAGGCGAAATTTATTATTGGAAAAATAATAGATGGTAAAGAAAAATATGTAATTTTGCAGATAGAATAACAAGCGTTTAGCGTTTACATTTATATAGGGGATAACAATGACAGAAGAACATTGGTTGAAGTCGTGGAATGCGTATATGGCTTATTTAAAAAAGAACAAGCATAGACCTTCCAAGTACCACCAAGAAGACATGAAGCTGGTTAACTGGCTTAAATATAATCGCAAGATGAGAAACAAAGGCTTGCTCAGCGAGGAACGTTCGAAGAAGTTGAATGAGCTCTTGGAAGAAGCCGAGACTTATAGACGGGTCAATCAGCATCAATATCTCCATAAAGAGAATTTTGAGCAGGAAAATCACGAAGAATAGAACGATGAATAAAGTATTACTCATATACACAGGTGGAACCGTTGGCATGGGGCAGAACCCTCAGACGGGAGCATTGGAGCCGCTCGACTTCAATCACCTTGAGAACTCTATGCCAGAGTTTAATCTCATCCGCAAGAATGTGAATGTGGATGTCTATCAGTTCACGCCTCCTATCGACTCCAGTGACATGATGCCAAAGAACTGGGCCCAGCTTGTAAGAATTATAGCGCGCAACTATGAGCAATACGATGGTTTCGTGATTCTCCATGGCACTGACACGATGGCTTACACGGCTTCGGCTTTGTCGTTCATGTTGGAGAACCTTACGAAGCCTGTTATCTTGACGGGCTCACAACTGCCTATTGGCCAGCTTCGTACCGATGGCAAGGAAAATCTTATCACAAGCATCGAATTGGCTGCCATGAAAGACGAGGAAGGCCATGCGCGGGTGCCAGAGGTATGTATCTATTTCAGTGGTAGACTGTTACGTGGTAATCGCTCAACGAAAATCAATGCGGAAGGCTTCTATGCTTTCAACAGTTTCAACTATCCGCATCTGTGTGATGCTGGAGTAAACTTCACGTTCGCTGACCATCATATCCTCCGCCCCGACTTTTCAAAGCGCATGATACCGCATTATGCCATGGATGAAAACGTATTGGTTTTCAGTATCTTTCCTGGTATCCAAGAGCGCATCTTCAGGAATATCCTCGATTCTACTGCGCTGCGCGGTATCGTCATGCGTACTTTCGGCAGTGGTAATGCTCCGCACAACGACTGGCTGATGCCGCTGCTTAAACGTGCGGCGCAACGTGGTGTAACGATTGTGAACATCAGTCAGTGTGTGGCTGGAAGCGTGGTAATGAACCGCTACGATACGGGTTATCAGCTCATGGATCTCGGTGTGGTATCGGGGCATGACGGTACCGTGGAAGCGGCTATCACCAAACTGATGTTCTTGCAGGGAATGTATTCGGATGCGAATATCATCCGTGGATTGATGAATCAGTCGCTTGCAGGAGAGATCTCATAAAAATACAAATTTAGAAGTCCAGAAAACAGAAGTCCAGAAGTTCAGTCATTACCTAAAGTATAGATTTGCATTATCATTTGACTGAACCTCTGGACTTTTGGTCTTCTGTCTTCTCCCAAGTTATGCTTTCTCTCCTTCGAGAATTCTCAGCATACGGTCGGCGCTGCGACCATCCCATCTGTCGGGCAGTGCTCCTTCCTTCCACTTGCCTACTGCTGCATCAGCAACGGCCGTGCCCAAGGTCTGTGCATCTTCACCTACGAGCACATTGGTACCAATCTTCACGGTCTCAATATTCTCCGTATAGGAGTTGAGGGTGATGCACGGCACATGGTTGAATGTCGCTTCCTCGGCTACATTGCCTGAGTCGGTGATGATGGCCTTGGCATTCTCCGTGAGCCAGGAGAACTCGAGGTAGGGCAGAGGATCGACGATGTGGAACGTATTCTTATCGGCTTCGCTAAGGAATGATCCTACGGCTTCAGCTGCTAAGCCACGCAATGGAGCGATGACAGGTGTGTCACTGGCGTTGTCAATGATGGCTTTCACCATCAGTTTCAGATTCTCTTTGTTGGCAATGAGCGCCTTGCGGTTCAGTGTGAACACAAAGTAATCTTTCCCTTTGAGGCCTAACTCATCAATGACGGCAGGCTTCTTAAGTTTGTCATGGATGAACCGCAGATTGTCCATAAGGATATTTCCCACCATGTAGACTTTGGAGAGCTCGGCACCTTCGCGGTTGGCGATGGAGTTGTTGCTTGCTCCGGCTGTGAAGAGAATATCTGACAGTCCGTCAATGACGAGGCGGTTCACTTCCTTCGGCATGTTGATATCGAAAGAGCGGGTTCCGGCAGCGATATGAGCCAGGCGGATGCCATGCTTCTTCGTCACGATAGCCACAGCCATCGTAGAGGCGAGATCGTCGACGACCACAACCGTATCAGTGGGATGTTGCTGAAGATAGACCTCAAACTTTTGCATCACCTGTCCCGTGATATCGCTAAGGTTTGTGGCCGTCACTCCGAGGAACGTGTCAGGGCGAGGTATCTCCAGGTCGGCATAGAGTGACTTGTCGAGCGTTGGGTCATTCTCTGCACCTGTATAGACCAGTTGCATATCGACTGTACAAGAAGATGTTGTATCGTCCTTGCTCTTTTTAATGTCTCTGATGAGCGGTGCCACCTTAATGAAGTTAGGGCGTGCACCGCATACAATGCATATGTTCATTTGTCCTATTTAAACAGTTCTTTTATTCCTCCTAAGCTACCCATAAGATTGCTGGCTTCGTAGGGCAGGAAGACGGTCTTCGACTTGTCTCCAGAAGCCACTTGTTGAAGCATCTGAATATAGTTTTTGGCAAGCAGATAGTTGGCCGGGTTCGTCGACTGTCCTACGGCCTGCGTGATCTTCTCGATGGCAGCAGCCTCGGCCTCAGCCTTGCGGATACGCGCCGTAGCCTCACCTTCTGCCTTGAGGATAGCCTGTTGCTTGTCGGCTTCTGCACGGTTGATAGTCGCAGCTTTCTCGCCCTCAGATTGGAGGATCTGTGCCTGCTTCTGACCTTCAGAAGTAAGGATTGTAGCACGCTTGTCGCGCTCAGCCTGCATTTGCTTCTCCATAGCCTGGAGCACGCTCTGGGGAGGAATGATATCCTGCAGTTCTACGCGGTTTACTTTGATGCCCCATTTGTTGGTAGCGTCGTCGAGCACGCCACGCAGTTTTGTGTTGATGACATCGCGCGAGGTCAGCGTCTGGTCGAGCTCCATCTCGCCGATGATGTTACGGAGCGTTGTCTGCGTGAGCTTCTCAATGGCGTTGGGGAGGTTATTGATCTCATAAACGGCTTTGAAAGGGTCTACAATCTGGAAATAGAGCAAGGCATTGATCTGCATTTGGATGTTATCCTTCGTGATAACATTCTGTTTGTCAAAATCATACACTTGCTCTCTGAGATCGATATGGTTACTGTATGTGTAGCGTCCACGCTGATAAGTGACGATAACTTTTGCCCGGTCAATGAATGGGATGATGATGTTGATGCCTGGTTTGAGCGTCGCATAGTATTTGCCGAGGCGCTCAATGATACGTGTCTCACTCTGTGGGATGATGACGATTGCCATCTTGGCAAAGATGAGCACGAGGACAACGAGTCCGATGAGAACATAGAATCCGATCATGGGTTTATGAGTTTTGGGTTAAAAATAAAATTATTTCTTGCTAACGGTAACGATGATGCTGTCCCGTTTCTTGATGACTACTTCCTCACCTTTGGGAATGATCTCGCCATCATCGGTCACGGCACGCCACTCATCGCCGTCCACTTTCACGTATCCGGCTTTCTCCGGGGTGATAGGCTCAATGACAGTTCCTGTTCGCCCGATAAGTGCGTCAGCATTGCTCACGCGATTGTCGTGGCCCGGGTGGACATACCTGACCACAAACGGACGAACGCAGAATACGCAAATAGCCGAGGCTACAGCAAACACCACCACCTGCACCCAGAAAGGAGTGGGAAACAGGGAGGTGATGATAGAGCATGCTGCACCTACGGCAAAGCACATGAGATAGAACGTGCCCGACGACACTTCCAAGATGAGGGCAAGGACGCATACAAGCGTCCATACCAGCCAAAGGTTTGAGGAGAGATAGTCTATCATAGATGTTGTTTGGGATTAATGGTGAAAGATGCCTTATCTTCTACGTCTTGTCGTAGACTTCTTGGTGCTCTTCCGCGTAGTAGTCTTGGTTGTTGTGGTGGTCTTCTTGGCATAGCCGGAAGCCTCATAGTACTTCATTGCTTCAGGCATCTCCTTCTCAATAGCAGCAATACGCTTAGCATCTGAAGGGTGGTCGGAGAGGAAATCGCTCTCGTTGCTACTGCTGCTCGAAGCCATACGCTTCCAGAACGGAATGGCAACTTCAGGATCGTAGCCTGCCATAGCTGCGAAAATCAGTCCCATATGGTCTGCCTCACTCTCATCGTCACGGCTGTATTTGAGGTTGGCGAGATTGAAGCCTTGCTGAGCAATAGAAGTTGCGATATTGGCTGCATCACTGCCGAGAACCTGACCTAGGACAGCTCCACCAATCTGAGTACCGTACTGCTGACGAATCTTCTTTGACATCTGCTCGGCAGAATGCTTGGCTACAGCGTGAGCAATCTCGTGACCAAGGACGATGGCCAGGGACGCCTCGTTCTGTGTGATAGGCAGCAAGCCTTCATAGACCACTATCTTGCCACCAGGCATACAGAAAGCATTGGCCTCATTGCTCTGTACGAGGTTGAACTCCCAAGAATAGTTCTTTATCTCGTCAGCCATACCGTTGTTCCTCAGATAGGTCTCAACAGCATTGGCGAGACGTGTTCCTACGCGCTTTACCATGGCTGTGTTGGCAGCATTGGTGGAGAGCTTGGCTGTCTTCATAAACTCAGAATACTGCTGGTTACTCAGACTGAGCACCTGAGCGTCTGAAACGAGCAGGTTGTGTTTACGACCCGTGATTGGAACTGTAGATGTTGTGCCACATGCTGCGAAAAGTAGCGTGGCAACAGCGGACATAAGAATGAACTTAAGATGTCTCATTTTCTTGAATCTTTATATTACTTAATTTTTCTGCAAAGATAAGAAAATAAGACATTCAATCATACTGTTTAAGTGTTTTTAACTTGTGAAAAAGGATCTATAGATTATGCCCATTGTCTTAAAAGCGAACGCGACGCATATGTGACGCGTTACCGCCCCATATGTGTCGCGTTACCGCCCCATATGTGTCGCGTTGCCGTCTCATATGTGACGCGTTGCCGTTACGATTTGTTACTCGTACCTGATAGCCTCAATCGGGTCAAGCATAGCAGCTTTCTTAGCGGGATACCATCCGAAGAAGACACCGGTGAAGGTGCAGACAGCGAACGACATGAGGATGGTCCAAGGCTCGATGTAGATAGGCCAGTTGGCTATGAGTTTGACTGCATAGCTGGCACCTACGCCGAGGATGATTCCGATGAGGCCACCTGTGACCGACATCATGATGGCTTCGATGAGGAACTGGTTGAGAATGTCGACACCTCGGGCACCCACACTCATGCGTAAGCCGATCTCTCGTGTGCGCTCCGTGACACTCACATACATGATGTTCATGATGCCGATACCACCGACGACGAGTGAGATACCAGCCACACAGCCGAGCAAGATCGTCAGCATGTTCGTGGTAGAGTTCATCATCGTGGAGAGCTCTTCCTGAGAGCGGATGTTGAAGTCGTCCTCATCCGCTACCTGCGTATCGGTAGCATCTTTCAATTTATGAGTGCGACGAAGAATCTTTGTCATCTCATCAACGGCCTGGTCCGTGACACCTTCCGTGATAGCTGATGCCTGGATCTCAGACAGATAAGTCTGTGAGAGAATTCGTTTCATTACCGAGGTATAAGGTGCCAGCACAAGGTCATCCTGGTCCATACCCATGGAGTTGTAGCCTTTCTTTTTCAGTACGCCTATGACGCGGAAAGGCGTAGAGTTGAATCGAATCACTTTGCCGACAGGATCTCCTCCATTAGGGAAAAGATAATCGGCAACGGTCTGTCCGAGGATACAGACCTTGGCATTGGCTTTGATGTCTTCATCGGTGAAGCAGTCGCCATCGGCAACAGTTAGCTGACGTATCGTGAGGTAGTCGCGGTTGACACCGTAGAGTGTCGACTGCGTGTTGTTGTTGCCGTAGATAAACTGTCCGGAACTGTTCACTACCGGTGAGATAGCTTTGATATAGTTGCATTCGTTTTTCAGCGCCTCATAGTCGGTGAGCTTCAGCGTCTCCATGGAGGAGGCATCCTGACGAACGCCACCTCGCATGTCCTGACCCGGGTGGATCATGATCATGTTGGAACCCATCTCAGCAATGTTCGCCTGGATGCTCCGCTTGGAGCCTTGACCGATGGCGAGCATCGTGATGACGGAAGCCACACCGATGATGATGCCGAGGGCCGTGAGGAACGACCGCATCTTGTTGGCTCCGATGGCACGAAGTGCTATCTTGAATAAGTTCGTGTAATTCATAGTAACATTAATTCTCTATCACTCATCTGTGTTTGCCGGCAATTCCGCGAGGGCTTTTGCCGCATCCTTGATGTTGTTGTTGTACTCATCACTGATGACCCTTCCATCGCGAATCTCGATGTTGCGCGAGGAGTAGTTGGCGATGTCGGGGTTATGGGTGACGAAGATGATCGTGTGTCCTTCGGCATAGAGCTTCTGGAAGAGCACGAGGATCTGGAAGCTCGTGCGCGTGTCGAGGTTACCCGTAGCCTCATCGGCGAGGATCACAGCGGGGTCGTTGACTAAAGCACGCGCGATAGCCACACGCTGCATCTGACCACCTGACATCTGATTCGACTTGTGATAGAGTCGGTCACCGAGGCCTACGGCTTCCAGTGCATCTATGGCGCGCTGATGCCGTTCCTTAGCCGACACGTCGGGGTTGTACATCAGCGGGAGCTCCACATTCTCAACGGCTGTCGTCTTTGGCAGAAGATTGTAGTTCTGAAAGATGAACCCAATCTTGCGGTTACGGAGCACAGCGCGTTGAGAGCGGGACATCTCTCTGACAGGAACCCCGTCGAGGTAGTACTCGCCACTTGTCGGAGTGTCGAGACATCCGAGCTGGTTGAGGAGCGTCGACTTACCAGAGCCTGACTTACCCATGATGGTCACGAATTCTCCTTCGTAGATCTTGAAGGAGATGCCACGCAAGGCGTGGACCGTCTCGTCACCCACCTGGAATTCACGCTTGATATCTTGCAGCTCGATAACGACTTTCTTGTCCTTATCCATAGTTGTTTCTCCTTCGTGTTACTTTTTCTTGTTTCCCTTTGGTCCAGGAGCGAACGGGCTCTGCGTGTTGTCAGAAGAGCTGGCGTCATCAGAGTCGTCTGTTGTCTGTGTGGCAGCAAATCCTGTGATGACTTTCTGTCCCTTCTTGATACCGCTGAGAATCTGAGTATGGGTACCATCTGTGGCACCAATCGTCACTCTGTGGGCTACAAGTGTGTTACCTTCCAGCGTCCATACCTTATTCTTTGCATTGGCGACATCTTTAATCTTTCTGCCGCCGACAGCATCTTTCTCAGGTGTGAAGCGCAGTGCCTTGGAAGGAACACTCAGCACGCCCTTGGTCTCTTGCGTATAGATCGTGACGTTGGCGGTAAGGCCTGGCTTCAACTTCAGATCCTGGTTGGGAGCACTGATGACGACCTCGTAAGTCACGACATTATTTGTTGTCGTAGCTTCCTGACGTACCTGGGTGACGGAGCCCTCGAAGGTATCATCGGGATAAGCATCAACCGTGAAAGTCACACGCTGACCTACTTTCACACCGCCGATATCAGCCTCGTCGACATCAGCAATCACACGCATATCCTTCAGATCCTTTGCAATGGTGAAGAGGGTAGGAGTAGAATAGCTTGCTGCCACGGTCTGACCTTCCTCAACACTCTTGGAGATGACCACACCATCGATAGGTGAGGTGATGACCGCATAGCTAAGGTTCGTCTGAGCGCGGTTGACCTCTTCTCTTGCTGAAGCCACGGCATCGCGACGCTGAGCTACAGTTGCAGCAGCCGTCTGCCAGCTCAGGCGAGCCTGCTCATAGTCGTTGGCAGAGATGAGTCCTTTCTTATAGAGTGTGCGATAGCGCTCGTAGTTGGCTTTCTGATAAGCGAGGTCACTCAAAGCACTCGTTAAGTTTGCCTGAGCCTCAGAGAGCGCAGCCTTTGAAGAATTGAGTTGGCTCTGCAGGTTCTGCTTGTCGAGCTCGGCGATGACCTGACCTTTCTTGACCACACTGTTGTAGTCGACATACAGTTTGTCGATGATACCTGATACCTGGGTACCTACAGTGACGGTCTTTACGGCCTCGATACTACCGGTAGCCGTGACACTGTTCTCGATGTTGGCGGGAGCCACAGCTTCTGTGGTGAAGTTGACGGTGTCGTCTTTCTTAGTGCGTGAAAGCAACCAGGCTATTACGGCGATGGCGACAACCACTCCAACGATGATCCAAACGCCGCTGATCTTTTTCTTCTTCATTGTATAATAGTTTTTTTTATTTTCTTATTTCTTCAATGTGCCATCCTTGTAGAAGTTCAGCAAGTCGATGTTGAGGATGGCGAGATACTTGGCCTGCAGCTCACTCTGCTTAGCCTTGAGAAGCTGATCCTTGCCATTGAGGAGCTCAATGACGTTCTTGAGGTTCTGCTTGAACTGTTCCTGAAGCAGGTCGTAGCTCTCCTGTGCACTTGCTGTTGTAGCTTTGGCACTCTTGTATTGAGCCTGATTGTTGTAAGCCTGGAGCCAATAGTTCTCGATGGTGGAGTAGAGCTGTGTCTGCTTGTCTCTCAGATCGAGCTGATAACTTTGCTTCGAAAGAATAGCCTTATTGATAGCTGTCTTAGCCTGACGATTGTCGAAGAGCGGAATGCTCACAGTGAATCCTGCACCGCCGATGAGGTTGTTCTTCAACTGCTTGGACCAAGCGTTACTGTTCATTGACGTCGTGTTCGTCGTGATGCTGGCATTCAAGCCGATGGTCGGCATGCGCTGGCCCTTGGCGATCTTAATCTGCACATCGCTGCTCTGAATGCCCAGCATCGCATTCTTGATCTCAGGGCGGTATTGAAGCGCAGAATCATAAACAGAGGTTACAGAAGGAATGGAAGCTGTAGCCATAGCATCTGTCGGCTTATCAGCGGTCACATCAAACTCCTCCTGATCCGTGATCTGAAGCAACTGCTTCAGTTGACGCTTGTATTCGGCGAGCGAGCTCTGTGCCGACACGACGCTGTATTCGTCCTGGGCACGCTGTGCCGTGAGTTGTGCGAGTTCTGCCTTGCTCATAGAGCCTACTTTGACAAACTCCTTACCGCGCTCCTCCGTCTTCTTGGAAGTAGCGAGGGTCTCTTCATTGACCTTCACTGCCTCTTTGGAATAGAGGATCTGTACGAAGAGTTGTGCTATCTGCTCTTGGAGCGTGTTAGCCGTCTGCGCAGAGTCGAGGGCAGCCTGCTGAACAGTGAGCTTGTTCAGTGCAATCTTGTTTCGGTTCTGATTCCCGTTCCACACCGTCCAGTTGGCGTTGATACCATAGGAGCCGTTGTAATAGGTCTTATCCACCTGGGTTTGAACTCTTGAGCCTTGTACGGTGTAAGATCCTTGTTCCGGCCATGGGTTGTAAGCTACGCTTTGAGAAGTGGAAGCAGAAAGGGTGGGGAGCAGAGCCGCCTGACTTTGCTTGACATCTTCCACAGCTGAGAGTTTGGAAATGCGATTCTTCTGAATCGTGATGTTGTTGGCCAGCGCATAATCGATACATTCCTGCAAGGTCCATGTCCGGGCAGAGACATGCAAGGAGAACAGCGCGAGGCTCGCCACAATGAAGGTGGCAGATGCTTTGTTCATCATAAACACTAAATAATCTGTTTTCTCTATTATATTCGTTTAGTGGTTTGATGAATAAGCAAACAAAAGGTTTATCTAAAGGTTAGATTATTAACAATAGTTGGCAGAATGTTTAAGATTCGTAACAATGACAATCTGATGCTTTGCAGTGGCCGCCCTTAGTGGCGGCCACCAACCGCAAAGTGATGATTATTCCTCGAAATGTCTTAAACGCGCTATATATTTCCCTAAGATGTCAAACTCGATGTTGACCTTGGAACCGATCGTGATATCGTGGAAGTTGGTATGCTCACGCGTGTAAGGAATGATAGCCACGGTAAAAGTGTTATCGGTAGGAGCAATGACAGTGAGCGACACGCCATTGACGGTCACCGATCCTTTGTCAACGCAGAAATAGCCGCGGCGTGCCATCTCCTTGTCTGCGCGATAACGGAACGTGAAGTAAGTGCTTCCATCAGCATCCTTCATATCCACGCACTCTGCTGTCTCATCGACATGGCCCTGCACGATATGACCATCGAGGCGCCCGTTCATCAGCATGGAGCGCTCGACATTGACCTTGTCGCCCACCTTGAGCAAGCCGAGATTGGAGCGGTCGAGCGTCTCTTTCATGGCTGTGACCGTGTAGCGGTCGCCATCGATGCTGACCACGGTGAGACACACGCCGTTATGACTGATACTCTGGTCAATCTTCAGTTCATCGGTGAACGAGCAGGTAAGGGTGAAATCCTCATTCTCACCATATTTCTTGATGGCGACAACGGTTGCCATCTCTTCTACAATACCACTAAACATAAGCTATTCTTGAAAATAAAAGAAAAGGGGTTGCCCTGAGGATGTGATGAAAACTCCAGCTTAAAAAGTTGTGGGCTCTCTCCGTCTTTGTAATCCACCGGCCTTACGGCTTGGCATGCTTTCGCACACCATTGTGGCCCGCCATTGGCAAGAGAAGCGACCCGGTTTTCAACATAATTTGATGAGTATCCCGATCGAATCAGAACAACCCCCGTTGTTTACTCCTTTCGTCCTTATTACGTTTGCAAAAATACGATGTTTCGTTGATACTACAAAATATTTTCACAACTTTTTTATATGAACAGACTTCCTATCTGGAATACAGCGGCTGACACGATCCATGCCAATACCGTGGTGTAGCCAGCAGCGAAGAGCGCCCACTTCCAGGATCCGGTCTCACCCTTGATAGCTGCTATCGTAGCGATGCAAGGGAAGTAGAGCAGCACAAAGAGCAGATAACAGTAAGCCGTAAGGTCTGCCGTGGGTTCTATCTCGCTCACAGGCTTGTTGTGGAGTTTCGCTATATCGCTGCACATATCTTTATGGATGCGCTCATATTTGCCGCCCTCATCGTTGTAGCCCGTGTCGTCTCCGAAGCTGTCATCACCCGAATAGAGGATACCCATGGTAGAGGCGACAATCTCTTTAGCACCCACACCGGCGATCAGACCCACGTCGAGCTTCCATGTGAAGCCCTGCGGATGGAAGAC
This sequence comes from Prevotella sp. UBA2725, assembly GCA_002353825.1. Classification (GTDB taxonomy): domain Bacteria; phylum Bacteroidota; class Bacteroidia; order Bacteroidales; family Bacteroidaceae; genus Prevotella. Next base: position 195,331 of record DEKJ01000057.1, on the reverse strand, counting down.
AGGTTCTACGGTCTTACCAATCGAAGCGAGGTAGCTCTGCTGTTGCTGTTCCTGCTGGTCCATGCCCTGCGGATGGGGGAAGTAGCTCAACGCCCATACGATGATAGAAGCCACGAGGATGATGCCACCCATCTTCTTCAGATACATCTTACCCTTCTCCCACGTGTGGCGGCCGAGAGCCTTGACGGTTGGGAAACGGTAAGGAGGAAGCTCCATCACGAACGGTGTGTCCTCACCTTTGAACAGCGTCTTCGTGAAGATTCGGCTGATGATGACAGCGAGGAACATGCCGATGAAATAGAGCGACATCATGATGAACGGCGCTGCACTGCGGGAGAAGAACGTCGCGATGATCATAATATAAATAGGTATACGTGCCTCACAACTCATCAGTGGGATGATGAGCATCGTCACGATACGTGAGCGTTTGCTCTCAATGGTACGCGTCGACATCACAGCAGGCACATTACAACCAAAGCCCATGATGAGTGGGATGAATGACTTACCGTGGAGTCCCATCATATGCATGATCTTATCCATGATAAATGCGGCACGTGCCATGTAACCGGAATCCTCCATGAAAGAGATGAAGAGATAGAGGATAAGGATCTGCGGGAGGAACGAAGCCACACTGCCCACACCTCCGATGACACCGTCTACGAGCATAGCTTTCACAGGTCCGTCAGGGAGCGTGTTACCGATGACATCTCCGAGCCATCCGAAGAAGGCATCGAGCCAGTCCTGCGGATAGGCACCGAGCCAGAACGTGGCCATGAACATGATGGCAAGTACCAAGATAAAAATCGGGAAGCCGATGAAGCGGTTGGTAAGGATCTTGTCGAGCAGATGCGTGATCTGATAGGTATCTTCCTTGTCGCCTTCCTTGTATTCGGCTTCTTTCAAAGCACCATGAATAAATCCATATTTGGCATCCATGATAGCGGTCTCGGAGTCGACTTTCGTCTCTTCCATCACGCGCTTGGCTGCCTCGTCACGGTGCTTGAAGATCTCGTCGGCATCGGGAAGTTTACTGATATATTTCTCTACCTCCTTATCACGCTCCAAGAGTTTGATGGCGAGATAACGCGTGGAGAAGCGCTCACGAAGATCCGTCTCCTTCTTCAGGTGTTCCTGAATCTCCTTGATACCATGCTCCAGTTCGTGTCCATGATTGATATGGATATGACGGTAGTGGGAGTCGGCATCCTCCGTACCTTCATAAATCTCAATGACTTTGTCGTAGAGGTCATTGACACCTTTACCTGACTTGAAGACTGTAGGCACCATGGGGAGACCGAAGAGCTCCGAGAGCTTGTCGATATTCACATTGTCACCGCGCTTCACCGTCTCATCAAACATATTGAGTGCTACTACGACACGGAGGTGCATGTCAATGAGCTGTGTGGTGAGATAGAGATTACGCTCGAGGTTACTTGTGTCGATGACGTTGATGACCACATCCGGTGTCTTCTCCACGAGTTGCTTACGTACGTAGAGCTCTTCGGGGGAGTAAGCGGAAAGAGAATAGGTACCCGGGAGGTCGACGAGGTTGAAGGTGTAGCCTTTGTACTGTGCGTGTCCTTCCTTTGCATCCACTGTCACACCCGAGTAGTTGCCTACCCGTTCATGCGAGCCAGAGGCAAAGTTGAAGAACGATGTCTTACCGCAGTTAGGATTACCCACGAGTGCCACGTTGATGACTTTTCGTTTCTCTTCAGCGGCTTCTTTCATCTGCTCATCAGAGACACGTGGCAAGGGCTGCTCATCGGGCTCCTGAGAGTCGATGACTTTGCTTGCTTGCTCGTCGTCGCTAACTTGTTTTCCTGCTTCTTGTGCTTTTTGAGCGGCTTTCTGCTCTCTCAGTCTTCTGGCCTCTTCCTCGGTCACGACCTCAATCATATCAGCCTCAGAGTGACGAAGACTCACCTCGTAACCCATGACCCGATACTTAACAGGGTCTTTGAGCGGAGCATTGAGTAGGATCTCCACTTTCTGTCCTTTGATAAAGCCCATCTCTACGATGCGCTTGCGGAATCCGCCATGGCCGGTTACCTTGACGATGACGCCACTCTCACCGGTATGCAGTTCTGATAATTTCATCTTTACAATCTTTTATCTTCTCGAGTGCAAAGATACAAAAAAATCCTTTGCAACGGGGTTGCAAAGGACTCATATAATAGGAAAATACCTATAAATGGGGATAGCAGTGGACGGTCTCATAGGCCGTCCCCGCAAATTACACTTTATTCTCCGACTTTGATAGCCTTGTAATCGGTCTTACCTGAAGGCCAAACACCTGTGATGAAGAGTACAGGGTTCTTGCTCAGAGAAGCCTCCTTGACAGCCTCTTGGAGATCAGCGATTGTCTTCATCGGCTTGTCGTTGGCAGTGATGATGATGAAGCCATCCTCAATGCCACCATCCTTGAAGGCACCCTTCTTGACGTTCTTCACTTGCAAGCCATAGCTGATACCGAGCTGCTTCTTCAAAGCTTCGCTGACAGGCAGTACGTTAGCACCGAGCACAGAGAAGTCGGCTGTCTTCACGATCTTCGTGTTGCCCTGCTTGTTCTTGAGCACCACGGTCTTGCTCATCTCTTTCTTGTTACGGAGCCATGTGATCGTAGCCTTGTCTCCCGGCTTCTTGTTGTTGATGACCTCCTGGAGCTCAGCCATCTTGTTGATGGTCTTGCCATCGATCTTCGTGATGACATCGCCCTCTTTCAGACCTGCAGCTGCACCGGCGCCATCGTCCTCTACAGAAGCGACATAAACACCGTTGTCCGTACCAAAGTCGGGTACATCTTTATTATTATCTTTCAGATTATCAATCTGGTTGTGGAGATCGGTACCACGGATGCCGAGATAAGCACGCTGAACAGTACCATACTGTTTGAGGTCAGCCACCACCTTATTCATAATAGCTGTCGGGATAGCGAATCCATAGCCAGAATAGGAACCAGTCTCAGAGTAGAGCATAGCGTTGATACCCACAAGTTCACCGTCAGCTGTTACGAGTGCGCCACCTGAGTTACCACGATTGATGGCTGCATCGGTCTGAATGAAGCTCTCTACACCATTGGCACCGATAGAACGGGCCTTGGCAGAGATGATTCCAGCTGTCACCGTGTTGCTGAGTCCGAAAGGATTACCCACAGCGATGACCCACTGTCCTACTTTCAACTTGTCAGAGTCGCCGATAGGCAGCGTAGGGAGGTTCTTGGCCTCTACCTTGATGAGAGCGAGGTCAGTTGTCGGGTCTGTACCAATGATCTTGGCATTAAACTCACGGTTGTCTTCAAGGGTTACTGTCAATTCGTCAGCACCCTGTACCACGTGGTTGTTGGTTACGATATATCCGTCGGGGCTGATGATGACACCCGAGCCCAAGCCTTCCTGCTTCGGGGTGCGTACCTGACGCTTCTGCTTCCCGTTATTGCCCTGATTCGGGTTCCCGAAGAAGCCGAAAGGATCAGAGAAAAAGTCACCGAAGGGGTCACCGTCTACCTCAACAGTCTGTGTCTTAGAGTTTTGTACAGTCTTTACGCTTACGACGGCAGCCAAAGCTTTCTTAGCCGCATAGGTGAGGTCAACGGGTTGCCCGGCCTGTTCTGTGGCAGCGGTAGCAGCTTGCACATTCATTGCTGCTCCTGTCGAGAAGGTCAGAGACAAAGCACAGAGGCCTCCGAGAACATACGAATTGATTTTTTTCATGTCTTTAATTATTATGATATTATTCCTTTCTATTTTCCTTTTCACGCTTGCAAATATAAGGTCATTATTCGTAAAGTTGTCATTTTGTCAGTGATGTTTATTCGTATTTAACACTTTGATTTTAACACTTAACGCTTCTTCAGTAGAATGGGATAATAATTTACAATCGTTTAAAAACTTGCAAAAACCTAAGAGATTGTCATTGAAAGATAAATGTTTTTATTAATTTTGCACCGAATAATATTTTTCAACGAAGATACAGTAAGACAGTGTCCCGGCCTGTCGCTGGCATCGCTTGGCGGTGCGAGAGGAAAGTCCGGGCAGCATAAGGTGCTCCACTTCTGAAAATGGAAGCTGTTGGTGACAGCAGGTGTAGGCAGAAGAAAATAACCGCCACTATCTGATACTCTCGGGGGGCGCCCTCGGAAAGTCGATGGAGGTAAGGGTGAGAAGGTGGTGTAAGAGACCACCAGCCGGCGGGTGACCGCTGGGGCTGTGCCGTCTGGAGGCTGCAAGTTCGCGTATACCATCGTCATGCCAGGGTTGCCTGCCCGATGCCTCTCGAAGGCTACGATGGAGGGTAGAACGCTTAAGCTGCAGGGTGACTTGCAGATTAGATAAATGACAAGGCTCTCCGCTCTCGGGCGGGGATACGGAACCCGGCTTATCAGGGCACTGTCTTACCTTTTTATAGATTGAATCAATGAAAGACTTACAACCAAATATTCTGAACGATTATGAACACCTCATCACGCGCGCCATCGAGCGCTGGGGTGAGGAAGAAGACTTCCCGGTGCTTGAAGGTCTGGAGCGTAAAGCACTCGACGATTACCTCTTCGAGTACCAGCGTATCTTGGACAGTGAGGGAAGTCAGAAAGCTCAACTCACTAAATACGGAATCATCGCGATCCTTCCTGTCATCGTGCTCAGTGCTTTCCCTGAGAGTATGCTCCCATGGGGAAAATATTCGCTTATAGCAGGTGTTGCGATCGGTGTAGCTTTGGCACTGCTGATCAAAGGCCTCGTGATGCTGCTCATCAGAGCGCGTTTGAGCCGGCTCAAGAGTGCGAACCCAGAGCTGGCCGAGTATTCTTCTAAAGTAGAAGAATATCAGCGTAACAAATAATATTGGTCAAACATCTTTTATGGCCGGCACAAGGCACGGCCACTACACTGAAAAAATAGCAATATGGAAAACAACAGTTTGCCCGACTTCATGAAGTACAAGGACGACTATACGTCTGAGGGCTTCATCGAGAAGATCTCACGTGTTGCCAAGCGTGCGGGTGCTAAGCTTGTCTATGTGGCACTGATTCTCTACTACACTTTGCAGAGCAATGATGTGTCGGTGAAAGACAAAGCCATCATCATCGGAGCCTTAGGCTATCTCATCAGTCCGCTCGATATCATTCCTGATGCCATTCCTATCGCAGGCTTGAGTGATGACCTCGCCGTATTGCTCTATGTCGTGAAGAAAGTGTGGGGCGAGGTGCCCGACTCTGTAAGAGAAAAAGCACACGCTAAGCTGTCGAAGTGGTTTGACGAGGATGAGATGAAGGAGGCTGACGACGTCTTCTCTTCTAACAACGATTAGGCCTATGCCTCAATCGATGCCAGGCTATCGGAAGATCATCCATGTCGACATGGATGCTTTCTTCGCTTCTGTTGAACAGCGTGATCATCCCGAGTTGAAGGATAAGCCGATAGCCGTGGGCTATGACGGGCCGCGTGGCGTAGTCTCTACGGCGAGCTACGAGGCGCGGCGGTATGGTGTGCACTCTGCTATGGCGATGTCTACAGCGAAGCGCTATTGTCCCACGCTCATCGTTGTTGAAGGTCACCACGAGCATTACCGAGAGGTCTCCGACCAGGTGCACGCTATCTTTAAAGATTATACGGATCTCATCGAGCCTATCTCCATCGATGAGGCTTTTCTCGATGTGACTTCTAATAAGAAAGGAATCACAGATCCAGCGGCTATCTCCACGGAGATAAGGACGCGTATCCGTGAGGAACTCCATCTCACGGCTTCTGCAGGTATCTCTTACAATAAGTTTCTTGCTAAGATCTCGAGCGATTATAACAAACCCGATGGACAGTTTGAAGTCAAGCCTGAGGAGGCATCCGACTTCATCGCGCATCTCCCCGTGGAGAAGTTTTGGGGCGTGGGTCCCAAGACCTTGCAACGCATGCACAAGATGGGTATCTTCACGGGAGCTGATCTGCGAGCCGTGTCGCTCAACCATCTGAAGGAGGTCTTCGGAAAAGTAGGAGAGGTGTATTACAACTTTTCGCGGGGTATCGACGGCCGTCCTGTGGAGCCTACAAGTCTGCGCAAATCCGTGGGCTGTGAGGAGACGATGGAGACGGATATCACGATGCAGTCGCAGATGATCATTGAGCTCTATCACCTTGTCTTAGAACTTGTTGAGCGCTTGCGCAAGGCTGATTTCAAAGGGAAGACCCTAACATTGAAAATTAAATACTCCGACTTCACGATCATCAATCGTGGCTTGACTTCTCCAAAGATCTTGACTACAAAAGAGCAGATTCTACCGCTTGCTAAGCAGTTGCTTCAGAAAGTGGATTATTCTGCTGCTCACCCCGTACGCCTCGTGGGTCTGTCAGTAAGCAATCCCGTGACAGGGAATGAGAAGCCACATTGGGTGCAAGGGTGGTTGGACTTCGGAAGCCCTCTCCCTTAATCCAACCCCCTTCGGTTCCCCCGTTATCGGGGGCCAGGAATCCCAAAGGGGGAGGGTTGATGTGTTTCAAGGGTTGATATCGGTATAGTTGCAGTGGCCGCCCCGGGCTTCACAGCTCGGGGCGGCTACAATTATAGGTATGAAATTAAAAATATAAAAAAAAACGAGAGTTACTCTTTCCCTCCTCCCAAGTTCTGATAGAGGAGGATATAGTTGTCTAATACTTCATAGCGGTCTGCAAGCATGTTGAGCTGTGCACTCAAGAGACTCTGGCGAGCGATGATGACTTGCAGATAATTGGTGGTGCCATAGCGCATCTTTGCTCTCGTGGCGCGAAGCGTCTCCTCAAGCTTTGTTATCTGCTGTTTCTCTTTCTCAATGCGAGCCGTTGCACTTTGCCAGCCTTGGAGATTGTCGTTCACTGCGTTTCCGGCATCGAGCACGGCCTGTTGCCAACTGATGGCGGCTTCCTGTTGCTGTGCTTTCGCAATCTTCAGGTTAGCTTCATTCTGACACTGGCTGAGCAGCGGTTGTGTCAATGAGGCAGCAGCTTGCAAGAGAAGTTTACTTGGATTCACAACGATACCCCCATTGTTTTTCCATCCCGCTGAGCCGCTGAGCGTCAACGATGGCCAGAAAGCAGCGCGCGCCACGTTCGTATTGTAGTAAGCGGCCTTCAGGGCTGCTTCAGCCTCCTGTACATCAGGGCGGTTGGCAAGCAACTGAGCATCGATGCCATGCAGTAGATCGGTGCTGAGATTAGCGTCATCGAGACAGCCGCGGCTGATGGTCGTAGCAGGGATGCCGATGAGACCGCAGAGACTGTTCTCCGTCTCCTTGACCTGTTGGCGAAGGGTCTCAAGCGTTGTCTCAGTGCTAAGGAGCGAAGCCTCTGCCTGGGCCACATCGCTCTCATCAGCTTCACCGGCTTTCATGAGCGCTTTCTCAGTCTGGATATATTCTTTCCAGCTTGCCACGGTATTCTCTGTGACATTAATTTTCGCATCAAGGGTCTCAAGCGTGTAATAGTCGGCTGCTACCGTAGCGATGAGTTCCACTTGTACAGCTTATGCAGCATACTGTCGTTCTTCCACCGTGGCAAGGGCGGCCTTCTTGTTGTTGTTCAACTTTCCGATGAGATCCGCAGTCCAGCTAACCTCGGGCCCGATAGAATAGGTCTTCGTGGCACTGTTTGAGCCAAACTTCGAGACGGAGCCTGTTGCAGCGATGTCGGCTGAAGGCCCGAGAGCTCGCTTACTCTGTTGCAAGTTGGCTTCTGCCTCCTCTATCTTAAGGCTGGCTTTTCGCAGGTCGGAGTTGTTCTCCAACGCCTTACTGATGAGACTTTGCAGCTGTGGGTCCTTGTAGAACTCACGCCACTGCTTCAAAGCGATGGTCTGCGTCGTGTCGGAGAGAAACTCCTGTCTTATCACGCTGTCACCCACAATCTTCTGTGGACTGTAGTCGGTGTGTATTTGTTTCCATGAGGCGCAGCTGCCCAAGAGCAGGGCTGCTGCAGCGACATATATATAGATGATTTTCATGTTTTTGATTACTTTTTCGAGTGGTGGCCGGTACAAGGCCGGCCACTGCACTAATACCGGGTATTCTATTTTTGCAATACTTCAATCTCATGGCTCCTTGCCGGCATGAGCTTCTCCTGTAAAGCCTGGAAGGCGATGAAGAAGACGGGAACCATAAAGAGCAGGGCAATAGTTCCCACCGTCATACCACCGATGACACCGAGAGCAAGCACCTTGTTACCATTGGCACCGGCACCCGTGGAGAATGCTAACGGGAGCATACCCACAATCATACAGATAGCTGTCATCAGGATAGGACGAAGACGTGCCTTGGCTGCGGAGAAAGCTGCCGTGACGATGGACATGCCTGCCTTGCGGCGCGTTAAAGCATACTCGGTGAGAAGGATGGCTGTCTTTGACAACAATCCAATCAGCATGATCAATCCCACCTGGAGGTAGATGTTGTTGGCCAGTCCAAAGATATTGGCGAAGAGGAAACTGCCACAGAGTCCGAAGGGAACACTCAGCAGTACGGCCAACGGAATGAACAAACTCTCGAAGAGCGCTGCGAGCAAAAGATAGATAAAGGCAACACAGATGGCGAAGATGATCACGGTGTTGGAAGAGCTCTCACTCTCCTCACGCGTCATACCCGTATATTCGTAGCCGTAGTTATGTGGCAACGTCTGTTTGCTCACGGCAGAGATAGCCTTGATGACATCACCTGAGGTATAGCCATCGGCCGGCATCACATTGACAGAGATAGCGTTGTAGAGGTCGAAGCGATTGAGCTGCATCGGACCGTAGCTCTTCTTGAGTTTGATGAACTGTCCCACCGGCGTCATTCCTCCGGAAGTCTTCACCATGATATTGTCGAGTGCATCCTTGTCGAGGCGTTTGTCGAGAGAAGCCTGCACCATGACACGATAGAGCTTCGAGAACGCATTGAAATTGGATGCATAGCTGCCGCCGATATAGCCGCCGATGACATCGAGCACATCCGTAGGCTCTATGCCGTAGCGCTTGCACTCTGCTGCATCGACATCGAGATTATACTGCGGATAGCGCACGTCGTAACTGGTATAAGCCTGAGAGATCTCGGGTCGCTTGCTCAGAGCCGCAATAAACTTGTTCGTATTCGTCATCAGATCATTGATCGAACCCCCGGCATGATCCTGAACATAGAGTTCCACACCATTGGTGGAAGAGTAGTCCATGATCGTAGGCTGCGCGAAGGCAAAGATAGAAGCCGACTTGATGTTCTGCGTCTTCATCATGATCTTACTGATGACAGAGTTAATGTCCTGGCCATCGCCTTTACGTTCGTTCCAGTCCTTGAGCTTGATGATCAGCATACCTCCGTTGGTACCTTCACCTCCGAGCATACTGTAGCCGGCGACGGTAGAATAGTTCTCAATCTCCGGTATATTCTTTACGGAGTCGCAGGCTTCGAGCACGCTCTTCTTGGTCTGATTCAATGTGGATCCGGCCGGTGTGGAAATATTGACGAAGATGGTACCCATATCCTCATCGGGGATCAATCCCGTAGCCGTTGTCTTCATCATCACTGCGAGTGCCACGACAGCGACACCGAGCAGTCCCCAAGCCATCCATTTGTGGCGGAAGGAGTGCTGGATGCCATGCACATACTTTGCCGTGAGGGCACGGAAAGAGGTGTTGAAGGCTTTGCTGAAACGTGTGGAAAATGAGGCTTTTTTACCGTCTTTGGCTTCTACATGAGGCGTCATAAGCAGGGAACTGAGGGCAGGGCAGAGCGTCAGGGCATTGAGACAAGAGATACCCACGGCCACGGCCATTGTCAGACCGAACTGCTTATAATAGGTACCACTCGTGCCTCCCATGAACGAGGTCGGGATGAACACAGCCATGAACACCAGGGAGGTGGTGAAGATAGCAGAGGAGATGCCGTCCATGGCTTTGCTTGTTGCCGTATAAGGTTGCGTATAGCCTTCGTCGAACTTCGCCTGTACAGCTTCGACAACGACGATGGCATCATCAACCACAGTACCGATGACGAGCACGAGAGCAAAGAGCGTCAGGAGGTTCAGTGAGAAGTCGGCGATATACATGAATGCAAAGGTTCCTATCAGAGACACGCAGATGGAGACTGCGGGGATAACCGTGGCCCGTCCGCTCTGGAGGAAGATGTACACGACGATGATGACGAGGATGATCGTCTCGAACAGCGTTTTGATTACTTCGCCCATGGCAGCGTTGAGGAAGTCGTTGGTATCCATCAGCGTAGAGATCGTGAGGTCGTTGGGGAGGTCGGGCTTGACCTCTTCTATGAGCTGGTCGATCTTTTGGTTGATCTCATGCGCATTACTGCCAGCCGTCTGACTGACCATTGCTACAGTTCCATTGTGAGCGTTGAAGCTACCGTCCATGGAGTAGCTTGTCGTTCCGAGTTCAGTCTTGGCAATGTCGCTTAACCGCAGTACACTGCCGTCGGGGAGACTCTTGATGACAATGGAGTCGAACTGCTCAGAGTTCTGCAAACGACCTTTGTATTTCAAGGTATATTGGAACGTATTCTTCGAATCCTCACCGAGGGTACCTGTCGACGACTCGATGTTCTGTGTGCTCAGGGCATTGGTGACATCGCTCGGTTGGAGGTCGTAGCTTGCCATCTTTTGCGGGTCGAGCCAGATACGCATGGCATACTCGTTACCCATCTCCATGACATTGCCCACACCCTTGATACGTAGCAATTTCGGCTCGATATTGATCTTGAAGTAGTTTGTAATGAAGTCGTTGTCGTACTTGTCGGATGGACTATAGAGCGAGATGATCTTCAGCATGGAGTTCTGTCGTTTCTGCACTGAGACACCGATCTTCGTCACCTCCTGCGGCAGTTTACCCTCAGCCTGGGAGATGCGGTTCTTCACATTGATCAACGCCATATCCGGGTCTGTGCCTTGGTCGAAGGTGATGGTGATCGAGGCACTACCTGTGTTCGTAGCTGAAGAGGTCATATACGACATATCCTCCACACCGTTGATGGCTTCCTCCAACGGTACGATGACACTTTTCAGTACGGCATCGGAGTTGGCACCGGTATAGGTGGCACTCACTACGATTGTCGGAGGCGCGATATCCGGATACTGCTCCATTGGCAGGTTGACAAGTCCGATGACACCTACCATGACGATGAGCACGGAGATGACACAGGAGAAAATAGGACGATTCAAAAAGGTCTTGATACTCATAATCTTTCGCTTTTATTCGTTTATTTTTCTACCTGAGTGCCTTCAGAGAGCAAGCCGGCACCCTCACCGACGATGCGGTCGCCGACATTCAGTCCCGAGAGCACGATATAATGCTGGCCGTCACTGTGGTCGATGATCTTGATCTCCTGACTCTTGGCCTTCTTGTTCACAACCTTATAGACGAAGATTTTGTTCTGCAGGTCGAACGTTGCCTCCTGCGGAATGATGATCGCCTGATGAATCTTATAAGGCATGACGATGACCCCATTGCCACCGTTGCGGAGCAGCCCGTTGGCATTGTTGAATGTGGCGCGGCAGGTCACGGCGCCCGTGCTGCTGTCTACATTGCCACTGATAGCATCGACATGAGCCGTCATGTTCAGCAGCTTGCCACTGTTGCTCTTGAGCTGCACCGGTGGCAGATTCTTCAGTACATTGCTTACGGAACCGTAGTCCTGAATATATTCCTCCAACGCATTCTCCGTAATGGAGAAGTAAGCACGGATGCGCGAGTTGTCGCTCACTGTTGTCAACGGATTGGTGATGGAAGCACTCACGAGGGCGCCTACACGATAATTGATCATGCCGATGACGCCATTGGCCGGACTGCGCACAACGGTATAGGAGAAGTTAGTACGGGCCGACTGCAATTGAGCCTGTGCATTTGCCAAGGAAGCAGCAGCTTGAGAAGCGTTGTTCTCTGCTTGGCGAAGGTCGAAGTCGCTCACAACATGCTGCTGGCGGAGCTCGCGCTTGCTCTGCAGTGTTAGCCGGCTGTTAGCCAAGGTGGCGCGGGCGCTGCTCACCTGAGCCAAGGCCTGACGGATGGCGTCGCGATAAGGAGCCTGGTCGATGATGAAGAGCACCTGACCTTTCTTCACGTTCTGACCTTCGTCGACGCAGATGCGTGTGATCGTGCCGCTGATCTGCGGTCGGATCTCTACAGCCTGCTCGCCTTGAAGGGTGCAGGTGTATTCGTGCTTGATGGTGGCATCGCTCTTCTGACAAGTGATAATTTTGTAATTGGGAACGGAAGCTTGCTGCTGTTGTTTCTTACAGGAACTGAGTGTCTGCACACTTCCCACGACGGCTAAGACCGCCAACTTCTGAACTAATACTTTCATACCTTTCGTGTATAATAATTTATTCTGAATATTATCCGTGTATCTCTGCTGTTATCTTAAAAACGCTGCAAAATTACACAGGATAGAAAGGTATGTTGATAACCAACTTGAAACATATGGTGTCAATTCTGAACCTTGTTTCAAATATGACACGAAGAGGTTAAAATGTTTGTCTGAAAAACACTAACTTTGCAACATGATTATTGAACCGCAACATGAATATTGAGAATTTCTTCAGCGCGCACCAACTCCCTTATCTGGCGACCCCGGGTATCGGACTGTGCCCTATCACAGATGAATTGTGGGAAGAGGGGCAGAGCCTTTCTGTTGGCTTCCATTTGCTGATACTTATCACGAAAGATTCACTGACGATGCGCATTCAAGAAAGGGACTATAAGGTAAGCGCGCATCAGATAGGAGAAGTCGTCGAGCAGGATGAGGCGGTCATTATGGACGTCTCTAAGGGCACGGAAGGATGGCTGTTATTCTTTAAAGAAGAGTTCTTTCTTGATGTCTTCAACCATCAGCCACCTATGGACTTTGCCTATATTGACAGGATGAGCACGGAGAAAGTGATGGATATTGATGAACGTACTGAGCACTCCCTAAATCTTTTGTTGTCGACATTTTATGATACGATGTTGCTACCTGATCATCACTATCTGAACACTTTGTTGCGGCTGAAGCTCAAAATCCTCTATTTTGAGATCAACGAGTTCCATCATCGTTTTACCCATCGGCCGGACTATTATCGTCCTGATTGTGACCGTCAGAAAGATATCTTCTCACAGTTTATCCGCCTTGTCAACGAATACAGTCACACGGAGCGTAGTGTGGCGTTCTATGCCCAAAAGCTCTGCATCAGCCAACAGTATCTCTCGCGCGTGGTGAAGAGTGTTACTCAAAAGACGCCAGCAGCACATATCGAGCAATGAGTCGTCTCCCAGATCAAAACCATGCTTGCCGACCAGTTTACCGTGAAGCAGATTGCTGCCGAGATGAATTTCCCCGATCATGCTTCGCTCTCCAAATACTTCAAAAGGGTGACGGGGAATAGCCCGAAAAGCTTATGAAGCACATCCCTTAATCATGAATTTTTGGTTCTTCCGCTTTTCGGGTTGAAGAGGTCCCCGAAGGGGGCCAATTTGGTTAGCCCCAGGTAAGGAGCGCAGCGACGCAACCTGGGGTTTAGAATTGTATGTATTAATTGAACTGTCGGCCTCGAGAGGGCGAACATGGAGGAGTGCTTATTTATATCAATCTCTACGCCCTATCTGAGGTTCGCCCTCTTCGAGGCCGACAGTTCAGGTATTTTTTCTCTAAGCAACCCCAGGTTGCGTCGCTGCGCTCCTTACCTGGGGCTAACCATGTACAACCTCTTCGAGGTTGCTCTCATAAATCAACCCAAATTCCGGAAGAGCCGAATTTTTCTCCACCCGCAAAGTTACGAAGAAGTTTTGAACCATGCAAGAGTTTGACTTAACATAGTGGGTACTATTTATTACCACTCTGATAACTAAGGAGTTATTGATCATCATTGATATCATTAATGCATTCGTGAAACATTATTATCGTGATTATTACTGATATCGCAGGCCGATTACGGTGAAATCGGCTCGCCATTACGCTCATATCGCAAATCGCGTGAAACATTTTACCATGCGATAATACTCTTAGAGGCAACTGAGAAATACTACATTTCTACAATTCTACATTCTACATTAAGGTCGCTGCATATCTTGATCATGCAAATAGTCGTGCGATTACGATTCAGATTAAGATTCAAGTTGCTGGGTAAAGTTATAAGAGAATGAAAAGAATATTAATATAAATATTATATGTTATATAATATATAAAATATAAAGATGTACGCGAATGAAATTTTTTTTTTGGGGGGACGGTGTGAACGTGTTTCCGACCTTAATGTAGAATGTAGAAATGTAGAAATGTAGTATTTCACTTTTTGCTACAAGATTCCAGATAGCCGTATTGCTGACTGATTGTCAGTAAATTATACACTTGTACCCACTCATTTCACTCATTTTCTTGCCAGTATGAGCTATTTTCCCTAACTTTGCAGCATCAAAACCTGTGAAGGAAAGACCAAAGCGATCTACTCTCCAAATTCCACTTTCAAATTTTCTCCAACTGTTCTTTGACTTATTGATACAACCGCATACAATACTTGTCGTTCAAATGCAGGACGGCCCCTATAGCCGCCCGCACCCCGAATGGCAAAATATTTACCATGTTGATGCGGACGGCCACAAGGGCCGCCCCTGCAAAGCTAACCAAACAATACCCAGTTGGGTTCCTATCCGCAGAAGAACAAGACGCAGATCTGAGCCGTGAAGATTCGCAAGAACATCGACAACGGATAAACCGTGGAGTAGCCGATGGCCGGAGCTTCCTTCGAGCAGCTTGAGTTAGCGTAAGCCAATGCGGGTGGGTCAGTATAGGTACCGGCAATCATACCCATGATCGTGAAGTAGTTGAACTTGAACTTCCAGCGGGCGATAGGACCCACAATGAGGATAGGAATGACGGTGATGATGAAACCAGTGAGCACATAGAGCAGTCCGTCGCCCTGGACAACCGTCTGTACGAATCCTGCTCCAGCCTTGATACCTACGCTGGCAAGGAAGAGCGCCAGACCCATCTCACGCAGCATCATGTTGGCGGATGTCGTGGTATAGGTGACAAGTTTGATACGGTAACCGAAGCGGCCGATGAGGATGGCGATGATCAGCGGGCCACCGGCGAGGCCAAGCTTCAGAGGAACAGGCACACCGGGGATGGCGATTGGAATGCTACCGAAGAGGATACCAATGACGATACCGATGAAGATCGTAGCGATGTTTGGCACATTCAGACGACGAGCAGAGTTACCCATCAGTTCAGCCACACGGTTGACATTCTCCTCACGACCTACGACCATGATACGGTCACCGATGTGGAAGTGGTGGTTGCGGGATGCAAAGAGATCCATGCCCTGACGGGTGATACGCGTGATGTTGACGCCATAGACGGAAGAGAAGTGCATCTTGCCGAGTGTCTTACCGTTCATCTTCGGGTTGGTGACGATGATACGTTTCGAGATCATCGGCTGTGTGTCCTTGGCACTTTCCCATTCGAACTTTGTCTCCGGGCCGATGAATGCCTTGATGGCTTCAGCATCAGCCTCTGCACAGACGATGTGCAGTTTGTCGCCTACTTCAAACTTCGTATCCTTTGTGGGGATAGAAACGACGTTATCGTGAAGGATACGTGTACAGACGGCATCGCGGCCCAAAAACTCGCTGATCTGTGCGAGGGTACGACCGGCGAGATAAGCATTGCTCACCTCAAGTGTCAGAGCCACAGGCTTAGCGTGTGGGTTGGCAGCTTCTTCAGCCTCGAGCTCAGCCTCTTCCTTCTTGAGATCCGTCTTTGTGATGTAACGGATGAGGATCGTGGCACCGATGATACCGAGCACACCGAGTGGGTAAGCACAAGCATAACCATTGGCGATCTGCGGGATTTGACCATTAGGGAAGACAGAGGTCAATGCCTCATTGGCAGCACCAAGACCCGGGGTGTTGGTCACAGCACCGTAGAGCACACCGATCATCATCGGGAGGTTGGTTTTGTTGGAGGTGTCGAAGAAAATGTAGTAACAGGCGAACATGACGAGGATGTTGAGAATGATCATCACTGTCGACAGTCCGTTGAGCGCTACGCCGCCTTTCTTGAAGCTCTCGAAGAATCCTGGTCCTACCTGTAGACCGATACAGAAGACGAAGAGGATCAGACCGAAGTCTTGCAGGAAGCCGAGGATAGGCGTGGGAGCTGTGAAGCCTATGTGTCCCGCAATGATGCCACAGAACAGGACGAACGTGACGCCGAGCGATATGCCTCCGATTTTTAGTTTACCAAGCAGCACACCGCAAGCGATCACGATGCCGTAGAGCAGCACGATGTGAGCCACGGAGTCCTGGGTGGTGAAAAGATTGATTAACCAGTCCATTTCGTGTTTTTATAGTTTCTAATAAAGTGTTTCTAATAAGATGCCTCTAATAAGATGCTTTCTGTTTTTCAATTTTCGTTGCAAAGGTACACCTTTTTATCGATATAGCCTTACCTTTCGTTGTCCTTTTTGAGGGTCGATATGCAAAACGAGCGAGGAACGTCGCCGTAAACGGCGACGAACAGAACTATATGTACGCCGAGCCTCATGCTCTATGTCTAGACCTCAGCCTCATGCTCTATGCCTAGACGCCAGCCTCATGCCAAGGACCTCTTGAAGCATATCAGCCCTCCCCCTGGATGGGGGGAGGGAGGGGAGAGGGCCTCAGGGTTGCTCGCTCTTTACCCCATACTGTTCCAGCCACTTGTCGATGATCTTGCGTGCGATGCTCAGCTTCTGCGGAATCTGCGGCAGCTTGTCGTAACGGAACCAGGCACCGCGGGAGAGCTCGGAGCGCTGGAGGTGGATATCGCCCGACTCATATTCAGCCATGAAACCGACCATCAGGCCGCAAGGGTAGGGCCAGGGCTGCGAACCGAAATAAGTGAGGTTCTTGATCGTCAGATGCGTCTCTTCCATGACCTCACGCGCTACGGCCTCCTCCAAGGTCTCACCTGTCTCCACGAATCCTGCCACGAGGCCGTAGAAATCGCCCTTGAAGTTCTTAGCATGTACGAGCAGCACCTCGTCGCCTTTGTGGATGAGCACGATGATCGCCGTGGCGAGTTGTGGCCACACTTCTTTGCCGCATTGCGTGCAACGCTTAGAGATGTCGGTATGCATCTTCATTGGGGCTCCGCAGACTCCGCAGAACTGCGTGTTGTGGTCCCAGTAGAGCAGTTCCTGGCACTTTCCGGCTTTGAGATAGAGCTCCACGGGGAGGTGATAGAACGACTCGCGGAGACCGATGAAGTCGTAGCCGCTCGCCTTGAGTTCGCCGTTGAGAATCTCGAGGTGCTCGGGATCTTCGATGTTGAAGGTCTTCACGGCTGTGCCGTCTTCCATGGGCGTGATATTCATGATGTGGGTCCATGGATGTGTCTTTACCGGCACCTCCTCCGTGCAAGGGATGGTGTGTGTTCCGTCAGCCTGCCTCTGAAGCAGCAGCGCTGTCTTGGAAAATATGAAATAGTAGGTCATAAATGT
The DNA here is from genome assembly GCA_002353825.1 of Prevotella sp. UBA2725. Lineage (GTDB taxonomy): Bacteria > Bacteroidota > Bacteroidia > Bacteroidales > Bacteroidaceae > Prevotella. The sequence continues at coordinate 177,884 of DEKJ01000057.1, read as the reverse complement.
ATTTTTTTCTGCTGATAATGCTCACAACCTCGAAGAGGTTGAACTTGGTTAGCCCCAGGTAAGGAGCGTAGCGACGCAACCTGGGGCTGAATTGGTAATAAATATCTAAACTGTCGGCCTCGAAGAGGGCGAACCTAAAATAACCAGCGCCCTGCCAAGGTTTGCCCTCTTCGAGGACACCTTTCAGCAAAAAGCCCTCGGTCCTAAACCCCAGGTTACGTCGCTGCGCTCCTCACCTGGGGCTAACCTAGTGGCACCTCTCCGAGGTGCTGCTTCTTACCTGGGACTAACCGAATTGGCCCCCTTCGGGGACCTTACCGGACTAAACGGAATGGCATATTATTCTCCAAACAATAGTTTGCGATCTCTTTCCGCAGCAGGTTTCGTCCATGCCTCGGGAATGACTTTCCAGTTGTGGTTGGGTTGTGGATCAAGCACTTTCTGTCGTTTGATCTCCTGCATGAGATAATAGCGCTGGTCACGGTCAGAGCGCCAGATGATACGGCTCTCAAGCGAGTCCTTGGGTATGCCGGCACCTTTCGTAAGCAGCTCTCCGCCACCGTTGGCGCGGTAACTGTTGATTGCCACTTTGTACCAACGATTGGGATCAAAAGGTTCACCATTGTTCATTCCGAGAATCGTCACCTTCTGGCCATTGGGCTTCGTCACATCCACGGTGTAGTCGATACCCGCTGCTGCATCAAAGTTGAAGGAGAAGTTCTTGAAACCTAAGCGCTGTGCATCGCCCTGTGTACGGCTGTCGAGGAGCAGGAGGTGGTCATCGGGTGACTTCATCGTGTTCATCCATAGGTCGTAGCTCATTTCAAGGTGCTTGCGGATCTCCTCACCGGTGAGGCGCATGACGTAGAGCTGGTTCTCATACTTGTAGAGTTTGAACATATCGCTCATATATACGGGACCGGCCTTGATCGTGGCGTTGAACGACAATGGCGCATTGAAAGCAATGTCAGCGTGCGTGATCTGCAGCTCGAGGTTGAGGATGAGATCGTTGAAAGCCGAGTTGCCGAAGTAACTGTCTTTCGTTGAGATTGTGTGCTTGAACTCCCCGATCTTCTCGTTGGCGAAGGAGTCGACCTTATTGATATAAGCCTTGAAATGGCTGATATACTGCTCATTTACAGGCTCATTCGTGATGTTCTGTAGGACGCCATTCTTGTGAGCCACAGTCCATTTGCCTTTCACCTTTTGGAGCGAGAGGGTGGCATCCGCCACGGTGATGGCATTGTTGGCCGGATCCATGCAGAGCACAGTGTCTCCCGCTACATTCACCACCTTGTCGAGATGACGCGTATGATCGTGGCCGAAGAGTACGAGGTCGAAGCCCGGCACCTCACGCGCCACTTTCTCAGAGGCATCCTCCTCGTAGGTGGGTGTTGTGATGCCTCCCGACTTTCCCGAATGGAACAGTCCGATGATGACATCTGCTTTCTCTTTCTCTTTCATGACCTTCATCCACTGCTTGGCTGTGGAGACCATCTCGTCGAAACGCAGTCCGCTCCAGATATTCTTCGGGAGCCAGTTGGGGATGGCAGGTGTGATCATGCCGAAAATGGCGATGCGGCATCCGTTGCGCTCGATGATCGTGTAAGGCTTCAGGTAAGGTAAGCCTTTAGCCGTATTGATGACATTGGCGCCGAGCACAGGACATTTCACGGCAGCGACCCATTTGTCGTACACCTTGTGTCCCGGTTCTACATCGTGGTTGCCGATAGTCTCCGCATCGTAGCCGAGGTAGTTGATGACTTGCGCAGCGATGTTCGTCTCCGTAGTGTCGATATAGTTGGAGAAGTAGCTCACAGGTTGACCCTGAAGAATGTCACCATTATCGAGAAGCAGTACGTTCTTGCCATACTGCTTGCGGAGCTTGTTGACATAAGAGCTCACACGAGCCATGCTTCCGGCTTTCGGTTTCCGGTCGAGCAGGTCATAGGGAAAGAACGATCCGTGCACGTCGCTCGTCTCAAGGACGCGCAGCGTGAACGAGTTCCCCTTTGCCAGTCCGGAGAGTGAAGCCGTAAGGAGCATGAGAGAGAAAAAGAGTTTTTTCATGAATGTCTGATAAGTTTTATTCTATGGTCGATGCACGTCGGCAGCTCCTCCTCATAGTGTGTCACCATGATGAGGGTCTTGTTCTTTCGCTGCATGAATGTATCGATAACATTCTTGACGAGCATGCGGTTGTTGTTGTCGAGGCCATGGAGCGGCTCGTCGAGGATCAGCAGTTCGGGGTCCTTGACGAAGGCGCGGGCTAAGAGCACGAGGCGCTGCTCACCGCTGGAGAGCTTGAGGAAGGTTGTGTTCTCCTTGCCTTCAAGTCCGAAGATATTGAGCCAGAAACGACAAGTCTCATATTCTTCTGCAGAGGGCTTGGCATAGAGACCCACAGAGTCTTTCAGTCCACTGGCCACGATGCGGATTGCAGGGATATCCTTCTGATAAGCGCGGTGCATCTCCGGAGAGACGTAGCCTATATGTTTCTTGATGTCCCAGATACTCTCACCGGAGCCGCGTGGAATACCAAAGAGTGTGATGTCGCAGGCATAGCTCTGCGGGTTATCGGCACAGATCAGGCTGAGCAGCGTTGACTTGCCGGCTCCGTTCTGACCGCTCAGCGCCCAGCGCTCACCATTGAGCACCGTCCAGTCGAGTTCTTTCAGAATCGTACGACTGCCGTAGCGGATGCTGACATGGTTGAGTTTTGCCACCTCATGCGTGTGATACTCCTTATTATTATAAGGGAGGTTACGGATAGCCTCTGCCTTCGATGCATCGAGAACTTGAGATGGAGTGGGGGCTTGTGAAGCAAGATATTCCTCGCGCATCATCTTCTTGCCTACATGCATGTCCTTCACCTCGACGATGTGCGTGATGAACGAAGGGATGTCATCGGTCTTGGAGAGTACGAGGATGATCTGAATATGGTCTTCTTTGACGATGGAAGCAAAGAGCTCTTTGAGCTGGTCACGAGTGCCTGCATCGAGTCCAATGAATGGGTTGTCCATGATGAGCACACGCGGCTGAGAGAAGAGCGTCTCCGTGAGTTTCAGTTTACGGAGCTCACCGCTCGATAATAATATTATGTGTTTGTCGAGTAGCACCCGCATGTTGAACATGTCGTAGAGCTTGTCTCTGAAGGCTCTGCGCTGTTCGTTGTCCTCACCAGCTATCTTATAAGCGGCATCGAGTTTCTGCTCCACGGTTGGCGTAGAGTCGTCGATATCTGCCTGGTTCCAGCGCTGCTGCAAGTAGTAGGCCTTGTCGTTGTCCCCACCGTATGCATCGCGGAAGGTGATATATTTGATATTGTCGGATACACTCTTGTTTGTACTTGGCGAGAAATCATATTCGGGATCGTGCATCAATAGTGGGTGACTGCCTGTGAGGATATTCACGAGCATGGTTTTTCCTCCACCGTTGGGTCCTACGATGGCTAATTGTTCTCCATCGTTCAATGTGAAGTTGACTGGTTCTGCCATACGCCATTCCGGCATGCGTACGACACCATCCTGAATGTTGATGATTGCTTTTCCCATAATCTTCTCTTATACTATTTGTTTATTACTATTTATCTCGTTCAGTGCATCTTTTGAAGCAAGACGGTCTTTGTTCTTGTTGACAAAGTCTTTCCACGAGCCATAGTGCTTGGCGCCTGTCTCAGGAGTAGAGAGTTGAAGAAAATGACAATAGGCTGCACCGAGGGCATCGGTAGCATCCATGAACTTCGGCATGTCCTCCTTCTTGATGTTGAGCAGTCGTTGGAGCATGCCTGCGACCTGCTCTTTGGAAGCCTGACCTTCTCCCGTGATAGCCATCTTGATCTTCAATGGCGCATACTCGTGGATAGGGACGGAGTGGTGGATAGCTGCAGCGATGGCGACACCTTGTGCACGGCCAAGCTTGAGCATCGACTGCACGTTCTTTCCGAAGAAAGGTGCCTCAATGGCCATTTCATCGGGAAGATACTCATCGATGATACCCGTCACCCGCTCAAAGATCTTGCCCAAGCGCAGATAGGGATCGCGCTCCTTGCGCATGTCGATTACACCCATGGCGATGAGTCCCGCCTTGTTTCCATTGACACGCAGCACACCGTAACCCATGACGTTCGTGCCTGGGTCAATGCCTAAGATGATCTTTTCGCCGTTTGTTCTCTTCACGATTGTTGTGATTATCTATCGAGATATGGATTGCCTGCTACCTCGGCACCGATGGTTGTCTCAGGTCCGTGTCCCGGATAAACCTTTACATCGTCGGGGAGCTGAGAGAGCATGCGGAGACTCTGGATAATCATAAACATCGAGCCGCCATCGAGATCGGTGCGTCCTATGGAGCCTTGGAACAGCGTGTCGCCTGTGAACGCCACCTTCTCAGCCTCACAATAGAATGTCAGGCCGCCCTGCGAATGACCGGGAGTCTCAAGGATTGTGAATGTATGACTACCGAAGGTGATGGTGTCGCTTCCATCCAAGCACTTCCCTGCATAGGTGAAGTCATCAGCTGTGAGATTGTCAACACCGCAAATGCTCTTGGCTTGCTCGGGTAAGGTCTTGAGCATGGGCTCATCGGAGGTGCTTATCTCCGGGCGCAGCCCCCAGTTGTCGAAAACAAACTTATCACCGAGGTTATGATCCACATGTCCGTGGGTGACAATAAGGTGCTTCGGCTTTAAACCGTTAGTTTCAATATATTCTTTAATAGCCTCTTTCTCAGGCTCGTAAAGAGCGCCGCAATCAACGATGACACACTCTTTTGTCTCATCGCTTACCACGTATGTGTTCTCTCGAATGGGGTTGCAGATAAATCTTTGAATATTCAGCATGATAATATTATCTTGAATTAATGCTTCACTATTGATATTTCTCGAACGATGCTCATGGGTTAATACACCGGGAGATATACAACATTCTTCTCCTGGAACCATTCTTCGGTGAAAAAGTCGGAGACAGGTGTGACCTGTACGATCTTATGGAACGGCTTCAGTTCCTCATCGAGGTTCCCGCCTTTGAGCGTAATGATGCCGTTGGGCAGGGCGTTGTGCTGCTCTTTGGAGATGTTCTTCCGCACGATCTTTACCATGTCGGGGAGCGGCATGACGGCGCGTGAGACAACAAAATCGAACTTATCTTTCTCTTCCTCGCCACGGCGGTGTATTGCTTCTACATTCTTTAAGCCGATGGCTTTCGCTACTTCTGTGGCTACCGTGATTTTCTTTCCCGTTCCATCAATAAGTCGGAAAGAGCAGTCGGGGAAAAGAATGGCAAGCGGAATACCAGGGAAGCCTCCTCCGCATCCAAAGTCGAGGATGCGCGTGCCAGGCTTGAAATGGATAGCGTTGGCAATGGCTAACGAGTGGAGCACATGATGGAGATAGAGATTGTCGATGTCTTTCCGTGAGATGACGTTGATCTTCGCGTTCCAGTCGCGGTAGAGTGCATCGAGCGCATCAATCTGTTTCTGCTGCGTTTCGCTGAGCTTTGGAAAATATTTTGTTATCAAATCCATGTTTGTCCTTTTCCATGCAAAGTTACTGATTTTTTATCGTAACTTTGCAGTGAATAGTTGAATTAATATACGAAAAGGAATAAAAATGGCATATAAAGCAGCATTGTTTGATTTGGACGGGGTCGTGGTAGACACCGAGAGTCAATATACGAAGTTTTGGGGGAGTGTAGGAAGACAATACTTCCCCGAGCAGCCTGACTTTGCTGAGAAGATCAAAGGCTCCACACTTGTGCAGATCTATGATCGTTATTTCAAAGGCGAGACAGAGAAGCAACAGACAATCACCAAGGGGCTTGATGACTTCGAGCGCTCTATGGATTATGCCTTTATCCCTGGCTTCCGTGCGTTCATCGATAAGTTGAGAGCTAATGACATCAAGACCGCTGTAGTGACGAGCAGTAATATCGCGAAGATGGAGAATGTCTATCGTGCGCATCCTGATTTCAAGAGCCTCTTCGATGCCATCCTCACGAGTGAGGACTTCGATAAGAGTAAGCCTGATCCCGACTGCTATTTGAAGGCTGCACAACGATTTGGTTTCCAGTCTGATGAATGCGTTGGCTTCGAGGATAGCATTAATGGACTCAAAGCAGTGAAGGCTGCAAAGATGATGTGTGTGGGACTGGCTACAACGAACTCCGAAGAAGTGGTGGCGCAGTATGCGGATATCGTAATAGACAATTATCTGTCGGATAACGTTAATGCGCGCGAACAATACAATAAAGTGGTAGGTTTGTTCGTTTGATTCATACATGAAAACGATAAAGAACCTTATATTTTGTACGCTTGCAGTAGCTTGTCTGGGAGCATGTGCGGATGATGACAGTTTCACGACGTCTTCATCCTATCGGCTCTCTTTCTCTACCGACACGCTTGCGCTCGACACGATCTTCTGCAATGTGCCGTCGGCGCACAACGCTATGTGGGTCTATAACCGGTCAGGGGATGGACTGCGTTGTACTGTGCGCCAAGAGAAAGGCAGCAGTTCGGGCTTCCGTGTGAATATCGACGGCATCTATCTTGGAGCAGGCAACAACTATCAGACGTCTGAGATTGAGATCCGGAATAAAGACAGTGTACAGGTCTTTGTGGAAGCCACATTGCCTACTGCCTCCCAAGCGACGCCTCAGAAGGATGAGGACAACCTCATCTTCACGTTAGAGAGTGGCGTAGAGCAGAAGGTGAACCTTAATGCGTGGGCATGGAACGCTCAGCTTATCAAAGGCTTGGAGATCAAGCGAGATACGACGATCAGCAGTACTACTCCGGTTGTCATCTATAAAGGGCTGAAAGTAGACAGCAATGCGGTTTTGACAGTTGCTGCAGGAACCACGCTCTATTTTCACAATGATGCAGGGGTCGATGTCTATGGCCGCTTGCGTTGCGAAGGAACGGCTGCTGAGAATGTGGTACTGCGGGGTGATCGCATCGACCGAATGTTCGATTACTTGCCTTATGACCGCACACCGGGACAGTGGCAGGGTGTGAGACTTTATCCTTCTTCTTATGGAAATGAACTCTTGCATACGGATCTCCACAGTGCGTTTGATGGTATTGTGGCTGATTCTGCAGATGTCAATCAGTCGAAACTTGTCCTGAGCCATTCAACGATCCACAACTGTCAGGGTGTAGGCTTAAGCGCGACGGACGTGAATATCACAGTTACGAACTCTCAGATATCGAATACGCTCGGTAATTGTTTGAGCATTTTTGGTGGCAATGCATCTGTCAACAGTTGTACGATCGCTCAGTTCTATCCCTTCGATGGACAACGAGGTGCAGCATTGAATGCTGTGCTTGACAAAAACTCGAAGTTACTTCGAGTAACAAACTCGTTGATAACGGGTTATGCGGATGATGTAGTGTCTATTTCAAAAAAAGACTCAACGGCTGACTGGCTCTTTGATCACTGCATGTTGCGTACACCTAAAGTGATGACGGCAGATAGTCTGCACTTTACCAATGTCGCGTTCGAGAACCTCAAGGACACGACGACGATGGGAGAGAAACACTTCAAAAAGATGGATACTGACAATCTGATATACGACTTTCATCTTCGTGATAAGTCGGCAGCCATTGACGAGGCTGATCCAGCAACGTCTCCTGCTGACGACCACGATGGCATGAAGCGTGATGATAAGCCGGATATCGGAGCCTATGAATACGATAAAACCGAAAAGAAATGATCAAGTTACAATTAAAGAGTGATTACGACTCCTGCTCGTTTGAGGAACTGTCGGAGGATGAGCAGCGTCTTGTAGAAAAGGCGCGAGAGGCTACGAAGAACTCTTATTCGCCTTATAGTAAGTTTCGTGTGGGAGCTGCGGTGCTGCTGAAAAACGGGAAGATAGTGATTGGCGCTAACCAAGAGAATGCTGCTTTCCCCTCAGGCCTCTGCGCTGAACGTACGGCGGTATTCGCGGCTCAGGCTAACTACCCCGAGCAACCGATCATGATCCTGGCTATTGCAGCTGCTGATGCCAACGGCTTGCGTTCAACTCCCGTGTCGCCTTGTGGCTCTTGTCGACAAGTGATCCTGCAGATGGAGTCGCGTTACCATCAATCGGTAGAGATCCTGCTCACGGGTACGAGCAAAATCTATCGCTTCAAATCCATTAAAGATCTTCTTCCTTTCTCCTTCGTGGATGAAGACATGAAGCCAGAAGCTTAGGTGATGGGTGAAGTGCTTTAAATTTCATCCAACTTCCTCCTCTTATCTCCCTGCATTTTCTTGAACTGGCTCGGGGTCATTCCCGTGACAGATTTGAACTGACTGGAGAGATAAGCGGTGCTGGAGTAATTGAGTTTCAGCGCTATCTGGGATAATGTGAGCTCGCCATAGGTCAGGAGCTCCTTCACGCGCTCTATGCGCATCTCCATATAATAACGCTCGATGGTCTTCGAGGCATATTCAGAAAAGAGCTTAGAGAGGGAAGAATAATCTTGTCCAAGTTTCTTGCTAAGATATGCAGAGAGGTTGATAGGGGTGTTGTTATTATTGTATTGAACCAGCTCGATGATGGCCGTGCGGATCTGTTCTATCGTGCGCTGACGCTGATCATCAAGAAGTTCAAAGCCAATGGCCTGCAGCTTCTCTCGAAGTTCTTGTCGTTGATCTTCATTGATCGTCCCTTCGATGGTTGCGCTCCCTAACTTTACTTCGACTGGCTTCAGTCCCATATCTTCAATGGTCTTGTGAACCGCCATGATACAGCGGTCGCAGACCATGTTCTTAATATAGACTTTCGTCTTCTCTTCTGTTGTCGCCATATCTTAATCCTCCTCTTCTTCGGTGTTCAAGATGACCGTCGTGACCCCGATATTGAACACAGCTCCATTCTCTATGATGCGTTTTTCTTTAGGATTGATACGCTCTCCATTAAGGAACGTACCATGGTTGGAAGGCCCGTCACGCAAGACATACTTCAGTTCGCCCCGTTTGTTACGAGATACGTTGATGACACAATGAAGCAGATCCATCGTAAGGTCTCCGGTCTCAATGGGAGTAGTGATGTCGTTGCCTTTCATATACCGGCCGATTGTGTTATCGCCCATTTGCAGAGGGATAACCTGCTTATAGCAGTAGTCGTTCTCTATTACTGTGATGCTCCCACAACCTTTGTCGTTGGCTTTGGCTTCCTCTTCCGGGTTCTCATCGTCCTGACGTGGGCGAACCTTGGAAGTGCCTAAGCGAATGCCAAACTGCTTGCCACAGTAAGGACATGTGAAAATAAGTGTGGAAGAATTTGTATATTTTGTTTCATCAAATGTGATATACTCATCACATTTAGGACAACGTACACGTTTCATAAGTAATAAGTTAAGGGTAAAGATAAATCAGAAGCACATGAGAACTCCTCCGATCAGGGCAAATCAATGACCCACGCACCGGAGAACTCGTCTTTATTGTTGAGACTATTTAATGCTTTCATTGCATCTTCACGAGTGAGATAGTGACCCATCAGAACCTTTACATGAGCTCCCTGATGAACATAGACATCCTTGAAGCCGCGGTTCGTTAAATCCTCTGTATATGCTTTGGCATTAGCCTTTGTGACATGGCTCGCTACCACAATTGAGTACTTCCCTTGCGGTGCAACTTCTGTTGAAGCCTTTGTTGAAAGTTCGTCTTTAGTTGTCTGGGTATCAGTCTGCTCATCTTTAGCAATAGAAGCAGTCTTAGCCTTTGTGATTTTCGGCTGTGCAGTAGTCATCTCCTGCGGCATGACCTTGTTGAGCAAGCGATAGTCGATATGGTTCCCCGCTAACTGTGCGTTGTTGACAAGCGGTGAAGGAATGAGGATGAACACAATGGCCGCAATACATGCTACTGCTACATTACGCCATATCGCAATGATGCGAGCGTTGTGATGTTCTTCCTGATCTGCTTCTGTTTGTTCGTCAGTGTCTTTGTTAGAAGATATCAGTTCTGTCTGATGAATTTGTTGTGCTTCTTTACCTTTCAAATTAAGAGATCTCAACTCTTCCAGTTTCTTGAGGCGGAAACTGTCCAGTCCGTAAAGAGAAGGGGTAAGAAGGCCTGCTTCACAGGGGGTGAACTCATAGTTGCCATCTTCATTGATGGTCACTGTACCAATGCCGTTGAATTCATAAGAGCCATTAGCAGCGAGGCGCTGCTTCAGTTCTTCAACTTCCTGTTCCAAGCGCTTTGTGGCCTCGGGATAACTGATATCATAAGCTTCGACATACGATTGTGCGAGGAGCGAGTCGTTGAGCGTGACCTTCGGGTTAAAGCCAATGCTTCGCATGGGCGGAAGGAAACTGCCATCCCGCTCGTCTTTCCGTGCATCAACATAATGCGCCATGAAGCCACCAAAGCCCGGCACAATCACGCAGTCGTTGCTCAGAAGGAGTATCTCGATATGTCTGCTAATATCATTCACTGATGCAAAATTAGAGAAAAGCCCCAAAACATCCAAAAAAATCTTTCTATTTTTAGTAAAAAGGAAAATATTAGGCTTGAAAGTTGGTTGTTACAAAATTGTTTGCTATCTTTGTGCCATAACTAAGATAATTGGAAAATTTTATCTAAAAATGGAATACGAAGAGACTGAGATCAAAGGGGTATGGACGATTACCCCGAAGGTGTTCGATGATGCACGCGGATACTTTTTTGAGGTATGGAAACAGGCCGATTTCGATGCTCATATCGGACATCACGTGGAATTCATCCAGGACAACGAGTCTAAATCTTCTTATGGCGTTCTCCGTGGTCTGCATTACCAGAAGGGAGAGTATTCTCAGGCGAAGCTTGTGCGTGTCATCAAAGGAAAGGTCTTGGATGTAGCAGTAGACCTTCGTAAGTCTTCACCCACGTTTGGAAAGCATGTAGCCGTAGAGCTCTCTGAGGACAACAAACGCCAGTTGTTTATCCCCCGTGGTTTTGCCCATGGTTTCTTAGTGCTGAGTCCTGAAGCTATCTTTACTTACAAAGTAGATAATATTTATGCTCCTCAGCATGAGGCAAGCATTCGATGGAACGATGAGACCGTTGGTATTAAATGGCCTATTGATCCGAAGGACGTACTTACAAGTCCTAAAGATTTGAAAGGCAAGAGCTTTGCTGAAGCCGATTTGTTTGATTAATCAATTAGTATGAGATATTCCAAATGGTTTCTCATCATGGCAATCCTTCTTCTTGGCTTGAGTATGGGCTCATGCCGGAAGGGAAGAGGGAAGGCTCAGGAAGCAAGGCAAGAAGATTTCGCCGCTAAGAAGATGCTTCAGGGTATTTGGGTGGATGAGGATGAGCAGGATGTCGCTTTCAAAGCTAAGGGCGATACAATCTATTATCCTGACTCAACTTCCCAGCCTGTATATTTCCAGATCTTCGACGACACATTAGTGCTTCATGGTGCTAATGAGGCGAAATATCCCATTGTCAAGCAGACACGTCATCTTTTTGTCTTCCGCAATCAGAACGGAGATGAGGTGAGATGTGTCCTGAGTGATGATCCTGATGATGCCACATTCTTCTCCACAAAACACCCGTTGCCTATCAACCAGAATCAGTTGATCAAGCGTGATACGGTTATCATGTATGGTGGAGAGAGGTATCACTGTTACGTTCAGGTGAATCCGACAACGTATAAAGTGAGTAGCCCAACATACAACGATGATGGAGTGGAGGTGGACAATGTCTACTATGACAATATCATCAACTTCAACGTCTACCATGGTGCAGACCGATTGTTTGGAGGTGATTTCAATAAACGTCAATTCTCCAAGTGGGTGCCAGCTGAGTTCTTGCGGTCAAGTATTCTCAGTGACCTTACGTTTGATCACTGCGACAGCCAAGGCATTCACTACACGGCATCGCTCATTAAGCCGGGTGACAGCATGGGTAGCTATCAGGTAGATGTCATGGTATCATACAATGGACATTTGCGAATAGCTCTCAAGTAGGACAATAATAAATAAGAGTAATACAATAAAAAGATATGCTTATGAGAAAACTTTTACTTTCAATCGCTTTTATGCTGGCTATGATGCCATGCATGGCGGGTGCAGAGACGGTTTCCTCGCCTATGGTAGCGGAGGCCTATGCCTTTTCGTCTATCAATATATATTTCTCCGGTACGACACTCAGAGTGACGGGCGCCAGTGGTTATACACTGAATGTTTATAGTATCACAGGCTCTCGTGTGATGTGCCAGAAAATAGATAGTGACGACAAAACTTGGAACTTGAACCTCATGCACGGAGTCTATATAGTAAAGGTAGGTAATGTTGTCAGAAAGATTGCTGTCGCATAGGCTAACATTAATATTCGTTTGTGCGGTAGCTATTCTTACGTCTTGCAATGAGAGGAAGCCTAATCCCAACGCTGATCTCTCTTTGTCTTATTATGATGCGCTTGTTCTCCCTTCTTGCCGACTCTCAGAAAGTAAGGTGAGGAAGGAATTGAGGCGTATGGTTGCTAATGATAGTGACAGTACGCTGAGCGACTTCTATGCAAAGAAATACTATGATAGGCGTGGCCCTCTCATTTGGGTGAGCCGCAAAGGTGTTATCGCAGATGCTGATACGTTGTTGGAGAGGTTGAACGAAGTTGAAAAGATTGGTTTTAATCCTTCGCGATTCCGGGCTCCTCAGATTAAACAGGACTTGGAGTGTATTCATGCACTTCGTTTTGATAAGACTCATCGAGCCAGCAAGGTGTTTGCACGATTAGAGTATAATCTTACGAAGGCTTTGTTCCGTTTTGCAGCAGGGCAACGTTATGGTTATTCCATTCCGAATAATTTGTTCAATCGTTTAGATCTCACTGATCCAAAGGACCCTTCTTCCCGGTCTTATCGTGAGCTTTATGCGCTGGATAGTCCGAGACCCAGTAAACGATTCTATGAAGATGCACTGCATGAGGCAGGGCGGGGTGCTTTGGTAGCTTTCCTTGATTCTTGTGAGCCACATTCGCCTTTGTATACTCAGCTGGTCAATTCTCTTCACACCGATTCCGCGCGACTCATAGGCCGCCAGCGTATTTTGGTAAATCTTGAGAGAAGCCGTTGGCGGATGAAAGATTATCCTTGGAATCATGACAAATATGTGTTGGTCAACCTCCCCTCGCTCCATCTCTTGGCAAAGGGTGAGGATGAAGCTTTGAGCATGCGTATCGGCTGTGGGGCTATGAAGACTAAGACTCCGCTTCTTCAAGGCTCTATCTACAGGATAGATGTCAATCCACAGTGGATCATGCCACGGAGCATTGTCAAGAAGAGCATTATCCATCGCTTAGGCAGCAGAGGGTATTTCGCATCGAAGCATTATTTTATTCGTGACCGCGCTACGGGCAGGAATATCCCTCCTTATGCAGCTTCCCCTGATGCACTTCTCAATGGTAGTCAGCTGGCTATCCAAGAAGGTGGTGAAGGCAATGCGTTGGGACGACTCATCTTCCGTTTCAATAACGGGTTGTCTATTTATCTGCATGACACCTCTTCAAAAGGAGTCTTCTGTCAGTCAGATCGCGATGTGAGCCATGGATGTATCCGTGTAGAGAAGCCCTTCCAGTTGGCTTCCTTCCTCTTGGGAAAAGACAATCAGAAGACGATTGATAAGATATGGTATTCTATTCATGCTGATGTGTCTCCGCTTGGCAAGAGTAAAGATGAACTCTCTCCCCAGCAGAAAGCTGTAGCCGATACGCTAAAGCGTAATATGCTCATTGGGAAGGCTGACGTCGGTCCTAAGGTGCCAGTCTTCATCTGGTATTTTACGCTTTATCCTGATGTGAACGGAGTGTTGAGGACTTATAACGACCTTTATGGCTACGACAGCGTGATATACGATTATCTTAAGAACTATTTGTAACCAGTCAAGCTTCAGGTAGTGGAGAATAAGGAAGACAAGCATCTGCTGAGTCTCTTAGCAGACCCTGCAACGCGTGAGCGTGCTTTCTCCAGTGTGGTGGCTAAGTACAGTGAGCCACTCTACTGGAAGATAAGGCACATCGTTCTGAGTCATGACGACGCAGATGATGTGTTACAGGAGACGTTTTTCAAAGCATGGGTTAACCTTGATCGGTATGAGGGTAAGGCAAAGTTCTCCACATGGCTCTATCGTATTGCTGTCAATGAGGCTATCGACTTCTTGAGACGTTCAAGAAACGCTACGGCTCTTGATTCTCCCGAGGCTGGCAACGTTGTGCGTCAGTTGATGGCTGATGACTATTTCGATGGTGACGAGGCTCAGGCCCGTCTCCAGGCCGCGATAGCTGGTCTGCCGGATGTGCAGCGTGCAGTCTTCACGATGCGCTATTATGATGAGATGAAATACTCGGAGATGAGCAAAATCCTCGGCACCTCAGAGGGAGCGCTCAAAGCAAGCTATCATATTGCGGTGAAGAAGATAAAGGAGAGGCTGGAAGGATAGGAGGTTGCCGCCGAGGGCGGCGACACACAAGACTGCCGCCGTAAACGGCGGCACACAGAACTACAAGAAAGGGCGACCACATGGGCCGCCCTTTCGCTATATATATAACAATGTGTATACCAGATACTGTATGCTGATGCTTATACCAGATACTGTGAGCTGATGCTCTCGTGGCTTTCTACGCGGCGGATAGTTTCTGCGAAGAGAGCAGCAACGCTGAGCTGCTTTACCTTAGAGCAACGCTGTGTGTAAGGGATGGAGTCGGTAAAGACGATCTCTTCCAAAGCAGAGTTCTGGACACGCTCAGATGCAGGACCACTCATCACGCAGTGAGAAGCACAAGCACGAACACTCTTAGCACCGCCTTCAATCATGATGTTAGCAGCCTTCGTGATAGTACCAGCTGTATCTACCATATCATCTACGATAACCACATTCTTACCCTTCACATCACCGATAATCTGCATGCTCTCAACAACATTGGCACGAGCGCGAGTCTTGTTGCAGAGCACCAGCGGGCAACCAAGATACTTAGCGTAAGTGTTGGCGCGCTTTGAACCGCCTACATCCGGAGATGCGATGACGAGGTCGTCAAGATGGAGGCTCTGTACGTAGGGCAACAGGATGTTGCTGGCATAGAGGTGATCCACAGGAACATTGAAGAAACCCTGAATCTGATCTGCGTGGAGATCCATCGTGATCAGACGGTCGATGCCTGCAGCTGACAGCATGTCTGCTACGAGCTTAGCGCCGATGCTCACACGGGGCTTGTCCTTGCGGTCCTGACGTGCCCAGCCGAAGTAGGGGATGACAGCAATAATGTGGCTTGCTGATGCACGCTTAGCTGCATCAATCATCAGCAACAGCTCCATGAGGTTGTCTGAGTTGGGGAAGGTGCTCTGCACAAGGAACACATCTTTTCCGCGAATAGACTCCTCATAGGAGACAGCAAACTCGCCGTCCGAGAATTTGGTTACGACAAGGTTACCCAACGGGCAACCCAGCTCCTGACAGATCTTTTCTGCTAAATAGCGAGTGTTAGTGCCGGAGAACACTAAGAAAGAGTTTTTATCTGCACTCATTTTTACGTTATAATAGAAGTGTGTTGCAAAAGTATTAATTTTCTTCCACATTAGCAATAAAATCGGAAAATAAAAACTAACTTTGCACAAAATATTGATTTATGCATATTAATCTCACCACTTTTGAGGGTCTTTCACGCCCTGCCTACGTTCTTGAGGAAGCCCGTCTTCGTAAGAATCTTGAGTTGATATCCAGTGTGGCTAAGGCTGCCGATGTTGAGATCATCCTTGCTTTCAAGGCTTATGCGCTTTGGAAGACTTTCCCCATCTTCCGTGAGTATATCTCAGCTACAACAGCCTCCTCACTCTATGAGGCCCGATTAGGCAGAGAAGAGTTCGGAAGCCCGACGCACACGTTCTCTCCGGCTTACACCGATTATGAGATTGACGATATCGCTCGTTGCTCCTCGCATCTGTCGTTCAACTCCTTGACCCAGATGGAGCGTTTTGCAGAGCGTACGAAAGCCGTCAATCCGTCTATCAGTCTCGGCCTTCGCGTGAACCCTGAATACAGTGAGGTGGAGACAGAAATATACAATCCATGCGCTCCGGGCACACGCTTCGGAATCAGTGCTGATAAGCTCCCCGCACAGTTGCCCGATTATATTGATGGCTTCCATTGTCATTGTCACTGTGAAAGCAGTGCGGAGACTTTTGTGCGCTCACTCAGTCATATTGAGGACAAGTTCTCAGGATGGTTCAAGCAACTGAAGTGGATCAACTTCGGTGGCGGACATCTTATGACGCGAAAAGGTTATAATGTCGATTTGCTCATTGAGACGCTTAAAGGTTTTCACAAGCGTTATCCATGGCTTAAAGTGATACTTGAACCCGGTAGTGCATTTGGTTGGCAAACTGGGCCTTTGGTGAGTCAAGTTGTAGACGTTGTAGAGGATAAAGGCATCCGCACGGCTATTCTTAATGTGAGCTTCACTTGCCATATGCCTGACTGCTTGGAGATGCCTTACAAGCCAGCCGTGCGCTTTGCCAAAACACTGGATAAGAATGAGGGAGAACATGTCTATCGCTTAGGTGGCGACTCATGCCTCAGTGGCGATTTTATGGGTTACTGGCAGTTTGATCATGAGCTTCAGGTAGGAGAGAACGTCATCTTTGAGGATATGCTCCATTATACGACAGTGAAGACCAACATGTTCAATGGCATCTCTCACCCTTCTATCATGTTGGCTAAAGAAGATGGTGATCTTGAGCTTCTGCGAGAATACACGTACGAAGACTATAAGAATCGAATGGACTAATAAGAAGAATCGCAGGCCTTAATAGGAAGAATCGCAGGGCCTAATAGGTTCTGTTTCATTTGCCGCCGAACGTCAGCCAATTGTTTGTCGAACGTCAGCCAATTGTTTGTCGAACGTCAGCAGATTGTTTGTCGAACGTCAAATAATTGTTTGTCGAACGTCAAATAATCAATATGCACTTTTACGCTTCTCACTTTTTACGTATCCCACGATACCTGCTAAGATGCAGAGAACGGGGAGAAGCGTGAGCCAGTTGTAGTTTGTCAGGCCCGTGAAATAGAATATTGCCAAGAGCAGCACGCCGCCGTAGACAAACGGCAAGCCGACATGCTTAGAAGCCTTCTTTGTGACCCTCTGTATCGTCGTGAATACTTTTACAAGGAAAGTAAATGATTTATGCATGGTAATTTCTTGTTTGCGGTGCAAAAGTACAAAGAAAAGTGGGGGATTGATAATAATATTTGTTAAATAATAGAAGTAAGAAGTGGTATGGCATTGATATTCAGATAAAAAAGCGTACCTTTGCAGCCGCATTTTTGCAAAACAACAAATTATTCATTTCAAAGTAGTATGAATCAATACGAGACCGTTTTCATTTTGACTCCCGTTTTGTCTGATGAACAGATGAAGGAAACGGCCGCTAAGTTCAAGAAACTGCTCACCGATAATGGTGCTGAGATTCTGAATGAAGAGGCCTGGGGACTTAAGAAGATGGCTTACGCCATTGAGAAGAAATCGACAGGCTTCTATTGCCTGCTCGAGTTCAAGGCAGAGCCGTCAGTAATCAACACACTCGAGACCGGCTTCCGCCGCGACGAGAAAGTAATCCGTTTCATGACCGTGAAGCTCGACAAGTATGCTGCTGCTTATGCAGAGAAGCGTCGCGCTAAACTGGGTAAAAAATTGGAGGCATAATCATGGCTGAGCAGAACAACACACGTGCAAACAACAGTGAGATTCGTTATCTCACCGCTCCTTCTATTGACACAAGAAAGAAGAAGTATTGCCGTTTCAAGAAGAGCGGTATCAAGTACATCGATTACAAGGATCCTGAGTTCCTCAAGAAGTTCCTCAACGAGCAGGGTAAGATTCTTCCCCGCCGTATCACCGGCACTTCTCTGAAGTATCAGCGTCGCGTGGCACAGGCTGTGAAGCGTGCCCGTCAGATTGCCCTGCTTCCATTCGTAACCGATTTGTTGAAATAATAAGGAGGAGGCTAAGATATGGAAATCATTCTGAAAGAAGATATCATCGGTCTTGGTTACAAGAACGAGATTGTGAACGTTAAGAGCGGCTATGGCCGTAACTATCTCATCCCTACAGGCAAGGGCGTTATCGCTTCTGAGAGCGCTAAGAAGATCCTCGCTGAGAACATGAAGCAGCAGGCTACCAAGCTCGCAGCTCTGAAGGCTGACGCTGAAAAGCGTGCTGAGCAGCTCAAGGATGTCGTTGTCACAGTGGCTGCCAAGGTTGCTGCTACAGGTCATCTGTATGGCTCTGTCGGTCCCGCTAAGGTGGCTGAGGAGCTCGCTAAGCAGGGTATCGAGATCGACCGTAAGATCATCACCATGCGTGAGGCTCGTAAGGTCGGTGAGTTCGAGGCTACTGTACACTTCCACAAGGACGTTGAGGTAAAGGTTCCTGTGAAGGTTGTTGCTGAGAACCAGCCCGAGCCGAAGGCAGCTGAAGAGGCTCCTAAGGCTGAGGAAGCTCCTAAGGCAGAGGCTCCCGCAGAGGAGGCTAAGGCTGAAGAGCAGGCTCCCGCAGCAGAGTAATATGCATATTATTCTTGCACTGTAAAGCATCAACAATACGAAGTCCCATTCGCCGCAAGGTGGATGGGACTTTTCTTTTTTGTTAGTTTCACACTGAAACAATATAGGAACTCAAATATTTTTGTTAACTTTGCAAACTAAAGGAAACTATAAACAGAATAATTAATAATGAAAGCATTTGTATTCCCCGGACAAGGCTCACAGTTTGTGGGTATGGGCAAGGATTTGTATGAGAACAACGCTCTTGCTAAGGAGCTCTTCGATAAGGCTGACGAGATTCTCGGCTTCAAGATCACGGACATCATGTTCGCTGGTACTGATGAGCAGCTGAAAGAGACGAAGGTCACTCAGCCCGCCGTTTTCCTTCACAGTGTTATCTCTGCTCTTTGCCTTGGCGATGAGTTCAAGCCCGCTATGGTTGCCGGTCACTCTCTCGGTGAGTTCTCTGCACTCGTAGCCAGTGGTGCGCTGAGTTTTGAGGATGGTCTGAAGCTTGTCGCTGCTCGTGCCAATGCCATGCAGAAAGCTTGCGAGAAGAATCCAGGTACAATGGCTGCCATCATCGCTCTGCCTGATGAGACTGTTGAGCAGGTATGCGAGGAAGTGAGCAAGGAAGGCAAGGTCGTTGTGGCTGCTAACTACAACTGTCCGGGTCAGCTCGTTATTTCCGGTGAGAAAGAGGCCATTGCCGAGGCTTGTGAGAAACTGAAGGCTGCCGGTGCAAAGCGTGCTCTGCCGTTGGCTGTGGGTGGCGCTTTCCACTCTCCGCTGATGCAGCCCGCCAAGGATGAGCTTCAGGCTGCTATTGAGAAGACACAGTTCTCTGCTCCTAAGTGCCCCGTTTATCAGAACGTGGATGCTAAGCCACATACTGATCCTAAGGAGATCCAGGCTAACCTCATTGCTCAGCTGACAAGTCCTGTACGCTGGACTAAGAGTGTTCAGAACATGATTGCCGACGGAGCTGATGATTTCACAGAGTGTGGTCCTGGCAAGGCTCTCCAGGGAATGATTCGTCGTATTGACAAGGCTGTTTCCGCTCACGGAATAGCATAACCGGATGAATAGAAAAATACTGATATATCAAGTCCTCACTCGTCTTTTCGGCAATCGTAATTCTACTCGCAAGAAGGATGGTACGCTTGCCGAGAATGGAGTGGGGAAGATGAACGATTTCGATGTAGTGCGCTTGCGTAAGATCCACGATATGGGTTTTACGCATGTGTGGTATACGGGTGTTATCCGGCATGCTACAACAACCGACTACACGCAGTATGGCATTCCTCGCCAACATCCTTGTGTAGTCAAGGGTAAGGCAGGCTCTCCTTATGCCATCACGGATTATTACGACATTGACCCGGATATTGCTGTCAATGTGCCGAATCGCATGTTGGAGTTTGAGGAGCTTGTTGACCGTACGCATTTGGCCGGAATGAAGGTCATCATCGACTTCGTGCCGAACCACGTTGCACGCGAATATCATAGCATCAACTTGCCGGATGGCGTGCGAGATCTTGGTGCCGACGACGATACAAGCAAGCACTTCGATCCACAAAACAACTTTTATTATTGTCCTGGGACTCCCTTCGTCAGTCCCGTGGCTCCTGCAGAAGGTGAAGAGCCTTATGTGGAGAATCCGGCAAAGTGTACAGGCAATGACAAGTTTAATGCTACACCGGGTAAGTACGACTGGTACGAGACGGTGAAGCTCAACTACGGTATCGACTATTGTGATGCCGGTGGGCGGAGCTATCATTTCAACCCTATCCCCGATACGTGGAAGAAGATGACCGATATTCTGCTCTTCTGGGCAGGCAAAGGCATTGACGGCTTCCGCTGCGACATGGCTGAGATGGTGCCAGCTGCCTTTTGGGCTTATGCCACGGCCATCGTCAAAGAGCGCTTCCCGCATGTCATCTTTATTGGTGAAGTCTATGATACGAACCAGTATCGTACCTATGTAGCCTCAGGCTTTGATTATCTCTACGATAAGGTGGGTATGTACGACTGCTTGCGCGATGTTGTGTGTGAGCGTCGTCCGGCTAACAGTATCACATGGTGCTGGCAGAATACGGACGATATCAAGGATCACATGCTCTACTTCCTTGAAAACCATGATGAACAGCGTATCGCCAGCGACTTCTTCTGTGGCGACGGAGCCCAGGCAGTGCCTGCGCTTGTTGTGGCTGCGCTGTTGCAGAAGAACCCGTTCATGGTCTACTTCGGTCAGGAGCTGGGTGAGCATGGCATGGATTATGAAGGCTTCTCCGGACCTGATGGCCGGACGACAATCTTCGACTATTGGTGTGTCGACTCCGTGCGTCGCGAGTTCTTTACACCTGATGGGCTTACTGACAAGGAAAAACAGCTTCGATCAGTTTATCGCAATGTGTTGCGTATTGCCAATCGCGAGAAAGCCATTCGCGAAGGTGACTGCTTCGACCTTATGTATGTCAACACACAGTCGTGGCAATTCAATCCCCGTTGCCAATACGCTTTCCTTCGTAAGAAGGATGATGACGTGTTGCTGGTTGTAGCCAATTTCTCAAGGCCGGAGGTGAATGTGTCTGTCGTCATTCCTTCTCATGCTTTCGATTTCCTTGGACTTCCCGAGCGCAATGTCACCGCTTCAGACTTGCTGACAGGTGAGAAGATCGAACTTGCTCTGAAGAAAGATAGTGCTGTGTCGATGTCGATACCTCCTTATGGTGCAAGAATTCTTAAGTTCAATATCAAGATGAGAGACGATGCCTATGCGCTCAATGAGCACGCGAAGAACGAGTTCCCGCCGGCACATACTGCCGAGCACCTGCTCAATCAGTTGATGATAAGGATGTTCGGATGTGAGCGTTCACGCAATGCGCATATCGAGCGCAAGAAGAGCAAGATAAGTTATGTGCTTGATCATAAGCCGACCCGTCAGGAGGAGAAAGCTATTGAGGATGAAATGAACCGCCTGATAGCAGCCGACATGCCGGTGACTTATGAGACGGTAGACCGTAACCATCTGCCTGAAGGTATCTCCCTTGACCGTCTGCCAAAGGATGCTTCTGAGGCTATCCGTATCGTGCGTATCGGCGACTACGATGTCTGTCCGTGTATCGGCAAGCACGTGCGCTCAACTTCGCAGATAGGTAAGTTTGAGCTCCTCGGAACCAACTGGGATGAGCCTACGCATACGTTCCGCATAAGGTTTAAGGTTATACCAAACGCATAATAATGATCTTATAATAAACGCCGTACTCCTTTCGTGGAATACGGCGTTTTTTGAGTTACAGAGTAACGTTTTAATATCTACTTAGTCTCGTTCTCTTCCTTCATGTCTATGAACTCACCTTTGTCGTCATAGAACTCGTACTGTAGGAAAGCGAGCTTCTGAGAAGAGTAGACGTGTACTCCAAATCCATACTTCATCTGCCACTTACGCTTGAGACTCACAATGCCTTGATTGATATAAGCCGCAACGTAAGGGTGAACATAGAGATAGAACTTCTTAATGCCTATCTTGTTGACGAGTTGGTCAATTTTTCTCTCAAGCTGATCTGTGAACAGGAAACTGGAGCGAATCTTTCCAGTGCCTCCGCATGTGGGACAATCCTCCTCCACATTGACGTCCATAGCGGGGCGTACGCGCTGGCGTGTGATCTGCATCAGTCCAAACTTGCTCAGCGGCAAGATGTTGTGACGTGCACGGTCTTTCTGCATGTCCTTGCACATACGCTCATAGAGCATCTGACGGTCTTCGGCAAGGTTCATGTCGATAAAGTCCACTACGATGATTCCTCCCATATCACGTAGTCTTAATTGCCGGGCGAGCTCATCGGCAGCACCGAGGTTCGTGTCGAGTGCTGTGCCTTCCTGCCCATTCTGATTTTTCGACCTGTTGCCGCTGTTGACATCTACCACATGCATGGCTTCGGTGTGCTCAATGATGAGATAGGCACCGTGTGCATAGTTGACGACCTTGCCAAAGCTTGCTTTAATTTGCTTGGTGACATTGAAATTGTCGAAGATAGGCACTTTGCCAGTGTACATCTTCACAATGTTAGCCTTATCCGGGGCTATCAACGTCACATAATCTTTTACCTCTTTACAGATCGCCTCATCGTTGACATAGATGTTCTCGTAGGTAGGATTGAAAAGATCGCGCAACATGGCAACGGCTCTACCTGTCTCTTCGTAGACGAGTTGAGGACGATGTTGCGTCTTTTGTACCTTGTTGATAGCATCTTGCCATCTGCTTGTGAGGATCTTCAACTCTGCATCGAGCTCAGCTACTCTTTTGCCTTCTGCTACTGTGCGCACGATGACACCACAGTTTTTAGGCTTGATGCTTTGAATAAGTTGTTTAAGCCTTGACTTCTCTTCGCCGCTCTTGATCTTAGACGATACTGAAACCTTGTCACCAAAGGGGATAAGGACGAGGAAACGTCCTGCAAAGCTCAGTTCAGCTGTCAAGCGCGGGCCTTTAGTAGAGATAGGCTCCTTTACAATTTGTACGAGAACCTCTTGTCCCACCTTGAGCGTCTGCTGTACGCTGCCGTCTTTCTGAAGATCGGGCTGGCGTGAAGCCTTAGCAAAGGGCACGAGATGTTTCCGATCACTTTCTACCTGCTTGAGGTACTTTGCGTAAGAGTTAAATTGACTACCCAGATCAAGATAATGCAAGAAAGCATCGCGTTCATAACCTACATCTACGAAACATGCGTTGAGACCCGGCATGAGCTTCTTCACTTTGGCAACGTAGATGTTGCCTACAGAGTAATTGGCCGAGCGAGACTCGTTCTGGTATTCAACCAGTCGTTTGTCCTCAAGCAAGGCAATGGAAATCTCTTTAGGCTTGACATCGATTATTACTTCACTTGTCATTTCTGATGGTGTTTTTCTCTGTTGTCTCTCCGACAACCATTTTCTTTAATTGAAAAAAGGGGCAAGCCTCATAGGGCATGCCCCTTCTTGGAACTGTCGCTCGGGCTTACTTGCTCTTATGACGGTTCTTGCGCAGTCTCTTTTTGCGCTTATGCGTAGCCATCTTGTGGCCTTTCTTCTTTTTACCGTTTGGCATAATAATAAGTTTAAATAATGTTGTTGTATATAATATCTTTATAAAAGACTCTTTATTAGTCTTTTTTATTCGCCTTTCATTTCATCCACGAAGACCTTAGCCGGCTTGAAAGCGGGAATATCGTGAGCAGCAATGGTGATGGTCATGTCCTTGCCGATGTCGCGTGCGGTCTTTGTTGCACGGTGCTTGATGATGAAGCTGCCGAATCCACGGAGATAAACATTCTCCTTCTTGTCAAGCATGGTGCGCTTCACAGTCTCCATAAATGCTTCCACAACTACGGAAACTTCTTTTCTCTGCAAGCCCGTCTGTTCAGCAATCTCGTTGATGATATCTGCTTTTGTCATCTTGTATATTTCTTTATTTATATCTTGTTTATTCTCAACTATTTGTCGATGTTGTTTTTCGAGTGTGCAAAATTACTAATAATCTTGGTGAAAACGAAATTTATCTGTGGTTTTTTCTAATTTTTATATTTTAACGCGCTTTATATACCTGGGAGGTTCTTGGTAATCTTCTTCTGAAGGATCTTGGTGAGCTTCAATCCTCGCTGGGTATGGTGGATTATGTCATCATGGATGGTGCTAATATCGTTGAACATCTCGCAGGCGGCTGTCTGAAACATATTTGGCTTGCGCTGACTTTTGTCACCATCAGGATTAACCACCACTTTAATGCCTTTAGGTACGACACTGACATCAATGTCGGTGCCTGCCAAAGTCGGTTCACCATCGAAGTGGATAGGTCCTTCTTCAGAACGATGAACGTGTAGATGGCGGGTGCGGAAGGTCTTGATACGTGAACTCTTGTCCAAAGTCTTGCTGAATATGTCAATGGCGATCTGTGGTGCTTCAATCAAGTCGAAGGGCTCCATGATAACGACATCCATTAATCCGTCACTCATACTTGCTTGTGGCGCGATATAGGCATTATTACCCCACTGTGAAGCGTTAGCGCAAGTGACAAGAAACGCCTTGTAGGTCTTTGTGTCTTCATCCGTGCTCAGCTCATAGGTCTGAGGCTTATATTTTATTCCTGTCTCTAATACTTGTTGGACGTACGTTATAGGTCCACGCTTGCCAGCTTCGGCAAACTTAAAACTAATGAAAGCATCAAAGCCCATGCCACAGGTGCAGAAAAAGTCATGGCCGTTGATATTGCCATAGTCCAGGTCATGTATTTCACATGCGTTGATGATCTCCAGACTCTTCTTTATATTAATAGGTATAAGAAGATGACGTGCCAGTCCGTTTCCAGACCCACATGGGATGATTCCTAAGGCGGTGGATGTGTGAGTGATGCCACGTGCTACTTCGTTGACGGTGCCGTCACCGCCAATAGCCACGACGACGTCAATACCTTCCTTTGCTGCCTCTCTGGACATCTCTTCTGCTTGCCCTGCATATTGCGTTTCCAGAATCTCATAGCTAAATTTCGACTTGTCTAAATACTCGTCGATAGCCTCTGGAATACCGGACTTGCTCACTGTTCCAGAGATGGGGTTGATGATGAATCTAACTCTTTTCATTAGAGATACGTTTTAGTTGCAAAAATAATACATTCCTCATAGAGGAAGGCTCGGAAACTCGTTTTTTTTTGTTAATAAGACGTTTTGTGGCTGATTTCTTGCTTATTAATTAGATTTCTTTGTAACTTTGCAACCCATAATAGATAGTTAGCAAATTCTTCACCTATTAAAAATGGGACAGTTAACAGAAAGATATAAGCATTATCGTGTACCTCAGAAGTACATGGAGGAGGGCGTATACCCTTATTTCAGAGAGATTACGAGCAAGCAGGGTCCTGAAGTGATCATGGGCGGCCGTAAGATCCTAATGTTCGGAAGTAATGCCTACACAGGCCTCACAGGAGACCAGCGTATTATTGATGCAGGTAAGGCTGCACTTGACAAGTATGGCTCCGGATGTGCAGGAAGCCGTTTCCTTAATGGAACGCTCGACATCCACGTGCAACTCGAGAAAGAGCTTGCTGAGTATGAGCATAAAGACGCAGCCCTTTGTTTCTCAACAGGTTTCTCTGTCAACTCCGGTGTCATTCCCGCAGTGGTTGGTCGTGGTGACTACCTTATTTGTGATGACCGCGACCACGCTTCTATCGTTGACGGACGCCGTCTGAGCTTTGCCACTCAGTTGCATTATAAGCACAATGACATGGCAGACTTAGAGCGTATCCTTGAGAAACTGCCGCATGATGCCATTAAGCTGATTGTTGTTGACGGTGTCTTCTCTATGGAAGGCGACCTTGCCAAGCTCCCTGAGATTGTAGAACTCAAGCATAAATACAACTGCTCTATTATGGTTGACGAGGCTCATGGTCTTGGCGTGTTTGGCGAGGGCGGTCGTGGTGTTTGCCATCATTTCGGTCTTCAAGACGATATCGACCTCATCATGGGTACATTCTCAAAGAGTCTGGCTTCTATCGGAGGCTTTATCGCTTCCGACTGGGACACAATCAACTATCTTCGCCATACGTCTCGTACATACATCTTCTCAGCAAGTGATACGCCAGCAGCTACAGCTTGTGCTTTGGAAGCTCTTCATATTATTCAGAATGAGCCAGAGCGTCGTCAGCGTCTATGGGATGTTACCAATTATGCCCTTAAGCGTTTCCGTGAAGAAGGTTTCGAGATTGGTGAGACTGAGAGCCCAATCATTCCGCTCTATGTCCGCGATGATACAAAAACGTTCTTGGTAACAAAGCTTGCTTTCGATGCAGGTGTGTTCATCAACCCGGTTATTCCTCCTGCTTGCGCACCTCAGGATACACTCGTTCGTTTTGCACTCATGGCTACTCATACCAAGGAGCAGGTTGAGCGTGGTGTTCAAGCCTTGAAGAAGATCTTCGTAGAGCAGGGAATCATCAAGTAACGCTTCGCACAACGTGCTTCGCTAAAGAATAAAAACGCTTCGCACTACGTGCTTAGCTAAAGAATAAAGAAGAAAGAAAAAAGAATACTGAATACAGTAAGGGTAAACCTCTGTGTTCAGTATTCTTTTTTGTCTTGGACTAATGTGTTCTTTCTTCTTTATTCTTTATTCTTTAGCGTAGCGAAATATATTCTTTCTTCTTTATTCCTTATTCTTTAGCGTAGCGTAAAACTGCTCTGCTCTTTCCAAGTCTTGTGGTGTATCGATACCCACAGTCTCTACATCTGTGATACCTACACGGATGCGGTAGCCGTTTTGAAGCCAACGTAACTGTTCTAGGCTCTCAGCTTGCTCCAAGGATGACTGCGGAAGCTGGGTGACCTCGCGGAGCACCTCCCGGCGATAAGCGTAGATGCCTAAATGCTTCAGATATGGATAGTTGTCAAGCCATGTGGCTTCTTCTTTCCCGCGTACAAAAGGAATGACGGAGCGCGAGAAGTAGAGGGCGAATCCATTGTTGTCTGTCACAATCTTGGGAGAGTTAGGATTCTTAACCGCGTCCATGGAGGTGAAAGGCTTTCCTAAAGTGGCAATCTGTGTTGACGGATTGTCAAAGAGTCCACACAACGTCTTTATCTGAGAAGGTTGGATGAAAGGTTCGTCACCTTGGACGTTAACAATGACATCAGCATTCGTGTTGATTTTTTCTGCTGCCTCTTCGATGCGGTCCGTGCCGCTCTTGTGATCGGAACGGGTCATAACGGCATTGCCTCCAAAAGCTTTGACGGCTTTGAAGATACGTTCATCGTCAGTGGCAACCCAGGCTTCTGGGAGAACCTTGGTCACTTGTTCATAGACATGTTCGATGACAGGCTTGCCTGCAAGCAAAGCAAGCGGTTTGCCCGGAAAGCGCGTAGAAGCGTAACGGGCGGGGATAATTGCAATGAAGTGCATAATATTGTTTATTATTATTCTGTTTTCTTGTTCTTACTTGCAAAATTACAAAATCTAATGCTTTGTCTTGCTTAATGTCATTAAAATTTTGTCACAATGACTTAAATAAGATTGGTTATGATGTGTGTTCTCAAATATTATGCTTATCTTTGAACCAACATTGATAAAGACAATTCATCGTGAAAAAATACATATTTTTTATCTACTTCCTTGCCATGCCATTGTTGGCTTCAGCCCAGAAAATAACTATCGGCACATGTCAGATAGAGGAGATGGGTATCAAAGGAACTTATAAAGGTGAGATGTCATCGGGTAAGCCCAATGGCAAAGGGAGTGAGGTTTTTGAAAATGGCAATACCTATGACGGCGACTTTGTCAAGGGTAAACGTCAGGGTCATGGCGTCTACACTTTTGCTGATGGTGAGAAGTATGATGGTGAATGGGTGCTGAATCAACAGCATGGTCGTGGTACTTATTACTTCAGCAACAATAATAAATATGTAGGCCTTTGGTTCCGTGACTATCAGCAGGGGCATGGAGTGATGTATTATTTCAATGGTGACGTCTACGACGGCGACTGGTTCCATGACATGCGGCAAGGTAAGGGTAAATACACTTTCTCTACCGGTGCCTATTATGATGGTCAGTGGAAGAACGATAAGAAAGAAGGCAAAGGCTTCTTCGACTGGGGCGATGGAACCACCTACCGTGGCAATTGGGAGAACAACCAGCGCTCTGGATATGGCGTGAACAAATATGCTGACGGCGACGTCTATAAAGGAATGTGGAAAGACGATATCCAGCAAGGCCGTGGCATCTATATTTTCCAAAACGGTGACCAGTATGAAGGTGACTATGACCAAGGCGAGCGTACGGGAGAAGGCATTTTCCGCTATGCTAATGGAGACCAATATACCGGTCACTTCAATCAGGGAGATCGTGATGGAGAGGGTACCTTTGTATGGGCCAATGGCGACAAGTACGAAGGTCAATGGAAGAATGACCAACTCAATGGTCAAGGCAAACTGTCGAAGAAAGACGGTGATGTCTTTGAGGGTACATTCCGCAACGGAAAGATAGACGGTGAAGTTATCATTCACTATGCCAATGGTACGCGTTTCAAAGGAACTTATCGTAATGGCAAGCGTAATGGTCGCTGTATAGAAGAGACGAAAGACGGCAAACGTTTTGAAGGCTCTTATGTAGACGATGTTCGTGATGGTAAATTCGTAGAAAAGGATGCTAACGGACAGGTCACCTGCACCGGTCATTATGAGAGTGGAAAACGATTTAACGACCAATAAGAACTTAAACTCATACTATGGAGAAAGAAAATCACATCGGGATTGTGGCGCATGACCCATATCTGGCGCCTTTTGAGGATGCCATTCGCGGGCGTCACGATCATGCTGCGTGGAAAATAGGACAGCTCACGCAAGGCGGAAAGCAAACCTTGTCTGATTTTGCCAGCGGATATGATTATTATGGCCTGCATAAGGTTCGTGGTGGATGGGTCTTCCGCGAATGGGCTCCGAATGCTACTGATATCTACCTTGTTGGTGATTTCAATGATTGGAAAGAAGACGAGAAGTATCGTTGTAAACGCATTGAGGGCACTGGCAACTGGGAGCTCAAGTTGCCGACAAAAGCCATGAAGCATGGCGACTTGTTCAAGATGCATGTCAAATGGAACGGCGGCCAAGGAGAGCGTATTCCTGCATGGGCTACACGTGTCGTGCAGGATGAGCAGACGAAAATCTTCTCTGCACAAGTATGGGCTCCAAGAAAATATCATTGGAAGAAGAATAAGTTTAAGCCCTCGCGCGATCCTTTGTTCATCTATGAATGCCACATCGGCATGGCTCAGGACGCTGAGAAGGTAGGTACCTATACAGAGTTTAAGGACAATGTGCTGCCTCGAATCATCAAGGATGGATACAATGCCATTCAGATCATGGCTATTCAGGAGCATCCTTATTATGGTAGCTTTGGTTATCATGTGAGTTCTTTCTTTGCTCCGTCAAGTCGCTTCGGTACTCCGGAAGAACTGAAAGCGCTTATTGATGCGGCTCATGAGGCAGGAATCGCTGTCATCATGGATATTGTCCATTCGCATGCCGTGAAGAATGAGGTTGAAGGCCTTGGAAATCTTGCCGGTGACCCGAACCAGTATTTCTATCCTGGTGATCGTCATGAGCATCCGGCATGGGACAGTCTCTGCTTTGATTATGGAAAGGATGATGTCATCCATTTCCTGTTGTCCAATTGTAAGTACTGGCTGGAGGAGTTTCATTTTGACGGTTTCCGTTTCGATGGCGTAACCTCCATGCTTTATTACAGCCATGGTCTTGGTGAAGCATTCACCAACTACGCAGATTACTTCAATGGTCATGAGGATGACAATGCCATCTGCTATCTGACAATGGCCAACAAGCTCATCCATGAGATCAATCCCAATGCCATCACGATAGCAGAGGAGGTGAGCGGTATGCCAGGCCTCGCAGCCAAATATGAGGATGGTGGTTATGGCTTCGATTATCGCCTGGCTATGAACATCCCTGACTATTGGATCAAGACTATCAAGGAGAAGAAGGATGAGGATTGGAAGCCGAGTAGCATCTTCTGGGAGGTTAAGAACCGCCGTGCTGATGAAGAAACCATCTCTTATTGTGAGAGTCACGACCAAGCTTTGGTAGGTGATAAGACGATCATCTTCCGGCTTATCGATTCAGATATGTACTGGCACTTCAAGCATGGCGATGAGACTGATCTTGTTTGGCGTGGAATTGCACTGCATAAGATGATCCGTCTTGTGACGGCCGCTGCCATGAATGGTGGTTATCTCAACTTCATGGGCAATGAGTTTGGCCATCCTGAATGGATCGACTTCCCACGTGAGGGTAATGGTTGGAGCTACAAGTATTGCCGTCGTCAGTGGAACCTGGTAGATAACCCGGATTTGGATTATCATTTCCTCGGCGACTTTGACAAGGCAATGCTCAGAGTGCTTAAGAGTGAACCGAAGTTCAATCTCACTCCTGTTCAGGAGATATGGCATAATGATGGCGACCAGATCCTTGCTTTTGAGCGAGGCAACCTCGTGTTTGTCTTCAATTTCTCACCGACGCGGAGCTATTCCGACTATGGGTTCCTCGTGAAGGCCGGCGAATACGATGTTGTGCTCAATACGGATGCCAAGGAGTTTGGTGGCAATGGGCTGGCAGACGACTCAGTGAAGCACTTCACCAACTTTGATCCGCTCTACGAGAAAGACGGGAAAGGATGGATGAAGCTCTACATTCCTGCTCGCTCTGCCGTAGTTTTAAGAAAAAAGTAATTTGTTAGTAAAATAATGTCCAGACAATTCAAAGATGGCACGATCGTAATGAGAATCGGCTGTGCCATCTTTTTCTTAGTCTTTACCGTTCTCTATCTTGGCAAGTATCAGCCAGATATCCTTGCTGTAACGCAGCATGTCCTCTCAAGTGGTGCCACACATTATAATAGTGTGATAGGCACAATCCTTATCACGCTCGTCTTATGGCTCATCCAGATGGGGCTTTACGGCTGGACGGGATTATCTCATCGGGCTCATGCACTGACATATTTCCCCTCCATGCTTTTGTTGGCAATCTTGACGGATATATCTCCCAACCTGACAACAAGCAACTATTTGGGTGTATGGATGTGGCTCTTCCCTTTGTTGATGATTGTCTATGCGGGTGTGGTATGGCTTTTCAGACAGTTGGAACCTATGGAGCCGACAGCTTATTCAATGGGGCTCTTTTCAAGAGTGACATGGATTAACTTACTTCAACTGTGTGTCATGGCACTTATCGTTTGTGCTATCGGTTGCTCCGATACGGTTTTCCATTGCCGTATGAAGATGGAGAGCGATATGCTCAGAGGCGATTATGCTGCTGCAGTCAACGTGGGCAAGAGTGTGGAAAAGACAGACAGCAGTCTGACAATGTTGCGAGTCTTGGCTTTAGCGAAGACGAATAGTCTTCCTGAACGCTTGTTCGAGTTCCCACTTGTCGGTGGGTCAGATGCAATGCTGCCCAATCGGAAGTCTGTAAAACTGATGATGTTGCCAGAGGACAGTGTTTATTCGACGTTCGGCGTGGTGCTAAAGGAAAAGCTCCGTCCGATGACTTATCTGCGGTATGTCAATAACAGTAAGAAGTATGCTTCCAAGGCTTCGCGTGACTGGCAACTGTGTGGATACCTCCTTGATCGAAACCTGGATGCTTTCATCATGACTTTACCACATTATTATGATATTCGGAAGCCGCTGCCGAAAGCTTATCGTGAAGCCCTCATCCTTTATAACCATATCAGGAAGAAACCACGCATTCTATACAAAGAGTCAGTGATGGATGCTGATTATGATGATTTTAAGAAGGCATTCTACAGTTCAGAGAATCCAATGGCACGTTTGTCCAATGTGAAGGATAACTTTGGTAAGAGCTATTGGTATTATTATATTTTAGGCACGGCCAAACATTGAATAAGTGCGAACTGTACGGTTGAATCTAATTCTTTTTGTTTGTGGCAGTGCCTCGGAGAGGTACAATTCTCCATAGCCCCAGACTAAAGGAGCGATAGCGACTGCAGTCTGGGGATTTTAGATCGTGCCCGGATACCTGACCTCCAGCCTCGGAGAGGCTGAATGCACCTTGGTGCGCTATGTTGACAATACGATCTAAAACCATTGCGCACTATCGTGCAGTCTGCCTCTTCGAGGCAGGAGGTCAGTTAAACACACTCTCATAACAGACCCCAGTCTGCGTCGCTGCGCTCCTTAGACTGGGGTTATGAATAATTCAGCCTCTCCGAGGCTGTCAACCTCGTAATAGAAGAACAAATTTCACTCGTACAGGTCGAATAGGTGCCTTAATGTGACTGCGATTTTGTGATTTTGTGATTTTTCCGCACTGGAGGCCCGCAACTTTTTATCCCTTCTTCACCGTTGCATCACTTACGAGTGACAACACAACGTACAGGAGAATGACAATCCACCATGCTCCTAAGAAACCGGCAAGGAATCCTTGACCGGAGAAGCCCTGATATAAGGTTGAGACGATGATGATGGCAGCAGAGATGGCGATGAAAGAGTAGCGCAGCTCGTTGCCTTTCCAACCCCAGTGCTTGAACTTCAAGGCGAACATCGGAATCTCAGAGATGAGCAGCCAGGAGCTGACAAGCATCAGCAAGATGACGATGACTGCACCTGCAGGGAGCGTGTCGAGCCAATTGCCAAGACAGAGAATCAGCGATCCCCAGAAAAGAGCATTGGCAGGGGTGGGCAGTCCGATGAAACCCATCGACTGGCGCTCGTCAAGATTGAACTTTGCCAAGCGCAGGGCAGAGAAGGCTGCCATGATATAAGCCACAAATGGAATATAATCGGTAATGACTCCTAAGAAAGAAGGGAAGTTCATGACCAACAGTTGTGAAAAGATAATCGTTGACGGAGCTACTCCGAAAGTGACATCATCTGCCAGCGAATCCAATTCCTTACCAATAGGAGATGAGACATGAAAGAGGCGGGCACTCATGCCGTCAAAGAAGTCGAACACAGCTCCGATAATAATCCATAGCAATGCCAGATCGGGGCTATGAAAGAAAGCAAAACATGTAGCGATGCAGCCAGAGATGAGGTTGCAGCACGTCAGGGTGTTCGGAAAATTAATAAGTTTCATTTTTTCAATTTTGCAATGATCGTCTGGTCACCGACGGTCTTCTGATTCATCTTGACACAGATCTCTGCATCAAGAGGCAAGAACACATCCACTCGTGAACCAAGCTTGATGAAGCCTAAATGTTCATCGATATAGCATTCCTCACCTTCCTTAGCGTAGGTCACGATGCGGCGTGCCACGGCTCCTGCTATCTGGCGGCAGAGAATGTCAGTGCCATCTTCAGTCGTAATCAATGTATCGGCATGCTCGTTTTCTGAACTTGCCTTAGGCAGATAAGCCTTGTGGAAATTTCCGTTAAAATGCTTCACAAGTTTCACTTTGCCATCTACCGGGAACCAGTTGGCATGTACATTCGTAAGACTCATGAAGATAGACACTTGGATGCGGCGGTCATGAAAATAAGTGTCTTCATTCACTTCTTCAATGACCACGACTTTTCCATCGGCAGGTGCCACGACAATACCATTCGTATCTTCAACATCCAGATAACGGATAGGACACTGATAGAAGTTTACGGCGATACCATATAGAACACCGAAGACAACAATGAATGCCCAGAATATCCATGGA
The DNA here is from genome assembly GCA_002353825.1 of Prevotella sp. UBA2725. GTDB lineage: Bacteria > Bacteroidota > Bacteroidia > Bacteroidales > Bacteroidaceae > Prevotella. The sequence continues at coordinate 144,168 of DEKJ01000057.1, read as the reverse complement.
ATGGCAACGAAATGCCAAAGAACAGCTCCAACAATAATGATGAAAGCGAGGCCACCAACCAACTGGTCAATACCCTCTCTATGTATACGTATCTTCTTTAGTTTCTTTATATTCTTCCCCATGACTTATAATTTGGCTGTTAAGCGCGGTCAAATAAGTTTAACACACTGCAAAGGTAACCTTTTTCTATAGAACTCACAAATTTTTTCCACTCTTCTTTTGTTTATATCGTTTTTTCGGTGTAACTTTACACGCGCAAAGACAGCGTTCATGGAAGATTTCGTACATTTACACGTTCATACACATTATAGTATTCTTGACGGACAGTCGAAGGTGCCTCATCTGGTAGACAAGGCTATCAAAGACGGAATGAAAGGTATGGCCATCACTGACCATGGTGTCATGTATGGTATCAAGGAGTTCTCCGATTATTGTGCATCTGTCAACAAGAAGCGTAAGGCAGAAGGCCAGGAGCCTTTCAAGCCTATTTTCGGCTGCGAGATGTACGTGGCTCATCATCGTAAGGAAGACCGAGACAAAGCAGCAGGCGATGGTTCCGGCTATCACCTGATTGTACTTGCCAAGAACTATCACGGTTATAAGAACCTTATCAAGCTTGTCAGCCGCTCGTGGGTGGATGGCTACTATTATAAACCTCGTACGGACCGCTTCGACTTGGAGAAATACCATGAAGATCTTATTGTCTCCTCGGCATGTCTTGGTGGTGAGATTCCGCAGAAGATATTAAAAGGGGACATTGAAGGCGCCCGTGAGGCCGTGGAGTGGTATCATAATCTCTTCGGCGACGACTTCTATCTTGAGCTTCAGCGCCATCAGGTCACTGACCCTAATGTACATGCCAATCGCGAGACTTATCCTTTGCAGCAGAAGGTCAATAAGGTCTTGATGCAGTTCTCGAAAGAATATGGCATCAAACTGATCTGTACCAACGACTGTCACTTCGAGGATAAGGAGACGGCAGAGGCTCATGACCATCTGCTCTGCTTGGCTACGGGTAAGGATCTGGATGACCCCACACGTATGGTCTATACGAAGCAGGAGTGGTTCAAGACACGGGCAGAGATGAACGCAATTTTCTCGGATGTTCCGGAGGCATTGTCCAACACATTGGAGATTCTCAATAAGGTTGAGATCTATAGCATCGACCATGGACCTATCATGCCTTTCTTCCCGATCCCAGAGAGTTTCGGAACTGAAGAAGAGTGGCACAAAAAATTCACGAAAGAACAACTGTATAAGGAGTTCACTACCGATGAGAATGGTGAGAACCCCTTGCCGAAAGACAAGGCGGATGCCGTCATTGAGCGTCTCGGTGGATACGACAAGGTTTACCGTATTAAATTTGAGGCCGACTACCTTTCCAAACTTGCCTATGACGGTGCAAAGAAGCGTTATGGCGACCCCATTCCCGACAATGTGAAGGAGCACGTGAAGTTTGAACTTCATGTCATGAAGACCATGGGTTTCCCCGGTTACTTCTTGATCGTTCAGGACTTCATCAATGCGGCTCGCGATCAACTTGGTGTATGGGTAGGCCCGGGCCGTGGTTCCGCCGCCGGTTCTGTAGTGGCTTATTGCCTGGGTATCACGAAGATAGACCCATTGAAATATGATCTCCTGTTTGAGCGTTTCTTGAATCCTGACCGTGTCAACCTCCCTGATATCGATACCGACTTCGATGATGACGGCCGTGGCAAGGTTTTACAGTGGGTGATGGATAAGTATGGCAAAGAGAACTGTGCTCATATCATCACTTATTCGAGCATGGCGACGAAGAACTCTATCTCCGATGTCGCCCGTGTGGAGAAACTGCCTTTGGAACGTGCCAACGCCTTGAAGAAAGCCATCCCCGACCGCCTGCCTGATGGCTTGAAGATGAACCTTGCCAATGCTATCAAGTGTACGCCAGAGTTGCGAGAGGCGGAGAGCTCGATGGATCCGCGTGAGCGTAATACGATCAAGTACGCCAAGATGCTGGAGGGTACGATTCGTGGTACAGGTATCCATGCCTGTGGCTTCATCATCTGCCGTGACCCGATCAGCGACTGGGTGCCGGTGTCTACAGCCGATGACCCTGATTTCCCGGATCGCAAGTGTGATGTGACTCAGTATGACGGTCACGTCATTGAGTCGACGGGTCTTATCAAGATGGACTTCCTCGGTCTGAAGACGCTCTCGGAGTTGAAGGAGGCTGTGAAGGTTATCAAGCAGACGACGGGGAAAGAGATTGACCTCGATAATATTCCTATCGACGACGAGCTGACTTATAAACTTTATCAGGAAGGGCGGACCATCGGTACGTTCCAGTTTGAGTCGCCGGGTATGCAGAAATATCTGAAGGAGCTTCATCCTACCGTTTTTGAAGACCTCATCGCTATGAACGCCCTCTATCGTCCGGGACCTATGGATTATATTCCGGAGTTCATTGCCCGTAAGAAAGACCCGTCGCGAATCAAGTACGATATTCCTTGCATGGAGAAGTACTTGAAAGACACCTATGGCATCACTGTTTATCAGGAGCAGGTGATGTTGCTGTCCCGCCAGTTGGCTAACTTCACACGAGGTGAGAGTGATGCCCTGCGTAAGGCCATGGGTAAGAAGAAAAAGGCTATCGTTGATGCGATGAAGCCTAAATTCCTCAAACAAGGAGCGGAGAACGGACACGACCCAAAGATTTTGGAGAAGATATGGAGCGACTGGGAGAAGTTCGCATCCTATGCTTTCAATAAATCTCACGCCACTTGCTATTCGTGGGTCGCTTATCAGACGGCTTACCTGAAAGCCCATTATCCTGCAGAATACATGGCTGCTCTGATGACGCGTCGTTTCTCGGATATCGGCGAGATAACGAAGCTCATGGAGGAGTGCAAGGCGATGAACATCCCCACTCTGGGCCCGAGCGTCAACGAGAGTTACGTGGAGTTCGGTGTCAATGATAAAGGTGAGATTCGCTTTGGCTTGTCTGCTATTAAAGGTATGGGCTCCGCAGCCGCTGCGGCTATCGTCAGTGAACGTCAGGCTCATGGGCCTTATAAGGATATCTACGACTTTGCCGAGCGCGTCAGCCTCAAGGACGTCAACCGCAAGGCTTTTGAAAGTCTGGCATTGAGTGGTGGCTTCGATTGCTTTGGGCTGATGCGTGAGCAGTATCTTGCTACAAATCCGAAAGGCGAGGTGTTCCTCGACAGTCTGGTGCGCTTTGGTCAGCAGTATCAGCAGGATAAGAAGGATGCCGCCAACTCGTTGTTCGGTGCCATGAGTGCCGATGTCGCTGTGGCACTTCCTCCGGCTCCAAAAGCAGAGGAGTGGAGCAGCATTGAGCGATTGGGCAGGGAGAAAGACCTTGTTGGTATCTATCTCTCCGCACATCCGTTGGACGATTATTCGCTTATCCTTAATAATATGTGTAATACGACGTGTACGGAGATGGGCGACCGCAGCAAGCAGGATGAGCTGGCGCAACGAGAAGACATCACCTTCGGCGGTATCGTCACGAAGGCCACGCAGAAGTTCACCAAGCGTGGCTCTCCTTTCGGGCTCGTTACGATAGAGGACTTCAGTGGTTCTGGCGAGATTGCGCTCTTCGGTGAGGAGTGGGGTAAATGGAATGGTAAGCTGACAGTAGGCTGTTCTGTTTTCGTAAAGGCACGTTATGTGAAGCTCTATCCTACGAGTCAATCGTATTCGCTTCAGATACAGAACATTGAATATCTGCAGACGGTGAAGAATGAGCGTATCGAGCGGTTCACTATCAACGTCCCCAGCAAGGCTATCGATGAGACGATGGTCAACGATGTGATGTCGATTGTCAGCGACACACCGGGCCACACAGAGCTCTATTTCAATATCATTGATGAGGATGAGCATGTGAATGTCCTCCTGCGTTCACAGAAACAGCAGATAGAAGTGGGCAAGGAATTGGTGCAATATATTGACAGCCGCCCCGAGATGAGCTATCATGTCAATTGATAAAATGAAAGTATAATACAATAAATAAAATGAAGATTACAATTAAATCTTTGGACAGCATCCATGAAGCTGCCCGCGAGTTCATCAAGAACATGGGCAAAGGTCATGTGTTTGCATTTTATGGTAAGATGGGCGCAGGAAAGACAACGTTCATCAAAGCCATCTGCGAGGAACTTGGTGTCGAAGATGTCATCACTTCTCCAACATTCGCTATTGTCAACGACTATACATCCACAAAAGATGACAGTCATATTTTCCATTTCGACTTCTATCGCATCAAGAAGTTGGAGGAGGTCTACGACATGGGCTACGAGGATTATTTCTACAGTGGCAACCTGTGCTTCATCGAATGGCCGGAACTGATAGAGGAGATCCTTCCTGGTGATGCTGTAAAGGTAACGATCACCCAGAACGAGGATGGCTCAAGAACGGTCGAGTTCTGAATTCTGTGCAGTGGCCGCACCCCCTTCGGTTCCCCCGGACAACGGGGGCAGGAATGTACCGGCCACCAGTGCGAGAAGGTAATAAAAGCGGTATCATGTGGGGGTGGCCGGTACAAGACCGGCCACTGCACTGAAACATTTCGACCTGTACGGGTGGAATAGACTCTTTCATATTGCGCGTGTGACAGCCTCGAAGAGGCTGACTTTGCATAACCCCAGGCAAGGAGCGTAGCGACGCAGCCTGGGGCTTAGAATCGGACGAGGACACTTGACTATCTGCCTCGGAGAGGCAGACTGCACGAAGTGCGCTATGTATATTTCCTGCTATTATTTTATAGCGCGCCAAGGCGCAGTCAGCCTCTCCGAGGCTGGAGATCAATTAATCCGACCTCAGCCTAACCCCCAGACTGCAGTCGCTATCGCTCCTTTAGTCTGGGGTTATGAAAAGTGTGCCTCTCCGAGGCACTCTTCAGAAACAAAGGTCTATTTCACCCGTACAGATCGAACATTTGGCACTTTTTTGGCATAAAGTTTGTGTAGGTGAATCTAATTATTTACTTTTGCACAAAATATCACAAATAAAGAGAAAGGAAAATAGTTATGACAGTAGAAGTAACAGCTGATAATTTCGAGCAGTTGAAGAATGGCGACAAGCCTTTTGTCGTTGACCTGTGGGCTACATGGTGCGGTCCTTGCCGTATGGTAAGTCCTATCATGGAGGAACTCTCCAACGAGTATGATGGCAAGATCGTCGTCGGCAAGTGCGACATCGAGGCCAATGAGGATATCCCCATGCAGTATGGTGTTCGTAATATCCCGACAGTCTTATTCTTCAAGAACGGTCAGCTCGTCGACAAGTTCGTAGGTGCTGCTGCTAAGAGCAAGTTCCAGGAGAAGTTCGACAAGCTTTTGGCTGACTAATTATCAAGTGGGGCACAAAAATTATTAAGACCTTGTTTTGGCAATATGTCAATACAAGGTCTTTTTATTTCTTCAGCGCTTAAATCTCATCGCGTCTCATATGTGTCGTGTTACCGCCTCATACGTGTCGCGTTACCGCCCCATATGTGTCGTGTTACCGCCCCATATGTGTCGCGTTACCGCCCCAAATGTGTCGCGATGAGATTTATGATAATTAATATTCCACCTCCCACAGGAACAGTCCCTTTGCGGGCATCGACTCACCGGAGTCTGAGCGGTTTCCGTGAGCTACGATCTCCTTGAACTCCTGGAGACTGATGCGGTAGCGACCGACATCAAATAAGGTACCCACAACAGCGCGTACCATGTTGCGAAGGAACCGATCGGCAGAAATCTCAAAATACCACTCGTTGGGCGAGGTCCGTACCCACTGTGCCTTCGTCAAATGGCAGATCGTCGTCTTACTGTCGTTGTCTGCCTTGCAGAAAGCCTTGAAGTCGGTCACCTGCAGCAATGACGCTGCTGCCTCATTCATCAACGGAAAGTCGAGCGGGTAGTGAGTCTCCACGGAGAAATGCCGCAGGAACGGGTCTTTGCTTGTGTGGATGAAATAGCGGTAGGTTCGTTTAGTGGCAGAGAACCGCGCATGGAGGTCTGCCGATACGGGCTCGAGCTTCCTACAGGCAATATCTTGTGGGAGCATCTGGTTGAGCCGATAGAGTAGCTGGTCACAATTGTGACCTGCTATGTCATCAAAATGGCAGACCATCGTGCGGGCATGAACTCCCGCATCGGTGCGGCCGGCTCCAGTAATCTCAACCTTGTGTCTAAGAATCTTTGTTAGCGCATCTTGCAGACGTTCCTGCACCGTCATGCCATTGGGTTGAATCTGCCAACCATGATAGGCTGTGCCGTCGAAACTCAACGTAAGAAAGTAACGCTGCGTAGGAACGGTAGAAAAGCGGATGTAGGCACGGTCGTCGAACGAGACGTTGCCTTGTATCAAACCCTTGGTAGCCTTGAAGGTATGGATATTGAACGGGTCTGAGTCTAATTGTTTTTTCAACTTCCGTTCGCTTTTCTCCAAGGAGGAGCAGAGAAAAGGATATCCATCGGAGGCTAGTACTACTTCTCTGTCTGCAGTTGGTAAGTCTTTTAGCTTGATAACTTTTATTCCATCTTTATAAATCGGATATCCGTCAATGACCGCATAAGTCTTATTTTCTCCGTCCATGGAAGCCACAAGTTCTGGTAGGATGGCATCACGTGCATAGTCGTGGGTAAGGCTGCCGTCAACAATCATATCGGTATGCTTAGCCGCCTCATCTGCAAAGAGTTGTGCACGCTTCTCCGATATAGCAGCCTCAGATGGTTTCCCATTGGTGAAGAGTTTACCACCAACAATGCATTGGCAGTCACCAATCATCCATATCTCTTTCCGCTGATTGCTGTACACTACAGCTGACGCACAGAGACGGTCGCGCGGTGGAATAGGGCCTTTTGAATCGGCCTCATCGGTCACGCCGGCATCAACATAGGCTTTATGGGTGCGTGCCGTAACATTCTCGCAGAAAGTATCAAGGGTGATGTCTGCTGGCATCTCACGAATGAAAGCTGTAATGAGCTCCATGCAATATCTGCCGTTGCGCATCGATGGATTGACGTGCTTCTTTCCTTTGCTCGTGCTCCCGTCGATGGCAGCGACAAAGTTGTCGGTGACAACAATGCCGTCCTCACAACTCGTTGCATCGTGCTTGCCTTGGATAAACTGTTCGTATATTGTCATTGATTGATATTTTTTTCAGTGCAGTGGCCGCACCCCCTTCGGTTCCCCCGAGCAACGGGGGCCAGGAATGTACCGGCCACCACCCGATGATAATAACCGGGTGGTAGGGATCTTCCGGTTTTCGGGTTGGTGAGGTCCCCGAAGGGGGCCAATTAGGTTAGCCCCAGGTGAGGAGCGTAGCGACGTAACCTGGGGTTTGTAGAAGGCATTGCATTCGAACTGTCGTCCTCGAAGAGGGCGAACCTGTAAAGACCAGCACTCTGCCAGGGTTTGCCCTCTTCGAGGACACCTTTCAACGTAAATCCTTCACTCTTAAACCCCAGGTTACGTCGCTGCGCTCCTCACCTGGGGCTAACCATGTTCAGCCTCTCCGAGGCTGTTCCGTACCCTGCACTATGCTCGTTTTCCGCGTTTCGGATAAAAATTCGGATTGAACGATTTATGCTTTTGACTCTTCGCTGACTGCTCCGACCTGTTAGGCCTTCCAGGTCTTGATGGTCTGGAGGACCTTGACGACCTCGCTGTTCTCGGTTGCTCTGGTGAGCTTCCCACTGCCTTGCCGTCATAATGGGCGCGTCCGTGGTGCGGCTGTCCGTCGTAGAGCTTCTTGATGAGATCCGGACGACCGATACGTCGCAGTTCATGTTCGATGGCTTGTCGCTCCTCCGGCTTATACCAGAAGAAGAACATGCGTTGTGCCAGTTTCTCCCGAGGCGTCTTCGCGCAATAGACAGGCTCGAGCGTGTAGGGGTCATAACCTGTATAGAACGCTGTTGTAGAGACCGTCATTGGTGTAGGCGTGAAGTCTTGGACCTGCTCAAGATGGAAGTCTAGACCTTTCGTGATGACTGCGAGCTCCGCCATGTCTTCTTCATGACAAGCCGGATGGGAACTGATGAAGTAGGGGATGATCTGCTGATGCAGTCCCGCTTCCTTGTTGATCTTGTCGAAGAGTCGTTTGAACTCGTAGAAGAGTTTGAAAGATGGCTTCCGCATGAACTTCAGTACACGGTCGGAGGTGTTTTCCGGTGCCACTTTCAGTCGGCCACTGACATGCTTCGTGATAAGCTCGCGGGCATATTGCATGGCAGCCTCATTCGACTTCTCGTCTTTCGACTTATGCAGAATGAGGTCGTAGCGTACACCGCTGCCGATGAAGCTCTTCTTCACGCCAGGGAGGGCATCCACTGCATGATAGATCTCGAGAAGCTTCGAATGGTCGGTGATAAGGTTCGGGCATACCTCTGGGTTGATACATGACGGCCGTTTGCAGTGTTCACAAGCTTTGAGGTTACGACCGTGCATGCCATACATGTTGGCTGAAGGTCCTCCGAGGTCGGATATGTAGCCTTTGAAGTCGGGCATGGAGATGATCTTCTTTGCCTCCTTGAGAATGCTCTCCTTCGACCGGCACACAACAAACTTTCCCTGGTGAGCGGAGATGGTGCAGAAAGCACAGCCGCCAAAACAGCCACGGTGCATATTGATAGAGAACTTGATCATCTCGTAGGCCGGAATGGTCTTGCCTTTGTATTTGGGGTGGGGCAGGCGAGTGTAAGGAAGGTCGAAAGATGCATCGAGCTCTTCGCTCGTCAATGGTGGGTACATCGGGTTTTGTACGACATAGACATTGCCTACTTTCTGAAGCATCCGTTGACCGTGCATACGGTTACACTCTTCCTCAATATGCCGGAAGTTCTCTGCATGCGCTTTCTTGTTCCGCAGGCATTCCTCATAGGAATGGAGCACGATGTCATCGTCTTTGATGCCACCGGGAATATCTTCCTCACGACGGATGAATGAAGTCTGCGGAATGTCACCGATCTCATTGATTGGCTTTCCCGCCGCCATTTCGTTGCAGAGCGCCACTGTGTTTTTCTCTCCCATGCCATAGAGCAGGAAGTCGGCACCGCTGAGACAGAGGATAGGCTTAAGAAGCTTGTCTTGCCAGTAGTCGTAATGCGTGAAGCGGCGCATGGAAGCCTCGATGCCACCGAGTACCACTGGCACGTCCGGGAAAAGTTGCTTGAGGATCTTCGTATAGACGATGCTTGGATAATCGGGCCGCATGTCATGGCGCGAGTCGGGACTGTATGCGTCATCGTGTCGCATACGACGGTTGGCAGTATAGCGGTTCACCATACTGTCCATATTACCCGGAGACACGGCAAAGAAGAGACGTGGGCGGCCTAACTTCTTGAAGTCACGATAGTCGCCATGCCAGTCGGGTTGTGGCACGATGGCTACCTTATAGCCTGCTGCCTCTATGATTCGGCCTATGACTGCAGCACCGAATGCCGGGTGGTCGACATAGGCATCGCCGGAGAAGAGAATGACGTCGAGCTGAGTCCATCCCCTTAGCTCACATTCCTTCTTTGTAGTAGGAAGGAAGTCAGTGAGCATGGGTCCGTTGTGTTGATTCATGGGCATCTTTAGTCAGTCACTTCGCCTGGGTCATCATTCTCTTTGCCCTGATGCTCATTTTTCCATTTGATGAAGAGCAGGACAAGCTCATGCAGACCGAAAGCTTTCATATTGTTGTTGTACAGCACGTCAAGGCAGAGGTCGAGGAGATCGCGGTCAGTGCCTGCTGCGCCCTCAAGAAGTCCACGGACATTGAACCGGAGCTTGTCGAGCACAGTCTCGTCGATGATGCCGTTGCTGTCAATGAGATTACGGAGAAGAGAGTATTTATCAATGGTCTCAAGGTGCTTCTCTGTCACCTCGATGCTTCTTGTTCCCGATGGGTTGGCTTGAATCTTCATAGTATTAATATTTAATGGTAATAAGGTTTATTTCATTATTTCAATCTTTCAATAAGAAGGCGAGGATGCCTCTCATGATGTTGTCTCGTGTGTTGATGTCTTTGATGCTCTCAAGAGGAAATCCCATGATGAACGTTCGGCGAGCTTGATGCGATCTGTCTTTGCCTCCTTCAAAGGCTACGGCAGCTGAGCTTCCGTCACTGTAAGTCATGGTGCAGAAAGCATCAGTAGCAGGTGAAAGCTTATCAGCATGTTGTACGCAGTAATGGTCGGGATTCAACGTACGGTAAATGTCGAAGCCGTTGATACCCAGTCCACTGATGCTATTGATGGTATCGGTCTTGAGCGCCCCGCTATAGTCAGCGTGTAAGGTCTGATCGAGCCACTGGCTGTCTTCCTGATTGTCATTGTCTGCACCAATATATGCACCACTGGCCAGCATCTTACCTCCTCGTGCGAGATAGTTGCTGATTTTCTGCTTCATGGTTGGAGAGAAGGTCCGGTAATATTTAGTCTGCGTTGTTGAAAATTTCTCTAAGCCGAGAATTAGGTCTACTGCATCATAATTGTTCATATTGACGATGCCTGTTTCGATGGCTTTTGAAGAGCAACTTGCCACATTATATATATGAGCCGTTGCGATGGCATTGGTGTGCTCCTTGATGTAATCGAATGTGTTACCTGCGATGAACTTTCCGACGAGTTCGTTACCGCTATAGCCTAAGCCGCTACTCGTCTCAGAACCCATCCGACTCTTGTCGAATGACGTCTGTCTTCCGCTCCATCCACCGGTCAGTCCATAAGACACCCCGGCGTCTTCGTCTAAGTCAAATCCCTGTCGCTGACTGTCGTTAATGATAGCCGGCGAGGAGAGGCGATGAAAACCATTGACGACGAGCACAGTCTTAGTGGCTTTCGGCTCATACAAGGCTGAGACAACTTCGGAGGGGAAGCTCTCTCCACCGCGGTTGACCGCTGTGACTTTGAAATGATAGGGTATGCCGGGCTGCAGGGTGATGGAGTAGGAGGGTCGGGAGGTCTTCACGCCATTGTCAAATCCTCCTTTCCCTACAGCCGTATAGACAATGTAATAGGATGGATCGGCGGAAGGCTCCTGCGGGTCACTCTGTGAGGTCCAGCTCACGGTGGCATGGCCTTTCTTCTGCGTTACAGCGATGTTCAGCGGCGGCAGAGGCTCTATGACCGTAGCCTCATCGTGCATGCCGTTGATAAACCGAGCGATCGTCTTATAGAGCGATCGTGCGAGGTCGAACTTGAAGTTGGGATCCTGCCCCAACAACATGTCGGGGAAGTTCTGGTGCGACATTGTCTCTATGATAGCTGAAGGAACGGCGGGCAGCCGTGTCTCTGAATAGTTACGGTCCCAGAGATAGCGCTTCGGCCATGCACCATATTTCGCACTCAAGTCTTTGACGGTGTTATTGAGCAGATTGCTTGCAAAGAGCTTTGATGCTTGTCGTGTGATACCAGAAGCTAATTGCCCATCATTGAAATCGGTAGTGCAAATAGCAAGACTTCCCCAGCGCGACTTGCCGTCAGACGCATAACCGGCATCGCTGTGAACGGCAAGAGACAACTCGATAGGTACGTGTTTTCCATCTTGGACAGGATTGAAAACCGAGCCACCCGATAGCCAGTTGGACATCAAGGAGCGTACGTTGATATCGTCGCCATAGTCGTCGTTACCTTTCTTTCCACCATATATGTTATATGGTGCGCCAGCCCATTGAGCTGAGTACCTTGCACCTTCCAGAGCTCTTGGCAAGCCACTGACATTTCCGCCTCTTTCAATATTGCCCATTCCACCACCGAAGCGCACGGCATCAGCGGTGACGATGCCTTTCCGATTGTGGCTCTGGTTGGTGAGCATGACACAGTTGTCTACACTGCTCCCCTCATCGAAGGTGAATGTGCCAAGATAGACCCATGTGCCAGCACCCATGCGCTGATTGACTCTGAATTCAGTGGCAACACCTTGGTGGAAGACGGTATAATGAGCGTCGTCAACGCTTTTGTCGAGCGTCTGGTAACTTACATAAACAGCATAGTTACCTTTCCGGATAAAATAGGGCTGCCATTTGACAAAAGCCTTACCTGCTTTCTTGGTCGATCTTATTTGCCGGGCTGAACCTGCAGCGAAAGGGTTCTCATTGTCGGGATAGGAACCGCTATGGGCTGCAAACCCCGGGATGTTGGTTGTTTCCCATTGATCATTGCTGGGGTATTCCTTATAGCTTGACGAAGAAGTATTTAGTCCGCCGTCCGGATCTACCACATACTCCATAGTCTGATAGTCTCGTTCCCGTGGTGTAAAGACGACAGCTCCAGCATTCTGGAGCATGGGGATAAGAAACGGAACGACGATGGTAGGGGTAAAGAGATCTTCTGTTGTACAAAAGAGGTTAGGGCGTTGCCATGTCCAGCGTCCACGGTTATTGTCATAATATCTGCCGTGGGATGCCCACAAGGCGATGTGGCGTCCCTGCAAGCCCTTCGTAATATTCGCTTGGCTGGAGATATTCTCTACCCACGGTGCTCCTTCATAATCGATATTCCCCCAAAGTGCATGATCATCATCAGATGGTGATGCGCTGATTGGAGCCGTGCCGAAAGTAAGGAGCACACTGGTGCAAAATGTTATTATTGAAGTTGTCTTTTTACTAATCATCAAAACAAATAGAGACGCTATGAAAACGTCTTGATTGTTATACTTCTCCAATCGTGAAATTCTCGGGATGCTTGCCCTTGAAGTCCTTGAAATAGAGTTTTACTTCTTTCATTTCATTATCTACATCTCCCGTTGGCACAAAGCTTTTGGTGCACTGTATGAGTTTCCGCTCATAGTCAAGACCGAAAAGAAGCACAGGAATCTTCGCTTTGAGAGCAATGTAGTAGAATCCATGTTTCCAATCAGGGTTGAGCGACCGCGTGCCTTCCGGCGTGATGCATAGTCGGAACTCTTTTCTTTGCATGGCTTCTTGTGCCAGATGGTCGGTCATACTTGTATGCTTCGACCGGTAGACGGGAATACCGCCCATATGAAGGAAGAAAGGCTTCAAAGGACCTTTGAACCATTCTTTCTTCATGAGGAAGTTGATCTTTAACCCCTGGGAACGCATATACAATTGTCCTAACACAAAATCCCAGTTACTGGTGTGGGGTGCCAGGGCGATAATGTATTTCTCAGGAAAGTCGACAGTGACATTCAACTTCCATCCCATGCATTTGAAAAGGAGCCAACTGCAAAATTGTCTTATCATTTGTCTTCAGGCTTATCCCAAATTACTGATACGGTCAATGATTTCCGACATGCTGTTGTTGAAATCAACAGCAAGCGTCTTGAAATATTTGTGTGCTTTCATGCCAGGCTCCGGGTGAGAGACACGTTTAATGAAATCGTCGCGTGTGATGATGATAGAAGCTAACAGATTATCTCCGGCCTCTTTGTCTACTTTGTCACTGTAGATGATAGCTGCCATTGTTTCTGCAAAAAGCTCACTCGTGATATAGTTGATGGTGCGCTTTAAATCTCTTTTGTTTGCCATAATAATAAGGTGGTTTTTAAATGTATGTGTATTTCAAGCCCAAAGATAAAGAAAAAAAGCGTAACGTCCATGCAATAGGCTCTAAAAAAGTTATAAAAAAATCTTTTGTCGCCTTTTTCTTTCCTTATCTCGCTGAAAAACGCTACTTTTGCATGTGAAATTCATTAATTCTATTCAATTTCACATCAATGAAGACAAGTCTTTTGCAGAAAGCACGTGCACAGTACCAGCCCAAACTCCCCAAGGGCCTGCAAGGTGCCGTTAAGGTAAAGGAGGGAGAGCCTACCCAGAGCGTAGGTGACCAGGAAGAAATCAAGAAGCTTTTCCCCAACACTTATGGAATGCCGCTCATCGAGTTTGTTCCCGGTGACAAAGAAGCTACAAGTGAGATGAACGTAGGTGTCATCCTTTCTGGTGGTCAGGCTCCTGGTGGTCATAACGTCATCTGCGGTATCTTCGATGCCGTGAAGAAGATGAATCCCAATAACAAAGTCTATGGCTTCCTCATGGGTCCTGGTGGTCTTGTTGATCACAACTATATCGAACTGACAAAGGATTTTGTTGACGAGTATCGTAACACCGGTGGCTTTGATATGATCGGTTCTGGCCGTACAAAGCTTGAGAAGGTTGATCAGTTCGAGAAGGGACTGGAGATTATCCGTCAGCTCAATATCAAGGCTATCGTCATCATCGGTGGTGATGACTCCAATACCAACGCTTGCGTACTCGCTGAGTACTATGCAGCCAAGAAGTATGGTGTGCAGGTCATCGGTTGCCCGAAGACTATCGACGGCGACCTGAAGAACGACCAGATTGAGACCAGCTTCGGTTTCGATACTGCTACGAAGGTTTACTCTGAGCTTATCGGTAACATCGAGCGTGATGCCAACTCTGCCCGTAAATACTGGCACTTCATCAAGCTCATGGGCCGTTCTGCATCTCATATCGCTCTGGAGTGCGCTCTTCAGACACAGCCGAATATCTGCCTTATCTCTGAGGAGATTCAGAAGAAGGATATGACGCTGAACCAGATTGTCGAGCAGATCGCCACAGCAGTGGCTAAGCGTGCAGAGGATGGCAACAACTTCGGTGTTGTGCTTATCCCTGAGGGCCTCATTGAGTTCATCCCGGCTATCGGCCGCCTTATCCAGGAGCTCAATGATCTGCTGGCTGCTCATGGAGCTGACTACAAGGATCTTGACAAGGACGCACAGCGCCAGTATATCCTCGCTCATCTGAGCAAGGAGAATGCCGAGACCTTCGAGACACTTCCTGAGGGTGTGGCTCGTCAGCTTTCTCTCGACCGTGATCCTCACGGAAACGTGCAGGTATCTCTTATCGAGACTGAGAAGCTCATCTCCGACATGGTCGGTGCTAAGCTCGCTGAGTGGAAGAAGGAAGGCAAGTACAACGGCAAGTTCGCTGCTCAGCATCACTTCTTCGGTTATGAGGGTCGCTGCGCTGCTCCTTCTAACTTCGATGCTGACTACTGCTATGCTCTCGGTGTGAGCGCTGCTCACCTCATTGCCAACGGCAAGACCGGTTACATGGCTATCGTGAAGAACCTCTCTGCTTCTACCGATGAGTGGAAGGCTGGTGGTGTGCCAATCACGATGATGATGAACATGGAGCGTCGTAACGGTGAGATGAAGCCTGTGATCCGTAAGGCTCTTGTAGAGCTCGACGGTGCACCCTTCAAGAAGTTCGCCGAGAAGCGTGACGAGTGGGCTCGTAAGACTTGCTTTGTCTATCCTGGTCCTATCCAGTACTGGGGTCCGGCAGAGGTCTGCGACCGTGAGACACGTACACTTGCTCTCGAGAACGAGGCAAAGAAAAAATAATTAGTAATTATTGATATAATAATTATTGATGCCAACAAAGAAGCCAGTTCGTAAGCGTAACACTTCCTCCCGTTCCAGTCGAAGGAGAAGAAGCACTCATCGCCACGGACTGGCTCCTTTTCAATTTATTAAGAAGCGGTACAGCAAAGCATGGATTATAGGAGGCTTGGCTGTTACGGCTCTTTATATCTGGGCTTTCTGGTATTTCTTTGTCGGTCCAACGGGGTTCCGCTGGCGTGCTTTTTATGGAGATGCCAAATATCCGGAAGGCTATGAGATTCATGGCATCGATATTTCAAGATATCAAGGCAAGATTGATTGGGACAAACTGCGTTCCAATGCACTTATCGATGGATGCCCTCTTCGCTTTATCATTGTGAAAGCAACGGAAGGTGCTTCGAGAGTCGATCCAAATTTCAACGATAACTTTTATCAGGCACGCGAGTATGGTTTCATTCGAGGTGCTTATCATTTCTGGAGCACGAAGTCATCAGCTCGTTCACAGGCTTATTTCTTTTTAGAGAAAGTTCATCTTGAAGACGGTGACTTGCCGCCGGTGCTCGACATTGAGCATAAGCCAGTTGATGAGAGCGTGGATGACTTTCAGACAGATGTGCTTACATGGCTGCATATCGTGGAAGACAAGTACCATGTCAAACCTATCATCTATACTTACCACAATTTTAAGGAGAAGTATTTGTCAGCTCCTGTCTTTGATGATTATCCTTACTGGATTGCGCACTATTATGTTGACAAAGTGCAGTACAAAGGTAAATGGAAATTCTGGCAGCACACGGATACGGGCGTACTGCCAGGCATTAAAGGTAATGTAGACCTCAATATCTACAACGGGTCCTATTATGACCTAATACAGCTCACAATAGGACACGAGGAGAACTAATCGTTTATAATACTCCCTTCGACGAGGGCAAATAGAAGTGGTTCACGTCGCGACGTACTGCCATCTTCAGACTGCGTGCCAATGCCTTGAAGATACCCTCAATTTTATGATGCTCATTCGTTCCTTCCGCCTTGATGTTGAGGTTCATCTTTGCAGCATCACTCAAGCTCTTGAAGAAGTGGAAGAACATCTCTGTCGGCATCTCACCTATCTTCTCGCGTTTGAACTCAGCGTCCCATACAAGCCAGGGGCGGCCGCCAAAGTCGAGGGCTACCTGGCACAAGCAGTCGTCCATCGGCAGGCAGAAACCGTAACGCTCAATGCCACGCTTGTCACCAAGTGCTTTCAAGATGCATTCGCCCAAGGCAAGACCCGTATCTTCGATGGTATGGTGCTCGTCGACATAGAGATCACCTTTCGTGTGAACGGTGATATCAATCATACCGTGATGGCCGATCTGTTCAAGCATGTGGTCGAAAAAGCCTAATCCTGTTGAAACGTCGCATTTGCCTGAGCCATCGAGGTTAAGCTTCACATAAACATCGGTCTCTTTCGTCACGCGGTGAACCTCTGCGATACGCTCACCGGCAAACAAGAGCTCGGCTATCTTGTCCCATGTCATACCGTCCTTGCCAAGGATGAGGGCCTTGCAGCCCATGTTTTTAGCCAACTGTGCATCACTCTCGCGATCCCCGATAACAAAACTATTGGCTATATCGGCATCCTCATCTTTCAAGTATTTCTCTACCATGCCCGTACCTGGCTTACGCATGGGCGAATTGTCTTCGGGAAAGTGACGGTCAATCAGCACATCGTCAAACGTAATACCTTCACCAGCGAGGGTGTCGAGGACGAAATGATGTACTGGCCAGAAGTCCTCTTCCGGGAAAGCATGGGTCCCTAAGCCATCCTGGTTGGTCACCATGACGAGTTTAAAGTCGAGGTGACGCTTGATGAACCCCAAGTTCTTGAAGACTGTGGGAACAAACTTCAGTTTGGCAAAACTGTCTATCTGCTCATCAAGAGGTTCCTCAATGAGCGTGCCGTCGCGGTCTATAAAAAGATATCGTTGCTTCATGTTATTCATTATATGGTATTGATTGCAGAGGCGGCACCCTGCAGTATGTTATTCTTCGCTGACAGTCAGTTCTTTGCTTTTCTTCCGTCCTTTCTCCTTTTCCTCGATACTTCCGTAAGCATAATAATAGGAGAAGACAATCCAAGGTCTGACGAATAGACCTACAAAGGTACATACAGCTGCTGTGATGAAAGCCAAGAAGAGGAAGCCTCCTGTGAGTCCAGAAGGATCACCGAAAGCCATACCGTTACGGTTGATCATGTTACATAGCACAATGACATAGAAGGGCAGTAAGACAACTATGCTGATAACCATGTTAATAATGCCCGTGAGAAGTGCCGTCAAAAAAATATATCCCCAATGACGAAGCCCCATGACATAGGGTTTCTGAAAGATTGAGAATACCTTCTTATCTTCTTCCATGCAGTATTTCATGACGGAGAAGTTGAGAGGGAGAAGTGCAACAAAAAAGACTAACATGCAAGCCAACAATCCCAGAATCAGCTGAATGTTCGCACCTTGAAGCTGATTGGGATTTTTTACGCCCGCGTAGTTAAGAATGGCACCACCTGCTAAAACGATGCCGATAACAATCACTACGCCAATAATTAGGAATGTTAATCGTGTTATCCGTGGCAGGTTTGCTTTGACGCTTCTGCCGTTGAGTAGACTGATAATGATGGTATAGAACCAGACGTACGCAGCGATAACTAATAGATAATTCGCAAACATACATAGATTTAGCATCATATTGTCGGACCCGTCAGGATTTTGGATGCTGAACATCATAGCGACGGCAAGTAGCAGAGAGAGCACTACAGCTGGCAGCCACAGTCTGCGGAAGAGCGTCTTGAAGTTGGATCTGAAAAGGTCGAAGGCATCATTCAGGCAACTGCCAACGCTGCGGTTCTTGAAGAGTTCTGAGTCCATTGTTCTTGATATTTAATTGTTTAGTAAGATGCTGTGCATGGTATTCCAGCCTTGATGACCATGTCGCGGATGCGGTCAAGTTCTTCATGTGAAGCTTTCTGCAGTTTCTGGTCGGGTGTCTCGCGGTCAATGGTATAGACCATCACCTCCTGAGGCTTGATATCCTTCACGGCCTCCAGCCACGGCAACACGTACTCGTCGCCTGTATTGTCGGTACCGTCACCTTTCATGAACATTGTCTGGATGATGACGTGCCCTTTGAACCATTTGAGATTCTCAATAATCTTCTTGACATCGTAGGTAGGCTGAGTGGGTCGGTCCACCTTCTTGATATACTCGGGATTGACGGTGTCGAGCTTTAAGATGTTGTTGTCTACTTTCAGCAGTGCTTCTCTCACTTTCTCTCTCCCAGTAAAGGTAGAGTTGCTAAGCACGCTAATCTTTGCCTTCGGGCACCACTGGTCACGCAGACGGATAGTGTCATCAATGATTTCCGGAAAGTGGGGATTGCCTGTCGGTTCGCCGTTGCCTGCAAAGGTGAGCACGTCGGGATGCTCACCGTCATTGTGCATCTTAATCAGTTGCTTTTCAAGTGCTTCTGCCACGACTTCGCGAGTAGGATAGGGGGTATGTGTGCGGTGGTCGGCATTGAACCCACACTCACAATATAGGCAGTCGAACGTACAGATCTTTCCATCTGCAGGCATAAGGTTAATGCCGAGACTCAGTCCGAGTCGGCGGCTATGCACAGGCCCGTATATAGGACTTGGATAAATGATAGTGCTCATATTATTCCTTTCTTATTGCAATTTGATGCAAAGATAACGTATTTTGGCGAATATCTGCAATAAAAAGGTAATTTTTCGAACAGTTACTTGAAACTAGCTGTCGAACGCCAGCCGATTGTTTGTCGAACGTCGAACAATTGTTTGTCGAACGCCAGCCGATTGTTTGTCGAACGCCAAAAAATTGTTAGCCACGTTTCAGTTGATTTCCATAAAGACCAAACGTGCTATTCTTCAATCTCTTGCAACGAGCGCGTAAAGTTGTTGAAGTAGTTGCTAACGGTCTCTATGGGTGCGTAGGGAAGGTAGCGGAGACTTCGACGAAGGTTGCGGCGGAGAAGCTGGGAGTTGTTGGTTACAAATCCCGTTCGGCTTTGTCGGAAATGCCATTCCTCGGCAGTATCACTCGCTGTATGGAAAACAGAACGTAGCACAAGGTTATAGGCTGATATCTCAAGATGATGCACAAAAGGCAGTTCATCGGTTTCGAAATTGAACACAGCTACAAGCATGCTGCCTTGGAGCTGTGCCATCCGCTGCAGGTGCAATTTAGAGAGCCATGTATCGAGCTTCACAAAGTCAACATGGTCGCCATAAGTACGCAGATAACGGCCTAAGTCGAGCAGACCTTTGATCATCACACCATTGTTGAGCATGGTGTCCACGGTGTTGACGATGATCTTCAGCACATCGAGCGATGCAACATTGGTGTCGATGGCATGAATTTCGCGTTGGATAATACGATGGAAGCGAGCGTTGAGGAAGCCATTGCTCAACTGAATGTTCGGCTTGTTTACAGTTGCATTTTCTTGATATTCCGAGAGGAAGCCGTCGGGCAGGTTCACCCATGTCTCTTCTCTAGCCAATCGTTCCAAGCCATCCTTCACGGCGGCTTCAACATGTTGAGCATGGACCATCTGCCCAAGCCTTTCCCACTTAAAGTGGGACATAGGCTCGAGAGCTTCATCCTCATGCCATGCGCCCGAGCGCAGCAGCCTGAAGAAATTGCGTGTGATGACATCCATCTCCTGCATGTTGACTTATTATGAATATTTCTTTGGATATCGCAGCAGAATAGCTAAGGATGCTGCTATGCCGATGGCGAAGGGGTAGAACAGATAAGGAATGATGTCGACAGGTTCGACATGGGCCAGACCT
Organism: Prevotella sp. UBA2725; assembly: GCA_002353825.1. Classification (GTDB taxonomy): domain Bacteria; phylum Bacteroidota; class Bacteroidia; order Bacteroidales; family Bacteroidaceae; genus Prevotella. The sequence goes on along the minus strand of DEKJ01000057.1, from coordinate 124,004 downwards.
GCTGCCAAAAGCATCTGTACGCCATAAGGGATGATACCCTGTATTGTACAAGAGAAAGTGTCAAGAATGCTGGCTGATTTGCGTGGGTCTACACCATATTTCTGACTGATCTGCCGCGCAATGTTTCCAACTGTAAGGATAGCCACTGTATTATTTGCTGTGCAGAGATTGACGAGGCTTACGAGGGCAGCGATAGAGAACTCTGCTCCACGCTTTCCATGAATTCTGGCTGACAGTTTTTCGATAATATAGTCTATGCCACCATTGACGCGGATTATTTCCAGCATGCCTCCCGCCATCATAGCGATGATAATGAGTTCTCCCATGCCTACAATACCATTGCCCATTGCATCGAGCCACCCGAAGAAGCCATAAGAGCCTCCTGCTATACCAATGATGCCACATAGCACGATGCCAATGACAAGCACTGCCATGACATTGACTCCGCAGACTGCAGTGATAAGAACAGCAAGATAAGGGATGACCTTCAAAAAGTTGGTTTCGCCTACATGGGCAGGTGACTGCATGCCATAGCCTAAATATGCATAAAGGCCGAGGACTACAATGACGGCTGGAGCTACAATAAGTGAGTTGACTTTGAACTTATCCTTCATCCGTACGCCTTGCGTTTGTGTGGCAACAACAGTAGTATCGGAAATGAATGACAGGTTATCTCCAAAATAAGCTCCACCGACGATGACAGCCGTCAGAAGCGCTATATTACTGTTTGTTTGTGAGGCGATTCCTGCTGCTATAGGTACGAGCGTTACTACTGTACCGACACTTGTACCGATGGAGATAGATATAAAGCAAGCAGCAATAAAGAGTCCGGGAAGGATCATGCTCGGAGGTAACGTGTTGAGCGTGAAGTTGACCGTTGCGTCGATAGCCCCCATTCCTTTCGCTGACTGGGCGAAGGCCCCTGCCAAGACATAGATCCACAACATCAGCAACAGGTTGGGCGTAGAGGCACCCTTGCCATAGATGTCGATACGCTCCTTGAGCGAAAACTTCGTGGAGGTCGCTACGGCATAGATGCTGGCAATGAGGAACACTACAGTCATCGGTACACGACTAAAGTCGCCCGCTACAAGGCTGAGTACCAGGTAGAGGACGATGAAGACGATGAGTGGCGAAAGCGCAAGTAATCCTTTGTTCATCACTGTAATCTCCTTTCTGCCAGCTCACAATTGGAACCGACGATAAAAGTCAACATTCTCAGGTGTAAGCAGCTCAATGGGCATATAGTTGACAGGCTGAATCTTTGTTTTCAGCACCACGGCTCTGAAGAGAGCTTCCACACAGAAGTAGCCTTGCTGATAGCCGTGCTGGGCTATGAGGAAAGAGATGCTACCTTGTTTGAGGCATTCGGCATTCTTTTTCACCATATCATACCCCATGATCTGTACGTCCCTACGGTTCGTCCTCAACAGAAACTCGCCAAGGACATGTGCCTTGGAGCCCATGGTGATACAGTGGTGGGTGTGTGGATGGCGGTTGAAGAAATCGTCGAACATGGCATCATACTGTTGACGGTTACCATAGAAAGGCAGTTCAAGCGTGAGAATATCAATAGAAGGGAAATGGTCATGCATATAATGGCGGAACCCGACCTCACGGTTATCCTGCTGCTTGCTGACTACTTTCCCGTCTTTCGTAATCTTCATAAACATGATTTCCTGTTGATCCCGGGCTAAAAGCATCAGCATACGGGCGGCAAAATAGCCAGAGGCGAAAGAGTCCTGGCCGAAGAAAGCCAATGGGCGCAAGTCCGGCATATAGGAATCGAGAAGAACGAAGGGAATGGATTCCTCGTGAAGGCGGTCGGTCACTTGCTTCGTAATATCCAGAGGAGCAGGGACAATGACCATGCCATCGAGCTTTCCATCAAAGCACGACTCAGCCTCTGCAAGGAAGTTCTCATTATCGAAACGATCATAATAGTGTAAGCTCACGGAGATGTTGAAATCTTTACGCAGATCGGCTGCTTTCTTGACTCCTTGTTCCACTTCCTCCCAGTAAGCCACTTGGTCGTGACGGGGGATGAGCACACAGAAATGGTACGATTTGTTGTAAGCTAAAGCTGATGCGTAGATATTGGGCTCATAGTTTTGCTCTTTGAGCACCTTCTCCACTTTTTCTCTTGCCTTAGCTGATACATTTGGTCGCTTGTGCAGCACTCTGTCTACCGTGCCCACTGACACACCGGCCTTGAGTGCAATGTCTTTTATCCTTATTCGTTCTGCCATATAACCTATTATAATCGGGAGCAAAGATATTAAAAATGTACAATATACCCAAGAATAAAACGAAGAAAAAGGTTAGAAAGGCATTCCTACTGCAAAATGGAATGTAAAATCGCGGCTGAAATCGGGATGGAAGATGGCGTAATGCTCATGGCTGTCGCTGTAAGCTGGGTTGATAGCCTTCATGCCCATATCGAATCGAAGGATGAAATAACCGAAGTTGAGCCGCAGTCCTAGACCATAAGCCACAGCAATCTGCTTGTAGAACTTATTCCATTTGAATTGTCCGCCTGGCTGCTCTGGATAGTCACGCAGGGTCCAGATGTTTCCGGCATCGATGAAAGCTGCTCCGTTGAACTTCCAGAAAAGATAGGTTCGGTATTCAGCATTGAGGTCGAGCTTCATATCACCTGTCTGATTGATGAAGTCGATGCGTCCGTCCTTGCCCTTATAGGAACCTGGTCCGAGCTCTCTCACGCTCCATCCTCTCACACTGTTGGCGCCTCCAGAGAAATATCGCTTTTCAAAAGGAAGGACGTTACTGTTTCCGTAAGGGTAGGCAATACCGACATCAGTATGTAGTGCCAAGGAGTTGTGCTCATCGAAAGTAATGAGATGAGTATAGTCGAAGTCGAATTTTGCATATTGAGCGTAAGCAATACCGAAGAGCGTATGCTGACCACTGCTATTTCTACTGAACCTCAAGCCTCCCGACAGAGAATTTAGCAGGTTCCCGGCTGTCTCTATATTGAAACGCATAGCATCGGTTCCGTTGGTATAGGTCAGTCCGAAGCCAACTTTCATGATGAAGATGTCTTCATAGTTATAGCGTAAGATGACATTCCGGTTGCTTACGCTGTCGAGGTAGTCGTGCTTAAAAGTCTCGCTGATCCATGGCATATAAACATAGTTGATTTCCGGGACATCCAAGCGATAATTGGTGCGGCGGTCGGGTGAAGACCAACGGTATCTCCAAGCGGCGGAGAAGACACGTCGATGGAACTCGGGACGGTTCTGCATATCCCAGGAAAGTGAGAGCTCAGAGGAAGCCGTGCTCCTCCTTCGCATGTCCTTAGAGACAAAGGGTGCAATGAATCGCGGAAACTGGAGCCTTGTTTCGGCACTCCATTCCACAAAGTCTTCATCATTGTAGCCTTCAAGGCCTGTGATTGCCTCATAGGCTCCGCGCAGTTCGACGCTGAAAAGCTCAGAGCCACGGAATATATTTCGGTTCTGATAGGTTATCGACATTGCTGCTCCGAGGTCACCGGCTGTGTTTGTGCCTTCCGGTTGGAAAGCGATGGTGGAAGGTTTGCTGGTGTTGAGCTGAATGTCACAGTCGAGGAGCGTGGAGTCTGGTTCTTCACGAAACTGAATATTAGTGTATCTCACCGCGGAGAGCCGTCCGAAGTTGCGATAAGTGTCTTCCAAGGCTGTGTAGCTATACGGACTGCCTTCCTTGAGTTGTGTAGCATTTTCAAGTACGCTGTGGCGCAGTTGAAGCTTTCCCTGATCGCTTGAAAAGTTTATCTTTCTCATCGTATAACGTGGATGATCCGTCTCCGCTGATCCGCTATTAGGGCGGAACTTGAGCAGATGAAGCGTGATGTTTACATTGTTTTCAGTAGAGGCCGTGTCGGCATCAAATTGGATAAAGTCTTTATGGAACTTATAATAACCAGAGTCGAGCAGAATATCGGTGATTTTCTTGCGCTCATCCTCAAGTTTCTGCAAAGTAAAAGCGCTTCCTTTGGCAAGAATAGCAGGTTTCTTGCTTTTCTTAGGGAGTCGACTCGCATAGTTCTCCAAAATTTTTTTGATGGAGGGGTCCTCAATATCATAATTGACCTCGTTGATCGTATAAGGTTTTCCTGGGTGCAGATTGTAGATTGCCGTCAGTCTCTTACCATGTGTCTTTGTAGCAAAGTCGACGGTTGCATGCATATATCCCATGTTTTTCATAGCGTTACGCAAATCCTCAACGGACAGGTGGGCTTGTGTACTGTCGAAGATTACTGGTGCCTCACCCATTTTTTTCAATGTACGGTTGATCCATTTCGTACTGTCACGACCAGAGATAGAATAGGTACCCAAGGGAATCTTGAAAAGCGAGAACCACTTGGAATTGGCCTTCTGCCTGATGTAGGGAGCGAGGGTAGAGACATTGAAGTCCTTGACATCGGAATGGATCTCCACACCCTCAAGAAGATATGCTTTCTCGGGGATGTACTTAGAAGTGCTGCATCCTGCGAGGAGCAGGGAGAGCATGGATATGATATATAAGGCCTTTTTCAATGTCTTTTGTATAACGTCTTATTAATAATAACGTCTTTTCTGTGATAATGTTGCGGAATAATGTTGCAAAGTTACGCAAAAAGCAAGAAAAAGAAAAGGCTGCACCAAGAAAACTTGGGCAGCCCTAACTCATCATTCACTTTGTGATGTGAACGGAAATTGTCTAAATCTTTACTCATACCATACCTCTCCGCCTAATTTGTGTACTGGATGTGGATTGTCGCTGATCTTCTGAAATTCTTCCTGAAAGATACCAGCCAAATTCTTTAAATCATCATTGTTTCTCATAGTGCTAAAAGTTTAAGATGTTAATTGATAATATGTTCTTGTTCTAATTTCGCGTTGCAAAGATAAGTATTTTATTTGAGATATGCAACTTTTTCGCCAACTTTTTTGATAAATTAATTAGATATTAGTACCTTTGCGACGAAAATGCAAATTAAATACCAAGAAAAGATGACAAAAGCAATCATTACAGTTGTAGGAAAAGACACCGTGGGTATCATAGCACACATTTGCTCCTATCTTGCCGACAACAACATTAATATTCTTGACATCAGTCAGACTATTGTTCACGGATACTTCAACATGATGATGATAGTGGACCTCTCTGACAGTCAGAAGCCTTTCGATAGCATCAGTACTGAACTTGAAGAGGCGGGAAAGGCAAAAGGCGTACAGGCCAAGATCCAGCTGGAAGCTATCTTCGACAAGATGTATAGAATTTAAAAGTCAGACTGACATGATTACAGCACCAGAAGTACTTGAAGCACAAAAGATGGTTGAGCAGGACAACCTTGACGTGAGAACGATCACGATGGGTATCAGTCTGCTCGACTGCGCAAGCTCGGACCTCAACGAGACCTGTGATAAGATATATAAGAAGATAACGACCCTGGCAAAGGATCTCGTTAAGACAGGAGAGAGTATCTCCCGCGAGATTGGTGTTCCTATCGTTCACAAACGTGTCAGTGTCACACCGGTGTCTCTCATCGGAGCAGCATGCTGCAAGACGACCGACGACTATGTGAAAATAGCCAAGACATTGGATGATGCTGCTAAGACCATTGGCGTCAACTTTCTCGGTGGCTTTTCAGCAATCGTAAGCAAAGGTATGACTCCGAGTGAGGAACTGCTTATCCGTTCTATCCCTCAGGCACTTGCTACTACCGATGTGGTCTGTTCCAGCGTCAATGTCGGCTCAACGAAGACGGGTATCAATATGGATGCCGTGCGCCTGATGGGCGACATCGTCAAGGCAACAGCAGAAGCAACGAAAGACAGAGACTGTATCGGTCCGGCAAAGCTTGTTGTGTTCTGCAATGCGCCTGATGACAACCCGTTCATGGCCGGTGCTTTCCATGGTGTGAGTGAGGCCGACGCCATTATTAATGTGGGCGTGTCCGGTCCCGGTGTGGTGAAAGCTGCCCTGGAGCAGATGGACCTTAAATATAAGGATGAGCCTAAAAAGACTGCTAACTTCGAGGAGCTTTGTGAGACCATCAAGCGCACAGCCTTCAAAATCACGCGTGTAGGACAGTTTGTTGCTCAGGAGGCAAGTCGTCGTCTTCATGTGCCTTTTGGCATCATCGACCTCTCGCTGGCTCCTACACCTGCTGTCGGTGATTCTGTGGCTGATATCCTGAAATGTATCGGCGTAGAGCAGCCGGGAGCACCCGGTACTACCGCAGCTTTGGCACTTCTCAATGATCAGGTGAAGAAAGGTGGTATAATGGCGAGCTCCTATGTGGGTGGTCTGTCCGGCGCTTTCATCCCTGTCAGTGAGGATCAGGGTATGATCGATGCGGTCAATGCTGGGGCACTGACTATTGAGAAACTGGAAGCCATGACCTGCGTTTGCTCTGTAGGACTGGATATGATTGCTATCCCGGGCGATACGCCTGCGACGACAATCTCCGGCATCATCGCTGATGAGTCGGCTATCGGAATGGTAAATCAAAAGACAACAGCTGTGCGTGTTATCCCTGTCATCGGAAAGAAGGTAGGTGAGACGATAGAGTGGGGCGGCCTCTTAGGTCATGCACCTATCATGCCTGTCAATACGTTCTCCAGCCAGCGGCTTGTAGACCGTGGCGGACGTATCCCCGCACCGATTCACTCGTTTAAAAACTAATAAGTCCGCACGGGTTAAAACTAATAGATCCGTACGTCAGATATCACACTGCTGCCTGCTGCCTCATTGAGGCGGCGGGTGAGTTGTGATCGCATCATACTCAAATCCTGCCTGAGGGCGGGATTTGTTATTTTTACGAACAGTATTTGGTTCTTGATGAATTTTTCTTCCGTATAAGAGGCCACGGTGTGCCCAGTCACTTGTTCCCAAGCGTCCACGACTCTTTTTTGGAGCAGTGGTGTCTCCAGTCCTTCTTTTCTAATAAACTGGCGCAGAATATCGCCTAATGGTTTTACGTCACGCTTAAACATAATCAGTAGAGAATTAATGATTACTGGTCTTCTCGCTCAGTGATATCGCCATCTTTGACATCAAACAATTTATATTCAGTAGCTGAGTGGCTAAGAATTTTGTCGAGATGCTCACGGTTGGTATCAGTAATGAAGATCTGTCCATAACCGTCATCAGCCACCAGCTTGATAATCTGTTCCACCCTGTTGGCATCGAGCTTGTCGAAGATGTCGTCAAGAAGGAGTAACGGTGTCTTGCCTTGCATCGACTGTCGAAGGAAGGCAAACTGAGCGAGCTTCAAAGCTAAAACGAACGTTTTTGTCTGGCCTTGACTTCCTTCTCGGCGCATGGGGAAGCCATCAATGAGCATCTCCAGATCATCGCGGTGGATGCCGTGCAGACTATAGCCCACAGCTCTGTCTTTAAACCGGTCGCGCTGGATAACCTCCAACAGTGGACCACGCTGACAATGAGAGACATACCTCAGAGAGACCTTCTCGCGTCCTCCAGAAATCTGCATATAGATATCTTGAAAGGTCGGAATCATCTCTTCAACCAGTTTGTTCCTCTTTTGATAAACGATCTCTCCCTGGTACGCCATTTCTTCTTCCAAGAGTTGCATCAGCGTCATGTCCGGCTCCTGCTCTGCTTTTAGAAGTGCATTACGTTGCTGCAATGCCTTGTTGTATCGGTTCAGAGCTTCAATATAACTGATGTCAAGCTGGGAGATGACCATATCCAACAATCTTCTGCGCTCTTCACCGCTTCCCGTCACTAAGCTGTTGTCGGAAGGTGAAACAAAGACCAAGGGAATGAGCCCAATATGACTCGAGAGCTTTTTATATTCCTTTCCATTACGACGAAAGTGCTTATGCTTTCCTCGTTTCATGCCGGCATAGATACGCTCTTTCGTCTCTGTCTCTGTGAGATAGTCACCTTCAAGGACAAAAAAGTCTTTATCATGGTTGATAACCATACTGTCGAGATTTGTAAAGCTGCTATGGCAGAATGACAGATAATAGACCGCATCCAGGAGGTTTGTCTTGCCAACACCATTGCTTCCTACGAAACAATTCAACTTATGCGAGAGCACAATATTGGCCTGTTGGATGTTCTTATAATTGATGATGGATATTCGCTCAAGAATCATGTTATTATTATCGTCTGACTATCTTTATTATCGGCAAAGGTAACGTTAATCGGCGACAAAACCACACTTTTGGGAGTCAAAATGAAAAAAGAAGCCTATAAATTTCAAAGTTCGAATAAAAATGACTAATTTTGCCACGCAATAGATATATGTGAACCCATAAGGAAAAACAACAAATAAATATAATGGCAAACAAAAACGAAAAGGAGACTTTTGATGCAGCCGTGAAGTCGGAGGCATTTTTCGAAAAGAACAAGAAGGTTATCAGCGGCGTTATCATCGCACTCATCGTTATCGTAGCTGGTGTCCTTTGCTACAACCAGTTTATCGGTGGTCCTCGTCAGGATAAGGCAAGTACAGCCCTGGCTCGCGGTCAGGAGTATTTCAATGCCGACCAGTTTGATAAGGCGCTGAACGGTGATGGAGCTGGCTATGCTGGCTTTGTAAGTATCGCTAACGACTACAGCAGCACCGATGCTGGCAACCTCGCTAATCTTTATGCTGGCCTCTGCTATGCCAACCTCGGCAAGTGGCAGGATGCTGTCAAGTATCTGGAGAGCTATTCTCCTAAAGGTGACGCTATGGTGAGCCCAGCTGCTATTGAGGCACTCGGCAACGCTTATGCGCATGTCGGTCAGATTGACAAGGCTATCAGCACGCTGAAAGAGGCTGCTTCTAAGGCTGATGACAAAGCTGAGAACGGAACAAACAACAGTCTCTCTCCTACATTCCTGCTTCAGGCTGGTGAGCTTCTCGAGTCGGAGAACAAGACCGACGAGGCTAACAAGCTCTATCAGGACATCAAGAAGAAGTATGTCAACTCACAGCTCGTGCAGAGCAACGACATCGACAAATATATAGAAAGGACTACGAAGTAATGGCTACAGCTCTTCATCTTACTGATTATCACCCTGTTGACATTCCTGATGCGAGTAATATGAACTTTGGTATTGTGGTTGCCGACTGGAACCACGAGATTACCGGAGCATTGCTCAAAGGAGCCGTTGACACTTTGGAGAAGCATGGCGCCCTGCCTGAGAACATCCATATCAAGCATGTGCCGGGCAGCTTCGAGCTTATCTACGGTGCTCAGCAGATGAGTAAGAACGATGGCTTTGATGCTATCATCATTCTCGGCAGCGTGATCCGCGGTGAGACCCCTCATTTCGATTACATCTGTCAGGGTGTCACCTATGGCATTGCACATCTCAATGCTACGCAGAATATTCCTGTCATCTACGGTCTCCTCACGACCAACGACCTGCAGCAGGCAAAGGAGAGAAGTGGGGGCAAGCTTGGCAACAAGGGAGCAGAGTGTGCTGCTGACGCCATCATGATGGCGAAGTTCTAATCTTCGAGGTTTAATATTAATATACACATTATTATATTATGCGTCTATACGATCTTCTTCAGGCTTATGAGTTCGATGAGATCATGCCGGTTATCGTCGATATGTTCCCTGGAACAGGTAAGTTTCGTGATCAGTTGCATGAGGCATGGGATATGTTGCTCAGCATGAAGCCGGTACCTACCAAGAAAGGCATCAAATATAAACTTATGCCGGGAGACAGAGCCGACGAACAATATGTTGGTGCTGAAGACCGCGACTTTGACGCGCCTTGGGAGGTGATTCTCGGAAAAAACTTGAGCCGCGACAGAGGTGTGGATCTGAACGATGCAGAGATGCTTGCCAATTGCTTGGTCAATATCTGCCTGATTGGTAAGCACCCCAAGAACTTTGAGAAATCGTACAGGATTCTCTCTACACCGGATAGATAATAGTTTAATAAAGATAAAGAAAGTCCTTGCATCAATTTTGGTGCAAGGACTTTTTTGCTATTCAGTAGAGAAGGTTAAATGACTTTACCGTAATTGCTGTGCGTTATTACTTAAATCGCAATTCGATTATGCTCAAATCGCATTCCGATTACGCTGAAATCGCGAGGCCGTTATATATTATAGATTTACTGTTCGTCCTCGTTGTTCGCTTTTTCAATAGACGCGCCTCCTACGTGACTGACGGTGAGCTCCAGTGGCACAAATTCGTCGGTGGTCTTGTCGGGGTTGCCAACGCTAACGGCGAACTTTAACGACTCGCCATCAACCTTGTCAAAGACGATACCGAGTAAGGCTCCGTCGTCATAATAGTTGTCATCGACATAAGGCTTGAAGTCGGATTTTGTGAATGTGCGGTTGAAGAATGATGAACCGTCAGCACGCAAAATGCTGATGTTTACGCGGTTATCATAATACTTTGTAGAGCCGTCGGTAGCAAGGGGAAGAGAGGTGTCGCATTTGACGCTCACCTTGACCGTGTATTTGCTGCCAACCCAACTGATGTTGCTCGTTCTCACAGCATCGCCTATGGCTTGCGGCTTCTGCTGCTTAACGACAACTGGTCTGTGGGCAATGATGATATTGCTCTGCGGTTTGTCCTTGCATGAGACAACACCTATGAAGAGCAATGGCATACAATAAAGTATTGCTTTCTTCATTTTTCAATTTCTTTTATGCTTGCAAAGGTAATAAAATTGTGGATATTTTTCTACCTTTGTGGCGATAAACTTTGAAAAAGGCATTGGGTGATGAAAATGAATAATATATGTAAAGGATGGTTGATGTCCATTCTTTTTCTGCTATCGCTCGTTATTGTTGGGTGTGGTAAGAAGCAGAACGCAAAGACGGAAGGTAAGACAGATGTCGATACCTTGGAGGTCTTGGCCACGCATATATCGGCTTGCTCCAAGCTTTATACGTCGCAGTATGATCTCCGGAAGATCATGGTCTATACGGACACAACCACGATCAATGGTAACTTTCTGAATCAGCATATCAAAGTGAATGTGCCGTTCAGTGACCGAAAGATTGCGATTCCTATCACAGCCACGGCAAAGGCTTATATAGACTTGGGAAAGTTGAAACAGTCGGATGTGGTCAAGCGAGGCGATAAGTTGGAAATTATTCTTCCAGATCCGGAGATAGTGCTGACGTCTACGACCATCGACCATGCCGGTGTGAAGCAGAAAGTGGGATTGCTGCGCCACAACTTCTCGGATGATGAGATTACAAAGATTCAACAAAAGGGCAGAACTGAGCTGATCAAGAGTCTGTCGCAGACGAATATCCTTGCGGATGCGAAGGAGAATGCGGCAAGGGTTATCGTTCCGTTGACTGTGCAGTGCGGATACAAAGAGGAAAATGTAACCGTGACGTTCAGGAAGAACCTTAGCCCCAGTGATCTGCCTGGGTTGATTAGACGATTGGATTGATAGTGTTATTTATCATCTGCACTAAAACGAGATCTCATGAAAAACAAAATTATTATATTACTCATTATATTGGTAATCGTGTTAGGAGGCATCTTGATTTTCAGTCTCCGCAAGCAACCGCTCGTCAGTGTCGGTTCGGAAGGTCACGTCGAATCCACACCAGTAGTTGTGGAGAAGATGAGAGCCATCGGCCAGTGGGAGTTTCTCACACTCAGCGATGAAGAAGTTGTTGACACGGTGCGTCATGGCTTCTTCGGCGATGATCAGCTCTCGCGCATCTATTATGGCACACTTCGGTTAGGCATCGACATGAGTGAGATGGATGAGCATGCTATCTATACGAAAGGTGACTCACTGTCTATCATGCTCCCGCAGCTTGGTTTGCTGGATAGCCATTTTATTGATGAAGCGCGCACCCGCTCCTTTATTGAAGATGGCAAATGGACGGAGGCAGACCGCGCTGCGCTCACCAAGAAAGCGGAACGGCAGATGCGCCGTAGATGCCTCACGGCAACTAACTTACAGACCGCGAAGACAAATGGACAAAAGCAGGTTGAAGCGTTCTTCCGCGCCTTGGGCTACAACCACGTGCATGTCACGATAGGAAAATGAAAGAATAACGCTTGGAGATATCAAACATTCTTCGTAACTTTGCAATGGTATCCTTAAATGTACATTAATAGGGTGTCATGATAAAAATATCATTATTTTAGAATAAAGGTAGCAACAACATAATGGCAGTGGCAACGACAGCGAAGAAAGCTTCCACGACGAAAAGAAAAACAAGCCGCAGGGAGTATGGCAAGGGTAAGAAGCGCGATGTGAAGCGTAATATCCCTACCGATCTCATTCCACTTGAGAATGAGACTTGGTTGCTGCAACCCATTGCCGTGACGATGATGCGCCACGACTATTCGCTTATCCAGATCCGTATCCTTGTCAGTATTGTTGAGAAGATGCAGCAGAAACTGCGTGAAATGCTCGACAAGAAGACCTTGGAGCCGACGCTTTTCCCTACAGAGCTTGACAATGACGGGCGTCTGGAGATAAAACTCTATTTCAAAGGATTGGGCGTTGATCCCAACCATTATCCCCAGTTACGCGAGAGTCTGAAGCTTTTGGCTACCGTTCCTGTAGAGATACCTTATAAGACCGCAGATGGGCGTAGTTATCTGAAGGTAACGAACCTCTGTGATGTCTATATTCCTGAAGATGCAGGTATCTATGAAAAATACACATTGTTGAAGATTGACCGCCAGGTGGCAGAGCGCTTGCTGTCGCTCCGCCTTGGCTATTCCACGCTCGGCAAGCAGATTGTCTTCTCTTGTCATAACCGCTACTCCCAGCGTGTCTACATGTTCATCAAGAGTTGGGTGGACAAAGGTACATGGGTCGTCAAGACCCTTGAGTTCCGCAAGATGCTGCGATTGGAGAATATGTACACGAAGTTCAGTGACTTCTGTCGTCGTGTGCTTGATCCTGCCAAAACGGAGCTGAAAGAGCTTGCTGAGAACGGCTTCTGCGACTGCTACTTCGACTATGAGAAGCGCTACGACCATGGACAGCGGGGTGGGGAGCCCGATGACCTCATCTTCCATATCTATCGTCCGAAGAATAGTTCAGCAGCAACCTTGGAGCATATCTCCGACCTTCAGCGTAAGCAGTTTGCCAACATGCTGACGCGCTACTTTGGATTCGACAACGGCATGGCTGACCGCATGAGCATGCGTATCACACCGGATAACTACACGGATGCTGTCTCGAAGCTCATGGATCTGCGTCGGAGAATGGGCAATGAGCTTACGGTTCATGACAAGGCCGCCTATACCTACGCAGCATTAGACAATTTGTTTCGTGGGGTTACTATCGTAAAGAAAAGTTGAATTAATATAATATGAGATCTCGTACATCTGATTGGTTTGAAACCAAGATACGTTATGCAAAGACCCAGGAGGACGGCACACAGAAGAATGTGACCGAGCACTATGTGGTCGACGCACTGAGCTTCACTGAGGCTGAGGGTGCTATTCTTGAAGAGATGAAAGTTTATATCTCCGGCGACTATAAGATAACCGACATCAAGCCGGCTGCTTACCATGAGATATTCTTCTCCGACATGGACAAGGATGACAAATGGTACAAGGCTAAGTTGATGTTTATCACGCTTGATGAGAAGTCTGGAAAAGAAAAACGCTCTGCTGTGACTTATCTTGTACAAGCTTCTACGCTCCCCGGTGCTGTGAAGAATATTACTGATGTCATGAACGGTACCATGATCGATTATGAGATCGCCAGTGTTGCCGAGACGCAGATCATGGACGTCTTTGAGCATGATTCTGATCCCGAGAAGCATCAGCAGCCGGAAAATAAAGAGGCTGAGAATAAGGAACAGGAAAGTAATAAATAGGAGGTGAAATCATGGATGTTGATGTAGCAGGAAATCTTAAGAAAGTATTGGCTGACTTGCCGGAAGGTGTCAAGCTTGTTGCCATCAGCAAGTTTCATCCTAAAGAGTATATCGAAGCTGCCTACAATGTAGGTCAGCGCATCTTCGGCGAGAGCCATGAGCAGGAAATTAAGGAGAAGGTAGAGCAGTTGCCAAAGGATATCGAATGGCACTTTATTGGCCACTTGCAGACGAACAAGGTGAAGTATATCGCTCCTTATATCTCTATGATTGAGGCTGTTGACTCGATGAAGCTCATGAAGGAGATTAACAAGCAGGCTGCTAAGAACAACCGCGTCATCGACATCCTCCTGGAGCTCCATATTGCAGAAGAAGAGACGAAGTATGGCTTTACGCTGGACGCTTGTCGTGAGATGCTCAAGACCGGCGAGTGGCGTGATCTTAAGAACGTCCGTATCTGCGGTGTCATGATGATGGCAAGCAATGTGCCTGACGAGGCGCAGATACGGAAAGAGATGACCAGTGCATGGGACTTCTTCAATGAGTTGAAGCGCGACTATTTCGCTGACGCTCCCTGGTTCAAGGAACGTTCGTGGGGTATGAGCCATGACTATAAGATTGCCGTGCAATGCCACTCTACCATGGTCAGAGTGGGTACTGCTATCTTCGGACCAAGAGTGTATTGACAAGAGATTATTTGCATCGTCAAAGAAATAGAACTAAAACACATTATATTAATGAGCAACGGTAAAATTGATGTCCTGCTGGGTCTTCAGTGGGGCGATGAAGGCAAGGGAAAGGTCGTAGATGTCCTTACCCCGAGGTATGACGTTGTGGCTCGCTTCCAGGGCGGTCCCAATGCCGGACACACACTGGAGTTTGAGGGTCAGAAATATGTCCTTCGTAGCATCCCCTCAGGAATCTTCCAGGGCGGTAAGATCAACTACATCGGCAATGGAGTAGTATTGGCTCCGGATCTTTTCATGGACGAGGCTAAGGACCTTGAGAAGAGTGGACATGAGCTTCATTCTCATCTCCGTATCTCGAAAAAGGCACATCTCATCATGCCTACTCACCGCATTCTCGACCGTGCACTTGAGGCTGCAAAAGGCAAGAACAAGGTGGGTACGACCGGTAAGGGTATCGGCCCGACTTATACCGACAAGGTGAGCCGTAACGGTCTGCGTGTAGGCGACATTCTTGAGGGTTTCGAGGCTAAATACGAGGCTCACAAGCAGCGTCATCTGAAGATGCTCAAGGCTCTGGGCTGGACTGATTTCGAAGGCTTCGAAGAGACAGAGAAGCGCTGGATGGAAGGCGTTGAATATCTCCGCAAGTTCCCCATCGTGGACAGCGAGATTGAGATCAACAAGTTGCTCCGTTCCGGCAAGTCCATTCTTTGCGAGGGCGCTCAGGGCACGATGCTCGATGTAGACTTCGGCAGCTATCCTTTCGTCACCTCCAGTAACACAATTTGTGCAGGTGCTTGCACAGGTCTCGGCGTTGGTCCAAACAAGATCGGCAATGTCTATGGCATTATGAAGGCTTACTGCACACGTGTAGGTGCAGGACCATTCCCCACAGAGCTCTTCGATGAGACCGGCAAGACCATCCGTGATCTCGGTCATGAGTATGGAGCTGTGACAGGCCGTGAGCGTCGTTGTGGATGGATCGATCTCGTGCAGCTGCGCTACAGCATTATGGTGGATGGCGTAACAGAGCTCATCATGATGAAGAGCGATGTCCTCGATGGCTTCGACACCATCAAGGCTTGTGTGGCTTACCGCTTGCCTGATGGCACGGAGACGCGCGATTTCCCCTATGAAATCGATAACGTGGAGCCGGTCTACAAGGAGATCAAAGGCTGGAAGACTGATATGACGAAGTTCACATCACCTGACCAGTTCCCGCAGGAGTTCAAGGACTATATCAAGTTCTTGGAAGATGAGCTGGAGACGAAGATCGGCATCATCTCTATCGGTCCGGATCGTGAGCAGACGATTGAACTGTAATACTGTCGCTTTTTGATTCAGACGTCAGTGATATTCAAACGAATAAACAATAAATAATGGGTTCAAACAAACCGTCCATTCCCAAGGGCACGCGTGACTTCGGTCCCGAGGAGATGGCAAAAAGAAACTATATCTTCAATACCATAAAGGGTGTATATGCCCTATATGGTTTCCAACAGATTGAGACTCCGGCCATGGAGACCCTTCATACCCTGCTTGGCAAATATGGTGATGAGGGTGACAAGCTCCTCTTCAAGGTGCTCAACTCAGGTGACTACCTGAAGGGTATCAGCGATGAGGAACTGCAGGAGCGCGACACGCTCAAGCTCCAGACAAAGCTCTGTGAGAAAGGACTGCGCTATGATCTCACCGTGCCATTCGCTCGTTACGTTGTCATGCACCGCGATGAGCTTCAGTTGCCTTTCAAGCGTTATCAGATACAGCCTGTATGGCGAGCTGACCGTCCGCAGAAAGGGCGTTACCGCGAGTTCTATCAGTGTGATGCTGATGTCGTAGGCAGTGACTCCTTGCTCAATGAGGTCGAGCTGATGCAGATTGTGGACACAGTGTTCACGAAGTTTGGCATCCGCGTGGCTATCATGATCAATAACCGTAAGATTCTTTCCGGTATTGCTGAGGTCATTGGCGAGGCTGATAAGATTGTGGACATCACGGTGGCTATTGATAAGCTCGACAAGATCGGTATCGATAATGTCAACGAGGAGCTGCGCAACGATGGACTGCCCGAGGAAGCTATTCAGAAACTTCAGCCTATCATTAAGCTTGAAGGCTCCAACGATGAGAAACTCAGCGTTATCGCTGACTTCCTCAAGACTTCTGAGATCGGTCAGAAAGGTGTGGAGGAGACGCGTTTCATCCTTGACACGTTGAAGACAGCCAACCTCAAGAATGAAGTGGACCTCAACCTGACGCTTGCCCGCGGACTGAACTACTATACAGGTGCTATCTTTGAGGTGAAGGCTCTTGACACTCCGATGGGGAGTATCACGGGTGGTGGCCGTTACGACAACCTCACAGGCATCTTCGGTATGCCTGGACTCTCCGGTGTAGGTATCAGCTTTGGTGCTGACCGTATCTACGATGTGCTGAATGCCCTCGACCTCTATCCGAAAGAAGCTACAACCGCTACACAGCTGCTGTTCATCAACTTCGGTGAGAAGGAAACTGCTTACTGTCTTCCTATAGCTGCTGCAGCCCGTAAGGCGGGCATCCGTACGGAAGTCTATCCCGACAAGGCCAAGATGAAGAAGCAAATGAGCTATGCCAATGCCAAGGGAATTGCCTTTGTTGCGCTTGCCGGCGACGACGAAATAGCTCAAGGTAAAGTCACCTTAAAGAATATGTCTACGGGCGAGCAGAAGCTCGTCACAGCTGAAGAGATGATCAAAGAGATCTTAGGATAAAAGCAATTATTCTTTAAGAAGTATCATTAAATTGGAAAAATTACATGATTGCTTGTAACTTTTCCAATTTTTATTTTGTTTTGTCGTTTATATTATGTACCTTTGCACAAAATTTAGGTTACAATTCAGTTTCATTTGTTTTTCAGACAATAGGCTACAAAGATTAATATGGATATAAACGCTTACAACAGACTTGTAGACAGTGGCTTGCGCCCATCTACCCAGAGACTTGCCATCATGTCATACCTGCTTGGCCATCGCACGCATCCTACTGTAGAGGATGTATTTCAAGGTGTAGTGACTGAAGTGCCGACGTTGAGCCGTACAACAGTATACAACACGTTGCGCCTCTTCTCTGAACATAAAGCTGCTCAGATGATTACTATTGATGATCACCACGTATGTTATGATGGAGACATCCATCCTCATGTCCACTTCCTTTGCCGTGAGTGTGGAAGAGTCTTCGATCTGATGGATGAGAAGGCTCCGAAGTTGAAGAGACCTGTTACACGTGATGGTAATCTTATTGACGAGGCACAGCTCTATTACAAGGGCGTCTGCAAAGAGTGCCTGGAGAAAGAGAAGGAAAACAACAAGAACAAGATTGCGTAATATTGATACAGCGCAGGGGCGGCCCTTGTGGCCGTCCGCAGCAGAAAGGGTAAATAGTTTACCTCAGCAGTTGCGGACGGGCACAAGGGCCGCCCCTGCATTTTTTAATTAGTGAGTGGCTTTCCACCACGCAGTTTTCTCTTTTCCTTTCAGTGCTACACTGTTGATACTTGGGTCTGAGATGGTGACTCCGGAGAACTGATTGATTTTAATAAACCCATTACTGATTGCTGAATATATAGAGTCAGTATGTACAGTGGATTTCACTGCTTGCTGGAGGTCAGCGCTGAAGTCATTGAGCATATCGTTATTTTTGCACAGGTGAAGTACATAGTCTTTCATATCATAGAAGATGCCCTGACTGAAGCCGTCAAGAACCTGAAGACTGTCCAACTCGCTGCTGTCGAACTTATAGGTATTGTTTATCTTCTTCATGATCGCAGCAAGATTATCCAACTTTCTGCAATCTATCACAGACAATGTACCGTAAGGGGCTTGGTATTTTGAATAGAAATCGTAGAACGAGCTTGTTACTGTCGCATAATTTGGCGTAGCTGTAGCAAGCGATGACCATATAGTCTGATACGGCATGCCGATAGCCATTATCTCTGATGTAGACCCTATGAGATAGTTTGTCACATTTTTAAGTGTGTAAGCCGTCTCGATGTTTGCCATATAGCAATCGTCAAAAAGCACATATTGCATCTTGATCCCTGCATTGGCGATGCCCTGCTCCAAGGTCTCAATGTCCGTAGCGTAATTGTTAAGATCGGAAACGCTGCCATAGAACCGGGTAGGGTAGTAAGGCACCTGCGCGCCCGCTTTCGCTTTGCCGGAAGAAGCCTGCCGGAACCGTGACTTGGCGTTATAAGGATAGTCGGTCCAGTCCCCTTTATAGGTCCACCCCCTGCCGTGGCAGCCGATGATCATGCCATAGTTGAGCGCGAAGGCATTGCTTTTCACGTCGTTGAGTATCTGCGCTATGCCTTCCGCCGTCGTGTAAAGATTGCCGGAATAGGTTTTGAGCTTCGTGTGCTGTATCTCCTTGTTTACCAAGGTTATCTCATAGAGTTCAGACTCGGAGGACGACTTGCTCAGAAAGACGACCACACGGTTGCTCATGCTGCCTTTCTTCTTGATGGCACTCTCTATGCTGTCGAGATTCTGCTGGAAATAAGAATACAAGCCTCTGTCTGACGCTGATCCCGACCATGGCATAAACACAATGGTGGTCTGTTGGTTGATAGTGGTGACATCCTCCGCCTCTTCTGTGCAGGAAGAGAACGACATTATTATAACCAGCAGATAGAAAAGATACAGTATACGTTTCATTAGAAAGATATTATTTGCAATGCATGGAACAAAATAAAGAAGGTGCACATGGTCGCTCTCTTGGGGCGCCCACGTGCACCTTTATATTATTTCTTAGCTTTCAGCGCCTTGAGGCTCTCCTCGATGCTGGAGATCTTCTCTTCGGCATCGCTCTGCTTCTTGCGCTCTTTCTCCACGACGGCTTCGGGAGCATGAGAAACGAAGTTGGCGTTCGAGAGTTTCTTCTTCACACCTGTGAGGAAGCCCTGCAAGTGCTGGAGCTCTTTCTCCTGCTTCTCGATCTCTGCATCCACATCGATGAGGTCACCTACAGGAACGGCAAACTCATCGGTACCCACCATGAAGGCGGAAGCATCGGGGGCTTTCTCCTTGACAACGGTCAGCGCCTTCAGATTGGCCATCTTTACGATGATGCTGTTGTAAGCCTCGAAGTGGTTCTCGCCAAGGGTCTGAAGTTCAAGCTCTTTCTTAGGAGCAATGTTCTTCTCGTTACGGACGGCTCTCACCCCGGCCACGATCTGCTTCACGAGCTCCATGTCGGCGCAGAGCTTCTTGTCAGCCTCTGTGGGGGCTGCGATCTCTAAGCGCGATACCATGATGCTCTCACCGGCTTTACGCTCCGTGATATGCTGCCAGAGCTCCTCGGTGATGAACGGCATGAACGGATGAAGCATCTGCATCAGTTTCTCGAAGAAGCGCAGCGTAGCCTCCATCGTGGCCTTATCCATCGGCTGCTGCTTGCCATCGATGTAAGCAGGCTTCACGAGCTCAAGATACCAGGCCGAGAACTCGTCCCAGAAAAGACGGTAGACCGTCATCAGCGCCTCAGAGATGCGGTAGGTCTTGAATTGCTCGTTCATCACGGCATTGGCCTCTTTCAGTTTGGCGTCGAACCAAGCCACTGCCAGCCGGCAGTTCTCCGGCTGCTCGATGTCGGCTGTCTCCCAGCCCTTGACGAGCCGGAAGGCGTTCCAGATCTTATTGTTGAAGTTGCGGCCCTGTTCGCAGAGGCTCTCGTCGAAAAGAATGTCGTTGCCAGCAGGCGCAGAGAGCATCATGCCCATACGCACGCCGTCGGCACCATATTTGTCCATCAGCATGATAGGATCAGGACTGTTGCCGAGACTCTTCGACATCTTACGGCCGAGCTTGTCGCGCACGATACCGGTGAAGTAGACGTGGCGGAACGGCATCTTGCCTCTGTACTCGTAGCCCGCCATGATCATGCGCGCCACCCAGAAGAAGATGATGTCAGGACCCGTCACGAGGTCGCTCGTCGGATAATAATAGTTGATCTCCTTGTTGTCGGGATCGAGGATGCCGTTGAAGAGGGAGATCGGCCACAGCCAGCTCGAGAACCACGTGTCGAGGCAGTCGCTCTCTTGCTCCAGCGTGTCAGCGGTCACGGCGGGGTTCTTCTCCTGAGCGAGCTTCAGCGCTTCGGCGGCTGTCTCAGCCACGACAAAGTCGCGCTTGCCATCCGTTGTCTTGAAGTAATAAGCCGGGATGCGGTGACCCCACCAGAGCTGACGGCTGATACACCAGTCCTTGATGTTCTCAAGCCAGTATTTGTAAGTGTTCTTGTATTTCTTCGGGAAGAACTCGATGTCGTCATTCATCACCGGCGGAAGGGCGATGTCAGCGAAATGCTGCATCTTGAGGAACCACTGTGTGGAGAGCTTCGGCTCGATAGGCACGTTCGTGCGCTCCGAGAAGCCCACCTTGTTGTCGTAGTCTTCCACCTTCTCCATCAGTCCGGCGTTCTCCAGGTCGATGGCGATCTGTTTACGTACGTCCATACGATCCTGACCGACATACAGACCGGCAGCCTTCGAGATCGTCCCGTCATCGTTGAAGATGTCGATGGTCTCAAGATGGTGCTTCAGACCCAGCATGTGGTCGTTGACATCGTGGGCGGGTGTCACTTTCAGACAGCCCGTACCGAACTGGATATCGACATAGGAATCCTCAATGACGGGTATGACGCGGTTCACCAAAGGTACGATGACATGCAGTCCCTTGAGCCATGTGTTCTTCACATCCTCAGGGTTGATGCACATAGCGGAGTCGCCCATGATGGTCTCAGGACGGGTCGTGGCCACCACTGCATAATAACCTTTGGCATCCTTGTGCATGACGTTGCCCTCGGCTTTGCGTTCGACCTTGGGCTGGTCGTCGGGGGCTACATAATATTTCAGATAATAGAGTTTGGAATGCTCATCCTTGTAGATCACCTCCTCATCGGAGAGCGCTGTCTTGGCTTTCGGGTCCCAGTTGACCATGCGCACGCCCCGATAGATCAGTCCTTTGCGATAGAGATCCACGAAGACGTGGATGACACTCTTCGAGCGCGTCTCGTCCATGGTGAAGGCAGTGCGGTCCCAGTCGCAGGAGCAACCGAGCTTACGGAGCTGCTTGAGGATGATGCCACCGTGCTCATGGGTCCAGTCCCAGGCATGTTCGAGGAACTGTTCACGGGTGAGGTCGGTCTTTTTGATACCTTGCTCAGCAAGTTTGCCAACGACTTTTGCCTCTGTAGCGATAGAAGCATGGTCGGTGCCCGGAACCCAGCATGCGTTCTTTCCTTCCATACGTGCACGACGTACGAGAATATCCTGAATAGTGTTGTTCAGCATGTGGCCCATATGGAGCACACCTGTTACGTTTGGTGGGGGAATGACCACGGTATAAGGCTCGCGGCCGTCAGGGTGAGAAGAGAAAAGCTTGTTGTCAAGCCAATACTGATACCATTTCGACTCTACTTGATTAGGGTCGTACTTACTTGCTAATTCCATGTATCTGTTATTTCTTTGTGTTATCTAAAGAATATCGGTGCAAAATTACTAATTTTCAACTTAAAACCACTAACTTTGCATGAAAATAATATATGGTGATGCATACAAAAGAGGAGAAACTAAAAGCTTTTGAACGGCTGCTTGATGTCCAGGAGCGTTTGCGCAAGGAATGTCCTTGGGATAAAGCTCAAACTTTTGAGAGTCTGCGACCCAACACGATAGAGGAGACTTTTGAACTTTGCGATGCACTGATGAAAAATGACCACGCCGAGATATGCAAGGAACTTGGTGATGTGATGGAGCATGTCATCCTCTATTCTGTGATGGGTTCAGAGACAGGGGATTTTGATATTGCCGATGTCTGTAACCATCAGGCAGATAAGCTGATGTTCCGTCATGACTTTATCAATTGGAGTGGTTGGAGCGTGAGCAATCCTGAGATGGAGATAGACGACGAGGGACATGTCAATTACAAGTCAGATGGCCGTGAAACAAATTGTGAAACGTCAGAAAATGGCGATTCCAACGAAGGTAATCCTTCAACCTCTACACAGGTCGAGTCTTCCTGGGAAAAGCGGAAGCAGTTGGAACGCGACGGTAACAAGACGGTCTTGAGTGGAGTGCCTGATGCATTGCCTTCTATCATCAAGGCTTATCGCATTCAGGATAAGGCGCGCAACGTGGGTTTCGACTGGAAAGAGCCACACGATGTGTGGGCAAAAGTGAGGGAAGAGTTGGGTGAGTTAGAGGCTGAGTTAGAGAATAATAACAAAGAACGTTCAACCATTGAATTAGGTGACTTTATCTTTAGCGTCATCAATGCTGCACGTCTCTATCACCTCAATCCTGACAATGCGCTTGAGCACGCAAACCGGAAATTTATTTCGCGCTTTACTTATATAGAAAAGAAGGCTAAGGAAGAGGGAAAGGACATCAAAGATCTGACCCTCGATGAAATGGACAAATATTGGAACGAAGCCAAACTAAAAGAAAAATAAACGTCTTATGAAAGAACAACTTAAGAAGAGACAACTTATGAAGAAGCAACTATATTTTTTGTGCGCACTCGCACTGACAGCTACTTTCACGTTGAATGGATGTAAGAACAACCCCCAACAGAAAGAGACAGCAACAGAGAAGATTGACGACAGTCAGGCAGAGCAGGACTCTACTATCTATGGCGTCTGTGGCGATGGTACAATGATGCACACGCTGGAACTCATCACGGATGCGGGCGATACCTTGACGTTCGCTTTGCCCGACACCGAGGATGGTACAGATCCCGTTGTGGGTGGATTGCTGGCCGGTGATCGTCTTGCTGTTGTCAAGGGACAACCCATCGACGGTGAGGAGACTGCTAAGAAAGTGATCAACCTCACAACGCTGCAAGGCAAGTGGACGAGTATCGACAAGAACTTTGAGATTCTTGAAGGTGGTGAGGTGAAGTCGAATGTCGAAGCAGAAAAAGATCCCTGGACTTCCTGGAAGATTCTGAACGGTAGACTGCTGCTCAATCGTGATACCTTCGATATCGACAATCTTGGCAGCGATTCGCTTGAGTTGGAGAATCGTGCCGGTATCTTCCTGTACAAGCGAGCAAAATAAGATGGAACCTTTTAACGTCCATATCTTAGGGTGTGGCAGCGCACTTCCTACGCTCAAGCATTTTGCATCCTCGCAGGTTGTGGAGATCCGCGGAAAGTTCTTTATGATCGACTGTGGTGAGGGCACGCAGATTCAACTGCGTCGCTCCCATGTCGGTTTTACGAAGATTCAAGCAATCTTTATCTCTCATCTCCACGGTGATCATTGTTTCGGCCTCATCGGTCTCATCTCTACTTTCGGCATGCTTGGGCGTACAGCTCCATTGCATATCTATGCGCCAAAGGAACTGGAGCCATTGCTCGATGCGCAGATGAATCTTTTCTGTAATGGATTAGATTATCACGTTGAGTTTCATGCAGTTGATACGACTAAGCATCAGATTATTTACGAGGATAGAAGTCTGACGGTTGAGAGCATTCCACTTTCTCATCGTATTCCTTGTTCGGGTTTTCTCTTTCGTGAGAAGCCAACACTGCCGCATATCCGCCGTGATATGATTGATTGTTACGATATTCCCATCTCACAGATCAATAATATTAAAGCAGGAGCCGACTGGACGACAGAAGACGGAGAGGTGATTCAAAATAGCCGCTTGGTGACCCCAGCTGATCCACCGCGTTCCTATGCTTATTGCTGCGATACGCGCTACATGCCGCAACTGCATGAACTTGTAGAGGGTGTTGATTTACTTTATCACGACTCTACCTACGACAGTTCATGTGCAGATCGTGCAAAACTCTATTATCACTCTACTTCTCAGCAGGCAGCAATGGTGGCACGAGATGCCCATGTGGGCAAACTCCTGCTTGGTCATTTCAGTGCACGTTACGACAACGAGCAGGCTATTCTGAACGAGGCCCGCACGATCTTTCCTAATACAAAGCTTGCTGCAGAAGGAAAGGTCGTTTCAGTAGGCAACGCATAATCGAGGCTATGTATTGATGATTTGTTGTTGTTCATCGTTCTATCGTTTGTCGAACGTCAGTTAATCGTTTGTCGAACGTCGAACGATCGTTTGTCGAACGTCGAACGATCGTTTGCCGAATGTCGAACGATCGTTTGCCGAATGTCAGCCGATCGTTCGACGTTAGTCAGTAGGTAGACTTACGCCTGAATTCTGCACACGTAATGGCAGTTGCAATCGCAACATTTAGACTGTCCGCCGTTTCCCTTCCTTTCGGATAATTGGGAATCAGCAATCGATGGTTGATGAGCGGACGGATAGCGGGGGAGATACCGTTTCCTTCATTGCCCATAACGATCAAACCTCCTCGGGTCAGCTTCAGACTATAGATGTCCTCGCCGTCAAGCAACGTGCCATAGACGGGATAATCGCTTGGTAAACTATGGATGAGTTGCTTTAAATCAGTGTAATGAACACGGACCCGTGCGATACTTCCCATTGTGGCCTGGATAACCTTCGGACTATAGGCGTCGGCTGTATTCAACGAGCAGAAGATATCTTCGATGCCGAACCAGTCTGCGATACGGATGATGGTACCGAGATTCCCCGGATCCTGCACACCGTCAAGCGCCAGCGACAGTTTCTCGTTATCATCCGAGAGAACCACGGAAAGGACATCTTCTGTTTTAGCCTTTTCTTTGGGGAGTTCAAACAAAGCCAAGACCTGTTGCGGATGCTGAAGCAGCGAAGCCTTCCGTAGTTCATCATTCGTAACAGAGATGACCTCGGCATCACCGAGGTCATGCTTATTCGTCTGTATCCATTCGTCAACAGCAACAATTTGTTTTAAGGGAAAACGTGAGAGAAGGTCGCCGAAAACCTTGGGACCCTCGGCTACAAAAAGATTGTTCTCACGTCTCCCTTTCTTGTTCTCCAGCGAGTGGATGAGTTTCAGTTTTGCCTTGCTGATCATTGCTCCATCAAGAACTTCTTGAACGCATCGAAATCGTTAGGCATCTCAATGCTCTGCTTTTTACCTTTCATAAAAGCCTGCAAGCGTTCGGGGATAGCGATGTCGGTGCCAAGTATAGCATCGACCTTCTCCTTGAACTTAGCAGGATGAGCAGTCTCAAGGAACACGCCTACGCTGTCTGCCGGCAGTTGCTCCTTCAAAGCCTGGTAGCCACAAGCGCCATGAGGATCAAGCACATAGCCAGTTTCCTTATAGCATTGCTTCATGGTCTCACGAATGCGGTCGTCCGGATAGGTTGCACCACTAATATCCTTGCAGATAGCCTCATGGTTGTTATGATAAAGGTCGAGAATACGTGCGAAGTTGCTCGGTGCACCCACGTCCATGGCATTGGCGAGGGTCTGCTTACTTGCCATCGGCGTGTATACACCTGTCTGCAGATATTTGAAGAACACGTCATTGGCATTGTTGGCTGCGATGAAATGGTTCACAGGAAGGCCCATCTTCGCTCCGAAGAGTCCAGCTGTGATGTTACCGAAGTTACCCGATGGTACACAGACGGTGAGCTTCTTGTCTTTCAGCGCACCTGCACGCTTGAGCTGTGCATAGGCATTGAAATAATAGAATGCCTGGGGGAGGAAGCGCGCCACATTAATACTGTTGGCAGAGGTGAGAATCATGTGATCCGTAAGTTCCTTGTCCATGAAAGCCGACTTGACGAGTGCCTGGCAGTCGTCGAAGACACCGTCTACCTCAAGAGCTGTGATGTTATGACCTAAGGTCGTGAACTGGCTCTCTTGGATCTTGCTCACTTTTCCTTTCGGATAGAGGACATATACATGGATGCCATCCACACCGAGGAAGCCATTGGCAACGGCAGAGCCCGTGTCGCCACTTGTCGCCACGAGGACGTTCACTGTGCGCTTGTCACCTGTCTTCTCCTGATCCTTACGAATGAAATATTGGAGCAGGCGTGCCATGAAACGGGCACCAACATCCTTGAAAGCGAACGTAGGGCCATGGAAGAGTTCCAGGGCATAGATGTCACCACTGACCTTTACCACTGGCGTTTCGAAAGCCAACGTGTCGTAGACGATGTTTTTAAGAGATGCTTCATCCACATCCTCGCCAAAGAATGCTTTTGCAACCTCAAAGGCTATCTCCTGGAAAGAAAGTTTGTCGATGTTGTCGAAGAAACTCTGAGGTAACTGCTTGATTACCTTAGGCATATAAAGGCCACGGTCGGGTGCCAGACCTTTTTCTACTGCCTCACGGAGTGTTGCTTCGGGGGCTTTATGATTGGTACTGTAGTATTTCATAATGATAATTATTTGATTGCCATGAATTTGTCCATAAACTCAGTGAGATAGAGCATGCCGCAGTCGCCATTGACGCAGGACACCTCATCGTAGAC
The DNA here is from genome assembly GCA_002353825.1 of Prevotella sp. UBA2725. Taxonomy (GTDB): domain Bacteria; phylum Bacteroidota; class Bacteroidia; order Bacteroidales; family Bacteroidaceae; genus Prevotella. Next base: position 97,141 of record DEKJ01000057.1, on the reverse strand, counting down.
CTGCACGCTGTCGGGCTCAATGCCTTTATACCATACGAGGAAGGGTACAGGCTCCTTAACGTGCGTGCGGATCTCCACAGGTGTTGGATGGTCGGGGAGCACGGCGATAGCAACAGGTTCTTCCCATTGTTTGACCTCATTGTAGATAGGTTCCACGACACGGTGGTCGAGATTCTCAATGGTCTTGAGTTTCAGCGCGAGGTTGCCGTCATGACCTGCCTCATCGCTTGCTTCGAAATGCACGAAGACGAAATCCTGATTGTAGAGTGCAGTGAGCGCAGCAGCCACTTTGCCTTCATAGTTGGTGTCTGCAAGGCCTGTGGCCCGTGGCACTTTCACCACGTCGAGTCCCGCATACTGTCCGATACCGCGGATGAGATCCACGGCAGAGATGCAGGTACCACGCTTGATCTGCGGATATTTCTCCGGCAGCGTTTTCATGGAAGGGCGATACCCGCCGCCCCAGGGCCAGATGAGGTTCGCCATCCGCTCGCCCTTGGCAGCCTTGTCCTTGTTGTAAGGATGTGCCTCGAGCAATGCCTGACTCTTGACGATGAGGTCGTTGAGCAGATCGGCGGTCTCCTGGGCTGTCATACGCACCTCTCCTGTAGGCTTGCCGTCGAAACCAATAATAGGTTCGTGCTTGTCTTCCCATCCTTTCTCCGGTTTGACGAGCAACGACTGCCACTGCTCATTAGGATGGTCATGGGGTGGGGCACATACGATGTGCTTGCTGGCGCGCTTAACGATCAACAGATGACGGTATTGAATGCCCGGAATGAACTTAATATCAGCGTTCCCAAGCTTTTCATTGAGGTAATGCATGAGGATGGCTCCGTTCTCTGTAGAGAGATTTCCACCATTATGCGTGATGATCTTGCCGTCACCGACACAGATAATGTTCAGACGCAAGGCAAAGTCTTCGGGTGCCATGTCGTAGCCGATACTGGCAGCCTCGAGTGGTCCGCGGCCTTCATACACCTTGTTCTGGTCGTAGCCGAGGATGGTGCTGTTGGCTACTTCGGAGCCAGGGAGAAATCCGTCTGGAATTGTCATCAGGCGTCCAGTGCGACCCTTGCGAGCCAGCATATCCATATACGGAGTATCTGCATATTGCAGGAGCGTCTTTCCACCGAGGCGCTCCACGGCATGGTCAGCCATGCCATCACCTAATATAATAATGTGTTTCATGTTACCCTGGTATTAAACGTTTGCAATACTGATGATATTGGCGAACACGCCTGCTGCCGTGACGCTGGCACCTGCTCCATAACCCTGAATGAGCATAGGGTATTCCTTATAGCGCTCGGTGGTGAGCAGTACGATGTTGTTACTGCCTTCGAGATTATAGAACGGACTATCTTGACCAACGGCTTTCAGAGCGACACTCACTTTGCCATGATCCATGGTGGCGATGAAACGCCAGCGCTTGCCTTCTGCTTCCAGTGCCTTGCGACGTTTCTCAAAGTCGGCATCAAGATCCGGGAGATGTTTCCAGAACTCGTCCAACGAGCCTTTGAAATACTCGTCGGGCACGAAGAGATGCTTCTCCACATCTTCCTGTTCCACGCGGTAGCCAGCTTCACGGGCGAGGATTACGATCTTGCGCACTACATCCGTTCCACTAAGGTCGATACGTGGATCGGGCTCCGAATAGCCTTCCTCCTTGGCAGCAAGCACTGTCTTGGAGAAGGGACAGTCGGCTGAGATCTTGTTGAAGATGAAGTTGAGCGTTCCGCTCAGTACGGCTTCGATCTTCAAAATGCGGTCACCGGAGTTGCGCAGGTCATTGATCGTACCGATAATAGGCAGTCCTGCACCGACATTGGTCTCGAAAAGGAACTTAATGCCACGGCGCAACGCGGTTTCTTTCAGATGCGCATAGTTGTCGTATGCCGAACTTGCTGCGATTTTATTGGCTGCCACGATGCTTACGTTGTGGTCGAGGAGCGTCTGATAGAGATCGGCGATCTCTTTGGATGCCGTACAGTCAACGAAGACCGCGTTGAAGATGTTCATGGAGAGAATCTTGTCGCGCAGTTTCTCGGGGTTACTGGGCTCCGACTGCTTGAGCAGTTCCCGATAGTTGTCGAGGTCGATGCCGTCGCGTGAGAAGATGGCGTTGTGAGAACTTGCCACACCGACGACGGTAAGCTTCAAGCGGGAGTGCTCCTTGAGGTTCTCATACTGTGAACGGATTTGCTCAATGAGTTTTCCACCAACGGTACCGATACCGCAGATGAAGAGGTTAAGTACCTTGTATTCGGAGAGGAAGAAGGAGTCGTGGAGCACGTTCATCGTCTTGCGAAGCTCAGCTCCCTGCACGACAAAAGAAATGTTGGTTTCTGATGCACCCTGCGCACATGCGATCACTGAGATACCGCTTCGTCCGAGGGTACCGAAGAGCTTACCGGCTATACCTGCCGCATGTTTCATGTTCTCACCCACGATAGCCACCGTGGCGAGGTTGCTCTCCACGTGCATGGGGTACATGGCGCCATCTTCGATCTCTGCAGCGAACTCATTGTCAAGCACGCGAGCAGCTTCTGCTGCATCCTCATCGCGTACACCAATAGACGTAGAGTTCTCAGAGGAAGCCTGTGAGACCATGAACACGGAGATGCCGTTGTTGGCCAGAGCTGTGAAGATACGACGGTTGACACCGATGACACCCACCATGGCAAGACCTGAGACAGTGATGAGCGAAGTATTCTTGATACTGGAGATACCCTTGATGGGCTTATGGTCGTTGACGATCTTGTCCTTGATGATTGTTCCTGGTGCGTCAGGGTTGAAAGTATTCTTGACCCGGATAGGAATATTCTTGATTCGGACAGGATATATCGTAGGCGGGTAGACAACTTTTGCGCCAAAGTTGCAGAGCTCCATAGCCTCGACATAACTCAGCTCATCAATAGTGTAAGCTGTCTTGATCACGCGTGGGTCAGCTGTCATGAAGCCATCCACGTCGGTCCAGATCTCAAGGATCTCTGCATCGAGGTCTGCAGCAATGATAGCAGCCGTATAGTCGGAACCGCCGCGTCCAAGGTTTGTGGTCTCACCGGAGTCCTTGTCGGAAGAGATAAATCCCGGCAGGAGCGTCACGCGCGCCATGTCCTTGAGCGCCTCTTTCACGAGACGGTTGGTGAGCTCTGAGTCGAGCACTGTCTTGCCGTTGGGCGATGTGGTTGTCTTGATAAAGTTGCGAGAATCCATCCATCGCGAGCCTTTGACGAGGGTCGCAACAATGTTAGAGCTCAGTCTTTCGCCATAGCTGACAATGGCATCCTGCGTCTTCTTACTGAGGTCGTGAATGAGATAAACACCGAAATAAATGGAATGCAACTGTTCGAACAAGGCGTCCACCTTATTGAAAAGCTCCTCACGGTCACTGGTATCGGTGATGATGGTATCAATCATCTTATGATGACGGTCAACCATCTGTTCGTATTGTTCCTTCCATTCTTCCTTACCTTCCTGGGCAAGATGAGAAGTGGAGATGAGCTGGTCGGTGATACCGCCTAAGGCACTGACGACAACGACAATGGGCTGACGCTTGGCCTCCTTCTCGACAATACGTTTCAAACTGAGAATGCTTTTCACGGAACCTACCGATGTCCCGCCGAATTTTAATACTTTCATCTGTTAAATGATTAATGTTGTTATTGCGCAACCATTCCCAATACGTGAGGGCTCATGGCTGTACTTGCTTGCAAAGGTAATAATGTTTCATCGTTTTGACAAAGAAAAACGATAATTTTATTGTGTTTCTATTAATAAAATGTTGATAAATACCGAGAAAATGCTTTGATTTGATTAATTTTGCAATAAATATACGGGATATAGAAATCAGAATTATATATGGTAGAAGAATATCAATTGAGAGTATTGCCGCAGATTGCAGCCTCCGAACAAAATATCATCGATTATCTTGCCAAAGAGAAGGGAATGGATGCCCGTACGCTGACTCATGTACGTGTGCTCAGAAGAAGCATTGATGCGCGCCAGCGTACGATCTATGTGAATCTGAAGGTGCGGGCTTACATCAATGAGATGCCGCAAGACGATGAATATCAACATATTGGTTATCCTTATGTAGGCGACCGCTCACAGGTCATTGTTGTGGGAGAGGGTCCCGGCGGCCTCTTTGCATCGTTGCGGCTGATAGAACTTGGTCTGCGCCCCATCATCATCGAGCGCGGTAAAGATGTCAGGGAGCGCAAGAAAGACATGGCGCTGATCACCAAGACGCAGAAGGTAGATCCGGAGAGTAACTATTGTTTCGGTGAAGGCGGTGCAGGCGCTTATAGTGACGGCAAACTTTATACGCGTAGCCATAAGCGTGGCAATACGGAAAAGATTCTTAATGTCTTTTGTCAGCATGGCGCTTCCACGTCTATCCTCGCTGATGCTCATCCGCATATCGGAACTGATAAACTGCCGCGCGTCATTGAGAACATGCGTCTGCAGATCATTAAGAGTGGGGGAGAGGTCCACTTTCAAACGAAGATGACGGGGTTTCTTCTCGAAGCGCTTGCTGATGGTGGTGAGCGGGTCGTAGGCGTAAAAACCGTTGATTTGCAAACAAATAAAGAATTGGAGTTCCGCGGTCCTGTCATTCTTGCTACCGGACATAGTGCTCGCGATGTCTACCGCTATCTGGCAAGTGCCAAGATAGAGATTGAACCGAAGGGAATTGCAGTAGGTGTGCGTCTCGAGCATCCGTCGAAGCTCATCGACCAGATACAATATCACAATAAGAATGGTCGCGGCAAATACCTTCCGGCAGCCGAATATTCGATGGTTGCGCAGGTCGAAGGCCGCGGCGTCTATTCTTTCTGTATGTGTCCGGGTGGCTTCGTGATTCCCGCAGCTACCGGTCCCCAGCAGATTGTAGTCAACGGCATGTCACCAAGCAACCGTGGCACGCAGTGGTCCAACAGTGGCATGGTCGTCGAAGTGAGACCTGAGGATGCGGCGCAGATCCTTGCCGGTAAAGATAAGGAGGGCTCCGGTTCGGAAGATGCCAACGGTGTTCTGTCTGTGATGCACTTTCAGGAACAGTTGGAGAAGATGTGCTGGCAGCAGGGCAATATGAAACAGACGGCACCCGCGCAGCGCATGTCTGACTTCGTCAACAACAGGCTCAGTTATGACCTGCCGAAGAGCAGTTATGCACCAGGTCTCGTGAGCAGTCCATTACATTTCTGGCTTCCGCCGTTCATCGCCAAGCGCTTGCAGGAAGGCTTCAAAGTCTTTGGCAAACGGAGTCATGGGTTCCTGACCAATGAAGCGGTTCTGATCGCCGTAGAGACCCGCACATCGTCGCCCGTCCGTATTCTGCGCGACCACGACACGCTACAGCATGTCCGAGTGGAAGGCTTGTTCCCTTGTGGCGAGGGTGCCGGTTATGCGGGAGGCATCGTGTCTGCAGGTGTGGATGGCGAGCGTTGCGCAGAAGCCGTATATGCTATGGTGAATAAGATTTGATAAAATAAATGTGTGCTCATCAAAAGACATCTTTGTATTACTAAGCTTTGGTTCAAAGACAGAATGAGAGGAAGAAGATCACGCCACATATGTGACGGAAACGCGCCGCATCTGGGGCGGTAACGTGACACATATGAGGCGGAAACGCGTCACAGTTGAGACGCGATGGCATTATTATCGAAAATCATTAGGTTGCTTATGATAAATAAACAGTCCTAAATGTAAGGGCGACCCTTGTGGCCGTCCTTATTGATTATTCTCCTCTAAAACTCTTGATGCGTTGTTCCTCAGAGAGACGGCAGATAAGCAGACAGCCGTCGTGCTCGGCAACGATAAAGTCGGATAAGCCCTGGATAATGACTTGCTTTTCTTGAGAAGTATGGATAATGCATCCGTGCGTATCAAAGACCTTGATGTTCTGACCGATGCATGTGTTACCATTCAGGTCATGTTTTGTCTGCGTCAGCAATGATCCCCATGTACCAAGGTCGCTCCAGCCGAAGTTTGCCGGATAGACAAAGATTTCCTCAGCTTTTTCCATAACAGCATAGTCGATGGATATATTCTCACAGTCAGGATAACAATTATCTACTGTTTCCTGTTCCTTATCAGTACCATAGACGTCCTGAATGCGCTCAAAGATATTGTTTATTCTTGGTGCGTAGATACGCAATGCATTGACAATCGTCTCCACATTCCAAACAAAGATACCTGAGTTCCAATAATAATTGCTCATCCCCATGTACTGCTTTGCTTTCTCCAAATCAGGCTTCTCATGGAAAGCGTCAACACGATATATTTCCTTGTTTCTCAACGTGTTGGAAGATAAGTCTGCCTCAATGTATCCATAGCCCGTCTCTGGTCTTGTCACTTTCATTCCGAGGGTCACGATGGCATCCGACTCTTGCGTGAAAGCCAGTGCACCCTTGATAACGCGCTTAAACTCAGTGGTATCGGTGATGACATGGTCACTTGGAGATACAACAATATTAGCTTTTGGGTCGGTTTTCTTGATACGCCAACTGACATAGGCAATGCATGGCGCTGTATTCCTTCTGCAAGGCTCAAGAAGAATATGGCTGGGATCAACCTCGGGCAACTGCTGTTCTATGATTTGCTGGTAGCGTTTGTTCGTTACGATCCAAACATTCTCATCAGGACAGATATCATGGAAACGGTCATAGGTCATCTGAATGAGCGTACGGCCCATTCCCAAGACATCGATAAACTGCTTAGGGGTATCTTCTGTGCTCATTGGCCAGAAGCGACTCCCTACTCCGCCTGCCATGATGACCAAATGGCTGTGATTGTTCGTCATAAATAGATTAATTATAATGATTATTGGTGCAAAAATAAGAAAAGTATGTCACATAAACGAATTTTGCCGTAGAAAAAATGTATCTTTGGCATGAAATTAGTTGTGCAACTATAAATAAAGCAATAAAAGATAAAAGGCAGATGATTGTTCAGTATATTATCGTAGGTATCATAATTGTGTGCGCTCTTTCTTACGCTTATTATCGTATAAGAAAGGCGCTGAGTGTGAAGTCGGGAGATCCTTGTTATGGATGTGCCTTGAAGCAGGTCTGTAAAAAGGAGAAAAGACTTCGAACAATCAAGAGAGAACAAGAGGTGAAGCGTCAGAGACTCTAAGGTCTCTGACGGACCATTCTCTTGAAGACCTTCCTATGGAATTTCTCGTCTGCTTTTAGAACCTGGAGGACTTTTCCTGGAGGAAGCACTTTGCAGAATTTCAGATGGTATTCCTTCTGTAGTTTTTTGATCTCTATATCGTTGTTGTCCATTGCCTGAATGGCTTTCATACTTGCCCGGTTATCTCTTGTGTCCGTGTGCATGTAAATGCGCATCTTGTCGAACAACATCCGTTGCTTCCGCTGCATCTCATCGAAAAGCGGGAAGAAGGCTGCTGCCTCGCCGGGTGTCAGACCAGCTTCGGTGACGATGAACTGGTGAAGTTCTTTTTCAAACTGTTGAGGATTAAACTTACCACCGAGCTTTCGACCTTGTACTTGTCCCCACATGGTCATGGGCATGACCATGGTGAATACAACGAGACATATAATTGAAACGAACTTTTTCATATTTGTCAATTCAGTTATGTATCTTATTCAGCATCAGCCATATATGAATACATGTCCTCTGTGTCCATCATGGAATAGTTCATCATGGCATCAAGGTTCGAGGAGGAAACCAAAGCTTGTGATGCTGTCTGCTTGCTTTCTGAAGGAGCGTGACCTGCCCCATGCATCCATGCACCCAAAGCAAAGCCGCCAATGAGCACACTTGCAGCTGCGGACACGACAGCAGCGCGATAGCGATGCCATATCGAGATGGTACGTGCAGGCTGCTTTGGTATACCGGCTTCCCTTGTCTTTATATCGTTGAGAACACGAGAACGAAGCGTGTCGAAATAACCTTCCGGCACTTGGAAATGCTCTTCCTTCCCAAAGTTCTTTTTTATAAAATGTTCGTCGTAATAATACATTTCTCTTCTCTTTTTCTTGTTTGACGAACTAAGGGCGTATAGGTTTAATTGAAGGCATAAAAAAACAGTCCAATTATTGACCATTGGACTGTAAATACATGTTAGGGAAAGGCTATTCCCTTTACCAGCTCTTATTAAGCGAGAACGACTTTGCCGCCCTCACCTTTCAGCTTGCCCTCCTTGAGGAGCCATCCAATACCCAAGAGTACCTCGACCTCAGTCTTGCCTGTCAGCTTCTCGAGCTCTTCAACAGACTTGGCACCCTCATTGTCGTGAAGTGCATTGTAGACATCACCGGCGCGGAAACCAGCATTGTCTGCATCGACAAAGATTTCTTTCTTAGCGACTACCTTTTTCTCTGCTGTAGTCTTTCTTGCTGCTGTTTTAGGAGCAGCTGTTGCTTCTGTAGCTTTCTTCCTTGGCATAAATCAGTAAACTTTATTAAACAAAAACGATTAATCTATAACCTAATTCTTATTTCTGCTTGCAAATGTAAGCATTTATTTTCAAAGTTGATTGTTAAAATCTTGAGAAAAACACTGAATTGAGTGTTTCAATTCTTCATATTGCGTTTTTCTTGATTTACATCAACAGAAAATGATTTTTTAGTTGATATGCATCAAGCAGTAAGGGCGACCAATGGTCGCCCTTACGAAATATCAATTATTTGCTTTCTGGCACATTTACAGACAGATGGAGCTCATCAAGCTGCTTCTGGTCGAGCTCTGACGGAGCATCGAGCATCATGTCGCGTCCACTGTTGTTCTTCGGGAATGCGATGCAGTCACGAATAGAATCGAGACCGGCAAGGATGCTCACGAAGCGGTCGAGACCGAAGGCCAAACCAGCATGAGGTGGTGCACCGTACTTGAAGGCGTTCATCAAGAAGCCGAACTGGGCCTCTGCGCGCTCTTTCGTGAAACCGAGAACCTCGAACATTTTCTCCTGGAGGTTCGTGTCGTGGATACGGAGGGAACCACCACCGACCTCGATACCATTGCAGACAAAGTCGTAAGCCTTGGCACGTACCTTCTCCGGATGCTCATCAAGCAATGGGATATCGTCGGGATTAGGCATTGTAAATGGATGGTGTGTAGCCATAAGGCGCTGCTCTTCATCGCTCCACTCAAAGAGCGGGAAGTCGATAATCCACAAGCACTTGAAGACGTTCTTGTCGCGGAGACCCAGACGGTCACCCATCTCCAGACGCAGGGAGCAGAGCTGGATGCGAGTCTTGTTAGCGTTGTCTCCACTGAGGATCAGCACGAGGTCGCCATCCTTGGCACCAGTCGTCTCCTTGACTTTCTGCAACTGGTCAGCGGTATAGAACTTGTCGATGGAGCTCTTCACTGTACCATCGCTATTATATTTAATGTATACAAGGCCTTTGGCACCGATCTGTGGCTTTTTCACAAAGTCGGTCAGCTCGTTGAGCTGCTTGCGGCTGTAGTCAGCGCAGCCAGGTACCACGATACCACCGATATACTTAGCTTCATTGAACACAGAGAAGGAACCGGTACCCTTCAGGTCGTCCATGAGTTCCACGAATTCCATGCCGAAGCGCAGATCTGGCTTGTCTGAACCAAAGCGCTTCATAGCTTCGGCCCATGTCATCTGCTGCAAAGGCTTCGGAAGGTCAACGCCACGGATCTCCTTGAAGAGCATACGGCACATCTCCTCGAAGAGGTTGATGACATCGTCTTGGTCAACGAAACTCATCTCACAGTCGACCTGCGTGAACTCGGGCTGACGGTCAGCACGCAAATCCTCATCACGGAAGCACTTCACGATCTGGAAGTAACGGTCCATGCCGGCCACCATCAGCAACTGCTTCAATGTCTGCGGGCTCTGCGGAAGGGCATAGAACTGTCCGGGGTTCATACGGGAAGGAACCACGAAGTCGCGGGCACCCTCCGGAGTAGAACCGATGAGCATAGGAGTCTCAATCTCCATGAACTGACGAGCATCGAGGAAGTTACGGATAAGGATCGTCATACGGTGACGAAGTTCGAGATTCTTGCGGACGCAAGAACGGCGCAGGTCAAGATAACGATACTTCATGCGGAGATCGTCACCACCGTCTGTATTATCTTCAATGGTGAAAGGAGGCGTAAGCGATGGGCTGAGCACTGTCAGTTTGCTGACGATGATCTCAATGTCACCCGTATCCATCTTGTCGTTCTTGCTCTGACGCTCAGAAACAACGCCTTTAGCCTGAATGCAGTATTCTCGGCCGAGCTTATTAGCCTGCTCCCATAATGCCTTGTCGGAAGCCTCATTAAAGACCAACTGCGTGATACCATAACGGTCACGTAGGTCTACAAATGTCATTCCTCCCATCTTACGGGTGCGCTGCACCCATCCCGCGAGCGTCACTTCACGCCCCGCGTCGGAGAGACGCAGCTCTCCGCATGTGTTGGTTCTATACATAATTAATAAGTATGTCTTTCTTGGGCGCAAAATTACAATAAATTATTCGAAAAGAACAATCAGAAGCAAATAAGCTGTAAAAATAATGTTAATTAACATCTTTCCAATGGTATGCAAAGAAACTTTTCTTATTTTTGCAACGTCTAATTTATTAAAAAGCAGATATTACATCAAGATAATAATAGAAAGGTAAATACGCTATGAAAAGATTACTTTTTACGGTCCTTCTGTTTGTCGCAGGACTGACGATGACATTCGCTCAGGCGAAGATATCTTTCGATAAGCTGACAAACAACTTTGGGACGTTCTCAGAGAACAATCCCGTGCAGCAGTGCACATTCACGTTCACCAATACCGGTGATAAGCCGTTGATCATCAATCAGGCTGTTGCCAGTTGCGGTTGCACCGTTCCTAAGTATACAAAGAGCCCTATCAAGCCGGGAGAGAAGGGAACAATCACTGTTACATACAATGGTAAAGGTAAGTTCCCTGGTCACTTCAAGAAGACCATCACGATTCGTACGAATGGCGTACCTGAGATGACGCGCTTGTATATTGAGGGTGTGATGACTGAGGCTAAGGAGACCAAATAGTCATTATAAAGACGGAAGCCCAACGGGGCTTCCCCACCCCATTACAAAGTTGCAACCTAAGAACAGACTTTTTTAACCCAAACTTTAAACTTATCGCTTATGCAAGAAACAGTCAAGAATGTCTTGACCGGACATTTCAACAAGAAGAAAGCTTTTTGGTTCTTCCTGACAGCTTTAGTGACGATTATCGTATGGAACTTGCCTTCCGGCATCTTTGGAATTGATGGCTTGACCGTTGTACAACAACGTGTTATTGCTATTTTTGTCATGGCCATTATGCTATGGCTTACGGAAGCCATTCCTGCGTGGGCTACTTCCGTGACGATCATTTTCGTTTTGCTGTTTTTTGTCAGTGATTCGTCCTTTAAATTCATGCAAGGAAGTGAGGGCGAATACGGCCAACTTCTTGACTCTGTAGGTATTATGGCTTGCTTTGCCGATCCAACGATCATCTTGTTCTTGGGAGGCTTTATTCTTGCCATTGCAGCTACGAAATCAGGGCTCGACGTGTGGGTGGCAAAAGTGATGTTGAAACCTTTCGGCAAAAAGAGTGAGAATGTACTCTTGGGCTTTATGCTCATCACGGGCATCTTTTCCATGTTTATCTCTAATACGGCTACCGCAGCCATGATGCTGACGTTCCTCACTCCTGTCTTCAAAGCACTACCTGCCAACGGCAAGGGGCGCATCGCGCTGACGATGGCCATCCCTATTGGTGCCAACCTCGGTGGCATGGGTACTCCTATCGGCACGCCTCCTAATGTTTTTGCCTACAAGGTCCTTACTGACCCTTCTGGTATGGACATGAACATTGGCTTTGGCCAATGGATGGCTGTTATGGTTCCATTAGTCATCATCTTACTTATTATTGCATGGTTCTTGCTCCGTAAACTCTTCCCATTCTCTCAGAAGACAATTGAAATCAAAATTGAAGGAGACATGCATCGTAACTGGCGTACTGTCGTAGTGGCTGTTACTTTCTTGATCACCATCATCCTTTGGATTATTGGAAAGAAAGTATTTGGTATTAACGCGAATACTGTTGCCATGCTTCCTATCGCTGTTTTTGCATTTACTGGTGTCATAACAGCCAAAGATCTTCAGAGTATCGACTGGGGTGTTATTTGGATGGTTGCTGGTGGCTTTGCTCTTGGCTTGGCAATGAACGGCACAGGACTTGCAAAGGCAGCAGTCGGATCTATTCCGTTCGGCGAATGGAGTCCGATCGTCATCCTGATCATTGCGGGTCTGGTTTGCTACTTCCTCTCTAACTTCATCAGCAATACAGCTACCGCAGCCTTACTCATTCCTATTCTGACTGTAGTGTGCGAAGGTATGGGTGACAGACTGAATGTGATAGGAGGCAGTTCCACTGTCATCATTGGCATTGCTGTGGCAGCATCTGCAGCCATGACCCTTCCTATTTCAACACCTCCAAATGCTATTGCCTATTCTACAGGACTTATCCAACAGAAGGATATGGCAAAAGCCGGTATCTTAGTGGGTATCATTACACTTGTCTTAGGCTACAGCTTGCTTATTCTTGTGGGAAAAGCAGGAATACTCTAATTGAATGTTGGTGGCCGCCACTTAGGGCGGCCACTGCAAAGCAATAGATTGTCTGGCGTAAGTCTATTGAATGCTAATTATTGGTCTATTGATTGTTAACCGTAAGTCTATTGAGTATTGGCCGTAAGTCTATTGATTGATGTGTTCTTATATATGAAGAATAACTAATAATAGAGGACGGACGAAACATTTACCTTTCTAAAATTGTGGTCTTTATATTACGTTTTGTCTTTGTTTATTAGTAACTTTGCAGTACGCAATGTTGAGAAAAAGGAAAGGATAATTATGAAGGACTTCTATAGAATAGGTCTTGACGTTGGGTCAACAACTGCGAAAGTTGCCGTTCTCGACCCTGATAACAAGCTCGTTTATTCACGTTATGAACGGCATAATGCTAAGGTAAAGGAGCTTGTCGGTTCTTATCTAAAAGAGATTGACCAAAAGTTTCCTGGGGCTCGTGTGGCAATATGTGTCACAGGCTCTGTCGGTATGTCCACTGCTGAACAGCTCGGCGCAGAGTTCGTGCAGGAAGTTGTGGCAGCCACAGTGTTCGCCCGTAACCGTTACCCAGAGGCTAAAGCGCTTATAGATATAGGTGGTGAGGACGCCAAAGTGGTGTTCTTCAACGGCAAGTCGATGGAACTGCGTATGAATGGTAACTGTGCCGGCGGTACAGGTGCATTCATCGACCAGATGTCTGTATTGATGGGTTGTGACAATCAGAAAATGAATGACCTCGCTTTGCAGTCAACTCACCTCTACCCGATGGCCGCACGTTGCGGTGTGTTCGCGAAGACCGATATTCAGAACTTGATGTCTCGCAATCTTCCGGAGACAGATATTGCGGCCAGTATCTTCCATAGCATTGCTGTTCAAACTGTCACGACATTGAGTCACGGCTGTGACTTCTCTGCTCCTATCCTTCTCTGCGGTGGTCCTCTCACTTTCCTTCCCGCGTTACGCAAAGCCTTCTCCGATTATCTCAACATGCCGCTCTCCGATTTCATTGTCCTTAAGGAGAGTAACCTTATTCCAGCACTTGGCTGTGCTATCCGTGCGGGGTCAATGGATGATAAGGTGTTAAGTGTTAATGATTTGTTGGCAGCGCTTAATGACGACAATCATTCCATTAACACCCAACAACCATCAACTAACACCTTAAAGACCACCCAACATCCAACAACTACCATCCAATCAGACGTTGAGGAAGAGTTAGATCCTCTGTTTGCCTCGGAAGAGGAGCATCAAGACTGGCTGAAGAGCAAGGAAAAATATGCCACGAATATCTACCCGATGCATAAGGGCACGGAGAATGTCGTCATTGGCATCGACTCAGGTTCAACAACGACAAAAATCATCGCTGTACGCGCTTTCGGAGATGAAGCCGGACAGATCATCTTTAAGGATTATTCCATGAATCTTGGCAACCCTATCAAAGCCGTGAAGGATGGTTTGACAAGGTTGAAAGATAAAGCTGAGGAGACGGGGACTGACCTGCGAATTGTTGGTTCTTGTTCTACCGGTTATGGAGAAGAGCTTATCAAGGCAGCCTTTAACCTCGACAGTGGTATCATTGAGACAATGGCCCATTATCGGGCTGCTGCTCACCTCATGCCTGACGTCAGTTTCATCCTTGACATCGGTGGACAAGACATGAAGGCTATCTTTGTGGAGAATGGGGCCGTGACGCGTATGGAGCTCAACGAAGCTTGTTCATCGGGTTGTGGCACGTTCATTCAGACTTTCGCCAAGGGTTTAGGCTATCAGGTAGAAGACTTTGCCAAGCTTGCTTGCCGTGCTGACAAGCCGTGCGACTTGGGCACTCGCTGCACGGTGTTCATGAACTCAAAGGTCAAGCAGGTGATGCGTGAAGGAGCAACCGTAGAAGATATTGCAGCCGGACTGAGCTATTCAGTGGTGCGCAACTGTCTCTATAAGGTGCTTAAACTTCGTGGTAATGATAATCTTGGTGCTCATATTGTCGTGCAAGGCGGCACGATGAAGAACGACTCTGTCGTCAGAGCTTTCGAACTGCTGACAGGCAGAGAGGTTGCTCGCAGCAACATGCCGGAGATGATGGGTGCCTATGGCTGCGCTTTGCACGCAATTGCGCAGATTGAGAACGCTACCCTAAAGGGTAGCGCACAGAACTCCAGCAGCTCAAAGAGCGCTGGCTGCCCTCAGACAAACGGTCGGTCGATCAACGATTTGCTCGACATGGCGTCATATGAGACGAAGCTCCTCAACTGCAAAGGCTGCGAGAACCATTGCTTCGTGACGATGTATAAGTTTGCAGGCGGTCGTAGGTTCTACTCCGGCAACAAATGTGAGCGGGTGTTCAACAATAAGGGTAAGAATGATGTCAAGGGTGAGAATATTTACACCTATAAATATCATCAGCTCTTTGACCGTTGCAAGGTTGTGGCATCAAGCCGTACTTCTTCGGAGGAGGCTTCGACGAGCGAAGTGCCCAGTAATAATAAGCCTCTCGTTGCCATACCGAGAATCCTCAATATGTATGAGGATTTTCCTTTCTGGTATACACTCTTTACAGAGGCTGGCTTTGAGGTGATGCTCAGTTCTGAGAGTAACTTCCGGAGATATGAGGGCGCACTGAACACGGTCATGAGCGATAACATCTGTTTCCCTGCCAAGCTCGTGCACTCGCATGTGAAGGAGCTCGATGAACGACTTAGCGAGATGCCCGACAGTGTGCAGAAGTTTATCTTCATGCCCTATGTCGTCTTTGAGCATCAGGATGACAACCGTAATATCAATAGTTACAACTGCCCTATTGTCTCGGCCTACTCGGACGTCATCCGGTCGGCAATGAACCTGAAGAATGAGGTTGTCTCTCCTGTCATCAACTTCAAAGACGAGAAGCTTCTTATCAAGCAGATAGACAGTTTTCTGAAAGGCTATGGCGTTAAGGCGAAGACTCGCAAGGAGGCCTTCGAAGCAGCCATGGAGGCACAACATGAATATGTCTCCAATATCCATCAGAAGGCGGTAGATATATTGGCAGACAGCAGAAAAGCGCATCGGCTGACGATTCTGCTTGCAGGCCGCCCCTATCATACAGACCCGCTTATTCAGCATAAACTCTCTGAGATGATTGCCGCCTTGGGCGTGAACGTTATCTCCGACGACATCGTGCGTGGAGACATGAAGACGGGCACGGGCGACACTTATCTTGTGCGCCAGTGGGCTTATATGAACCGGATCATCAAGTCGGGTCAGTGGTGTGCCGAGCAGCCTGACGATGTGCATTTCGTACAGATGACATCCTTCGGTTGTGGTCCTGACTCGTTCATTCAAGATGAGATACGCGACATCATGAAGCATCATAACAAGCCGTATACACTTCTGAAGATTGATGATGTCAGCAATGTAGGCTCACTGAAACTCCGTGTCAGATCTTTGATAGAAAGTTTGAATGGCAATGTCAGTGATGACGCTACAAGAGTGGTTAATACCAAGCAGGATACGACCTGCGCTACGGGCATTCAGCCACAGCGCAGAAAGATTCTTGCCCCATACTTCACTGAATATCTCACTCCCCTTCTCTCACCGCTTTGTAAACTTATCGGTTGGGATGTCGAAGTGTTGCCGCCAAGTGATGTGACAAGTGCCGAGTATGGTCTTAAATATGCCAATAACGAGATATGCTATCCCGCAACACTGATCATTGGTGACTTTGTCAAGGCTCTGCGTTCAGGCAAATATGATCCGACAAAGATCTCGGCTGTCATGTCGCAGACCGGTGGACAATGTCGTGCTACAAACTACGCAGCATTGATTCGTCGTGCTATGAATGCCAACGGCTTTGAAAATGTACCCTTAATAACATTGGGTGTGTCGACAAGTGCCCAGGACGATGACGAGCAGGATGGAGAGTTGAATGTGCCATGGATGAAGATGGCACCGATCATCGTTACGACTTTCCTTTACGGTGATACGATATCCAAACTATACCATGGTTCTGTGAGTCGACTGAAGAAGGACGCTTATCTCGTAGGCGAGAAATGGAACAATAAGGCGGAGATGCTGCGCGATAAATATCTCAAGGCAGCGGCTAAGCCCATTCTTGACAATGATCCGAAGGGATTGATGAACCTTATCTCCGCGGCTGCCAAGGACTTTGACGATATCACGAATGATAAAGATATTCCTGCAGTGGGCATTGTGGGTGAGATCTTTCTGAAGTTCAATCCTTTCGCTCATCAGTTCCTTGCCCGTCGTATCATTGATAAAGGTTGCGAGGTCGTGCCACCTCTGCTCTCTCCTTTCTTCCTGCAAGAGTTTGTCAACACGATTGTACAGAAACATATGGGTTTGAAGTGCAGTCATGTGCCCGATTTCCTTGTCAAGAGCATCTACAGTCTTATATGGAGGCGTGAGAAGAAGATCAATGCGCTCGCTTCGAGGTTCCGTTATTTCCGTCCTTTCACAAACATCTTTGACGATGCCAAGGAAGTGAACGGTGTGGTTTCGTTGGCAGCACAGTTTGGTGAAGGATGGCTCTTACCGAGTGATATCATCAGTATGGTCAAACAGGGTGTAAACAATGTGGCAAGTCTTCAGCCTTTCGGTTGCATCGCCAACCACGTGGTATCGAAAGGAATAGAAAAGAAATTGAAGAAGATGTATCCACAGTTGAACCTTGTCTCCCTCGACTTTGATAGTGGTGTGTCGAGTGTCAATGTCACCAACCGCTTGCTGCTCTTCCTCGACAGCATCGCGTGACACGCAGTGCAGTGGCCGGCCTTGTACCGGCCACTGCACGGGGTCGAAAACACCTTATTGCGACGTGCCATTTTATCCATCAAAAAAAGGAATACAATGAACTACACTGTATTCCCTTTATTTTTTCATTGCCCTACGCGAATGCGTAAAGGCATGATCTTATTCTTCTGCGGGCTCTTCTGCCGGCTTGAGGTTGGTGTAGACGTTCTGAACGTCATCAAAGTCCTCAAGCTTCTCAACCATCTTGTCGATAGTCTCACGCTGGTCAGCGGGGATGTCAGTAAGATCGTTAGGGATATAAGTGAACTCGGCAGAAGTGATCTCATAACCATTGTCCTCGAGATACTTCTGGATATCACCGAAGCTTGTCGGTGCACCGTAGATCGTGATCTCACCGGTCTCCTCATCAGTGTCGTACTCATCCTCCACTCCATAGTCGATGAGGTCGAGAATCAGTTCATCCATCTCTGTGTCGGCCTTAGGCTTGAATGTGAAGACAGCCTTGTGGTCGAAGAGGAATGACAGAGAACCTGTTGTACCGAGGTTACCGCTGAACTTGTTGAAGACCGAACGGACATCAGCCACAGTACGGGTCGTGTTATCAGTCAGTGTATCCACGAGGATAGCCACTCCGTGAGGACCATATCCCTCGTAAGTCACCTCCTTATAGTCGCTCTGGTCCTTACCCATAGCGTTCTTGATAGCACGTGTGATGTTGTCCTTCGGCATGTTCTCGCGCTTGCAGGTTGCGATGATAGCACGCAGACGCGGGTTGTTCTCAGGCTCCGGACCACCAGTTTTCACAGCGATGGCAATCTCCTTGCCGAGTTTCGTAAATGTGCGGGCCATGTGACCCCATCTCTTCAGCTTTGTAGCCTTACGGTATTCAAATGCTCTTCCCATTGGATTTTATCTGTTATTTTATTTGTTTTATTTCGTTTTTGTTTATCTGAGCTCAGCTCCGAGCTGTTTCTTCAGACTGGTGATGAGTTTCTGCATCATAGCGTCAATCTGCTTCTCAGAGAGGGTCTTCTCCTCGTCCTCAAAGACGAAGTTGACAGCGTAGCTTTTCTTGCCGGCAGGAAGATTCTTGCCCTGATAGACATCGAAGAGTGTGACGCTCTTCAAGAGTTTCTTTTCAGCCTTGCGGGCAATCTGCTCGATCTGTGCAAACTCAACACTGTCGTCGACAAGCAGGGCGAGATCGCGGCTGACAGAAGGATACTTAGAGAGTTCCTTAAACTCAATCTTGTTCTTCTTCGTAGCCTTAACGATAGCGCTCCAGTTGAGCTCAGCATAATAGACATCCTTGTCTACGCCACACTCGTGAGCCACCTTCTTGGCGAGCTTACCATATTCAGCAAACACGACACCCTGGCGACTCTTCAGTGTCAGTCCATAAGCAAAGAGGTTGTTCTCTGTCTTTGTCTCAACAGCAAGTCCCTGAGCGAGACCGGCACGGCTAAGGATATTCTCCACATAAGCCTTCAACTCGTAGAAAGAGGTCTCCTCATCGGGATGAGCCCAAGAGCCTTCCACACGCTTACCCGTGAGCCACAAAGCAAGATGGTACTGCTGCGAGTAAGCAGAGATAGGTGCATCGTGGTCATCCTTCTCCGGAGCATAGTGGTAAACATTGCCCACCTCGAAGAAACGAAGGTTCTCACGCTTACGGTTGATATTGCGGGCAAGTGACTCCAGTCCACCGAAGACCAGTGTCTGACGCATCACACCCAAGTCAACAGACAGTGGGTTCATGATCTTCACGGCGTTGGCCCAGGGATAAGCGTTCAGCTCATCCTTATTATAATAGCTCTCCTTTGTCAGAGAGTTGTTCAGTATCTCATTGAAGCCACAGCCTACAAGCTGCTCAGAGACAATGTTCTCGAGCTTATGCTCCTTATCCTCGGCGTTCTCAACGGTGAGAGAAGACTTGAGCTGTGTAGGAATCTCCACATTATTATATCCGTAGATACGGAGGATATCCTCAACGACATCGCAAGGACGCTGCACGTCTACACGATAAGCAGGCACCGTGAGGTCAAGACCTTCAGCATCCTCCTTATTGATCTTCATCTCAAGACTTGTGACGATGCTCTTGATTGTGTCAGCCCCCAGTTTTTTACCGATCAGACGGTCGCAATACTCATAGTTGAGACGCACATTGAAGTCAGGCAGCGGGTTCGGATAGACATCCTTGATCTGCATTGACACCTTACCACCGGCGAGTTCTTGGCAGAGAATAGCAGCCTGCTTGAGTGCATAGATAGTGCCATTAGGATCCACGCCACGCTCGAAACGGAAGCTGGCATCGGTAGAGAGACCATGGTGACGGGCACTCTTACGGATCCATGTCGGATGGAAATAAGCCGACTCAAGCACGACATTCTTTGTCGTCTCGTAGGTACCGGAGCCCTTGCCGCCAAAGATACCGGCAATACACATTGGCTCTTCTGCATTGCAGATGCTCAGGTCATGCTCACCAAGGGTGTGCTCCACACCGTCGAGGGTCACAAACTTTGTGCCTTCTGGCTGCGTGCGAACCACTATCTTATGGCCTATGACCTTGTCAGCATCGAAGCAGTGCATCGGCTGACCGTATGCCATCATGATATAGTTGGTGATATCAACGATATTATTGATTGGACGCAGACCGATAGCCGTGAGCTTCTCCTGCATCCACTTCGGACTCTCTTTGACATCGCAGTCTGTGATGCTCAGACAAGCATAACGCTTGCAAGCCTCGGTGTTCTCAATCTCCACATCGATAGGCATCGACTCGTTGTCCACATGGAACTTCGAGCAGTCGGGACGGTGCAGACTCGTCTTATAGCCACGCTGCACAAGCCAAGCGTAGAGGTCACGGGCCACACCATAGTGAGAGAGGGCATCGGCACGGTTGGCAGTGATATCAATGTCAATCACCCAGTCGCTGTCGAGATGATAATACTCAGCAGCGGGGGTACCAACAACAGCATCCTCCGGCAAAACGATGATACCACTGTGGTCGTTGCCCACACCGATCTCGTCCTCAGCACAGATCATACCGTAAGAATCGACACCACGCAGACGGCTCTTCTTGATCACAAACTCCTTGTCACCATCGTAGAGCTTGCAGCCCAGGTCAGCAACAATCACTTTCTGTCCGGCAGCCACGTTGGGAGCACCACAGACGATCTGCTGCGGCTCTCCTTTGCCTAAATCAACGGTAGTGATATGGAGGTGATCACTGTTGGGGTGCATCTCACAAGTAAGAACCTTACCTACATAGAGACCTTTCAGTCCGCCTTTGATAGCTTCTACCTCATCAAGCGCATCTACCTCAAGACCTGTAGAGGTCAGTGCATCAGCTGTTTCCTGTGGCGTAAGATCAAAATCAACGTATTCCTTAAGCCACTTATATGAAATCTTCATTGTAATGAGTTATATTTCTGTGTATATTTTGTGCAAAATTACTAATAATCCGCGAGGTAAGCAAAGCTCTCGCGGATTTTCTAATTAGCAAGCCTCAAAAATGTAGGTTTAACTCTTTCCATCCGGTCCTTCATCACTCTTCAACACGGGTAAGGAGATATGATATTTCACAGCAAGAATGCGGACGATGGCAATGAACAGAAAGACGACAACCACCGTGACGGCCACATTTGCCCTCAAAGCATCGAGTATCCAATAGAGTATGCCGCCAACGATGCTTGCGCTGGCGTAGATCTCTTTGCGTAGCACGACCGGCGTCTTGTTGAGTAGCACATCGCGGATCAGTCCGCCCGCACAGCCCGTGATACATCCCATGATGATGGCCACCCAAAAGGGATAGCCACACTCCAAAGTCTTCTGAATACCCGTTATCGTGAAGGATGCAAGGCCTAAGGTATCAAAGAAGAACCAGGCGTTGTCGAGCGGACGAAGCAGCTTTGAGCAAGAGATGACAAAGATCTGTGCCACGATGGTGCAGATGATATACAACGGCGAGGTCATCCAGAACGGCGGGAGACCGAGCATGACATCACGGATGGTACCGCCACCGATAGCCACGGCAAAACCACAGACAAAGCCCCCGAACCAGTCGAGTTGCTTGGCTGCAGCATGCCGGATGCCGGAGATGGCGAAAGCCAATGTACCGAGAATCTCAATGATCGTCTGAACCGTCCTTACGAACTGTGGGTCGGCAAGTTGCAGTGTTTCCACTTCTATGAGATAAGATTATACTTCGTTGATTGGTTTTCCACTCACGAAGGCGGCAACATTATTCACGCAGATATCCATCAGACGCTTACGAGCCTCTAAGGTAGCCCATGCCACATGCGGCGTG
This sequence comes from Prevotella sp. UBA2725, assembly GCA_002353825.1. Classification (GTDB taxonomy): domain Bacteria; phylum Bacteroidota; class Bacteroidia; order Bacteroidales; family Bacteroidaceae; genus Prevotella. The sequence continues at coordinate 75,498 of DEKJ01000057.1, read as the reverse complement.
AGGTAAGCGTGCGGCTGGCGAAGCAACGGGTTGTCAGCCTTCGGTGGTTCCTGCGCCATCACGTCGGCACCATAGGCAGCAAGCTTGCCTTCAGCCAAAGCGTCTGCCACAGCCTGCTCATCGACGAGTGCGCCGCGGGCGGTATTGATGAGGATAGCGCCTTGCTTCATCTTGGCGATGTTCTCGGCATTGAAGAAATGGAGGTTATCCTTGGCAAGCGGACAATGGAGCGTCACGATGTCCGAGCCATGAAGCAGTCCGTCGAGTGTAGCCTTGTTGATGCCGTCGGGCAGGTCGGCTTTATTCTTCGAAGTGTAGGCATAGACATGAAGACCGAAAGCTAAAGCGACCTGAGCCACACGCATGCCAATATGTCCGAGGCCAATGATTCCGATGCTCTTCCCTGCGAGCTCCGGCAGTGGTGTGTCCCAATAACAGAAATCGGGATTCTTTGACCAGCGGAGTCCTTTGCCCGGGTTCTTCGATACGCGGTTCTGATGGGCATAATGGCCTATCTGATTCGTGATGTTCAGGATATGAGCAAAGGTCATCTGCACCACGCTCTCCGTCGAATAGGACGGGATATTGCAGACCACCACTCCATGCTTGTGGGCCGACTCGGTGTCGATATTATTATAGCCGGTAGCTAAGATGCCGATGTATTTGAGTTTCGGCAAACTGCTGATGACCTCATCGGTCATGTTGATCTTGTTGATGAGCAATATCTCAGCATCTTTGGCTCGCTCAATGACGTCTTCCGGCTTCGTGCGGTCATAGACGGTCAGATTACCAAACTCTTTCAGCGGTTCCCATGAGAGGTCACCAGGATTGGCGGAATATCCGTCGAGAACAACGATGTTTTTCATACCGTATGTTTTTTGTTATTATATTTCATGTAAGGTTTGCCCTCTTCGAGGACACCTTTCATCCTATTCGTCTCACTTTTCAATCCCCAGGCAGCTGCTGCGCCTTGCCTGGGGTTAACCATGTTGGCCCCCTCCGGGGACCTTCGCACTCTTCACTCTGCATTCTGCTCTCTGCACTTTGAAAAACCTTATTGTGACGTGTGACATGTGACAATGCGACGTTTTTAACTCCTAACTCCTATCTCCTAACTAATATTTGTATCTTTCTCCCCAGCAGTTGAGCATCCGCTGATAAAGCTTTTCCTCGGCGAGTGAATGCTGGGCATGCCAGAAACGTTTATCCCTCAGAGCATCGGGCATATATTGTTGGGGTGTAAAGTTACCGGGATAATCATGGGGATATTTGTAACCATCGTGATAGCCCAACTGCTCCATGAGCTTCGTCGGGGCATTGCGGATAGGCAGTGGCACCGGCTGATTGCCACTCTTTTTCACTTCCTCTATGGCCGTGTTGATGCCCATGTAAGCCGAGTTGCTCTTCGGACTCGTGGCGAGATAGACCACAGCCTCGGCAAGGGGGATGCGCCCCTCGGGCCAACCAATCTTCATCACTGCATCGAACGCAGCATTGGCAAGAAGCAGCGCATTGGGATTGGCCAGACCAATGTCTTCGGCAGCAGAGATAACGACACGGCGGGCAATGAACTGCGGGTCTTCGCCTCCTTCGATCATCCTTGCCATCCAGTAGAGCGCTGCATCGGGGTCAGAGCCACGGATGCTCTTGATAAATGCTGAGATGATGTCGTAGTGCATATCGCCCTGCTTATCGTAGGCGAGCGGGTTAGTCTGCAGTTCCTCCTCCACGCGCTTGTCAGTGATCACGACGTCGTCACTGTTTGCCGACTCGACCATGAGTTCGAGGATGTTCAGCAGTTTACGTGCATCCCCCCCACTGTAGCGCATCATGGCATCCGTCTCCTTCAGTTCGATATGCTTCTTCTGCAGTTCCGTGTCTTTTGTCACCGCTCTGTCGAGAATCTTCTGCAGGTCAGCCTTTTCGAGCGACTTCAAAACATAGACCTGACAACGGGAGAGCAGCGGGCGGATAACCTCAAACGATGGGTTCTCCGTCGTGGCACCAATGAGCGTCACGATACCACGCTCCACAGCTCCGAGCAGCGAGTCTTGCTGCGACTTGGAGAAACGGTGAATCTCATCGATAAAGAGGATCGGCGAGGCATTGTTGAAGAATCGGCCACTCTTGGCCTTCTCTATGACCTCACGCACATCCTTCACACCACTCGTCACGGCACTGAGGGTATAGAACGGCACCTTCATCTCCGAGGCTACGATCTCCGCCAGTGTCGTCTTGCCCACGCCCGGCGGTCCCCAGAGAATGAACGACGACACTCTGCCGCTCTCTATCATCCGGCGCACTACCCCACCCGGTCCGACAAGGTGTTCCTGTCCGACATAATCGTCGAGGGTGCGGGGACGCATACGTTCAGCTAATGGTTCCATGATAATTGAAATTACAGTGGTCTTACGATGCGGATGCCCAAAGCCGAGGTCTGCTTGGAGAGATAGGTCCGAAGCAGATTACTGTCCTCCACAACCTTATGATAGAGCGAGGAGGCATTGAGCATATGCAGTCCGTCTTTGTGCCAGGCAGCAATACCTATATGACTGATCTCCAAGCCTTTCTTCGTTGTCACGATGGCTATGATGTCGCCATTGTGAATGGTTCGTCTCAGCAGACTACTGTTGGTGACGGCAGTCTTGGGGATATAGCGCTGCTTCGTGCCCGTGATGCTTCTCTCCATCTCAGCAATCTGCTTGACCCACTGTGGCTTGCCCTTCAACATGGGGTAACTGCCAAGGTGTGTCGTCATATAATCAGCCTTCACGGTCTGAACGCCGGAGAATGGAGGGTTAGGCGACTGGATATTTGCCACGATCTTCTCCCGCGTGTTCTCCTGAATCCAATAAGTGAAATAATGCTGACGGGTCGGATAAGAGACCACTCCATTGCGATAGCGTATCTGCCGAAGATTGTTGCAATAGCCGGCAAAGGTCTGCTGCCCCCTGGCCATACTTCTCGACAGTGCCAGCACAGTCTCGACATACGTGGTGCAGTCGAGCTGGCGGAGATTGACAACGAGCTTTTCTGTAGTGTTCTTCTCCAAGGTCTTGGCCACATAAGGCACGCCACGGAGCTCACGGCCGAAGAACAACATATAAGAAGCCATCGACTTGTCTTTCAGCGCCCGTGCTTTCTTCATCAAAGCCACGACCCGCAATGAGTCCGGCTTCGTGTAATCAACTCCTTGGGCCATAATATTGACCGCTAGCAAGAAGGAGAATAGCGTTATAATTAGTTTCTTCATTTTCTATTGTGTTTTTTCCGATAACTGCCTTTTAATCCAAAATTATATCCTACATAGACATATACGTTGCCAAATGTCGAATTGGCAGAAAATTTCGATTTTTGATAATTATATGTATGGAAGACGGCACTGGCCCCGGCATACCACCGCATGTTGTTCCATACGATACCAGTTCTTTCCACACCGTCAATCATAAGATTTTTAAAGTCAAAGTTTCGGAAGAAATCCTTAGCATTATTATTGGCCTTGCCTGTCAATTGCTTATAGCCTAAGGCCAATTGCAAAGAAATGTCGAAGAGCCAGTTGCGGGCGAATACCCAGTTGTATGCATAACCGCCACTGAGCGATAGATCGGTATAATTGATATCGGTAGTGTGCATGCTCGTATCAGCGACTGCCACAGCGGTTCCCGGCCCTACGAGATCGTCCATAAGCTGATGAAACCTGTCCCAATCGACATCCAGTGAGTGGCGCGAATAGCTCATGCCTGCCAATGCCGAACCTGCCGATCGTCGCTGTACAGTGCTCTGACTGTAGGCTGCGGGATAAGAGAATTTGTTATGATTAAAGATATAATAGAGGTTGAAGCCACGCTCAGACGTCTCAAAACCATCGAAGTAGACTTTTCGCATGGCATTATTCACCGCCTCGTTTTTAAAGTCTACACCTCTGATGCGATAGTTGTCACCCGACTTCCTGTAAAAGAGGTCCACACCGACCTGCGGAGCATAAAGACTGAGCGCTAAGGCTTCGCGCGCCTCATTCTTCAGTCGTTTGAAGTCGATGGTGTAGCCCAAGAACACAAAGCGCCAACCGAAGTACGGTCCCAACTTATAGGACGGCTCCGGTGAGAACACGACGGAGTGATCATCAGCCAGTTTCAGCGTATATCCCTCAAAACTTGTCGTGTTCTGGAGCATGACGGTAAAGTTGTATTTCTGTGGCTCGATATAGTTGGTGTCTACCCTTGAGAAATTGCGTACCATTCTCCTAAACGCCGACAGTTTCTTCTTGGGGACAGCAGGGATCGTGTCCGCAGAAGCCATGCCGGAAAGGGCAGTAAAGACGAATAATATCAGTAAAGATAGGAAACGCATTAAGAATTATATTACAAAGTGGCAAGCCACTCCTTTCCCTTCTTTGTATGAAGCCAGAGTGCAAACAAAATTGCCACTGCAGCAGAACAGCCCAAAATTATGATAAGTCCAGTTAACGCTCCCATAGTTATTTTCTTAAAATATAGTTACCTAAATATGCAAAAGCAAGAGTAGAGATGACTCCCATTGCAAAGAGTTCAAAGAATGCCAGCTTTGGCACGTCAGATATAAAAAACGTGACGATTGTACCCACAACCATAGCTGTGAAGCAGGTCTGAGCAAGATTATACAAGAACTTACTCAGAGCATCGCGTCTACTTTTCTCTTTTTCCTTGTTTTCCTTTGTTTCTGCCATGTCCCTTTCTTTCATTTTGCTTCTTATTTGCAAAGATAAGAAAAAGTTGAATATCGGCAAACAAAGAAGGGGAAAATATTAGAAATATTTGCAAGCATCACCCAGTGCAGTGGCTGCACCCTAGAACTTTCCCAATATCCTATCCATCACCCAGTTGACGGGGGTGGCACTGACGGAGGTGGCGGTGCAGGTGTCTATGCCTTGCAGATGGCGAATGACAGACGTGATGATCGGCAACTGGACATAAGGAGGGTTCGGTACAATGATACTTCGTGAGCCCGCATTGTTGACGAGCTGAATGGGATCATAGTTGTAGACACTGAAGGAAAGGATGCCCTTGTCACCAATGACCGTTATCTGGTCGGCCTTGGCACTCTCATGTCCCACAAAACACCAGGAGGCACTGCCAGAGATGCCACTGTCAAAGATGAAAGCGGCCGAGATGGTGTCCTCAGCATCATAGAGATGCTCGCGGTTCGTCGGATAGCCATGGGCGCGAATGATCGTCCCGAAGAGCTCTTGAAGCAAGTCGAGCTGATGGGGTGCCAGGTCATAGAAATATCCGCCACCGGAGATATCCGGCTGCAAACGCCACGGCAATGACGACGAAGCGTTATAATCGAGCTCGCGAGGCGGCACGGCAAACTGGAGCTGCACCGTCAGCACCTTGCCGATGCTGTCAGTGGCAATGAGCTTCCTCACTTTGTTGAAATAAGGAAGGTAACGGCGGTAATAAGCCACGAAACACGGCACTCCCGTCTGCTCACTGATACGGTTGACACGGATGCAGTCTTCATAGTTGGCCGCCAATGGTTTTTCGACATAGCATGGCTTCCCCGACCGCATACACATGATAGCGTATGTAGCATGAGAGGATGGAGGCGTAGCGATGTAAACGGCATTGACGTCCGGGTCGTCGACGAGCTCCTGGGCATCGGTGTACCATTTGGGTATATTGTGCCGTTTGGCATAGGCTTTCACACGCTCTTCGTTACGGCTCATCACAGCCACGACACAAGAGCCCTCCACTTCGTTGAACGCTGGTCCCGATTTCTTCTCCGTGACCTCGCCACAACCAATGAAGCCCCATCTGATTTGTTTCATGATTGATTACATATTATAAGAAATGTCCCCGAAGGGGGCAAACATGGTTAGCCCCATGTAAGGAGCCGAAACATGGGGCTTTAATTGGAGCCATATCTTTGAACAGTCGTCCTCGAAGAGGGCGAACCTTCCAATATACAGCACCCCGCAAAGGTTTGCCCTCTTCGAGGACACCTTTCAATGGAAGGCCCTAACTCCTAACCCCCAGGTTGCGTCGCTGCGCTCCTTACCTGGGGCTAACCATGTTAAGCCTCTTCGAGGCTTTATTTCAGTCCTAGGCTCTTCTTGATAGCCTCGATCTTCTCCATGCCCTTCTTATCAAGAGCTTCATACTCCGAGGCATCGTGCATAACGCCCTTGACCTCGATGTAGAACTTGATCTTAGGCTCTGTGCCGGAAGGACGGACGCTGACCTTCGTGTCATCGTCGCAGAACCACTGCAGCACATTGCTTGTCTCAGGCATGTCGAGCTTCGTCTTGTTGCCTTTGTCGTCAGTAGCCTCGAGCGTTTTGTAATCCTTCCACAGCACGACCTTAGAACCGCCGAGCTCCTTCGGAGGATTAGCGCGGAAGTCAGCCATCATCTGCTGAATCTCCTCGGCACCAGCCTTACCCGGACGCTCCACGTTGACCGTGAACTCCTTGGAGAAGCCGTACTCCTTATAGATATCCATCAGGATGTCGTAGAGCGACTTGCCTTTGTCCTTGGCATAAGCGCAGATCTCAGCAAGCAGTGAGCAAGCCGACACAGCGTCCTTATCGCGAACAAAGTCTTCGGCCAGGAAGCCGTAGCTCTCCTCGCCACCACCGATATACTGCTGCTTGCCCTCAGAGAGACGGATCTCACGGGCAATCCACTTGAAGCCAGTGTAGCAGTCGCGCATCTCCACACCCTGCTTGTCAGCAATCTTCTTGATGAGCTCAGTCGTGACAATGGTCTTGACGATGAAATCGGTCGGTTTGAGCAGTCCCTTAGCCTTACGGTTGGAGATGATGTACCACAGGAAGATCATGCACGTTTGGTTGCCGTTGATGAGCACCCACTCGCCCTTGTCGTTCTTGCAAGCCATGCCCACGCGGTCAGCGTCAGGGTCAGAAGCCATGAGAATATCAGCATCGAGCTTCTTGGCATCGCGCAGACCCAGTGTCAGTGCTTCGGCAAACTCTGGGTTAGGACGGTCCACTGTCGGGAAGTTACCGTCCTTGATCATCTGCTCAAAGACGCAATGAACGTTGTCGAAGCCCCAGTAAGCCAGTGAGCGCGGGATGATGACGCGGCCGGCACCATGCAGCGGCGTGTATACGATCTTCAGGTCGTGCTGCTTCTTAATGACCTCGGGGTCAATGCTGATGGTACGGATCTTGCGTAGATACGGCTCATCGATGTCCTCACCGATGATCTGGATAAGATCCTTGTTGCCCTGGAACTTCACGTCGGCGATGGTGCACTTGTTCACCTCATCGATGATACCCTTGTCGTGCGGAGCGAGCACCTGAGCACCGTCCTCCCAGTAAGCCTTGTAACCGTTGTATTCGCGGGGGTTGTGGCTGGCCGTGATGTTCACGCCGCCCTGAGCCTTGAGGTAACGGATAGCGAAAGAGCACTCCGGAGTCGGACGAAGGTCGTCGAAGAGATAAGCCTTGATGCCATTGGCTGAGAAGATGTTGGCCACTGTCTCGGCATACAGACGGCTGTTGTTGCGGCAGTCATGGCACACAACGACAGAGATTTCCTTGCGGTCCTTAAAGTTTTTCTTTAAGTAGTTGGCAAAGCCTTGCGTGGCCATGCCCACGGTGTAGATGTTCATGCGGTTCGTGCCTGCGCCCATGATACCGCGAAGGCCGCCTGTACCAAACTCCAGGTCTTTATAGAAACTCTCAATGAGATTAGTCTTGTCACTGTCGTCCAGCATTTTCTGTACTGCCTGACGGGTCTCCTCATCAAAAGCAGGAGTCAGCCATTGCTTAGCCTTGGCCTCGCATTGAGCGATAAGCTCTTTGTTATTATCCATAACTAATAGGGTTTTAAAAAGTGTTTTACATTATTTTTATGTCGCAAAGATAGCATTTATTTTCCTAATTACCGATGGAGTACAAATTAATTTTTGTAAATTTGCAACTGTATCACAACAATAAGATAAAATAGTATGTATTTCTCAGGAATAGCCATTGCTTTGGCCACATTTTTTATAATAGGTCTCTTCCACCCTATCGTCATCAAAACCGAATATTACTTCGGCACGCGTCCCTGGTGGGTCTTCCTCGTAGCAGGCATAGCCTGCATAGTCGGCTCTCTTTGCATTGAGAGCACGCTTGTCTCAGCCATCGTGGGTGTCATCGGTGCCTCGAGCCTATGGGCCATCGGCGAGTTGTTCGAGCAGAAGAAGCGCGTGGAGAAAGGTTGGTTCCCCCAAAACCCAAAGAGACAAAATATATAGAGTGGAAACGCGTCACATATGAGGCGGAAACGCGTCACATATGAGACGGAAACGCGTCACATATGAGGCGGAAACGCGTCACGTTTGAGACGCGATGCAATAAGGTCTTTTTTGATGAATCTGCATATAGAAAATAGAGGAACTTTACTGCTGTGTTCTGATGCTATAATATCCTCCATATCATAAAAAATTTAAAATTCATAGTTGTTCGTCCCTTTTTTAGTACCTTTGTGGGCACAAGACTATATCATTTAACTTATTAATTTATTAGTACAATGACAATCGATGAGTTTAACTTTGCCGGTAAGAAGGCAATTGTTCGCGTAGATTTCAATGTGCCATTGGATGAGAATGGCAACGTGACAGACGACACTCGTATCCGCGGTGCTCTGCCTACACTGAAGAAGATCCTGAACGACGGTGGCGCTCTGATCATGATGAGTCACATGGGTAAGCCTAAGGGCAAGGTCAATGCTAAGCTGAGCCTGAAGCAGATCGTTCCTAACGTGAGCAAGGCTCTGGGCGTTGACGTTAAGTTCGCTCCCGACTGTGGCAAGGCTGATGCCGAGGCTGCTGCACTGAAGCCCGGAGAGGCTCTGCTGCTCGAGAACCTCCGTTTCTATCCCGAGGAGGAGGGCAAGCCCGTTGGCGTTGAGAAGGGTACTCCTGAGTACGACGCTGCCAAGGCTGAGATGAAGGACCGTCAGAAGGAGTTCGCCAAGAAGCTCGCTTCTTACGCTGAGGTCTATGTCAACGACGCTTTCGGTACCGCTCACCGCAAGCACGCTTCTACAGCTGTCATCGCTGACTACTTCGACAAGGACCACAAGATGCTCGGCTACCTCATGGAGAAAGAGGTGAAGGCTATCGACAACGTGCTGAAGAACGCACAGCATCCTTTCACCGCTATCATCGGCGGCTCCAAGGTCAGCTCTAAGCTCGGTGTCATCAAGAACCTGCTCGACAAGGTCGACAACCTCATCATCGGTGGTGGTATGGGTTACACCTTCATCAAGGCTCAGGGTGGTCACATCGGCAACTCTCTGCACGAGGACGAGCTCATGCCTGAGGCTCTGAACGTCATCAAGGCTGCCAAGGAGAAGGGCGTGAACCTCTCTCTGTCTGTTGCTACCGTTTGCGGTCAGGAGTTCAAGAACGACACGCCGCGTAAGGTATTCCCCATCGATCAGATTCCTGATGGATGGGAGGGCATGGACGCTTCTGAGCAGAGCCTGGAGAACTGGAAGAAGATCATCCTCTCTTCCAAGACAATCCTGTGGAACGGCCCTGTAGGCGTGTTCGAGCTCGAGAACTTCTCTCATGGCACTGGCGAGATCGCTAAGGCTGTGGCAGAGGCTACACAGAAGAACGGTGCTTACTCTCTCGTTGGTGGTGGTGACTCTGTTGCTGCTATCAACAAGTTCGGTCTGGCCGATAAGGTAAGCTATGTTTCTACTGGTGGTGGTGCTATGCTCGAGGCTATCGAGGGCAAGGTGCTCCCCGGTGTTGCTGCCATCAAGGGTTAAAAACCATTAGATAACTTTGGAAGTCCAGAAGTTCAGGAGACCATTAGTTTCTTCTGAGCTCCTGGACTTCTTTTTTATTAGGTCAAAAACACCTTATTGTGACGTGCGACGTGTGACAATGTGACGTTTTATGGGTACAATGATATTTTCCTGAAATAATATTTTGAACCAAAGAAAAATCTCACTATCTTTGCACAAAATCAAATACATACCCATTATGACATCCATTACGGTAAATATCCCTAACTCAGACGTTAGCTTCTTCAAGGCTTTCTTGCATCGAATGGGATGGTCGATCTCGAGTGAGTCCAATAATGTCGAGAGCGCCAAGTCTACAGCTATTCAACCTCGGACATTTGATGAAGAGTTAGCACATATTGATGCAGCTTATGCTAAAGGACAAAAGATGCATCCTATGAATGAGACGCTTCAACTTTTCGAAAAAAGAATCAATAGCTATGACGATTGAGTTCAGCGATCTTGCTATTGATTCTTGGCTGCAAGACCTTGATTATACATTGTCTAAATTCGGAAGAAAAACGGCAACGAAGAACGAGGCAGCCATGGAGGAACGTCTCAATTTTATTAGAAAATATCCAGAGGCGGGGCATATAGAACTTGTCAGAGCTAAAAAGACTTATCGTTCTTTTCAGATAAGAAACACGCCCCTAAAGATAATCTATAGCATTACAGAACGTGATGACAAAATCATCATCGAAGATTTTTGGAATAGCTATCAGTCGCGAGAACATTTGGTAGGGAGAATTAAATGATAATCAAAAAGGACATACTCATCATTCTCATCCTTTCATTGCTCTGTGCCACTGCAAAGGCACAGCGCAGTGAGATTTTTGTTTCTAACATTGCCTCCCTCCAGGTCATTCCTAATAATAACTGGCAAGAGCCGTTGCCCGTCATCGACCTCACGTCGGCCGATGACCAAGTGGTCATTGCCTTCGACGAACTCTCACACGACTATCACCGCTACACCTACACCGTGCAGCATTGTGAGGCTGACTGGACACCTTCGGAGGAGCTCTTGGAGAGTGATTATGTCGACGGGTTCGCTTCGGGCAACACCATCGACGACTATGAGCAATCGGTCAACACAAACACGCTTTACACTCATTATCGACTGACGCTGCCCAACGACCGGTGCCGACTGAAACTCAGTGGCAACTACACCATGACGGTCTACGACGAAGACAACGACAACACACCCGTGCTCAAGGCTTGTTTCATGGTGACGGAACAATCGATGAAGAGCACGATGACGCAAACGACAAACACGGACATCGATATTAATGAAGGTCACCAGCAACTGAGCATCAGTCTCAATTTCGGCTCCATCCGTGTCACCTCGCCCGCAACACAGATCAAGACCGTCGTGCTGCAGAACGGACGGTGGGACAACTGTGTCAACAATCCCAAGCCACAGTATATCAAGGCCGACGGCATGATATGGGACCATAACCGCGACCTCATTTTTCCCGCTGGAAACGAATATCATAAGTTTGAGACCCTCGACCCGACACACACGACGATGGGCCTGCAGCGTGTAGGCTGGGATGGCAAACAGTATCATGCGTGGATCTTCACCGATGAGCCCCGGCCCCATTATCTTTACGATGAAGATGCCGATGGTGCTTTTTGCATCCGCAACTCCGACAATGTGAACATCGACACGGAGTGTGAGTATATCCAGACGCATTTCACGCTCAAGGCACCGCGTCAGAACGGGACGGTCTATCTCAATGGCGCCTGGACCAATGACCGGTTCGACAAGCGCGTCGAGATGACCTGGAACGAAAACGACGGCCTCTATGAAGCCGTCGTACCCTTAAAGCAAGGGTATTACAATTATCAATATCTTCTTATGCACCAGGATGGTACGCTCTCTCCCCTGCCTTCCGATGGCAGTTTCTATCAGACGGAGAACAGTTACCAGCTCCTCGTGTATTTCCGGGGACAAGGGGAAAGGACGGACAGGTTGGTGGGGTACGGGAAACAATGATGTCCTGACGGCCCCACCCTTAGTCCAACTGCTGGCCCTACCCTTTATCCCTCTCCCATCCAGGGGAGGGAGAGACATGTTTCAAGGGGGATACTATATTGAAAACACCTTATTGCGACGTGCGACGTGTGACAATGCGACAAAACCTGCGGTGCTTCGAGGCAACACCATGAATGCCGCAAATACCCGTTTATCCTTGTAATTACCCCCTCCCCTGGATGGGGAGGGGTAGGGGTGGGGCCGTCAGGTGGTGGGGCCGTCAGTAGGCTCCTTTTATCCTATCCTCTCTCCTACCTTGATGATTTCAAGGTATGCGGTGCCGTCCTCAAGCTTGTCGAGCGAGCCGGAGAGGTATGCAATCTTGTCGTCGTTCGTCACATAACCTTTCTGACGAAGCATGCGGATGGCAGCATTGAAGATGGCATCGTGCGAGGCCTCCTCCTTCTGACGCACGGCAATGACACCATACGAGAGGTTCAGCCAACGCTGCAGCTTGTCGTTGTAGCAGATGGCGAGGATAGGCTTCGGACCACGGTACGAGGCCAGACAACGGGCAGTATAACCCGAGCGCGAGGCCGTGATGATACCCTCGACACCCAACAGACGTGTCGACTCGATGGCAGCATGCGAGAGGAACTCACGCTGCGTGCAGTGTTCGTTGAGTGGTATATTATAGATAGGGTCGAAATGCTGGCGGTCGCTCTCTGCCTGCTCAGCCACACGCGCCATGGTCTGTACCGCCTCCAAGGGATATTTGCCCGAAGCCGTCTCACCACTGAGCATCAGCGCGTCGGTGTTGCTATAAATAGCGTTGGCGATATCCGTCACCTCAGCACGTGTCGGACGCGGGTTGTTGATCATCGTATGCAGCATCTGCGTGGCGACGATCACGGGCTTATGGTGCTCCACACACTTACGGATGATCATACGCTGGATGCCCGGAATCTTCTCCACAGGTACCTCGATGCCGAGGTCACCGCGCGCTACCATGATGCCGTAGCTGGCCTTGATGATCTCATCGATATTGTCGACACCCTCCTGGTTCTCAATCTTCGAGATGATCTTGATGTCAGAGTGGTGCTCATCGAGAATCTTCTGCACCTCATGCACGTCGTCGGCCGAGCGCACGAAACTATGGGCGATGAAGTCGATATCCTCATCTATGGCAAGCAGGATATTGCGCTTGTCCTTCTCCGTCAGAGCCGGCAGGTCGATATGCTCACCGGGCACGTTGACACTCTTGTGGGCGCCGAGCACACCGTCGTTCTGCACCTCGACATAGACAGCGGGGCCTTCGACACCTGTCACCTTCATGTCGATGGCACCGTCGTCGAAGAGAATATCGTCGCCGACCTTCACGTCCTTGGCAAAGTCGGGGTACGAGACGTTGATGATGTCGTGCGTCGTATCCATCTCGGGGCGGCCGAAGATCTTCACTGCATCGCCCGTCTTATATTCGATAGGCTCCTTGACGTCCGTCGTGCGCACCTCGGGGCCCTTGGTATCAATAAGGATACCGATATGTGGGGAGACGGCACGCGTGTTCTTGATGATCGTGCGTATTCCATCAGATGTAGCATGCGCCGTGTTCATTCTGACAACATTCATTCCGGCATTGAAAAGGCCACGGATGAAGTCGGTATCACAACGGCGGTCGCTGATAGAACATACTATTTTTGTCTGTTTCATGAAACTATCCCAAATATAATAAATTTACGGCAAAGATAATGCATTTTTCCCGTTCCCACAAATGTTTAGGGGAAAAATAAAGCCTCTCCCTAAAGCCTTTCCCCATCCCTCCCCCGTAGGGAGGGAGACATAAGGTGATGCTGTGCAATACATTGCACGAGGTACGCAGTTGGGTGGCTGGGCTCCCTCCCTACGGGGAGGGATGGGGAGAGGCCTCTACGGTAACCTGTGCAAGCTGACCCGCCAATATCCATTCGTCAGCGCCACGGGGATGCGGAACGTGCCCACAGGTACGGCACGCGGTCCTTGCCCTATCGTGTCCATGGCAAGGAAATCACGGACAATGACCGTTGCCAGTTTCGTGGTGTCATCAACTGACGAGACATCATCGACCTTAATCTCTGCCGCATATTTCTTCGCTCGCAGTGAGTCTACATTCTCCTGGTCAACCTGGGCAGCAGCAAAGCGCAGCCACTGCTTACTCTGAGGTGTCACGAACGGCATGGCATCCTTAAACCGCCAGTTGAAATAAGCCACGGAGAACGAGTCAACCGCCTCCTGAGCATCATTCTCACCATGGTGGAAACAAGAGGTCAACAACAAAGCGACAATAAAAAATAATAATATCTTGCGCATAATAAATAATTGAACAAAGGTTTAGATTTTGGCCGTATTTTTGAACTGTCGGCCTCGAAGAGGGCGAACCTATAAAGGCCTGCACCCCGCCAAGGTTTGCCCTCTTCGAGGACACCAATCAAGTTACGGCACCCGCTCCTAAACCCCAGGTTACGTCGCTGCGCTCCTCACCTGGGGCTAACCATGTTTGCCCTCTTCGAGGGCATTCCCGTCACCTGGGGCTATCCCTGTTTGCCCCATTTGAGAACCTCATCATCATCGCTTCACCCCTCCCTACGGGGGAGGGGAAGGGGGAGAGGCTAAAAAAAGGCTGCCACAGTCTCTCAACCATGGCAGCCTCTTCATTATCATTGGAAAAAATTATTTACCTTTCTCCATGTCAGCCTTCAGCTTAGCGAGCACATCAAGGTCGCCAAGAGAAGTACCAGCCTGCACGTTGTTGATGACCGGAGTGTCATTCTGCTTGCGTGCACCACCGTTGTTATGACGGCGCGGACGTGGCTCGTCAGCACCCTCCTCGAACGTACGGCTGTGAGAGAGGATGATACGGTGAGAATCCTTGTTGAACTCAATCACCTTGAACGGCAGCTCCTCACCGAGCTTAGCCTGTGAACCATCCTGCTTAGTCAGATGCTTAGGAGTAGCGAAGCCCTCGCCGCCCTCGTCGAGCGTTACGACAGCACCCTTGTCCATCATCTCTGTGATCTTACCGTTGTGAACAGTACCCGGCTCGTAGATAGCCTCGTACTTATCCCAAGGATTCTCCTCCAGCTGCTTGTGGCCGAGGCTCAAGCGACGATTCTCCTTGTCGATCTCCAGCACGACGACGTCGATGTCAGCACCGATGGTAGTGAACTCCGAAGGATGCTTAACCTTCTTGGTCCAAGACAGGTCAGAGATATGGATCAGACCGTCGACACCCTCTTCGAGCTCGCAGAAGATACCGAAGTTGGTGAAGTTGCGGACCTTAGCGGTGTGCTTAGAGCCTACAGGATACTTCTGCTCGATATTCTCCCAAGGATCTTCCTTGAGCTGCTTCAGACCGAGGCTCATCTTGCGCTCCTGACGGTCGAGAGAGAGGACCACTGCCTCTACCTCGTCGCCCACGTGCAGGAACTCCTGAGCGGAACGGAGGTGTTGGCTCCAAGACATCTCGGAGACGTGGATCAGACCCTCAACACCGGGCTGGATCTCAACGAAGGCACCATAGTCGGCGATGACTACGACCTTACCCTTGACGTGGTCACCCACCTTGAGGTTAGGATCGAGGCTATCCCAAGGATGCGGAGTTAGCTGCTTGACGCCGAGGGCGATACGCTTCTTCTCCTCATCGAAGTCGAGGATAACGACATTGATCTTCTGGTCGAGGCTGACAACCTCGTGAGGATCGCTTACGCGGCCCCAAGAGAGGTCTGTGATATGCACGAGTCCGTCCACACCACCGAGGTCGACGAACACACCGTAAGAAGTGATGTTCTTGACAGTGCCCTCGAGCACCTGACCCTTCTCCAGGTGAGAGATAATTTCTTTCTTCTGTGCCTCCAGCTCGGCCTCGATGAGAGCCTTGTGAGAGACAACAACGTTGCGGAACTCCTGGTTGATCTTGACAACCTTGAACTCCATGGTCTTGCCTACGAACACATCGTAGTCGCGTATAGGATGGACATCAATCTGTGAACCGGGCAGAAAGGCCTCGATACCGAGCACGTCAACGATCATACCACCCTTCGTGCGGCACTTGATGTAACCCTGGAGCACCTCGTCGTTCTCCATAGCCTCGTTGATCTTCTCCCAGCTCTTAGCCAGGCGAGCCTTCTTGTGAGAGAGAACGAGCTGACCGTGCTTGTCCTCCTGGTCCTCAACGTAAACCTCAACCTTGTCGCCGAGCTTCAGGTCGGGATTGTAACGGAATTCAGAAGCGGGGATGATACCATCGCTCTTGTAGCCGATGTTGACCACCACTTCCTTCTTGTCGATAGAGATAACAGTGCCTTCTACAACCTCGTGGTCCTGAATCTTGCTCATGGTACCCTCGTAGGCCTTGGCCTGCTCTTCCTTGCTCACGCTGGAGCTTGTGCCATTCTCGAACTCATCCCAGTTGAAGTCGTCCAATGGCTTTACGTTCTTGATGTCGTTTAAATCTGACATAAATTAAATAATGTTGTTTGTAAATTAATAAAGTGAGACTTTATGTGAATTATTCGGGCACATGAAGTGCCTTCGCTAAATCGGGCGCAAAGGTACTGCTTTTTTACAGTCGTACGTCCGTTATTATTAGTCTTTTATAAATTATTAACTTTTTATTTAAAGTAGTACAGGAACTGTGCCTCGCCTTTCAATGCGGGCTTGCGCTGGCCCTCGATCTCGATGACGAAGTCGATGTAAGCCTTGCAGATGCCACGGAGGTTCTCAAGGTTGGCAAGAGATGCCTTCATGCGGATTCGGCTGCCGGTGATGACAGGCTGACCGAAACGCATCTTGTCCATGCCGTAGTTGACCATCATCTTCAGGTTGTTGACCTCCACAATCTCGTCCCAAAGGTGAGGAAGGAGGGAGAGAGTGAGATAACCGTGAGCGATGGTGCTCTTGTAAGGACTCTCCTTCTTTGCGCGCTCCACATCCACGTGGATCCACTGGTGGTCGAGGGTGGCGTCAGCAAAGGCGTTGATGCGGTCCTGGTCTACCGTGAGCCACTCGGATGTGCCGAGCTCCTTGCCGATGTAAGTTGCAAACTCGTCGTACGAGTTGATAATTGTTTTCATGATATGTTGGTTGTTTATTATTTCAGATGCTCTTCGAACCACTCGGCAATCTGGCGGAGCAGATGGTTGCGGGTGTTGCCACCGAAGATGCTGTGGTTGCGGTTCGTATAGATGTTCTCCTTGAAATCCTTGTCGGCCTGGACAAGTGCTTCAGTATATTCGAAGGTGTTCTGCGGATGCACATTGTCGTCGGCAGAGCCATGACAGATGAGCAGGGCACCATTGAGCTTCGAGGCACGGCTGATCGGACAGTCGTCGTAGCCCGTGGGGTTCTCCTGCGGCGTACGCATGTAACGCTCAGTGTAGATCGTGTCATAGAAACGATAGCTCGTCGGCGGAGCGACAGCCACACCAGCCTTGAAGACGGGACGGCCCTCACTCATGCTCATCAGCGTGTTGAAACCGCCGTAGCTCCATCCCCAGATACCGATGTTGTTCTTGTCGACGTAAGGCAGTGTGCCGAGATAGAGCGCTGTTTCCACCTGATCCTTCGACTCGAGGTTACCAAGCTTCAGGTATGTGCACTTCTCAAACTCTGCGCCACGGCCACCTGTGCCACGACCATCGACACAGACCACGATGAAGCCTTGTTGGGCGAGATACTCGTCGAAGGCACCACCATTGCCCATCGATCCGGCATTCCACGAGTTGATGACCTGCTGGTTGCCCGGTCCACTGTACTGGAACATGATGACGGGATATTTCTTCGAAGCGTCGAAGTTAGCCGGCTTGACCATCCATCCGTCGAGCTTCACACCCTCGGAGGTCGTGAAGGAGAACGTCTCCTTCTTCGTCCAGCCGTACTGTGCGATTTTTGCCTTCAGAGCCTTGTTGTCCACATTGGTGGCAAGGACCTTACCGTCGTTGCTGCGCGTGGTATAGACATATGGCGTGTCGTAGTTGCTCCACGAGTTGAGGAAATACTTGCAGTCGCCGGAGAAGACAGCTGTGTTCCAGCCCTCCTGGTTCGTCAGACGCTCAATCCGACCGTTCTTGTGAGCCACATAGACTTGACGGTCGTGCGGGTTGAGGGCGGCAGCCTGGTAGTAGATGTCACCCGTGGCCTCGTCCATGCCATAGACGGCCGTGATGTCGTAGTTGCCCGGAGCGACCTTACGGAGCAGTTGTCCGTTGTGGTTGTAGACATAGAGGTGCATGTATCCGTCGCGGTCGGACGGTACGAGGATCGTACTGTTGCCGATCTTGATGCTTGCCACAGCCTCTTCCTCAACATATTTCTTCACGCTCTCTTTCAACAAGAGATGAGCCACCGTGCTGCGGGGGTTGACGGCGTAGAGGTTGAGCACGTCCTGATGGCGCGGCATGGTGTAGACGAGCACTTTGTCGGCATCGGGTGTCGGCATGATACGCGGCATGTATCCATCGACATCGATGGGCACCTGAAGTTTCTGGATGCGGTGACTCTTGATGTCGTAGCTCCATGCAGAGACCTTCGAGTTGTCCGTGCCGGCCTTCGGGTATTTGTAACTGTAGAGGCCCGGATATTCGGCATACTCCTTGCGCTCGGGGTTGCTGCCCTTGAAGAGCTGGAGGGAATATTGCTTCACGTCCTTCTCGTCGTAACGGAGCCAGCAAAGCATCGTGCCATCGGCATTGAACGTCATAGCGGTGTTGAACTCAAACTCCTCCTCATTGACCCAGTCGGGGATACCGTTGATGACCTCGTTGAACTTACCGTCTTTCGTCACCTGGTTCTCGGCATTGTCGTAGAGCAGTTTGACGAGGAAGATGTTGTTGTCGCGAACGAAGGCAACCTGCAGGCCGTCGGGCGACCATACGGGGCACTGCTGCGGGCCGCCGTCGGAGAGCTTCTCGAGCTTGCGGCTCTTGATCGTATAGATGTAGAAGTCGGCCTTGTAGGAACGGCGGTAAATGGGCTGGCGGTTCGTGGAGATGAGCATACGCGTTCCGTCGGGCGACATGATGTAGCCGTCG
Source organism: Prevotella sp. UBA2725 (assembly GCA_002353825.1). GTDB lineage: Bacteria > Bacteroidota > Bacteroidia > Bacteroidales > Bacteroidaceae > Prevotella. The sequence continues at coordinate 56,668 of DEKJ01000057.1, read as the reverse complement.
AAGGAGGTGATCTTCTCGCCCTGCGTGTGGTCGACATCGAAAAGCACGGTGGTCAGCTTGCCCGTCTTGAAGGAATATTCTTCTATCCGCTTGCCGTCGGCCGAGATGCGTGCATACTGGTCGGTGCCTTTGATCGGGTTGATACCCGTGACGCGCTCAGCTGCAAACTCACCCGACGTGACCTGCTTGAGCGTGATGGGCTCGGATGCAGCTACTGTGCCGGACAACATAAGCATTGATATAAAAAGAGAAAACAGTTTTTTCATGGTTCATTCATTAATGGGAACGTCGCCGTAAACGGCGACGCACGGAACTCCTTACTTGATATTAGCATCCTGTAGGCCGTAGTGCTTCTTCTTGTTCACGACAATGAGCAGGAGGCTGAGGACCACGGCGCAGCAGCCGAAGGAACAAAACACAGCCATACTCGTCGTGTAGGTCGGGTCAATGCCATTGAGATAACCGATGAGCACGGGGACGAGGGCGAGACCGATGTTCTGGATGAAGAAGATCGTTGCGTAGGCGGTGCCAAGGAGTCTCATCGGGATGATCTTCGGCACACTCGGCCACATAGCGGACGGCACGAGCGAGAAAGCGACACCCAGAAGGATCATGATGATGACAGCGAACCAACCATAAGGCAGGATATGGATAGCGAAGATGAAGTGGATGGCAGCGAGCATGGCGGAGCCGATGAGCATCAGCGTAGCACCCTTACCGACCTTGTCATAGAGCGAGCCAAAGAGCGGGGTGAGCAGGATCGTGCCGAAAGGAATGAGGCCCGGGATGATACCGGCTAGATGCTCAGGCACACCGTAGTTGGTGATCATGAGTTTCGTGGCGAACTTCAGGAAGGGGAACACGCCGCCGTAGAACAGCAGGCAGAGCAGTGTGATAAGCCAGAAGCCTGGGTTGGAGAAGATGATACCGAGATCGCGGAAATGGAACTGTCCATCCTCGTCAGCCTCTTCCTCCTGCTTCTCTTCTTGCTTCAAACTCTCGCCCTTTGCCACAGCAATGCTCTCGTCGAGTTTCTTATCCATGACCGTATAGACGATGAAGGAGAGGAAGCCGATGATGAGCAGCACGAGACCGAAAAGCACCGGTGCGCTGACCTTGTTGCCGAAATGCTGGGCAATAGGCAGAGAACCCATCATGGCGCCTGCCGTGCCGAGACGGGCGAGAGCCACCTGGATACCCATGGCCATAGCGAGCTCGTGACCGGTGAACCACTTCGTGATGATCTTTGACACAGTGATACCACAAATCTCACAGCCCACACCGAAGATGGAGAAGCCAATGGAGGCCACAGCGGCAGACATCGGGAGGTTGCCCTTGTAGATGAGCACGTTGAGGTAGACGGTACTGTCACCGAAGTCGTGACTGACACCGAAGTACTTGATGCTCACACCGATGACCATCAGTGCGCAGGCCATGATACCGGTGAAGCGGATGCCCATCTTGTCGAGGATGATACCACCGAAGAAAAGCATGAGCAGGAACACATTGATGTAGCCATAGGAACCGGAGAAGAAACCGTAGTCGGCAGAGGTCCAGCCGAGACCGCCGGCGCTCTGACTTGTCTCCAGGATTTTCTCCAAGGGGTCCATGACATCGGTGATGAAGTAGCCCATCATCATCGTAAAAGCGACGATGAAAAGGGCCGTCCATCGTGCGCCCTTGCTGTCGCTCAGTATTCGTTGTAATTTCTCAACCATAATATAACTTTATTTTTTGTTTTCGAATTATTTCTTCAGCCAGCGGTCGAGCCAGTTGAAGAACGTGCGCTGCCAGAGGATACCATTCTGCGGTTTGAGCACCCAGTGATTCTCGTCGGGGAAGAGCAGGAGCTCTGCGGGGATTCCTTTCAGACGGGCAGCATTGAACGCACCGAAGCCCTGATTGGCATTGATGCGATAGTCCTTCTCACCATGGATGCAGAGGATAGGCGTGTCCCAGTTGGCCACAGCCTTGTGCGGACTGTTCTCATAGGTACGCTTGGCAGCCTCCGTAGCATCTTTGTTCCAATAGGCATCGTCATACTCCCAGTTGGAGAACCAAGCCTCCTCAGTGTCCGTGTACATCGACTCGAGGTTGAAGGCACCATCGTGAGCGATGAAGCACCTGAAACGCTTGTTGTGATGACCGGCAAGATAATAGACGGAGAAGCCGCCGAAGCTGGCACCTACAGCGCCGAGCTTATCCTTGTCGACATACGGCAGGTTGTTGGCTGCATCATCGATGGCCGAAAGATAGTCGCGCATGCACTGACCCGTCCAGTCCTGTGACACTTCCTCGTTCCAGGCAGAGCCGAAGCCGGGGAGACCGCGGCGGTTAGGAGCGACGATGACATAGCCGTGGGCAGCCATGATGGAGAAGTTCCAGCGATAGCTCCAGAACTGTGAGACAGGGCTCTGAGGACCGCCCTCACAATATAATAATGTGGGATATTTCTTTGAAGCGTCGAAATGAGGCGGAAGGATAATCCAGACGAGCTCCTTCTTGCCGTCGGTCGTCGGCACCCAGCGCTGCTGGATCGTCGGCAAGGCGAGCTGGTCAAAGATCTGCTTGTTCTCCTCGGTGATCTGCACAAGCTCCGATGCCTTGGCCTTCTTGTTGTTTGGCGTGAGGACATAGAGATCGTCGGGATGGGTCATCGAATGCTTCGTGACGAGCAGCGCCTTGTCCTTCAGACCGGAGCCCAGCATCTGCAATGAACCGTAGTCGGCCCACTCCTCTTTACTGATCTGCATGACCTTGCCTTCGAGGTTCGTTTGATAGACATTCTCCGTGGCATGCCAGCAGCCCGTGAAATAAATCGTCTTACTGTCGTTGGCCCACACGAAAGCGTCGACGTTGGAGTCGAAGCTCTCCGTGACATATTGTTTCTTGCCTGTAGCGAGGTTCATCACACAGAGGCGGTTGCGGTCACTCTCGTAGCCGTCGCGCGCCATGCTCTGCCAGGCGATGTAGTTGCCGTCGGGTGAGAACTGCGGGTTGACATCGTAGCCTACCTGCATGTCACCGTTCTGATGGTTGACAGCCTGGTTACGCATACTCTTTGTCGGGTCGATCTTCGGCTCCTTGTAACCCTCAGGCTTGCAGAGGTTGCGTGTGGTCTTATTCGCCACATTATATAAATAGATGTCGGCATCCGTTGACACGGCATAGTCTACGCCCGTCTTCTTACGGCAGGTGTAAGCCACGTTCTTAGAGTCTTTGCTCCAGTCGAGCTGCTCAATGCCACCGAACGGTGCCATCGGGCACTCATAGGGCTCATCGTTAAGAATGTCGACTCCATCGCTGACCTTGTCTCCATTGACGTCAGCCACGAAAGGATGAGCCACGGTCTCCACGTAATGATCCCAGTGACGATAGTTAAGGTCGGTGATGACACGGCCTGTAGCCAATGGCAGGTCGTCGGGGTTCTTCTTGATTGACTCGTGGTAAGGCAGACTCTTGATGAGGATAACCTTGGAGCCGTCGGGCGAGAACTTGAAGGCCTCGATGTCGATTTTCGAGTCGGTGAGCTGCACACGGCTGCTGCCGTCGGCGTTCATCTTCCAAAGCTGACCGCCACGAAGGAAGGCAATTTTCTTGCCGCCCTCGATCCATGCGGGGTCTGACTCGCTCTTCTCATCCGTGGTGAGCAGTGTAGGTTTGACAATGGTCTTGCCCATCTTCACCGGCTGAACATAAAGCACGGTATGGCTTTTGTTGTCTTTCACACTGTAGTAAGTGACCTGGTAAACGACCTGCTTGCCGTCGGGCGATGCCACAGCCGTACCAATACGACCCATGGCCCACAGAGCCTCGGGAGTCATCAAGTCAGACTTTAAAGTGATATTGTTCTTTCCAATCATGGTAGCAGCGTCCGTCTTAGGCACTCCTAAAAGCATGGCACCCAAGACCAAAGCTATTGTTTTGTTCATTGAAATTTACATTATAAGGGTTTAAGTGCAGTGGCCGCCCCCTCATCCCCCCATTCATCGGGGGGCAGGAATGTACCGGCCACCAACCACTTGCAGTGGCCGGCCTTTTACCGGCCACCAACCGCACTCGAAAACCACCGGTTTTAATTACATTTACGGATGGTGGCCGGTACAAGACCGGCCACTGCACTGATGTTTATTTTCTACGGTTCTGCTGTTGCTTCATCTGCTCCTGCTGCATCTGCTGAAGAGCCTGCATGCGGGCAGCGAGACCACTCATTTTCTTCGGGTTGGCCGCATTCTCCTTGTAGCGACGCTCAAGGATAGCCAGCAACTTCTCTTCGTTTGTCGTCTTACGGAGCACAAACATGATGATTGCTGAGAAGAGCAGTGAGATGAAATAGTAGAAGTTCAGACCTGCCGAGTAGTCGTTGAAGATAAAGAAGAACATCAACGGCATGAGATACATCATCCACTGCATCATCTTCATCTGTTCTGCCTGCTGACCTACCATCTGGTCTTTCTGCAGCTGCATCGTGAACCACGAGTAGATGAGCTGGGCAGCAACGAAGAGGATACAGGTCAGCGAGAGGTGGTCGCCGATGATGGGCAGTGTCCTACCCCACTCGATGATCGGGTCATAAGTGGAGAGGTCGTGAATCCACAGGAAACTCTCACCACGGAGCTGGATGGCATTAGGCACAAAGTTGAACATGGCAATCCAGATAGGCATCTGTATGAGCATCGGCAGACAGCCGGAGAGCGGCGACACACCATACTTGCTATACTCTGCCATCATAGCCTGTTGCTTCTGCATGGCATCCTCGGGCTTGTCGTATTGCTTCGTGGCTTCGTCGAGCTTCGGCTTGAGCACACGCATCTTGGCAGATGACATATAGCTCTTCTTGACCATCGGGTATGTGATGGCTTTGAGCAGCAACGTGATGAGGATCAAGACGATACCCATATTGAAGCCCCAAGAGGTGAGCCATGTGAAGACAGGCATCGTGAACCAACGGTTGATGATACGGAAGAGCGGCCAGCCAAGGTAGACGAGCTTCTCCATGTCGAGATCCTTACCGAAGGTGCTCTCTTTCTCCACCTTCTTCAGGGTATAGAAGTCATTCGGACCATAATAGAACTCGAGCTCTGTGGCTTTTCTGCCCGACGGGTCGAAGGCCGTCTTCAGACCAGCCTTGAAATCCTTAAGGTAACGAACCTTCCAATTGTCCTGCGACTCCTTATTATATACGGTGCTCTCAAGGTCAGCGCCTTTGTCGAAACCATCCTTGGAGATGATGACGGAAGAGAAGAACTGATTCTTAAAAGCTACCCAGTCCATCGGTTCATCGGTCGTCTTCTGCTTCGAGGATGCCTCACTCAGATAGTCGGTGCCGCCCTCAGAATTCTTCCAGTCGAGACGGGCATAGCGGTTCTCGAAGTTAAAGCCACGCTCCTGCTGACGCACCGTCTCGTGCCAGTCGATATTCACGCGGGCAGTGTTGGGATCGAAGAGTCCAGCCATGCCTACGGTCTTCAGACTGAGGTGGAGCATGTAGTCCTTGCCCAGACGATAGTTGAGAATGAGTTTCTTACCCTGTCCGGCCTCTGCGGTCATCGTGACGGTAGAGTCGGTGACGGCCGATGGCGTGAAATAAAGATCAGACGTGCTGATGTTCATCTCCTTGGCGATGAGCGTGTAGTCGAGTGACTGACGGTTTCCCTCAAAGAGCGTCACACCCTTGAGGTCGTCGTGCTTACCGCTCATGTCTGCCATGTTGTGACCGATGAACTGGCGCGAGCCTTTCTGATTCTTCAGATAAGCCTTCACAACAGTAGCACCCTTCGTAGAGAGGGTCAGCGCCACCTTATTATTACTGAGAACGATGTTCTGTGCTTTTCCTATGAGCGCATTGTGGAAGAGAGCCGTGGTGTCACTGGCCACCTTCTGCTTCACCTCCTGCTGGCGCTTGAAAGCCGCTACCTTGGCAGCCTTCTCGGCTTTGGCGCGGTTAGCCTGTGCAATAGAGTCTTTGACAAACGCCGCGCGCTGCTCCTCTTTAGACGGCTGCGAGTAGATGCTGAAGCCAATGAGCACCGCGGCAATGAGTACAAAGCCTATGATTGAATTCTTGTCCATTTATTTCTTCTGATTTTCAATAGCGGTCTTCACAAAGTCGACGAAGAGCGGATGCGGATGGAGCACCGTAGACTGATACTCGGGGTGGAACTGCGTGCCGATGTACCACTTCAACGACGGGATCTCAACGATCTCCACGAGATCGCTCTCGGGGTTGCGGCCGACGCACATCATGCCGTTGCGCTCAAACTCCTTCTCATAGTCGTTGTTGAACTCGTAGCGATGACGGTGGCGCTCCTGGATATGCTCTTGCTTATAAATATTGAACACGCGCGAACCTTGTTTTAAATCGCACTCATAGGCGCCAAGACGCATGGTGCCGCCCATGTTCGTGATGTTCTTCTGCTCCTCCATGATGTCGATGACATTGTGAGGTGTCTTCTCGTCCATCTCACGGCTGTTGGCATCCTTATAACCAAGAACGTCGCGGGCGAACTCGATGACCATCATCTGCATGCCGAGGCAGATACCAAAGGTCGGGATGTCGTGCTCACGGCAGTATTTGGCAGCCACGATCTTACCCTCGATACCACGCTGACCGAATCCCGGGCAGATGACGATACCGTCCTGACCTTTCAGCTTCTCTGCCACATTCTCGTCGGTGAGGAACTCAGAGTTGATAAAGGTGATGACCGTCTTGTGGTCATTGTAAGTACCAGCCTGAGAGAGACTCTCGCGGATACTCTTATAAGCGTCCTGCAGATCATACTTACCCACGAGGCCGATATGTACTTCATCGGTAGCTTTCTTTCTGCGCTCAAGGAAGGCTTTCCACGGGCCGAGCGTCGGTGTAGGACCTATCGGCTCACCTACCTTACGCAGGATAGCTGCATCGAGGCCTTGGTTCTGCATGTTCACCGGCACCTCATAGATGCTCGGCAGGTCCTCGCTCTGCACCACGCAGTCGAGATCTACATTACAGAAGGCAGCCACCTTCTTGCGGATGCCGTCGTCGAGATGCTTCTCTGTACGGAGCACGAGGATATCGGGCTGGATACCGACGCTCTGCAGCTCCTTCACACTGTGCTGTGTAGGCTTGGTCTTGAGCTCACCGGCAGCACGGAGGTAAGGGATGTAAGTGAGGTGGATGTTGACAGCTCTCTTGCCAAGCTCCCATTTCAACTGACGGATAGCTTCGAGGAACGGGGCACTCTCGATATCACCGATGGTACCACCGATCTCAGTGATGACAAAGTCATAATGATACTTTGTTCCAAGCTGTTTGATATTGCGCTTGATCTCGTCCGTGATATGAGGCACAACCTGAATGGTCTTGCCGAGGTAGTCACCACGACGCTCCTTGTCAATGACAGCCTTATAGATACGGCCTGTAGTCATTGAGTTGGCCTTCGTGGTCTTGATATCCGTGAACCGCTCGTAGTGGCCAAGGTCGAGGTCGGTCTCCATACCATCGACCGTGACATAGCACTCTCCGTGTTCATAGGGGTTAAGCGTGCCCGGGTCGATGTTGATATAAGGGTCAAACTTCTGGATAGTAATGTTGTAGCCTCTTGCCTGAAGAAGCTTTCCTATAGACGATGAAATGATTCCCTTGCCCAGTGAGGAAACCACACCGCCAGTGACGAAAATGTACTTTGTTTCTGCCACGTTCTTGAGGATTTAATATGATTATAAAATTTTGTTGCAAAGATACTGCTATTTTGCGAGATACGCAACAATTCATTTTATTTCTTTTTGAATTGTCTTTCATTATTGCTACCTTTGCAACTGATTATTTATCATTTTGAAGATTGCTTAATTTATGATGCATCGTATAGATCGAAATATTTGCCAGAATATATTTCTCCTTGTGGCTCTAATCTCTGTGTCTTTATGGGCAGAAGCCACACCGCAACGCCGTTGGCATGGATTATCAGGCAATGGTGAAAGCCGCATCATGCGCAAATATGTCGATTCTCTCCTTCTTTTCCGTGATTCTCTCTATAGAGACTCAGTACATGCCACAGCCATCAAGCCAATCGATGCAGCTCCTTATTTCTTGCCTTTCACGTTTTATGAAGGCGTGACGGATAATGCGTTGTCGCTTGGTAAGAGCCTGAGCCCTACTGACAGTACCCTACTCTCGCTCTATCTTGCTCACCCCGAATGGGTGGAGAACACGCAGCACCGACTGGAGACGACCGGACCCATCATCCGACCAAAAACCGTTAAGGAAAGCCCTACGACTGTTATCGAAAAGGAATTACCGAAAGAGCCTGAGCGCCAGCCTATTGACCTCATTGTCTTCAAGCCAAACTTCTGGTCGTTCGGCGGAGATTACTATTTGCAGTTCCTGCAAAACTATCTGTCCGACAACTGGTACCAAGGAGGAGAAAGCAACTACTCCATGATGGGCTCCGTAACGCTGACAGCCAACTATAACAATAAGCAAAAAGTGAAGTGGGATAACATGCTGGAAATGAAGTTTGGCATGCAGACGTCGAAGAGTGACTCAATCCACAGTGTCAAGCCTACAGAAGATATGTTGCGATACACGGGAAAGCTCGGTCTGCAGGCTGCCAGCAAATGGTATTACACCTTCCAGCTCATTGCGCAGACACAATGGGCACGCCACTATAGCTCGAATAGTCATGTTGTGCAATCGGACTTCTTCTCCCCGCTCAATGTTAACCTCTCCGTCGGTATGGACTATTCTGTCAACTGGCTCAAGGGAAAGCTCAAGGGAAGTATCCACCTTGCTCCTTTCGCTTACAACTATAAATATGTGGGCCGACTGGCACTCGCTACGAACAATGGCATTGACGCCGGACATCACTCACTGAACGATTTCGGTTCGCAAACGACAATTGATCTGACATGGAACTTCTCAGATAATATTTCATGGAAGACACGTCTCTACGGTTACACCACATATAAACGTATGGAAGCAGAATGGGAGAATACCCTAACATTCCAGTTCAATCGCTACCTGGCTACAAAGCTCTTCCTATATCCCCGCTTCGATGACGGTCGAACAAGAGACGACAAACTCGGCTACTGGATGTTCCGCGAGTATTTCTCCATCGGCTTTTCCTACAGCATATAATGTCCGATAAACGAACAATGCAATAAAAAACACTCTCAAACATAAAAAAATGCACATTTAATTTGCAAATGTGCAGTTTAGGTATTAACTTTGCACGCAAAATCGAAATTTGTGCAATGACAAAAACACCAAGTTTCAATAAGCTGCTTGAAGATACCATCATCAAGAACTGGTATAAAGATGCCCTGACAGATTATAAGGGTGCAACGCTCCAATATCATGATGTAGCCCGCAAGATCGAGAAGCTACACATTATGTTTGAGAGTATTGGCCTTCAGAAAGGGGATAAAGTGGCACTTTGTGGACGCAACAGTTCGATGTGGGCGTGTGCTTTTCTGGCAACACTCACCTATGGTGCTGTTGCTGTGCCTATTCAGCATGAATTCACTCCCGACCAGATATATAATGTGGTGAACCACTCCGACGCCCGCTTGCTCTTTGTAGGTGATGTTGTGGCTACTCAGCTCGATTATGAGCAGATGCCGCATTTGGAGGGAATCATCTATATCCCCGATTATTCCATTGTACTAAGTCGTTCGGAGAAAATTACTTATGCCCGTGAGCATCTTAACGAGGAGTTTGGCAAAAAATATCCCAAATACTTCCGTAAGGAGCATGTTCACTATTATGAAGACAAGTCGGACGACTTGGCGATGATAAATTATACCAGTGGTACTACAGGCTTTTCCAAGGGCGTGATGCTCCCCTACCGTGTGATGTGGAGTAACATCACTTACTTGGAGCATGTCTTGGGCAGCAAGCTCCCCAAAGAAGCTGATGCCCTGTGTATTCTTCCAATGGCTCATATGTATGGACTGAGCTGTGAGTTCTTGTTGCAGTTCTGCCTGGGTCATCATCTTTTCTTCCTCACCCGTCTGCCGAGTCCTACTGTCATTCAGGCAGCCATGGCCGACGTTCATCCGTGCGTGGTGGTCTCTGTACCTCTTATCATCGAGAAGATTATCCGCAAGAAGATCTTCCCATTGCTCAATACCCGGCTGCGCTTGATGATGCATATGCCGGGCATCGGCAAGAAAGTGCGTGACCACGTGTGTCAGCTCGTCAAGGAAGAGATGGGTGGCAATGCCTACGAGATTATCGTCGGTGGTGCAGGCCTGAGCAAAGAGATAGAGTCGTTCCTCGTAGAGATAGGCTTTCCCATTACCATCGGCTATGGCACGACAGAGACAGGACCTATGATCTCTTACTCCGACTGGCACGACTTTGTACCGGGCTCTTGTGGAACGGTGGCTGAAAATATGGAGATCAAGGTGCTGAGCAAAGATCCAGAGCATATCCCCGGAGAAGTCATCACCCGTGGATTGAATGTCATGGACGGCTATTATAAGAATGAGAAAGCTACCCATGCCGCACTCGACAGTGAGGGATGGTTCCACACCGGCGACTTAGGACGCATGAATCCTGATGGACATCTCTTCATCGTAGGACGTATCAAGAACATGCTCCTAGGCTCCAACGGACAAAACGTCTATCCCGAAGAGATAGAAGACAAGCTCAACTCTATGGCAATGGTCGGTGAGAGCCTTATTGTGCAGAGAGGCGACAAGCTCGTCGGACTGGTTTATCCCGATTTCGACGCTGCCCATCAGCTTGGATTCAGTGAAAATGACCTCAGTAGTATCATGGAGCAAAACAGGCAGGAGCTGAACAAGCAGCTACCTTCTTTCTGCAAGATCAGCGAGATACAACTCCACGATACAGAGTTTGAAAAAACGCCGAAAAAGTCGATTAAGCGCTATCTCTACGCAGAAAAGCGAACGATTGATCGTAATATAAATAGACCGTATTATTAATACCGAAGATATTTACCCATGGAAAAGATTCCAAGTTTCAATCAACTAATCCAAAACAGCATCATTAAGAATTGGGAGCGCGATGCGTTGACCGATTATAAGGGTGCTACACTGCAGTATCACGATGTGGCGCGAAAGATAGAAAAGCTTCACATCATGTTCGAGAGTTCAGGTGTGCAGAAAGGTGACAAGATCGCGCTCTGCGGCCGTAACAGTGCCGCTTGGGCTGCTGCTTTTCTCGCTGTGCTCACTTATGGTGCCATCGCTGTGCCCATCCTCCACGAGTTCACTCCGGATCAGATCCATAACATCGTCAACCATTCAGATGCAAAACTGCTCTTTGTGGGTGATGTCGTGGCTACTCAGGTCGACCCGGAGAAGATGCCGGGACTGGAGGGTATCATCTACATCCCCGACTACTCGCTGGTCATTTCCCGTACTGACAAGCTTACTTATGCCCGCGAGCATCTCAACGAGATGTTCGGACACAAATATCCGAAATATTTCCGTAAGGAGCATGTCCACTATTACATCGAGCAGAATCCCGATGAAATGGCGCTTATCAACTATACGAGTGGTACGACGGGATTCTCCAAAGGTGTGATGATTCCTTACCGTGCGTTGTGGAGCAACATCGATTTTGCGGAGCATGTGATGGGCAAATACTTGAAAGCAGGTGACAATGTCATCAGTATCTTGCCGATGGCTCATATGTACGGCATGTCCTTCGAATTCCTCTTCGAATTCCTTACGGGTTGTCATGTATATTATCTCACACGTATTCCCTCCCCTGCTATTGTTGCCGCTGCATTCTCAGATGTGAAGCCTCGTATCATCATCTCTGTGCCGCTTATCATCGAAAAGATTATTAAAAAGAAGGTGTTCCCGAAGTTGCAGGATCCACGCATGCGCTTGCTGCTGAAGATGCCGGGTATCAACAAGAAGATCTACGAGCGTATCAATGAGCAGGTGACGAATGCCTTCGGTGGCAACTTCTATGAAGTCATCATTGGTGGCGCTGCCTTCTCCCAAGAGGTGGAGCAGTTCCTCCATCGCATCGGCTTCCGCTATACGGTTGGTTATGGCGCTACAGAGTGTGCCCCGATCATCGGCTATGAGGACTGGTCACGTTTTGTACCTGGCTCGTGTGGCAAGGCCGTTATCCACATGCAGGTGGAGATAGACAGCCCCGACCCTGCCAATGTGCCGGGAGAGATCCTTTGCAAAGGACCTAACGTCATGCTCGGCTATTACAAAAACGAAGAAGCCACGAAGGCCGCCATCGATGAGAACGGCTGGTTCCATACAGGTGACCTCGGACTGATGGATGCTGAAGGCAACATCTTTATCAAAGGCCGTTCGAAGAATATGCTGCTTGGCTCCAACGGTCAGAACATCTACCCGGAAGAGATTGAGGACAAGCTCAATTCGCTGACGCTGGTCAACGAGAGCGTCGTCATACAGGAAGGTGACAAGCTCGTCGGTCTTGTGCATCCAGACTATGACACTGCCAAGAGCATGGGACTGAACGACAGCGATATCAAGGATATCATGGAGCAGAACCGCAAGACGCTCAATGCAGAGCAGCCAGCCTACTGTCGTCTGTCAGAGATAAGAATTCATGAGGAAGAGTTTGAGAAGACACCGAAGCGGTCTATCAAACGATTCCTATATACAAAATAGTCAAAAAACGCCGTACTTCAATCACATTGAAGAACGGCGTTTTTTGATGTAGTTCTGTGCGCCGACCCTTTAGGTCGGCGTTACAGTTTATCTATTTTTTGCCATGAACTCCTCTACATCCTTCGGATGATAAGGGATGCGGTCTTTGCCAATGAAGCGGCAACCATCCTTTGTTATGAGAAGGTCATCCTCGATACGTATACCGCCGAAGTCCTTGTAGGTCTCGAGCTTATCGAAGTTGATGAACTCCTTGCAGTGGCCTGAAGCCTTCCAGTCATCAATGAGGTCAGGGATAAAGTAGATACCCGGCTCATCTGTTACTACAAAACCTTCCTGCAAGCGACGGCCCATACGCAGGCAGTTGGTGCCGAACTGCTCAAGGTTAGGACGAACCTCATCGTCGAAGCCTACGTTGATCTGGTCGAACGACTCCATGTCGTGCACATCCATACCCATCATATGACCGAGGCCATGAACCATGAACATAGCATGAGCACCGGCTGCTACAGCTTCCTCCGTGTCACCCTTCATCAGACCGAGCTCCTTCAGACGATCAGTAATCAATCGGCAGACGCCAAAGTGGACATCCCACCATTTTACACCAGGCTTAGCCACTGAAAGTGCATAGTCGTGAGCCGCCTCGACAATAGAGTAGATCTCCAACTGACGCTGGTCGAAGTGACCGCTGACTGGGGTCGTGCGGGTGTTGTCGGAGCAATAATGATCTAATGTCTCCGCACCGGCATCGCAGAGCATCAAACGGCCAGCCTCCAGTTTGTTCTGTGAAGGCGCACCATGCATGATCTCGCCATGCTGTGAGAGAATAGTTGGGAAACTTACCATAGAGCCATAAGCATTGGCAATGCCATCGAGTGTACCAGCGATTTCCTGCTCCACTACTCCCGGGCGGCACATACGCATGGCTGTGGTGTGCATCTTATAACCGATGGCAGCGGCACGCTCGAGCTCGTCAATCTCTTCCTGTGACTTCGTAGAACGCATCTTCACGACAGCCTTGATGAGATCCATCGAAGCGCTCTCCTTCTGCTGATTCGGATGGATACCAAGGAGGTCAAAAATCTGAATTTTGATATCGGCGCGGTAAGGCGGGAGGAAATGAATCTTACGATGCAGACGCATGGCATCGTTGCAGATGGTCTTCAAGCTCTTCATAGGAGCTGAGTTGCTGACACCTACCTGCTCAGCCATGTCGTGAACACTGTCCACAGAACCATACCATACGATATCGTCAATATCAATATCATCACCAACGAGGGTCTCAATGTCGTTGTCGACATCGATCACACCTACGAGACCATCACGCTGCTGACCGAAATAATAGAGAAAGGAAGAATCCTGGCGGAATGGATAATATGTGTTGTTGGGGAAATTGGCTGGTGATCCGTTGTTACCAAAAAGCAGAATTACGCCATTGCCAACGAGCTTCTTAAGCTCTGCGCGGCGTTCAATGTAAGTTTCTTTTTTGAACATAATGTAAACGTTTTGGTTACTTTTATTGGCAAAGTTACAAAATTCAGAATAAATAGTCGTATCTTTGCAGAAAAATAACAATTTTTATGCAGATTGATCCTCACTCAATGGGTTTGGTACTTGAAGGTGGTGGCATGCGGGGAGTTTTTACGAGTGGCGTGCTGGACGCATTTATGAAGTACAACCTGTATTTTGACTATGTCGTAGCAGTCTCGGCAGGAGCCTGCAATGGCATGAGTTATATCTCTCGCCAGCCTCGCCGCGCGAGAATCTCTAACATTGATTTCCTCGCACGATACAATTATATAGGTTTGCGCCATTTGGTGACGCAAGGTTGCATTTTTGACCAGAAACTGCTCTACGACCGTTTTCCTAACGAGCTCATTCCCTTCGACTATGAAGAATTCTTCAAACATTCAGCAGGATTTGAGATGGTGACGACCAACTGTCAGACGGGGCAAAGCGAATATCTCACGGAAACGCACGACCGGCAGCGGGCCTGCGACCTTGCGCGTGCCTCGAGCTCTCTGCCCTATGTGAGTAAGATTACATGGATCGACGGCAAACCAATGCTTGACGGTGGCATTATTGATTCTATACCTGTGCGCCGCGCACAAACCACGGGGCACAAGTTTAATGTCGTTGTCACAACCCGCAACTATGGCTATCGGGAGCAAGGGCGCGACCGCAAACAGCCGCGTTTCATCTATCGTAACTACCCTCGCCTGCGTGTTGTCCTCAGCCATCGCATCGAAGCCTATAATGAACAGTTGCAGATGGTCGAGGATTTAGAGCGCAATGGAGAAATCTTTGTCATTCGCCCTAAGCGGCCGATGGAGGTACATCGCATAGAGAAAGATGTGGCAAAGCTTGAACGTCTTTACGAGGAGGGATTCCAGTTGGGCGAAGCTTTCTGCACACAGGGATAGTCATTGTTTATCGTTCGGCGAACAATCGTTTGTCGAACGGCAGACAATCGTTCGGCGTTCGTCGGACAATCGTTTGTCGAACGTCAGACAATCGTTTGGCGTTTGACAAACGATGAAAGAAGGATTGAAGAAATGTAATAACAAACTTGAAAATATATACGCAAAAAGCGGTAAGAACTTTCGCTCTTACCGCTTTTTAGGTCGGGATTACTGGACTCGAACCAGCGACCTCGCGCCCCCCAGACGTGTGCGCTACCAACTGCGCTAAATCCCGTTCCTTAATTGCGAGTGCAAAGGTACTGCAATTTTCCGACATGACCAAATATTCTTACGACTTTTTTATTCGTTTGCTATATTTAAGCATAATAATAAGGCACCAACTCACGTTTTATAGACATATTTCGTAAATTTGCATGTCCAAGAATATTATAAATATGAGGAAATACTTCTTTCTGCTTCTTACCTCAGTACTATTGATGAGCGCATGCTCAAGTTCTGACGATATCAGTTCTTCGCGCACTACCTCTTCTTCGGAAGGGGCAGTGGATACCGCCACGCTTACCGACAGCTATACCTACGAGTTGCCCGTCATCTTCCATGTGCTCTATAATAATAAGGACGATGAGAACCAATATATCCCTTACCAAAGGATAAGTAATCTCGTTCAATATGTCAACGAGATCTATCAGGGTGGTATCTACGGTGAGAGCGAAAATGTTCATGTAAAGTTTGTGCTCGCTACAAAGGATGAGAAAGGGAATAAACTCACTTACCCAGGCGTAGATTATGTAAAATATACCGGAGAATATCCGATAGATGTAACGCAATTCATGAGTGACGAAACGGGAGCGAACGTAAAATATATCTGGGAGCCAAACGATTACATCAATGTGATGATGTTTAATTTTAAGAGTACCGACAGTGAATCGATCACCCTTGGCATGTCTCATATGCCTCAGTCCATCAAAGGTGACCATGAGCTAGAAGGATTAGGAACCATTAGTACTCCCAATGTTACGAAGGCAAACCTGCGCTTTGCCTATTGCTCAGCGATCAACAGTCTGTATGCCAATAAGTCGTCAGACGGTGGTTATTATCAGAGTGACCGCTATACGAATGCCAATCATCAGATGACGACATACACAAGTGCAGACATCGTGATGACAATAGCCCATGAGCTCGGTCACTATCTCGGGCTCTATCATGTATTCACGGAAGCTCGTGGAAACAGCGACAACGACAGCGTTGACCCCGTAGACTCCTGTGCAGACACAGATTATTGCACCGACACACATTCATACAACCGCGCCGATTACATGAAATATCTGGAGTATGAGGCTTCGAAGACCCAATACCTAGATCCCTTGCTCATACGCTATTCATGCGACAGCGTGAAATATGAGGCTAACAACATTATGGACTATAGTGTGTGCTTAGGTTACAAAATCACACCTGAGCAGAAAGCCCGTATCCGGCACGTGCTCTATTATTCTCCACTTATCCCCGGCCCTAAGAAATACCGCACCACGAGAGCTGCGGCTGTGAGTGGACCTGTAGATATTAAGATTACAACCATCAAATAAAATATAGAGAAATATCATGACAACATATGAGATAATAGCCCCTGAAACTTTATCGGCTGACATCAATCTCCCCGCTTCAAAGAGTATCAGCAACCGGGCGCTCATCATTCACGCGCTCAGCGGCGGGCAATTGCCCAAGAATCTTTCCGACTGCGACGATACACGCGCCGTCATCAATGCTCTGCGCGACATGCCGGAGACAATCGATGTGGGTGCAGCAGGCACTGCCATGCGCTTTATGACCGCCTACCTCGCCGTGACCGATGGTGAGCACACAATCACCGGTTCAGAGCGTATGCGCCATCGGCCAATCGGCGTGCTTGTCGATGCATTGCGCATGCTTGGAGCCACCATCGACTATGTGGCAGACGAAGGTTATCCCCCACTCCACATCCAAGGGCATTCTTTGCCGGGTGGAAAATTAGAGATACCCGGAAACGTCAGTTCTCAGTTTATTTCCGCCTTGCTGCTCATCGGCCCCGTCATGCAGTTAGGCTTATCTCTGCATCTGACCGGAGAGATCGTGTCGCGGCCTTATATCGACTTGACGATCCATGTCATGCATGGCTTTGGAGCAGAAGTCGACTGGACGAGTCCCGATACCATTGAAGTAAAGCCAAAGCCCTATAACAATGCCCCCTATCTCATTGAAAATGACTGGAGTGCCAGTTCTTATTGGTATGAACTGGCATCGCTCTATCCAATCAGTGAGGCCCATGTTGCTTTGCGTGGACTGGAGGACAGTTCGCGGCAGGGCGACTCCGTGGTCAAATATATCTTCTCGCTGCTTGGCGTAAAGACGACCTTTGATGAGCCGCATACTGGGAAACCGACGACTGTTAGACTGACGCGGCACCTCGATTCTGTGGCTCAGTTAAGCTATGATTTCCTCAACTGTCCCGATTTGGCACAGACTATCGTTGCGACTTGCTGCGGTCTCGGTGTGACCTTCCACTTCACGGGCCTCGCCAGTCTCCGTATCAAAGAGACAGACCGCCTCGTGGCCTTGCAGAAAGAACTCCGCAAGCTCGGATATTTCCTTCAGATTCTCAATAATGAGGAGTTGTTGTGGGATGGTGCTACTTGTGAGCCATCGATGGAGCCCATCGACACCTATGAGGATCACCGCATGGCCATGGCATTGGCTCCGTTGGCTGTCAAGTTCCCAAGACTGAGAATCAACAACCCGGAAGTGGTGACAAAGTCATATTCCGACTTCTGGAAAGACCTGCGCAAAGCAAGTTTCACCATCAATAAGATTTGAAAATTCAATAAGATTTGAGAATAAATAAAGTCTGAGAATAATTATATGATATACTTAGTTCTTTCTCTCGTTGTTCTCGGCCTCTTCTGTGCTTTCCTCGGCTATCGCTCGCATAAACGGGGAGAAAGCCAGGAGATCGTCATTGGTGAGGGTGACAGCACACGCTGCTCTCCTGACAACGTCATGTGCGAACAGGAATGTATGCTCAAGGCTGCCACCGAGCCCGTGGAATATTTCGATGATGAAGAGCTTGATGCATATAAAGGAAAAGCTTCTGACAGTTACAATGAAGAAGAAACGGCTCAGTTCGCTGAGGTGTTGGAAACGCTGCGCCCTGAGGAAGTGAAGGCATGGAACCGCAGCTTAATTCTTCGGGGTATCAATATGCCGGATGGTATTAAGGATGAATATATCTCGCTCGCTGATTCATAAGGTACTTCTGCCCATGCTTGCTGTTGCACTCATCATCAGTTTAGCGGCAGGTTGTTCGACGGCTAAGAATACGGCCGCCACGAGGTGGTGGCATGCCTTCAACGCCCGATATAACACCTACTATAACGGCACACTGGCCTATATTGACGGTTCTTTGGAGAAAGAAACGGGTAACCAAGACAACTATACTGATAATATCCCCCTTTATACAGTTGGCAACAAGAACAGCCGTGAGCTTGGCAAATCAAACTTTGACCGTGCCATTCTCAAGGCCGAGAAAGCCATCGACCAGCACAGCATCAAGGCACGGCCCCAATGGAACTCGAACCGACGAAAGACTGATAAAGACCGTGAATGGCTCTCACGCCGCGAATACAACCCTTTTCTTTGGAAAGCATGGATGCTCATGGGGCGCTCACAATTTCATGAGGGAGCCTTCGACGACGCCATCTCTACATTTGCATACATGAGCATGCTCTATCGCACCCAGCCAGCCATATACTCCAAGGCGCAGGCTTGGCTTGCGAAGAGTTATATCGAGAACGGACAGGCCTACGATGCGGAAGATGTCATCCGCAACAACCGGCGCGACTCTATTCCCTGGCAAGCACGCAAGGACTGGGATAATACGCTTGCCGACTATTACCTGCTCACAAAAGACTATAAGACAGCCATACCTTTCCTTCGGGCAACGATCAAGCATGAGATGAGAAAGAAGCAGAAAGCCCGCGAGTGGTTTCTCATGGGGCAAGTGTGCTCGCGTGCAGGGTTGAACAATAATGCCTATCGTGCTTACAGCAAGGTTATTGGCTTAAACCCGCCCTATGAGTTGGAGTTCAATGCTCGCATCGCTCGGACCGAGGTCATGGCAGCCACGAAGTCGGACCGAATGATCTCTAAACTCAGACGTATGGCCAGGTCGGACAAGAACAAAGAATATCTCGACCAGGTGTATTATGCCATCGGCAACATCTATCTGGCAAGAAAAGACACGATGCGAGCAATAACCAACTATGAGACAGGGCATAAGAAAGCTACGCGTACAGGCGTGGAGCACGGTGCCTTGCTGTTGAAGCTCGGTGATCTTTATTGGGACATCGAGCGCTATTCCGATGCCCTTAGAATCTATAATGCAGCCCTCGGAATGGTCGACAAAGACAATAAGGAATATCAGCAGCTCAGCGACCGCTCGAATGTGCTCGATGAGCTCGTGCCTTACACCGATGCTATCCATTTGCAAGACTCGCTGCAAAGTCTTGCAAAAATGGATGAAGCCCATCGCAATGCTGCTATCGATCGAACGATAGAAGCGCTGAAGAAGAAAGAAAAAGAAGCCAAGAAAGCACAGGAAGAACTTGAGGCACAACAAGCGCAGCAAAAGGGTGACACAAATGGTTCCCAGAGTTCGCGCAATAATAATACGAATAACAAGCCATCAACACCCAACACCTCAACCTCCAACTCCCAAGAGTGGTACTTCTACAGTCAGACGGCTGTAAGCAAGGGTAAGCAGCAATTCCAGAAGCTGTGGGGTAAACGCGAGAATGTAGACAACTGGCAGCGCATCAATAAGAGTGTTGTCAAGACGCAGGACAACAACAGTCTGGCCGACATGAGCGATGCGCAGCGCGACTCCGTATTCGATGCTCAGGCTCACGCCGACTCCGTCAAAGCGCAGGTAACCCCAGCATCAGACCCACATAAGCGCGAGTTCTACCTTGCACAGATTCCATTTACAGCTGAGCAACTCCAGGCAAGCAACGACACGATTTCTGACGCACTTTATCATAGTGGCGTCATCTTCAAAGATAAACTCGACAACCTCTCACTGAGTGAGAAAGCACTGACAAGGCTCATCCGTCAGTATCCGGACTATGAGCACAAGGACGATGCGTTCTATCATCTTTTCTTGCTCTACTCACGGAAAGGGCAAAGCGCATTGGCAGAGACCTTTGTAGACAGTCTGAAAGCTGATTATCCTAAGAGCCAATGGACGGTACTGCTTTCCGACCCCAACTATGTCATCAATGCACGCTATGGCGTGCACATGGAGGATTCGCTCTATGCCGCTACCTATGATGCCTTCAAGGCCGACAAATACCAGATGGTCGATGCTAACGTCAAGCTCTCAGAGACTCGTTTCCCACAGGGTGCTAACCGCGATAAATTTATGTTTATCGGAGCTCTCGGAAAACTCAATGAGGGTGACAGCGAGCAATGCCTGAAGGATCTGAGCGCACTCGTGGAGAAATATCCAGAGAGTGATGTCTCTAAGATAGCGGGAATGATCATCAATGGTGTGAAAAGCGGCAAACGGCTTCGTGGCGCTCGATTTGATATCGGTAATGTATGGTCGATGCGAAGCGAAGTACTGAGCGACAGTGCACAACTTAAGACGAAGCCACTGAGTGCCGAGCGCAATACGCAGTTCGACTTCATGCTCGTCTATCAACCCGACTCGGTGAACGAGAACAAGCTGCTCTATCAGGTGGCGAAATTCAACTTCACGAGCTACCTCGTCCGCGATTTTGATATTGCCATTGACAACGACGACTATCTCCATCGTATGCGTGTAAGCGGCTTCCGCAGTTACGACGAGGCACTGGAGTATTCTCGCAGTCTGCTCTCCCAGCCACAGATCTTGAAGCTCATGGGCAAGGCCCGGCCGTTCATCATCAGTGTGGAGAATCTTCCGCTCATCGGTGTGGCATACAGCTATGACGATTACAAAAAGTTCTATGACATCCACTTTGCTCCCATCAAGCCGTCTACACTCCAGTTGCTTAACAACCCTGAAGATATTGTGACAGAGCCCCAAGAGCAAGACACTGAGCAACAGCCTTCAGAGGAAGAGAATGGGCAACAAGGCGGGGTGAATATCCCAATGGACGAGTCGAAGACCACGCAGCAGGGCGGAGTGACTGTGCCAATGGACGAGCCGAAGACTACGCAGCAGGGCGGGGTGAATATCCCCATGGAGACCACGCCAGTTAAAACAGTGAAAGAAGAACCGGCAAAGAGTGGACCGGTGAAGAATAATACACAACCCCAGCAGAAGCCGGCTACAACGCAGAAGAAGCAGACACCGGCTCCCAAGAAAACGACACCGGCTCCTCCCAAGAAGCAGGCGCCAACACCCAAGAAGCAGACGCCAGCTCCGAAGAAGCAGACCTTCGATATCGAGAGTGAGGATTACGAGCTCGACGGGTTCTAACAAAATAATGGGGATAACGTCGCCCTAAAGGGCAACGCACAGAACTATATACACCAACACAGGGTGGCTCTTTTACATATCAACACCCTCCCCCTTGGGGAGGCTTTGGTGGGGCTTCGGCTTCGAAGGCCTCGGCTTGGTGGGGCCCTTTAAAAATATTATTATGAACAACGGAAAAATACTTTGGGCAGATGATGAGATCGACCTCTTGAAAGGTCACATCATCTTCATGCAACGGAAAGGATATGAGGTGACAGCGGTGTCAAACGGTACCGATGCCATCGAGGAATGTCGTAAACAATCGTTCGACCTCATCATGCTCGACGAGATGATGCCGGGTCTCACCGGACTGGAGACGCTGCAGCGAATCAAGGAGATTCAGCCACAGACACCTGTCGTCATGGTGACGAAAAGCGAAGAAGAGAACATCATGGATCAGGCCATCGGCTCACAGATTGCCGACTATCTCATCAAACCCGTCAATCCCAGTCAAATCCTGCTCTCACTGAAGAAGAACATTCACAAGAAAGAGATTGTGACCGAGGTGACACAAAACTCCTACCGCAGTGACTATCAGAAAATTGCCATGCAGATAGATGAGTGTAAGGATTGGAATGACTGGATGCAAGTCTATCGAACTCTCACCCGTTGGGAGGTAGAGCTCGGACAAGCAGAGAGCGGCATGATGGACATGCTCGCCATGCAGAAGGAAGAGGCCAACAACGGATTTGCCAAATATATCAAAAACTACTACATGGACTGGATGGAAGCTATCCGTGCACGATACAGTGGAAGGGGCTCACAGCACCAATCATGTCCGCTCATGAGTCCCGACATCTTCAAGACAAAGATTTTCCCGCTCATCGACAAAGGTGAGAAGGTTTTCCTGATAGTCATCGACAATTTCCGTTGGGACCAGTGGCTGATGCTGGCTAACGAGATAGGCAACCTATTCGACATTCAGGACGACATGTACATGAGCATTCTCCCAACCGCCACACAATATGCGCGTAACGCCATCTTCTCGGGTCTTATGCCCGAGAGTATCGCTAAGATGTTCCCTGACCTTTGGGTCGACGAGGATGAGGAAGAGGGAAAGAATCTCAACGAAGCCCCGCTTATCAAGACACAGATAGAGCGTTATCGCAGGCACGACAAGTTCAGTTACAACAAGATCAACGACTCGGAGGCTGCTGCGAAACTTTTGCAACAATACAACTCACTTAAAGATAACGATCTCAATGTAGTGGTCGTCAACTTCATCGATATGCTCTCGCACGCCCGCACGGAGTCGAAGATGGTGCGTGAGCTTGCCAACGACGAAAGCGCTTACCGCTCCATCACGCTGTCCTGGCTCCGCCACTCCGTCATCGCTGATCTCTTCAAACGATTGGCTGACAGCGACTATACTGTTGTGCTGACCACTGACCACGGCTCTATCCGCTGCTCCAAACCGGTGAAGATTGTCGGCGACCGCAATACAAATACGAATTTGCGCTATAAGCTCGGTAAGAACCTTGCCTACAGCGCAAAAGATGTGTTTACTATCAAAGAGCCTCATAAGGCTTTTCTACCTTCACCGAACATCAGCACGTCTTATGTCTTTGCCACAGGCAACAGTTTCTTTGCTTACCCGAACAACTACAATTATTATGTATCATACTATAAGGACACTTTCCAGCACGGGGGTATCTCCATGGAAGAGATGCTGGTGCCGTTGATTACGATGAAGGCGAAGTAATATTGAATATTGAATATTGAAATAACGAAATAATGAAATAATGAAATAATGAAAATGGAAGGTCGAAAAAACGTTATTGCGACGCGCGACGATGCGACGCTTCATTCTTTCATTATTTCATTTCTTCATTTTTTCAATTTTTCCTTGTAATATTCGAAGGCTTTCTTAGTGATTGACACAGCCTCGTCCATCGTGCAGTCGAGCCTGCCTCCGCTCGCATTGAAATGACCACCACCATTGAAGAAGCGCTTGGCCATATCCTCCACAGAAAAATCGTCTACTGAACGAAGGCTTACCCAGATGCGGCCGTCTATGCGGTCATCCTCACGAAGAGAGACGCTACATTTCATACCCTTGATCTGCAAGGGCACGTTGACGAGTCCCTCTGCATCGCCGCGTTTATAGTGAAAGTTCTTCATGTCTTCACGCGTCATCGTATAATAGCTCGCATGAAGGTCTTCGAAGACATTGAGCTTCTGTGCCATAAGGTATCCCCGGAGACGGATGGCCCACGACGAGTAGTTGTTGAACACATTGCGGTAGATCTTGTCCTTGTCAATGCCTTTGGTGAGCAACTGGCAGATGATAAAGAAGATCTCCGGACGCGTGGAGGCGAACGTGAAGCCACCCGTGTCAGTCATCATGCCGCAATAGTCGCAGATAGCAAACTTCTTCGAAAGTTTATCGAAGCCACCCAACTGCCACACAAGACGGAACACGATCTCACACGTTGAACTGAGGTCGGGAAAGGAAGCCCGCACCACGGTGTCAATATCGCAACCCAAGTGATGGTCAATCATGACAAACTCACCTTTGGCATTCTTCAACACATCTTCCATCTCATCAACACGAGAATACATGTTGAAGTCACAGCAGAAGACAAGGTCAGACTCAGCGAACAGTCGTTTCACTTCTTCAGGGTGCTTGTCATAGCGGACTATTGTCTCTCTTCCCGGCAGCCAATGGAGAAAATCAGGAAAAGCATTGGGCACAACAATAGCCGCTTCTTTGCCAAACTCTTCATTGAGATAGGTTGCCCATGCAAGGCATGAGCCGATAGCATCACCATCAGGGCGCGAATGCCCCACAATAACAATATGCTGGGCATTCACTATCTTATCGTGCAGAAGAGTTGCCTCCTCCGCACTCAATAAATTCAAATCCATTAAAAAGCAAATTTCACTATCTATACAAACACTTCATCCATCAGAATATCATTCTCATTCATCGGAATATCCTGCACTAACTGAAAGGGAAAACAAAGTCCCATCTTATAGACGGAAGGCATCTGCGCAAGCAGACGGTCATAGTAGCCTTTACCCCTGCCAAGTCGCTTCCCGTCCTGAGTGAAAGCAAGACCAGGAATGATAGCAATATCAATAGAATTATAGTCGGTGAAAGGTTCACCCGACGGTTCCATGATATGATATTTTCCCTGTGAATGAAGACTGTTGTCAGAAACGGGCACGACATCCAAGTTCTGATCATCTCTGATCCGAGGCAGCAGTACACGCCTACCCTCCCGGCGTAGAGCAGCGACAAGTCCGTGGGTATTTACTTCGTCGTCCATACTATAATAGAGTAGTACAGTATGGGCGAATTTGAAAAGCTTGTTTTGTTCTAACCGCTGTGTCACGTCTACCGATTGGATGATGAGTTCGTCGACGCTAAACTGCTGCTTACGCTCTTTTATCAGATTTCTCAGTGTCTGTTTGTCCATGTGTCTTGATTATCTTCTTTTCACTTTCTTGACAGGCTTCTTCGGGAATGCCGCATTGCGCGCAAACACTCGCAGTGCAGTCTCGACATCGGGATCGCCCTGGTTAAGATATTCGTCAAGAGCCTGTTCGTCAAGCATGTTATAAATGATACGTCCGTTGATATATTTCTCCAAGAGAGAGTGACTCTTCTTGATAAGGAGGTTACGGCGCTGCAAGCCATGCTTATCAGCATAGTCGACAAACTGTCCCACAGTGTTCTGCTGCTTGAGATAGCTTGCGAGCTGCAGCATCTCCTTGAAGTCCTTCATCTTCTGCCGGTTATTATCCGTATAAGTAAAGGCGAACTGCAGGATAAGTCCACTCATGGCTGCCTCCTTATAATAAGAAGTCATACCGATGGTATCCTCCGGTACGAAGATATCAGGCGTGATGCCGCCGCCACCATAGACCACGCGTCCTATACTCGTATGATAAGCCGGACCTGTATGTTTGATGCTGTCGCGAGAGAAATACTCACCGTGCTCATAGCGCTCGATGAGATCCTGTGCATAATCCTGATCATCGCCATCGACATAAGGCTTCTGGATGCAACGGCCCGAAGGCGTGTAGTAACGGGCGATCGTGAGGCGGATGAGCGAACCGTCAGAGAACGGTATCTGCTGCTGGACAAGGCCCTTACCAAAGGAGCGACGGCCGATAACCGTTGCGCGGTCATTATCCTGCATAGCACCCGTAAAAATCTCTGCTGCCGAAGCTGTACCTTCATTGATAAGCACTACAAGAGGAATATTCTGATAAGCGCCATGACCATCAGATACATAGTTTTGGCGGGGTGACTTACGACCCTGGGTGTAAACGATAAGTCGCTTGGCAGGGAGGAACTCGTTGGCCATCTGTACGGCACTCTGGAGATAGCCGCCGGGATTGTCACGAAGATCAATGACGAGGTTCTTGAAGCCGTGCTGCTGAAGGTTGGCAAGTGCCACAAGCAGCTCCGGATAAGTCTTCTCACCGAAGTTCTTCACCTTAATATATCCCGTGTTGTCATCAAGCATGTAGGTTGCCGTGATGGTCTTCGTAGGAATCTCAGCACGTGTCACGGTATAAGTGATAATGCCCTTATGTCCATAGCGCTGCACGCCGATCTTCACCTTTGAGCCCGAAGGGCCCTTGAGGCGATGCATGGCTTCCTCGTTTGTCACCTGCTTGCCTACAAACTTCTTTCCGTCAACATACACAATTTTGTCACCGGCAATGATACCCGCTTTCTCTGCTGGACCATTCTTGATTACGTTCTGCACATGAATGGTATCCTGACGAATTGTAAACTCAATGCCTACCCCCGAGAAACTTCCATTAAGGTCGTCAGCAGCCATCTGTGCATCCTTAGCTGGGATGTAGACAGAGTGCGGATCGAGCTCAGAGAGAATTGTAGGTATGGCTTTATCAACCAACGAGTCGATATTTACGGGGTCGACATACTGATCATCAATGATTCGCAGAAGGTTGTTAAGCCTGTTTGAACCATTATTGATTATTGTCAGCCTGTTGCCCGAGAAGTGGTTGGCATAGAACGACCCTATCATGATACCTAAGATCATGCATAAGGCCATCCAAAGCGGCATAAAACGGTATTTGTTTTCTTTCTTCATTGTCTTGTTTTATTGTTCAGTGCAGTGGCTGTTATTCTTCCGGACCGCAATACACGGTCTCTACGCCGGCACGCTGCAGGAGTCGAAGGCCATCGTCAAGACGGTATTTCTCACCATAGACCACACGCTTGATGCCTGCCTGGATGATGAGCTTGGCACATTCGATACAAGGTGAGGCAGTGACATAGAGCGTGGCACCTTCACCACTGTTCGTACTGCGTGCGAGCTTCGTGATGGCGTTGGCCTCGGCATGAAGCACATAAGGCTTCGTGACGTTGTTCTCGTCCTCACAGACATTCTCAAAACCGCTCGGCGTACCGTTGTAGCCGTCGCTGATAATGGTCTTGTCCTTCACAACTAAGGCACCGACCTTGCGTCGCTTGCAGTAGGAGTTTTCCGACCATATGTGCGCCATGCGCAGATAGCGGTTATCGAGCTGCCGCTGCTTTTCCGTCTCTTCCTCGTCCTTCATTGTTTACTTCTTTTTTATTCCGTTTCTCTCAAGCAGTGCATCAATCGTGGGCTCACCTCCACGGAAACGTTTGTAGAGCGTCATCGGGTGCTCCGTGCCACCTTTCGAAAGGATGCAGTCGCGGAAACGCTGAGCCGTATCACGGTTAAAGATTCCCTCCTTCTTGAACACCGAGAAGGCATCTGCATCAAGCACCTCGGCCCACTTATAACTATAGTAGCCTGCTGCATAGCCGCCTGCCATGATGTGCGAGAACTGCACAGTCATGCAAGTGTTAGGTAACTGCTTCGTGATGATGGCGTCTTTCCACGCATTCTTCTCGAAGGGGATGATATCTTGGGTAAATGGTTTCTTCTGCGTATAGTAAGCCATGTCGAGCAGTCCGAAGCTCACCTGTCTCATGCAAGCGTAAGCCACATTGAAGTTGCGGCTCTTCTGGATGCGCTTAATGAGCTCATCAGGGATAGGCTCACCGGTCTTGTAATGGAAAGCGAAAGTGTGAAGGAACTCCGGCTCCACGGCATAGTTTTCCATAAACTGTGAAGGCATCTCCACAAAGTCCCACCACACGTTGGTGCCCGAGAGACTCTCGAAGCGCGTGTTGGCGAACATACCATGAAGAGAATGGCCGAACTCATGGAGGAAGGTCTCCACCTCACCAAGCGTCAGCAATGCCGGCTTCGTGGCCGTGGGCTTGGTAAAGTTAGTCACCACGCTCACATGCGGTCTCACGTTCTTGCCTTTCTTCGTGATCCACTGTCCCTGGAACTCTGTCAACCAGGCGCCGTCTTGCTTACCTTCACGCGGATAGAAGTCAGCGTAGAACACAGCCAGATAACTGCCGTCCTTGTCAAAGACCTCGTAAGCCTTCACATCGGGGTGATATACTTGGATATCTTTATTTTCCTTGAACGTGATGCCATAGAGCTTATTGGCCAGTCCAAAAACACCTTTTATAACATTGTCGAGCTGGAAATACGGCCGAAGCATCTCTGCATCGAGGTTGTATTTCTCCATCTGCAACTTATGAGAATAATAGGAAAAGTCCCACGGCTCCAGTGTAAAGTCGTCGCCCTCAAGTTTCTTAGCCTCGTCCTCAATGGCCTTCACCTCTTTAATAGCCGTCGGCTTATAGGCATCAATGAGGTCGTAGAGCAACTTATAGACGTTCTTGACATTGCTTGCCATGCGATACTTGAGCACATAGTCGGCAAACGTGTCATAGCCAAGGAGCTGCGCTATCTCACGGCGCAGGTTTACGATCTGCTTGCAGATATCGAGGTTGTTGGCATCGTTGTCGTGTGTACACTCCGTGGCGCGTGCCATATAAAGCTGCTTGCGGAGGTCACGCTGCGTGGAGTAAGTCATAAACGGCGAATAGCTCGGATAGTCGAGAGTGAACACCCAACCTTCGAGGTTGCGATCTTTAGCAGCCTGGACAGCAGCATCAACGGCCGTTTCAGGCAGTCCGTCGAGCTGCGCTTTATCCGTGATATGCAAGATGAAAGCCTTATTTTCTTTCAGCAGGTTCTGCGAAAACTTCAGCGCGAGTACCGACGCCTCTTCCGTCAGTTTACGCAACTTATCTTTCCCCGCTTCGTCAAGCAGTGCACCACTGCGCACGAAACCGTCATATTCCTTGTCGAGCAGCATCTGCTCCTCAGGTGTCAGCTCACGATGATGGTCATGCACGGCCTTCACGCGAGCGAAGAGCTTCGGATTCAGCGTCACGTCGTTCTCATGCTTTGTCAATATCGGACTGAGCTTTTGAGCGAGCGCCTCCATCTTCGGGTTCGTATTGGCACTCATCAGGCATGAGAACACGTTCGACACACGGTCGAGCAGATCGTAATAGTGCTCGCCTTTGGAGTCGTCCGTCCACGCGATGGTATTGTCAAACGTAGGCTCTTCGGGGTTATCTATAATTTTAGCGATAGCCTCGTCATCGCGTTTGATGCCTTCGAGAAAGGCAGGCTCGAAGTCTTCAAACTGTATTTTATTGAACGGTACCGTGTCGTGGAGCGTCCCATAAGGCTCCATGAAAGGGTTCTTGTTTATGCTTTCCATATCAAGTACAAAGGTAAGTATTTTCTCCGAAACCACCAAAGGTTTTACCGTGGATATTTTAAGATTTAGCAGTTCTGAAAGTTAAACCCATTCTTTGATTATTTCCATGTCTTCCCATAAATGTTACATTGTTACATTTATTAACAGTCAAAACACAGCCATGAATCGTAATACGTTATCACTGTAATCGCGATGCGATTTAACTTTAATCGCACTGCGATTACTTTTTTAACACCATTCCATTACGCTGTAATCCCGAAACGTTTGGTGCTTTGAGGGATAATTAGTAACTTTGCATCATATAATTCACATAGAAATAACAGCGAAAATCGAACATATGCGCAGGTCATTTGTTATCACTATACTCCTCACTCTGCTCTTCGTCTTGCCCTCCCAAGCCGTCCTTAAGGAGCGCAACATCGGAGGCACACTCAAGATGCTCCGTATCGAGCTCACACACACTTACAACAAGCTCGGAAAGCAGTCGGGTGCCGAGAAAGAAAAGCAGCAGCAGGTGATGCTCAACCTGATCAGCAACATGCAGCGCAGTCAGCAGAACGCTATCATGCTCTATTCGCAGAAAAGCGGCAACGTGTTCGACCTCACCTATGCCTGTCACGAAGCCACTGAGCAGTACCGCGACTTCCGTCAGACTGTCGGCCCTTTCCGAGAGTATGTCAATGAGGCCAACACCGAGATCGCACGCTACGACAGTCTGATAACCGACCTCAGCACGATGTACACAGAAGTGCTGACTCCCCAGGAGCAGATCGACCGCAACGTATGTCTGACCCTTGCCGTAAGCATTCGGCACACGCTTAACTATAACAAGGAGCAGAACCAGCAATACATTGCGATTTACAAACGTACCGATGCCCGGCTGCGCGCATTGAACGACTATGCCAACCACCGCTATGCCGAAATCCAGGCCAGCATCTTTTCCAACGATGGCACCAACTTCTTTACAATTCTGAGGAACATCCGGCAACAGGTCAGGCAGACCTCGGAAAATGTATCGGAGAAATATAAGCCTGTCAATCAATTCCATTCCGACTGGGATAGCCGCATCATCCTCGTCCTGCTCGCTATCATCGTCTTCTATGGCCTCATTGCCGCTGCCATTTCCTATTTCGTCATCGGCTTCATCGTGACACGACTTATGAAGAAGAACAAGGCCGACTTCATCCTCCACTGGCTCTTCGGCTCCGACAGTGGCGAGAAGGCAAAGGAAGACTTCAAGGCCAAGCGCTTTTGCATCATCCTCTCGGCTACCGTGACAACCTTCGCAGCAGTGCTTGGAATTATCAAGGCGACGATAGATCAGAACTTCCTCTCCATGGCCTCCGGCTTACTCGTGGAGTATGCTTGGCTAATGGCCGTTATTCTGTTTTCTTTGCTCATCCGACTCAATGGCACGCAGATACGCCATGGATTCCGTATTTATTCGCCAATCATGGCGATGTGCTTCATCGTCATCTTCTTCCGTATCATCCTCATCCCCAACGACTTGACGGATCTCATCATGCCGCCGATCTTGCTTGCAGCAACGGTATGGCAGTGGTTCACGCTCCAGCATAACGCCAAAGACCTTCCGGGGTCTGACTCTTTCTATGCATGGGTGTCGTTTCTCGTCTTCATTGCCAGCGACATTGCATCAATGAGTGGCTACACGCTCTTCTCCGTCGAGATGCTCATCTGGTGGACGATGCAGATGACGTGTATCCTAACCATCACCTGCGCATCCGACCTGCTCCGTCAATATGGCCGTAATCCCAAACGAAAATATTTCGATGATGACACACCCGTAAGCCGTACGTGGTTCTTCAGGCTCATCTATACAGCAGTGCTTCCTATCTTGGGCACCCTATCGGTGCTGATCAGTATCTACTGGGCTGCTGATGTGTTCAACCTCAGCGATACCTCGCTCCAACTCTTCAACCGTCCACTCATCCACACGACGAAGATCACGTTCAGTATCATGCGGGCTGTCCAGGCTGCTATACTCTTCTTCATCGCCAAATACGTCAACCACGTCTCGCTTCATACGCTTCACTATCAACTTATGAAACGCGAGGAGCGGAGAGCCAAGAAAGAGAACCGGAAAATGGTCGTGCAGAACGTGGAGAGTCGCACGGCTATCTGGCGCAACCTCATCCAAGTCGTTATCTGGGGCGCATGGCTGCTCATCACGCTCATGATCTTCCACATCGACAACTCATGGATCGTGGCTATCTCGGCAGGTCTCTCTACCGGTATCGGTTTCGCTATGAAGGATATCCTAGAGAACCTCTACTATGGCATCTCGCTTATGGCCGGACGAATCAAGGTCGGAGACTACATCTCTATCGATGGCACGAAGGGTACGGTGAGCAACATCAGTTACACCTCTACAACGCTGGAGGCGCTCGACGGCTCAGTCATCGCCTTCCAGAACTCGCAGCTCTTCTCCAAGAACTATAAGAATCTCACGCGCAACCACGGAAACGTGCTCTCCATTATCCCCGTGGGTGTGGCTTATGGCTCAAAGGTGCCGGAGGTCAAGAAGACTATCGACGAGGCTGTGGCAAAACTCAACAAGCCCAATTACCTTAAATATCTGAGAACGGTCTTTACGGGTTTCGGCGACAACTCCATCGACTTCAAGATCCTCGCATGGGTCGACTCGCGCAAGCAGATCTATGCTGAGGGCGACATTATGGAAGCGGTATACAACGCACTCAATGCCAAGGAGATAGAGATTCCTTATCCGCAGCGCGACATCCATATCGTCTCCGATACCGCACACATGGTCCGTCCCGATGCACCGCAGATTCAACATGCCGATTCGGAGGAAGAAGCAGAAAAGATAATCAAAGGACAGTAACCACAGTACAGTGGTCGGCCTTGTACCGGCCACCAACCCGGATGGCAAAATGCAATACCCTGCGGCTGGTGGCCGGTACGAGGCCGGCCACTGCACTGACACCACTGAATACAACAAATAAATATGTCAAATATAAAACTTATAGCCGGACCTTGTGTCATTGAATCGGCAGAACTCTTGGACACCGTTGCTCGGGAGCTCGTACGCATCAACCGCGAGCTCGGCACCGACATCATCTTCAAGGCGAGCTTCGACAAGGCCAACCGCACGAGTCTCCACTCTTTCCGCGGTCCTGGCATCGACAAAGGCTTGCAAATGCTTGCCGACGTGAAAGCTAAATATGGGCTGCGACTCACCACTGACATTCATGAGGCATGGCAGGCCACGCCCGCCGGTGAGGTCGTCGACATCCTCCAGATACCCGCTTTCCTCTGCCGTCAGACCGACCTGCTTGTGGCAGCAGCGAAGACCGGAAAGATTGTCAACATCAAGAAGGCACAGTTTCTCTCGGGCAAGGACATGCGTTATCCCTATGAGAAAGCAATGGACAGTGGAGCGCGCGAGATTTGGCTCACGGAGCGCGGCAACTGCTTCGGCTACAACAACCTCGTGGTCGACTTCCGCAATATCCCCGACATGAAAGAGATCGCCCCAACAGTCATCATGGACTGCACCCACAGTGTGCAGCGCCCCTCCGCTGGTGATGGCAAAACGGTGGGCGACCGTCGCTTCGTTCCGTCTATGGCGCTTGCCGCGAAGGCCTTCGGAGCCACGGGCTACTTCTTTGAGGTCCATCCCGATCCCGACAAGGGTCTCTCCGATGCCGCCAACATGCTGGAGCTCAACAAGCTCGAGCCGCTCATCAAGCAGCTCATCGATTTAAAATAACAATCACCGAGTTCTGTGCGGCGGCGCCCTCGCCACCGGCCACCATCTCTCAACAACACAACAATGTCAACCAATAATACTCCCGAGGAAAGATTGAAACACTCAAACAGTTATGGCGAGCAATGTCTTCGTGATGAAGCACAGGCCATCCTCGACCTTATACCACAGCTTGACGAGAATTTCGAGAAAGCTGTGTCTCTCATGTATCACTGCCATGGCAAGGTCATTGTCACAGGCGTAGGAAAGAGCGGTAACATCGGCGCAAAGATCGCTGCGACACTCGCTTCTACCGGCACGCCAGCCTTCTTCATCAACCCCCTCGACGCTTACCACGGCGACCTGGGTGCCATGACGTCAGAGGATGTGGTACTGGCCATCAGCAACTCCGGACAGACGGATGAGCTCCTCCGCTTCATCCCTATTCTCCTCCACATGCACGTGCCAATCATCGGCATGAGCCGCAACCCCGAGTCGCTCCTTGCCAAATATTCCACGGTTCACGTGAAGGTCTTCGTTGACCATGAGGCGTGCCCACTGAACCTCGCACCGACAAGTTCAACCACAGCCGCCCTTGCCATGGGTGACGCCCTGGCTGTAGCTCTGATGCAGGTGCGCGACTTCAAGCCACGCGACTTCGCACAGTTCCATCCGGGTGGCGAGCTCGGCAAACGATTGCTCACCACAGCAGAGGATGTCATGCGCACCGATGATCTACCTATCATTCCGCAAGAGATGCACCTCGGAAAAGCTATCATCGAGGTGTCGAGTGGCCAGCTCGGTCTCGGTGTGGCGCTCAACCCTGACAACACGGTCGCCGGTATCATCACCGATGGTGATATCCGCCGTGCCATGGAGCGTTGGCAGGCCGAGTTCTTCGACCATACCGTGGCAGATATCATGACACGTGAGCCGAAGATGGCCCTCCCGACAACGAAGGTCTCCGAGATCCAGCGCATCATGCACAAATATAAGATCCACTCCGTCCTCGTCTGCGACAAGGCCCACCACCTCTTGGGTATCGTCGACAGCTACGCCGCTTCGATGCTGTAATAAATGTCGCATGTCTGCACAGAGACGAAAACGTGCGTCGCTGTTTCGTGTGGTTCTGTGCGGTGCCCTTTAGGGCGGCGTCCAAGCTCTAACAACAAACAAAACTATGAAGGTTCTTACCAGGATAATACTCGCTCTTTTCATTTTCTTCCTCCCCACGCTGTCGCCGGCTCAGACCAGCGACTCCCTCATCGTGCACCACCTTGAGAAATGTGGTATCACGTTCTCACACGACAACAGCGTGACTTTGTTGATGACCGGTCAGGAGAAGTTCGACGACCTCTTCAAAGCCATTGAAGAGGCACGCACCTCCATCCACATGGAGTATTTCAACTTCCGCAATGACTCCATCAACCGCGAGCTCATCACCCGTCTTGCCAAGAAAGTGAAGCAAGGCGTGGAGGTCCGTCTGCTCTTCGACGGCTTTGGCAACATCTCCAACAACAGTCCGATGCGTAAGAAAGACCTCCGACGCATCCGTGAGACAGGTATTGAGATTTATGAGTTCAACCCCGTTCGCTTCCCGTGGCTCAACGACATATGGAGCCGAGACCACCGAAAGATTGTGGTCATCGATGGACAGATCGCTTACACGGGTGGCATGAACGTGGCCGACTATTATATAAAAGGTACGAAACAAGTGGGCTCGTGGCACGACATGCACTGCCGCATCCAAGGCACAGAGGTGAACACGCTCCAGCGTATCTTCCTCAGGATGTGGAACAAGGTGACAGGTCAGCAGATCGATGGTCCTAAGTATTTCCGCGAGGCAAGCACGGACGATTACTTCACAGGACTCAAGCCGGACATTTGTGGTTCAGCAGGACATAAGATGGTCGGTATCATTAATCGTGAGCCGCATAAAACAAACAAGATCATCCGTGAGTTTTATACCAATGCCATTCGTTATGCCCAAGACAGCATCAAGATCATCAATCCTTACTTCACGTTGAACCACAAGATCAAGAAGGCCCTGAAGGATGCTGCCAAGCGTGGTGTGAAGGTGGAGATCATGCTCTCCGTGAAGAGTGATGTGCCTTTGACCCCCGACTGTGGCTTCTACAATGCGCATAAGCTGATGAAGCATGGCTGCACAATCTGGCTTTACAAGCCCGGCTTCCATCACACGAAGATCATCATGGTCGATGGTCGTTTCTGCACGGTTGGCTCAGCCAACCTCAACTCCCGCAGTCTTTCTTGGGACTATGAGGAGAATGCGGTCATCATCGATCCCTGTACGACCGATGAGCTCTCCAACCTCTTCGACAGTGAGAAGAAAGATTGTTTCAAGCTCACACCCGAGAAGTGGAAACAGTGGCGCACACGCGGTGATAGGTTCCGTGGTTGGTTCGCCCATCTCCTTGCCCCCTTCCTATAATTTCACGCTGCTAATATCCACAAGGTTGTTGACGATGGCATAAATCGTGAGGCCCGCAGCTGAATGAATCTGCAACTTCTTCGCGATATTGCGGCGATGCGTGATGACGGTATTGATAGAGATATAAAGGTGGTCGGCAATCTCCTTGTTTGTCATACCCTGCACGAGTGCCACGATGACATCCTTCTCCCGGTCGCTTAAGGCATCATCCGATGTCGGTGCCTTACTGATGATATTGCTGATCTTTGCGCTCACATCGTTCTGCCGCGACTTCCGCTCGAGTTCTCTCACTGCTGGTATAAAGATCTGCTCCTCCACGGCAGCATGCTCCAAGAGCCATTCCTCACAGTTATAGATGTCGTACAGCGTAGCGGTCAGCTGATTGTTGTGCAGTCCGTCAGAAGGCAAGTATTTGATAATAATGTTCTTCAACTCAGAGAGTTTGCGGTCCGTTGAAGAGTGATGCTTCGAGTAGGTTTGTACGTCATAATCCTCTGGCTGTTCCCCACGCTGTAAGGCTTCGACATAGGGAAATACCGTCTTTTCCTCATACTGCATATGGTTGCGGATGGCACGCTGATATTCATCGAAGAGTTTGATGATAAGCCGTGCCAGGTTATCGTTTGCATCCAATCCTTCTTCCAATTCGCGGCGGATGCTTGGCAGCAGGAAACCTAAAAAGTATTCATGGCTCTCTTTCAGATAATGCATCAAGGTAGGGACTGACACTTTGCTCGGCTCATCAAACGACCGACTGCCATTCACTGTAAAGTTGACTACGGCAAGAAACGTATAAGTATCCACATGCTCAAAGTCGCATACTTCTTCCACGGTCTTGTCGCCAAAACCGAGATGAATGCCGAATGCTCCTAAGCTCTGCAGCACGGCATAGTTATCACTGATAACATTGATGAGCTTGTCCTCAGGCTCGTACATCTTCTGATTCTTCATCGTTTTTGTATAATTACGTACGCAAAATAACCAAAAAAAGACGAAAAAATCACCATTTATTCAATGATTTTCCGTCTTTACTCAGCAAAATACCTACAAATGGGGATGCCTCACGCTTACAGATGCCACCGGTATCCCTTATGTGCGCGTTGCGGTGTCGTGGATGATCCGAAACTTCCAATGCTCCCATCGAAACTGCCTCCGCCACTGACACTTCCTCCGCCAGCCACACCACGATACTGTGCCCAACGGTCACGAATACGATTGACATAATTCACAGTCTCAGCACCACGCATATAACCGGCACGTACTATAGGGTCATTATAATATTGTGGTTGTGAAAGTTTAAGGATAAACTCTGACACATCACCCCATCGGTGCGGATCACGCCCGTACTTGCGCGTCAAAGCCATGGCATCGCGCACGTGGTTAGGACCACCATTATAACTTGCCAACTGATACCACACACGTTCAGCCCCCGGCACATCGGCAAAATGACCACCAAGTTCCTGCATGTATTTGGCAGCAGCTGCAATATTCTCCTTAGGATCATAAAGTGACTCGCGAGGCAAGCCCAGATGGTCAGCAGTACTCGGCATAATCTGCATCAGTCCGCTTGCTCCCACCCACGACTTGGCATTGGGGTCGAAGGTCGACTCCTGATAGCACTGAGCGGCCATTAGTCGCCAGTCGATACGAGCCAATGGCGCGAACATCATGAAATAGCGGTCATAGCGCGAGATGATGCCTTTCGAACTATTGAGCATCGGTGCATAGACATGCCTTCGTACACTGGCCGTAGACAGCAAGAACGACTCCTCACGCCGCATCTGCCCTACCATCTCTTTCTTGAACCAGCCATTGATGCTTTGTGCCAATTCCTTGTTGTCCTCATTCACGGCCCAACCGTGCTTTGTAGAGTCTACTTTCACGTTTGTATAGTCAACGCCTTTCACGCTATCAGGCAACTGTAAGGTTGCAATATCCGCATCACCTGCCTTAATCTTTCTGACGACCTCCGCCGTATCTCGGCACACATCCACACGCACGGACACGCCAAGCTTCTGGGCATATTTCTCCACCAAGAGGTACTGAAGGCCCATGCCGTGGGCATGATAGTCATAGTACGTCTCCGGCCCCGACAACGTAGCGATGATCATCTCACCATTAGTGATGATGTCGTCCAAACTAAACTTACTTTTATCTGAGGGAATAGAATCCCCTTCCATGGGCGTACCCCACGGTGTCATCTCCACCTGCTTCTTCTCTTTGCATGAACCCATGGAAATTAAGAGAAAAAGCATGAATATACTGATAATATGTAATTTCATAAATAATTTGGCTACAAAATTACTAACTTTATTGGAGATTACCGAGAAAATAGGTACTTTTGCAATGATTATTAATAAAAGTGCATTAAAAATCAAGTAAGATAACGAAGCAACAACAGATAATATGTTAAGAATTGCCATTCAGTCCAAAGGTCGTCTTTATGACGACAGCATGAGTCTCCTCGCCGAGGCCGACATCAAGGTTAATCCCAGTAAGCGCACGCTGCTCGTTGAGAGCACCAATTTCCCCTTGGAGGTTCTCTTCCTGCGCGATGACGATATCCCGCAGAGCGTAGCAAGCGGTGTGGCCGACATCGGTATCGTAGGCGAGAACGAATTTGAAGAGCGTCAGGAAGATGCACAGATCATCGACCGTCTCGGTTTCTCGAAATGCCGTCTCTCCCTCGCCATCCCCAAGGATATCAACTATCCAGGACTGGAGTGGTTTAACGACAAGAAGATTGCTACGAGCTATCCCGGCATTCTCCGTCGTTTCCTGAACAAAAACAATATCCACGCTGACATCCATGTCATCACGGGTTCAGTAGAGATCAGCCCGGGCATCGGTCTGGCTGACGCTATCTTCGATATTGTGAGCAGTGGCTCTACACTGATCCACAACAATCTTAAAGAGGTGGAGGTCGTCATGAAGAGTGAGGCCCTACTCATCGGCAACTGGCAGATGGACGAGGACAAGCACAACATCCTCAACGAGATGCTTTTCCGTTTCAAGGCTGTGCGCTCGGCTCAGGACAAGAAATATGTCATGATGAATGCACCTAAAGATAAGGTGGCCGACATCACGGCAGTGCTCCCAGGTATCAAGAGCCCGACAATCATCCCTCTCTCTGATCCCAACTGGTGCGCTATCCACACCGTGCTCGATGAGAAGCGTTTCTGGGAAATTATCAATAAACTGAAAGACCTCGGTGCACAAGGCATACTTGTGACTCCTATCGAGAAAATGATTTTATAAATATAGAATGGTCGGCACGTGCCGGCCATCATCAATTTCGTTACAATGAACATCATCAAATATCCTGCAAAATCTGAATGGAAGACCATCGTTGAGCGTCCACACATGGACCTCTCTAAGCTCAACGAGACGGTGTCGTCGGTACTCAAAGACATCAAAGACAATGGCGATGAAGCCGTGAAGCGTTATGAGGAGAAGTTCGACCATGTACAGCTGAGTTCTCTCGCTGTCACGCCCGAAGAGATTGAAGAGGCTATGCATCTCATCTCGCCCGAGCTTAAGGCATCGCTTGAACAGGCCCATCATAACATCGCTGTCTTCCATGAGGCGCAGAAGTTTGAGGGTAAGAAAATTGAGACCTGCAAAGGTGTGACCTGCTGGCAGAAGAGCATCCCTATCGAAAAGGTAGGACTCTATATCCCTGGCGGCACGGCTCCGCTCTTCTCTACTGTTCTGATGCTCGCTACCCCCGCAAAGATTGCAGGATGTCAGGAGATCGTTCTTTGTACACCCCCGAACAGAGAGGACAAGGTGAACCCCGCCATCCTCGCTGCTGCCAAGATTGCCGGCGTAAGCAGGATCTTCAAAGCCGGTGGTGTTCAGGCTATCGGCGCTATGGCTTATGGCACGGAGTCGGTACCTAAGGTCTATAAGATCTTCGGTCCGGGCAACCAGTTTGTCATGGCCGCCAAGCAGCAGGTGAGCCTGCATGATGTCGCCATCGACATGCCTGCCGGTCCGAGTGAGGTCTGTGTGGTGGCTGATGAGACGAGCAACCCCATCTTCGTAGCTGCTGACCTGCTCTCGCAGGCTGAGCATGGCATCGACTCACAGGTGATCCTTATCACTACCTCTGAGAAGATGCTGAACGAAGTGAAGGCTGAGGTTGAGAAACAGTTACAGCCCTTACCCCGCCGTGAGATTGCTGCCAAGACCTTGGAGAACTCGAAGCTCGTGCTGGTGCACGACAAGAACGAAGCCATGGAACTGAGCAACTGTTATGCGCCCGAGCATCTCATCCTCTCGACCTCCGACTATGAGCAGTTGGCTGACAAGGTGATCAATGCCGGCAGTGTGTTCCTCGGTCAATGGGCTTGTGAGAGTGCCGGTGACTATGCGAGTGGCACGAACCACACGCTCCCAACACATCAGTATGCCTTGGCTTACAATGGTGTGAACCTCGACTCTTACAACCGTAAGGTAACCTTCCAGCATCTTACGGAAGACGGCATCCGCAGCATCGGCAACACCGTAGTGTGCATGGCTGAGAACGAACAGCTCGAAGCCCACGCCAACGCCATGCGGTTACGCATTCAAGATCTCAAATAACACACCTTTATCACCCAACACCCATGAAGCAGCTCAAAGATTTAGTCAGACCCAATATATGGCAGTTAGCACCTTATAGTTCCGCTCGTAATGAGTACAGTGGACATGAGGCGCACGTCTTTCTCGATGCCAACGAGAACCCATACAATGCACCATACAACCGTTACCCCGATCCCTTGCAGACCGAGGTGAAGGCACGCCTTTCAACAATCAAGCGTGTCCCCGCAGAATGCATCTTCCTTGGCAATGGCTCCGATGAAGCCATCGACCTCGTCTACCGTGTCTTCTGCCGCCCACAGATCGACAATGTCGTAGCTATCGAACCGACCTACGGCATGTACAAGGTATGTGCTGATATCAATGACGTAGAGTATCGCCCCGTACTGCTCGACGAGCATTATCAGATGAATGCTGACAAGCTGCTTGCTGCCTGCGATGATCATACAAAGGCTATCTGGCTCTGTTCACCGAACAACCCGACGGGTAACAATCTGAAGGTCGAGGAAGTAGAGAAAGTGTTGAGAGGTTTTGACGGCATCGTGGTCGTCGACGAGGCTTACAGTGATTTCTCCACCGTACCCGTCTTCCGCAAACGGCTCGCTGAGTTCCCGAATATCATCGTTCTCAACACGATGAGTAAGGCGTGGGGCTGCGCAGCTATCCGCCTTGGCATGGCATTCGCCAGCAAGGAGATCATCGGACTATTTAACAAGGTGAAATATCCATACAATGTCAACCTCCTTACGCAGCGCCAGGCATTGGAAGAACTGAACAACACGGAAGCAGTGACTAAATGGGTGAGTCTCATTCTCTCGGAACGCAAGCACATGATACAGGCTTTCCGCGAGCTTCCTTCCTGCATCGAGGTCTACCCCACGGATGCTAACTTCTTCCTTGCCAAGATGACGGATGCGCAAGGCATCTACGATTATCTCGTTGAGAAAGGCATCATCGTCCGTAACCGCACCCGCGTCACCCTCTGCAAGGACTGCCTCCGTGTCACTATCGGCACGAAGTCAGAAAACGCGGAGCTGCTGAGCGCTTTGAGGAGTTAGGAACTCCTAACTCCTATCTCCTAACTAAATTAAGGTTTTACTAAGGTTCCTATCTCTTCTCCGTCAATCACCTTCTTAAGGTTGCCGACGACATCCATGTTGAACACATAGATAGGCAGGTGGTTGTCCTGGCACATGCAGATGGCCGTAAGGTCCATGACCTTCAGTCCACGCTCCAGTACCTCGTGGTAAGAGATCTCCTTAAACTTCTTCGCCGTAGGATCTTTCTCGGGGTCAGCGGTATAGACACCGTCCACACGCGTGCCTTTCAGCATCACATCAGCCTCAATCTCAATGCCGCGGAGCGAAGAGCCCGTATCGGTCGTGAAATAAGGATTGCCGGTACCTGCTGAGAAGATGCAGATATAACCAGCCTCCAAAGCCTCGATAGCCTTCCATTTGTTGTAGAACTCACCGATCGGCTCCATGCGGATGGCTGTCATCACCTTGTTCTTCACGCCGATAGCACCGAGTGCAGAGCTCAAAGCCAGTGAGTTGATGACCGTAGCACACATACCCATCTGGTCACCTTTCACACGGTCAAAACCTTTCTGCGAGCCACTGAGTCCGCGGAAGATGTTACCGCCACCAATGACAATACCGATCTGTACGCCCATGTCGTGGATCTCTTTGATCTGAGCAGCATAGTCAGCCAGACGTTGTGGATCAATACCGAAACCTTGTTTGCCCATCAGACTCTCGCCAGAGAGCTTGAGCAGAATTCTCTTAAAACGTGCCATTTCTTGTTTTATTATTATGTTCGTTTATACGTTTCGTTATACTATACGTCCACAAAGATAAAACATTTTGCGCGATGCCGCAAATGCTTTCCCGCTTTTTTCTATTCCTCGCACGTATTTCGCTTCGTCTCGTAGCTCTCCGTCATATCCTTTAAGATGCCTATCATCTCTTGCTTGAGGCTGTCAGGACTAAGAA
Source organism: Prevotella sp. UBA2725 (assembly GCA_002353825.1). Taxonomy (GTDB): domain Bacteria; phylum Bacteroidota; class Bacteroidia; order Bacteroidales; family Bacteroidaceae; genus Prevotella. Next base: position 14,730 of record DEKJ01000057.1, on the reverse strand, counting down.
CAATGATCTTCCGGCCATGCCACAGCAACTCTTGCTCAAAGTCACGGGTGGCTGCTACACGCAGACTATAGTCAGTATACGAATGATCCTCTGCATCGCATATCTTCCGTTGACTCTCATGCAAAGGCACCTCGTCGATATAGTTGTTCTCCGGGAAGAAAACACGGATACGAACATCGAGCACCGGCAGATTGTCTTGTCGGATGATACCAAAGCAACCGTCATAGAAGTTGTCGGGACTCAATCGCTTACGCGTCTCCGGCGACAGCGTATGCTTCTTGCAGACCACCTCCATATTGCTGATGCGGTCGAAAGGTAGAACTCGCGGAGCCTCGTCCTTCACCCGCGCGCCGATAACATACCAGCGTTGATGAAACAATCGAACAAAGGTCGGTACAATCTCCATATCATACTCCTCCGCATAGGGATTGCGATAACGGAACCGCAGCGAATAATGCTTGTCAATGGCTCCAAGGATGTCATCAAGATACTCTGTGTTTTGCGGTGCCTCCTCTAATACGACTTTACTGTGATATTTCAGTGTATCGCCGAGGGAAGCGATGCGCAACGCTGACAGCATCCAGTCGGTGACCTCTGTATCGGTATAACGGTCCCGATGGATATAATATCGATAGCCATTGGCCTTATCGCACTCGATCTCAATGCCGAACATCGACGCGATCTCATCTCGATAACGATGGAAGGTGCGTGTACTGAGTTCCTTATCATCGAGATTGCTGGCTGCCTTCGACCACTCATCAATGATCTCTTGCAGCGTCATCTTCCTGTGCTCAAGCTTTCCAATGAGCCAACAATAGAACTTTGTCCGTGTATTCATTATTTCTTTCCAAGCAATTTTTTTATAAAATCAATTACTGTACCTGTCAATGGATCACCGACTCCAATTACCTTTTGTTCAACATGCCGACTTCCGCACTTCGGACATACCGGGAAAATATCTCTAGGATTAGTTATCAGATCTCCATGAGCGCCCGTCCACGTCTTTCCGCAGTCCATACACGTGTAGCGATACCATGCAAACACACACATATATCTACCTCCTATTTTAATTGGTTTACAGCCGCAAAGTTAGCAACAAGGTGTGCCAAATGTTGGCAACGGCCAAGTATCTTTGCATCGGCTTTTCGCATCTTTTCTTTCCGCATCGGCTTTTCACGACTTTCCACGACGCGTCTGGGTATTTCTCCCTCCCTACGGGATTCCTGTCCCCCGATAACGGGGGAACCGAAGAGAGTTGGCTGGGGAGAGGCTTTACTCCATGATTCTTTTTAGTCATCCGAGCACGAGCCCCACAGCTATCAACCATCCGCCACAGATCATCCCCATCCGCTTCATCGTCATCTCATCTTTCCACTGCTTTGTCAAAAGTCTGCAAAAATAAAAGCCAACAATGCCCGCCCCTATCGCCACCAGATTGCCGAAAAGCGTCAACGGTTCCGGTAGCGATAGCCAATACTTGTTGCTGTCCAATAAAATATTCATCATCTCTGTCACTTAATTGGTTACGCGTGCAAAGGTAATACACGGGTGTGCCAAGAGGTGACTAAGCACTAAACAAATAAAATAATAATGTGCGTATCAGTTTTACTTGTTGAGCGCAAAACCTCCAGAATGCTTTACAATACTATGTACATCGTCGCGAACCAAAACCATTCTGTCAGGCTTTCCTGGAAGATGATGCCAGGTATAGCCATACCTTATATTTACATTACCTGAAACACCTAACATTTTTCTCGCTTCTTTGTCCGCATATGCAAAATCCTTCTCTCGGGTTCCTAAAAAGCCATCTTTAAAGGTTACTATAATAGGCTCACCATTGGGCTTCATCTTGCAAGCACCAGCTGCTATAAAATCAGGGAATCCTTCTTTAGTGAATGGTACACCATTAGGGAATTCTTTGTCTAATTTTACCAAATCCTCTAAAGTACAATCGTTATATTTACCTTTTGTTCTTAGTGCGGCTGCAACATTGTTATTTAATCCCGGTTCGAAATAAAACGTATTTCCAGCATAGTTATTCGCATTAGTGGGGGCCTTACCCCGTGCATCTCTAGTCAATTTTAACTTGTCAACATGATTTCTCGTATTCTTCCATCTTTTAATGTTAAATTCAGGGTCATTGTGTATTAATTCTGCCAATCTATCATTTGCAGACATCTCTCTCAATAACTTATTTTGGAGAGATTTGTTGAGCCCAGCTTTCTCTGCATACTTAGCGACAATTGCCTCGTTCTCTTCCCTTGCAAATTTCTTTGCAATATTTTCGCCACTTCTTTCCGCGACATTTTTTTCATTTTTAAGGCCCGCCTGCTCTATCGCCAAATGGTAAGCGCTCTTCTTAGATGCATTTTCAACTTCATCTGCTAACATATGTTCTTTGATTACAGATGATCCGGTACGCTCCAAAGTCATCAGGGCTTTTTTGCTTCCATATTCAAGGAAAGACTCTACGCCCTCTTTCTCAATCTTTTTAAGCAGTTCCTCCCTAATAGCACGCTTAGCGACTTGCCTACCTAATGCTTCTCCTGTGAATTTTCTACCTGTACGTTCGATACCCTCTCGGAGAAGTTCTTTGTAAGTTTGCCTTTTGGCAATATCCAAAGCAGCCTCTTTCGCAGTCCGTTCTGAGAAATGTTCAGCAACACGTTCAACAGCACGTGCTTGGCCCCAACAATAGAGGCTAATACCTATCAACAATAATAATAAGAGACAATATTTCTTCATAGATTATTAACAACTTGACGATATAATTCCTGATTAGATTCCCTCACCTGCTGAAGTACTTGACGAACCCATTTATCAAGATAGAAATTCTTTATCTGATAGGCTACATCATGCTCACATATATATTTTACCATTTCATCATCATCAATCTTCGCATTCTTAATCTGTTTAATAACATCGTTTACATCGTAAGCGGTATTACCGATGTCATATAACGTACCTAGACCTCCACTCACAGCACTGACTGCCATCGGAACGACATAATCCTTTACTGCTTCCTTAACCATTTCATTCTTTTGCTTAGAGGTATATTTCTTTACGTATCTAAGAGTACTCTGAGAAAGGCCAACAGGAAATGAAGGCGTAGATATTGAAGCATTATACTTAAACGCTTTCCCCGTCATTTGAATGCTATACGCATTCTGCTCATTATTAAGATTATCGAAGAAGTTGTTAATGTAACTCCTTATCTGGTCTTGATATTTAAGCGTATCAAACTTCTCCCAGAACATTTTTTTGAAGTCGTTTCTATTTCTACCAAAGAAAAAGATAAGCTTTTTGTAATTCAAGAAGCCACCAGCATAATCATCCATAATATCTGATACATCCTCTTGCAGCATAGAGTCAATACTCATCTCCAGAGAAGGAAGATAACATTCTTGAAAAGCCTGACATTGCTTATCTCTATTGGAGGCTAACTCTTCTTCGATCTGATTTATTAATGTGTTCCTTTTCTGATTACGTACAGGTTGTATTTCTTTTTCAAAAGTAGTGCCTTTCAGTACATAAGCGACACTGTCCATATCAAAATAATTACAAGATAGGACAGCAGGCATAATAGAGTCTTGATATAATGTATCAAGAAATGAATAATCATCGCGGTTATCCATATAATACTCAGCACCTTCCTTCGGAGTATACTCTTTAAACTTAGTCATTGCTTCTTGTGGCGTAAGTTTTGTGGAACTGCAACCATAAACGCAAAGACAAGTGATGATAGCGCATAAAAACCACCAAATTTGATTACTCAAGGTTTTAAACATAGGTTCAGAAATTATTAATACACTTCTTTGAACAGTGTTGTCTGCACGAGTGCACAAAACGTATCTTGCGACTCGGAAAGCGACGCTGTAGGATGTGGTCCTACTTAATCGCTATCCATAGGCAAATTTATGAAATATTTCTTAATCTGCCAACTGTTTTGAAGATTATTTTTGTGCATTCCTCTATTTTTTATTCTTCTGGTCTCTGGGTTGACTCGCGGGAACAACCTCGAAGAGGTTGAACATGGTTAGCCCCAGGTAAGGAGCGCAGCGACGCAACCTGTGGGTTAGGGTCAAGCGGTTTAACCTGAACGGTGGCCTCGCAGAGGGCGAACCTTAACGGGACGCTGGTTTTGTGTGAGTTTCAGGTTCGCCCTCTTCGAGGCCGGTTTGCAACGTACGCTCATCACTCCGCCCCCACGTTTCGGCTGTGCCTCACGTGGGGCTAACCAAGTTGCCCCCCTTCGGGGCTCTTGCCAACCCGAATATCGGAAGAACCTATTATCTATTGTTACTTCAAAATCCATAATTTTGTCCTTTTGTTGTTATTGATTCAACATGCCATTACGATATAGTGACATCGCGCCTCGGCCGTGACGCGTTTCCGCCTCATATGCGTCGCATTACCGCCGCATATGTGGCGCGTTACCGCCGCATATGTGGCGCGTTTGCTCATCGCACTCTCCGGCGTAATAGCCGCTTTGCAATCGAGCGTCGCTAAACGCTTTGTCGTATTCAAGATGCACGCGGATGACCAAATTATCCATGTGCATAACATCAGGAAGAGAGTAACAGAAGTGAGTACACACGGCATGCATGAGATAACAGAAGCAGATATCGCCAAATTCCGGCTTCGTCATGTATCTGCCTTCTGCCCATGTTTTCCCATCATCGAGGAAGTTCGTCAAGTCCTTCTTTGCCTCGTTTTCCTTCTCATCGAAATTCTCGACGATGTCGTGAAGATGATCCGTACAGTGATAATCTTGGTGTTGATATTCACTGAGCAACCATAGCATATAGTTGAAGTCCGAGCCGTACCAACCGTCATTGTCGAGCGTTCTGACAGTATCAAAGCCATCCCACTCAAAGTCGATACATCCTTCCAGCAAATAGTTGTAAAGGTGCGGCTTCAGTTCCGAATTGTTCAGCGTCTTCCACATCGTGAAAGCCCGTGCATAGAGTTCATTGGTGATCTTAAACAACTTGTCGTTCAGCTTGCGCATGACCTCTACCTCATAAGAACTGGGAACCAGCAACTCGTTCATTGCCTCTTCACGGATACCGATCAGCGTAGTCAGCAACTCCCACTCTGCTTCATTCAACCGGGGAAGACGACAAAACGGCTCACTGCCACACAACGCTTTGATGCGCTTCTCCGTCTTGTAGACAATGTCGCGCTTCGTGTCATTGTTGTCTGGCAGCGAGCCGAGATAGTTTCTTATGTCTAACTTATTCTTCATGCCTGCAATGTTACAATGCAGTTATGCCAAAAGATGACAAAGACGAAACTTTTATGTCGTGTACGCACACAATTGATTGATTTATATCAATAATTGCAAAAATATTAGAGATTTATGCGGAAAACTCTTGGTGAGAATTGAAAATGTCACTACCTTTGCACTCGTAAACAAGAGGGTAATACCTCAACAAGATTAAGAATAGGTTAGTAGATTTTTCATATAGGTTTTTAGTTTTTAGGTTTTGATAGATTGTTTTTAGGTAACGGTAGGCGTTGTGAAACGGCGACCGTTTTTTTTGTGTTTATACGTACCATCAAAAAAAAGGAATTCGTCATAAGACGAACTCCACTTCCTTGAAAGCATAACTGCGGATATGACCTTCACGGTCATGAAGGATGAGATGGCCGTCATCTTCCACCTCCACAAGGGCAGCTTCAAACTCCCCATCCTTATCGCGATACTTAAAGTAACCGTGAGCGCGATAGAGATAAGAGGTATAGAGCGACACAATCTTCTCGTAGTTGCCATTGCGGAGGTCGAGCAGATAGGACTGGAAGACCTCAACGATCTTCTTCAGCAAGGCATCCCGGTCGGTCTCCTTGCCAATGATCTGATACAACGACACAGGATTGGGTGCATCACTGTGGAACTCCTGCTGGTTGACATCGATACCCGTTCCAATGATACAGTTGCGGATATGACCTTGCGAAAGACTATTCTCAATGATGGTACCACTGATTTTTTTGTCTTTCCAATAGATATCGTTCGGCCATTTGATGGTGATGCCGTCGGTGTATTGCGACAATACATCGTGAAGGGTCAGTGCCACGGCCTCTGAGATGAGGAACTGTGCATGCAACGGTACCCACACAGGATGACAGAGAATAGAGGAAAGCAGGTTCTTGCCACGCTCACTCTCCCAACTGTTTGTACCCTGCCCTCTTCCGGCTGTCTGAAACTCAGTTGAGACAACAACAAAATCTGCCTTGTCTGCCTCCAACTCAGCAAGATGCTGGGAGAGATAAGTGCTTGTAGAATCAGTCTCGTCAAGCTTGATATAGTTGACCTTGGACGAGTTTTTCTTTTTCCGGTCAAATAAGGAGAGGATTGAACGCATCTTCGATATGATTAAGTTTTATTTTGTTGCTGTTTCGCTTGCCCGTGATGGCAATGACATCGAAGCGGAGCTGCTCGCTGATGTCATGCGACTTGACGTATTCGTCGGCTGCAAGCCCTATATGGCGCATCTTCTTGATATCGACAGCATCCTCCGGTTCCATGTAGTCGTCATTGCCACGTGCCTTGACTTCCACGAAGACAACGGTCGTCAGATCCGGAGTCTTACAGATAATATCGACATCACGCTTGCTGCGCCCGAAAGTCCAGTCGCGCTCCATAAGGATGTAACCTTTCTTCTGCAGATATTCGGCTGCATAATCTTCGCCCCATTTGCCATAATCATTGTGCTCAGCCATAAACAGCAAATTTTATTTATTGCAAAAGTACCCTTTTTCTTTCATAAATCAAAGAGAAAGGGTAACTTTGTATGAAAATAATATTATGACAGACGAACAGACAAAACGCGACGAATATTTTATGCGGCTGGCCCTTAAAGAGGCACAGGCAGCTTATGAGGAAGGAGAGATTCCGGTGGGAGCCGTAATCGTTGCCAATGGCATGGTGATTGCCCGTGCCCATAATCAGACAGAGACATTGCACGACGTTACGGCTCATGCGGAGATGCTTGCCATCACATCGGCGGCAAGTATGCTTGGCGGTAAATATCTCTCCGGCTGTACGCTCTACGTCACTGTGGAGCCTTGTATCATGTGTGCCGGAGCGTTAGGTTGGGCACAGATGAGTCGTATCGTCTATGGTGCAACAGATGAAAAACGTGGATATTCAGTCTTCGCACCTAAAGCCCTGCACCCGAAAGCAAAAGTCTTGGGCGGTGTGTTGGAAGATGAATGCAAAGCACTGATGCAAGCGTTCTTTGCAGAAAAGAGGAAGTAATTTCGAGATGTACAGTTGGGAATGCCCCCGTAGAGGGCAAACATGGTTAGCCCCAGGTAAGGAGCGCAGCGACGCAACCTGGGATCGGGCGGTTCTACCTGACCTGTCGGCCTCGAAGAGGGCGAACCTATAAAACCAGCACCCCGTCAAGGTTCGCCCTCTTCGAGGCCGGTATTCAGATCATTTGCACCATTTCAACCCCACGTTTCGGCTGCGCCTCACGTGGGGCTAACCATGTTGGCCCCCTTCGGGGACCTTATCAGAGCCATTGTTGTAGATCTCACCAATTCATTCCCTTACTTCACCAGTACGACCAAATATTTGCTGGTGCTCCAGAAGATCTGGGGATTGGTGATCGTCAAGACATACATTTTGTTATTGTCTTGCTTCAGCTCATAGCTTCCCGCCGGATGAGAGGTGAGAAGTTTGGCGGCCTTCGAATAGAGTTTTATCTCTTTCGTGACGCGGATATCAATCTTCGTAAAGTAGTTGCGGTTGAAGTTCTGCTGAAGCACTTTACCTCCATATAAGATGCGCTGTTCCTTCAGCTCCGACTTTGTACCGAAGACATACCACGCCGTATTGAGCTGCGTCTCCTGGTTATTAATCGTCTGTGTCTTCTCCGCGCTCTCCGTCTGGAGGTCACTGACATTATCATTGAGGTTGCTAATCGTTTGGTCGAGCTCAGCGATATGGATATCCTTGGCATCAAGCTCTGCTCTGAGCTGCTGCAACTGCTGGTCTTTCTCATCAAGCTGCCGAAGCATGTTGGCAATGACCTTTTTGAGTTCCGCGCTCTTGAAGTCACTGTCGCGCAACTGCCCTTGAAGTTTCTTAATCAACTCTCGGTTCTGCTCCATTCGGTCAGCAATGAACTTGATATCCTCCTTGATCTGCTCAGCTTTGTCGGCTCGCTCATCATCCTGAATGATATTGACCCGGTTCTCAGCTTCACTGATCTCATTGAATCCTTCCTGAATCTCATTCATCGTTGCAATCATATCGTTGATCTGATCGTCACGCTGCGTGATGACCTGCTGCAAAGAATCATCCTTGGCAACCATCGGCAGGTTCACCTTCGGGGTCTTCTTCTCAACACAGCCTGTGAGGAGGAAGAGACCCATCAAGAGGAAAAAGATATGTGATATTATCTTATGTTTGTTCATTGCAATTCAGGATTAATGGAGTTATTCGTCATCCGGGGTGCGGGCAGCCATAGGGGACCGCCCCTGCTTAGGCTTGCCGGCAAGCACGATGACGATCTCACCCTTGGGCTCGGTCTCTTCAAAATGAGCGATCACCTCATCGAGCGTACCACGGACATGCTCTTCATGAATCTTACTGATCTCTCGCGCCACACTCACCTGACGGTCACCGCCGAACACATCGCGAAACTGTTTAAGGGTTTTCAATGTGCGATAAGGCGACTCATAGAACACCATAGTGCGTGGTTCATCTTTCAGACTCTCCAGGTGCGTCTGCCGTCCTTTCTTCTGCGGAAGGAATCCCTCGAAGCAGAAACGATCACAGGGCAAGCCTGACGACACGATGGCCGGTATACATGCCGTAGCTCCAGGAAGGGTGATGACAGGAATGCCCTCACGAGCAGCTTCACGTGCAAGGAAGAATCCAGGATCACTGATGCCCGGTGTCCCTGCATCGCTGATCTGCGCAATGGTCATACCCGCTTTCAACTTCTCAATGATGCCGGCTGTCGTACCATGCTCGTTGAACTTATGATGTGCCATGAGATGGTTCTTGATGTCATAATGCTTCAAGAGAATACCCGAAGTGCGGGTGTCCTCTGCAAGCACGAGGTCAGCTTCTTTGAGAATACGCAAGGCACGGAGGGTGATATCCTCCATGTTACCCACTGGTGTCGGAACTATATATAATGTACCCATGTTATTGTCGAAATATCAAGGAACAAATATAGACAATTATTTCAAACGGAGCAAAGAAAGTCTTAATTCTTTGCAATTTTTAAGAGGCTTCTTCAAATTATATTGTTTACCTTTGCATCCATGATTGAAAATCTCATTGGGGAGACCCATCGTCCCGGAAGAATAGAAGTAGTTTGCGGTTCCATGTTCTCAGGCAAGACTGAGGAACTCATCCGCCGCCTGAAGCGCGCTAAGATAGCTCGTCAGCAAGTGATGATCTTTAAGCCGGCCATCGACACCCGTTATTCGGATGTCAAGGTGGTCAGCCACGACCATAACTGCATCAACTCTACACCCGTGAAAGACACGCAAGCTATCCTTAAAGGTGCTCAAGGCTACGACGTCATCGGCATCGATGAGGCACAGTTCTTTGACGACAGTCTTGTGGAGGTCTGCAACCGATTGGCTTATAATGGCATGCGCGTCATCGTGGCGGGACTCGACATGGATTATCTCGGTCAGCCTTTCGGCCCGATGCCAAAGCTTCTCGCCATTGCCGATGAGGTGACGAAGGTGCATGCTATCTGTGTGAAATGCGGGTCCCTCGCCTATGCAAGTCACCGCCTCGTAAAGAGCAATGCACAGGTGATGCTCGGAGAAAAAGAGGAGTATGAGCCGCTCTGCCGCGATTGCTTCAAGAAAGCCCTTGAAGAAGACAGACGCAACGCACACTCCAAGAATTTGTTCGAAGAATAATATTTATTCTGCAATCACCACTCCACCCATTGCGGGGATAGCGAGCTTCATCTTTCCATCTTTGCCGATCTTCATCGTCTTTCGCATCGTTTGCCGATTCTTGTTCTCATAAAGCAAGGTCACTGTTTTACCAGCCAGTTCCTTCATGCTGATAGATGTAACGACAGGCTTCTGCATGCCGTTGATTCCTCCAACGAGCCACTTTCCGGAGACAGCATCCTGACGGGCCATAACCACATATTTTGTAGGGTAGCCATCGAGGAAACGGGTATCTTTCCAAGATGTCGGGATATGGAGAAGGAAGTCGCGCTCCGCATTATTAATAACACTATCTGATTGCGGAGTGATTGCCACACAGTTGATACTGCACTGGTTCGTGATGGCTGTAGCAAGTTCGAATAGGCGGGAGGTATAGCGCGGATGACGACTGTGATTATCTTTGCTCATATAATCGTTCATCAATACGCCGCCCCAATCGAAACTGCCGATAGCATTGCGCGAGAACGGATGCATCGTCATCTCAAAACCTTCCTGACGAGCATGATGATCTGTGAAATAGACGTTCTCACTGGCCAACGCTCCTTCTGAACCAATATAGTTGGGATACATGCGCTCCCAACCACGAGGGATGGTACATCCATGGAAGATGACACCGATGCCATATTCATTGGCATCACTGAGGATATCCTCATAGAGACGGAGCGTCTCCTGCTTGTCACCACCAAAGAAGTCTACTTTGATTGCTGCCACACCCAGTTTATGCAGCCATTTCATCTCCTGCTTGCGCTTGATACTGTTGTTCATGATGCCACGCGGTCCCTGTGGCGCATCATTCTCTGCACCATTGGAGTTGTACCACACCATGAGCTTCACATTCTTCTGCTTAGCGTAAGCGGCTAACTTCTCCATACCCTCGCGTCCGATCTGCTTATCCCACAGTGCGTCGACAAGGATGTACTCGTAACCGTATTTATTAGCAAGGTCGATGAATGTCTTCTGATCATCATAGTTGCACGAGTTGTCTTGCCAGATAATCCAGCTCCAAGTATAGCGACCGGGGTGATAATTGATTTCAGATGCCTCATACTTTGGTTCTACAACACTATACTGGATCGTCGTCTCGGCTATCGGTTTCAAGGTCTGGCCAATGGCAATGGTACGCCAAGGCGTGGAGCCGGGAAGCATGATAGAAGCCGTGTTGGAGCCAAAGCCATTGTTCTCTCCTTGCTGTGGATAAGATACAGTATAACCTGTCTTTGCATCGAAGTCGGACAGTCGTGAGGCACAGTACTGACCATCGACACCTGTCTCTGAGACCAATGCCCATCCTTTGGTACCTACATGGAAAAGGCAAGGAAACGTGTACCCTACTCCATATTGTGACTTGTCGGTCATCGGCGCGTCTGCTTTGTACTCTTCTTCATACGAAGGTTTCGTGCGCTCCCAGCCTGTCATCGGCGTGATCTGTGGACAAATAAATGTCGTGGTCTCTGAAGGAAAAAGGAAACTCGAAGCCTCACTCTCTATGACAGCACACTTCGGATCACCCTTCTTCTGCCGAGGAAGCGTATAACGAAATGCCACATCGTTATTATCAACCACAAACGTAACTGTCATCTTCAGACCTTTCTCCGTCTCCACCTGAATATCCGTGGCATTCGCCTTAAAGTCGATATGCGCAAACTTCGTACGCGTCATGTCATAATGCTTCTCAACCGGATAATCTTTTGAAGACTTAATCGTCAAGCCTGAAGTCAAGTCTCCAAAATCGGTCTTCAAACCAAGACGAGAGGGCAACAGCATCTGTTTCCCATCAAGAGACACAGCATAAGTCAGGTTGCCTCCATCATCATTGACGGTCACCACAAGGTTGCCATCGGGCGACTTCACCGTCTTTTCCATTGCGGGAGCCGTCAGTGCAGCTGCAAGCAAGGCTCCCAGCAAAATTTCTTTCTTCATGATTTCAATAGATCTTTTATTTAGCTAAATATTTTATCTTATGTCTTCTTCTTGCTTTTTCCCCATACGGATAGAGTTTCAATGTGTTGATAGAGTTGTCAATAGACTCATCGCCCACTGTCATAGATCCCTCTTTCGCCTCAACATTCAGTATACCTTTAACTGAGGCCTTGTTCTTTCCAATAATCCTCTGATAATACTTTGAGAGCCACAGTCCTGTGAACGGGTCGTTACTTATGGCCAGCATGCCCGTTTTATCCTTGTCGATTATCACCGGTTTCAATATCTTCACTGTATCCTCATAGACCAGACCTTTGGGTGTAGAGAGTAGTGTGAAATGACGCTGCAGAGAGGAATCATTTTCCAAAAGTTGTGCCTCCACCGCGAAATAGTTGCCATAGAGTCTGATTTCTGGCTCACCTACAAGACGGGCGTTGGGCTTCATGTGTACGGGTCTCCCATCGAGGCCTGTTCGGGAAGTCTCATACCATCCGATGATATTTCCAGTGTTATTATGGCGATAAGGCACTATGAGATTACCATCCCCCAAATAATAGCCAACCAAAGGTTCCATATAACCTGTTATATTGTTTAAACCTTTGGAGAATGAGAAACAAGCGAAATAGTCTTTGGTCAATGCTCGCACGATATTCTGACAAGGAAACAACTTCGCTTTGCCGTAGCGCTGTGCGAAGTCTGACCACGTGGAAGGCTTCAAGTTGTCAGTTGGGAAGACATGGTGCATCAACCACGTCATCATAACACGATGCGCTTCAACACCCATTCGGCGTGCACCTACATCGGGCCACAAGAGCCAACTGCCATCCTTCGTAAGCGATTGCCTAAGTTCTATCTGCTTCAAGGCTTGCTGTTCGGACATCAATGCATCGCTGTCTCCTAACATGCAGGCAAGCGTTGAATAGCTCGTCAGCTGGTCATATAGATAGAGGCTCCAGTCGTTTCCATTGGGCATCGCTTGTTCTCCGTCAGGCAACGTGAGCCAGTTGAGCACGTTCTTCGCCACCGAGTCACAGTTGTGAAGCAAAGCATTGCTGTGCCAGCGAGGATTGCTTCCTTGGAACAAACGGAGCGCCAAGGCTGCTTCACCGAGCTCTTGAATGACTACATTCTGATAAGAGGTATGGAAAAAGTTATGATTCTGAAGCGTCCAGTCGGGATAAAGATTCGGACCTTGGTAAAGGTCTGCTACCGTTTTGTTGTCATACCAAGGGTCGATAATAGTATGATTCTCAGCATCCGATGGATGGGAATAACTATTGATGGCGAACGCACGCATACGATCAAACCATTGGGGTGCCAGACTGTCGGTAGGAAATAAGCCGAGCGCCGCCGCTAAGACATCGACCTCCCAACCATTCTCCTCCGCTTTCGTATCTCCGATATAACCCGTTGGAATCTTACGCTCTAACTCATAGTTACATTCAGCCTTCAATAACGTATGGATATCTTCTTTGAGCGACTGAGGGAGTTGATCCCATTGGAAGAAAGCTGAATAAGCCACAGACATCGCCCACAAGCTACTCTCCCACTGATGATCTGCCACACTCACTGAGCCCCAATAGCGACCATCTTTGCAAGCCCGCTTATGCACAGACTTATGCGTCGCAACGGCATAGCGAAGCGATTTTAGGGAGATAGAATCAAGTTGTTCCCACGTAATTCTCTGCGGGAGGCTCACTTGGCCTTTAGCATACCTCCCCATGAAAGCGGCAACCATGGAGAGGTCTGCATTCGTTCGTACCCCTTTCTCATCTGCACCCATCGTGTTCTCCCCCCGGAAACAACCATAGAGAGAGTCAACGGGCTGATAGTCATTCACGAGATAATTCATGAATGACGACAACATCTGAAGGACGGTCAGAAGAGAAAGGAGAAGATTTGTCATAAAGGTGTCTCTACGTAGGGGCGGTCCTTGTGGCCGTCCTTACTCCAATTTAACGCATACTGATTGTCAACGGTTGTTTAATCTCGTTCAAGAACTCGGCGACCAACTGCTTCCAGACCGTGAAGTTAGACACATCATAGCGGCTCCAGCCTGCACCTGCATAGTAGGTGATAGGCTCGCCTTTATAACCATCTATCACGCCCACGAGGTTACGACTATCGGGGGTCTTACCCGTCTTCACATTATTATTTGGGAAGAGTGCGGCAACATAGATCTCGGAACCATGAACATCGGGACGGTCTGTAGGATCTGCATAGGCCACCCAGTTATTGCCTGTAGCCTCAGTACCTTTCCCGTTGAGCACCACCCCGGAGCAGAACGTTGTGGAGGTGTTCATATCGTCATACCATACCTTAATCTTATTGAAGTGGCTTCCCTTATCCAAAGAGATCACACGGTGCTCCACTACCCCATCTGCATTCTTGCCATATTCGAGGCAGACGGTAAAGCGCAGAGGACCATTGTCGAGAATATCATAATCGGTATAGCAATAAGGCAACACGAGCTTGCCATCCTTGATATAAGCCGGTGTACCGCAGCCGAGCGTAGGACCTACGCCATAGCCATCCATGCCCCAGGAGCCATCATGATCAAGATGGAAAGAGCCATTGTTATGAACAAACCGTGCTTCTTCTTTCCGCCCGTCTTTCTCCAAAGGAGCAGCATCGATATTGCTTTGCATGTCTTTATAATAACGATGGTCGAGGATCAACTCGGGTGCATCCTTCACCCACACATCGATGCCAAACGACTTCTCACCCGTACGCTGCAAGGCAGGGCCATAGACGCGGTAAGCGCAACGGTCATTCTCCCAAGCGATGTCATCCTTACGTATTTTATAAAGGGCACCCTGGACCTGAGGATTCATCGTCTTCGGATAACCTTTAGTGATCTTCAAAAAATAA
>DEKJ01000001.1 GCA_002353825.1 Prevotella sp. UBA2725 | reverse complement strand
GCAAGATGTGCAGCCTGAGATATGTTTGTTTGTTTGATATCATATTAAAAGAATTATTCCTGTTATAAAATAATAACTTTAGCTTCTTAGGACGGCCACAAGGGCCGCCCTTACGGTTTACCGTTGTGAGTGCTTTAAGGCTCCCTCTCTCCACCAGCATTGGAGCACGGGTACGACGAACATCGTCATGGTCTGGATAAGCATACCACCGAAGGTCGGGATACTCATTGGCACCATGATGTCGGAGCCTTTACCCGTGGACGAGAGCACAGGGAGCAGGGCGATGAGCGTCGTTGCCGTTGTCATACAAGCGGCACGCACACGTTTCTTGCCGGCTTCGACGACCGCCTCACGGATACCTTCTTTCGTCTGCGGATGGCGTTTCTGGAATGTCTGATGGATATAAGTACCCATGAGCACGCCGTCGTCGGTTGCTACACCGAAGAGGGCGATGAAGCCCACCCACACGGCGACGGAGAGGTTGATCTGTCCCATGCCGAACATGTCGCGGAGGTTGATGCCTGCGATAGAGAAGTTGAGGAACCACGGCTGGCCATAGAGCCACATGAGGATAAAGCCACCGGCGAAGGCGACGAAGACACCCGAGAAATGGATGAGCGATGCCGTGACGCTCTTGAACTGGAAATAGAGGATGAGCAGAATGAGCAGCAACGCTATCGGGATGACGATGCTCAGACGCTTGGCGGCATGCTCCTGTTGTTCGTAGCTTCCTGCGAAGCGATAGCTCACGCCCTTGGGGAGCACGATCTTATGTGCAGCCACGAGGTCGTCGATATGCTTCTTTGCAGCATTGACGACGTCGACCTCAGCCGCCTTGGAGTCGCTCTTGTCGAATGTGATGTAACCCACGAGGAACGTGTTCTCGGAGGAGATCATTGAGGCGCCTGGTGTGAACTTAATGGAAGCCACCTGACCCAAGGGGATCTGCGAGCCGTCGGCAGCGGGCACGAGAATCGACGACAGTGCATCGGGATTGTCGCGGAGCTCACGTGCATAACGTACACGGATCGGAAAGCGCTCGCGGCCTTCCACCGTCGTGCCTTCATCCATACCGCCAATAGCTGTTTCGATGACGCTCTGCACGTCACCAAGCTGGATGCCGTAGCGTCCGAGCTTCTCGCGGTCAGGCGTGATCTCAATATATGGCGCACCCTCAGCACGGTCGTAGTAGACCGAGGAGCGGTTGATCTGTGGGAGGTCCTTCAATGCTTTCTCCATCTGGAGGCCGGCCTTCTCGATACTCTCGAGGTCGGGGCCATAGACCTTCAGGCCCATAGCTGCCTTCATTCCTGTAGAGAGCATCACCTGACGTGTGGCGATAGGCTGGAGCTTTGGTGAGCCTGTGAGTCCGGGGAGGTTGCTGGCCTTCTCTATCTCATTCCAGATGTCATCCTCCGTGCGGATGTTGTCGCGCCACTGGCGGAGATATTCGCCGTGAGAAGAAGGAATGAGCGAGTCGCTCGGAATGATACGGAACTCCTTCGAGGGGTCATAGGTCTTGCCGCCTTTAAGAATGAAACGACCGTGGATATCCGTCTTGAAGCGAGCACGCTGACCATCGTCGTCGAGCATATATTCCGGACGATAGTTGACCGTGACCTCATACATCTGGATTGGTGCAGGGTCAAGTGCCGACTCGGCGCGTCCCCATTTGCCTACAGCGCTCTCCACTTCGGGGATGGCACTCACACGCATATCAAGCTGACGGCAGAGGTTGAGGTTCTCTTCCACACCGGAGTGAGGCATGCTCGTCGGCATGAGCATGAACGTACCCTCGTCGAGTGTCGGCATGAACTCGGAGCCCGTGTGTTTCCAGATCATGGCACCGGCAACGAGCGTCAGCAACGGGATGAGCATGAACTTAAAGCGATTGTCAAGACACCAGCGGAGGATGCGCTCATAATAGATAACCATGAGCCATAGCAATGCCAGCACCACACCGATGATGGCGAGCACGAAGAACATGTTGAGCACCATGCCGTTCTTCGGGCCTAATGGCATCCAGTGACCTGTAAGAATATACGTAGCAAAAAGTACGATGACAGCTACTGTGAGATAGTTGGTTTTGATCTGCCATCGTCCTATCTTCACCGTCTTTGGTGCGGGCTTGCCATGGAAAAGATGCAGCGCCCATTTCTGTGGCATGCGCAGTGAGAATATCCAATAAGCGAGCGTGGGGAGGATGACGAGACCCAAGATAAGTGCGGAGAGCAGGGCAAAGGTCTTCGTGAATGCCAATGGATGGAACATCTTGCCTTCCTGCGCCTGCATAGCAAAGACCGGGAGAAAGGAAATAACCGTCGTAGCCATACCTGTCATCACGGCGGAACTTACCTCGCTCACTGCTGAGAGGATGGTGTCTTCCAGCGCCTTGCCACGGGGCCATATTACTTCTCCCGTCACGGGGTCGCGGTCATCGCTCTGTACATGCCGCACAACATTTTCCATGAAGACGACGCCGACGTCGACCATCACACCGATGGCAATGGCGATACCCGACAAGGCCACGATATTCGCCTCCACGCCGCAGAGCTTCATCACGATGAACGTGCAGAGCACAGCGAGAGGGAGCATTGTAGCGATGACAACAGAGGCTCGGAGGTTGAGCACGAGAATGAGCACCACGATGATACAGATGAGAACCTCGTGGGTCAGTGAACTCTCCAAGGTGCCAATAGTCTCCTTGATGAGTTGAGTGCGGTCGTAGAAAGGTACGACGGTGACCTTCGAGTGGGTACCGTCGGGAAGGACCTTCTCGGGGAGCCCACTCTGCATCTCTTTGATCTTATCCTTGACGTTGTTGATAACCTGCATCGGGTTGCTGCCGTTGCGCGCCACAACAACGCCACCTACCGCCTCCTGACCTTCCTTGTCGAGGCCTCCACGGCGGTCGGCAGGTCCAAAGCTGACCTTTGCCACATCCTTGATACGCACAGGCACGCCGTTGCTCGATGTTATAGGAGCATTCTCAAGGTCGGAGAGTTTCTTCACATAGCCCAGACCACGGATGAGGTATTCGGCTTGGTTGACTTCCATGGTGCCAGCTCCGACATCAATGTTGGAGTTTTTCACGGCCTTCATGATCTGAATAAGGTTCAGACCATAAGAGCGCATGGCATCGGGATCGAGGTCTACCTGATACTCTTTGACGAAGCCACCGACCGAGGCCACCTCGGACACGCCCTCAGCCGAAGAGAGACTGTAGCGCACGTAATAGTCCTGGATTGTGCGGAGCTCCTGCGGATCCCATCCACCCGTAGGCTTACCCGTCTTCGGGTCTCGTCCTTCAAGTGTGTACCAATAGATCTGTCCGAGGGCTGTGGCATCGGGACCGAGTGTGGGCCGAACACCATCGGGCAACAGACCAGCAGGCAGTGAGTTGAGCTTCTCAAGGATGCGTGAACGGCTCCAATAGAACTCTACGTTGTCGTTAAAGATAATGTATATAAAAGACATACCGAACATCGATGATGAACGGATGGTCTTGACGCCCGGAATGCCGAGCAATGCTGTTGTGAGTGGATAGGTGATCTGCTCCTGAATATCCATCGGAGAGTGTCCCATCCAGTCGGTGGAGACAATCTGCTGATTATCTCCGATATCGGGAATGGCATCCACAGCCACCGGATCACGCGGGATGATTCCGTCCGTACCCCAGTCGAAGGGCATCGTAGCCAAGCCGCCCAGGATGACGGCGAGAAGCACGAACAGCGAGATGATGCGGTTGCGAAGAAAATAGCCAATAATTTTGTTTACCATTGATTATTGATTTACGTGTTGATGATGAATAATGAAAACATTATCCCATCGGTGGCGCACGCAAACCATGAGGCTCCACAAAAAGTCCGGGTGGAGCCGGTGGTACATAATAATAAGATTGTGATTCTGAAGCGTATGCTAATGCATTCCACGAGAAGGGCTGCCACAAAGCGGGCAGGTCGCCGTGGAACCAATTAGCATTGTATAGACTTGGCGTGAGGTCAACGGTCTGACCAAGTGCGAAATGCGACTTTACTTGTACGAAATGTGCCTTGTCATGGCACCCGTCGCATTTTTCCTTGCCGCCATGGCAGCAGTCGTTGGCTGCATCTGCAAAGTTATGGACATCGATACCGTTCAGCGACACGAACATCTGTTCATCACCACAGTAATGAACGTTGATCTGCAATCCCGATACCGCGATCAGGAAAAGCAGAATGGTGAGATATGCGCTGATTCGTCGTGCCATAAGACAGGGCTGTGTCTCCTTTCTACAACTAATTCTTACGGTAGTCTCTTGCAAACTACTTCTAATGATTTGCAAAATTAGCATAATAGTTTGGAAACATTGTTGGAAATGAATGTTTTTTTGTAGTTTTGCCGAAAAATTAGAGGATAACAACTCTTATTCACGTTTTAGTTACAATTAATTCAGTTACAATTAAATCAGTTACAATCAAGTTAGTTTCAATCAAATAAGAAAGGAAAGATTATGAAGAAGATTGCATTTATGTTTGTTGCCGCATTGGCAATATGCGCCTCTGCTCAAGCTAAGACCGTAAAGAAGTCGTTCAAGGCTGACGGTAAGTGCGAGATGTGTCAGGCTCGTATTCAGAAGGCCTGCAAGAGTGTTCCTGGTGTGATGACAGCATCGTGGAACCAGAAGTCGAAGGTCTGCAACGTTGTCTTCGATGACAGCAAGACGAATCTCAACAAGATAGAGAAGGCTGTTGCTGCTGCTGGTCACGACACCGACAAGGCTAAGGCTTCTGCAGCTGCCTATGGCAAGCTGCCTGGATGCTGCAAGTACAGAAAGTAAGGGAGGAGGGGCCTACCAAAGCCCTCAGGCCTACCCAAGCTTCATCCCTCCACCTCCCTTAACAAGGGAGAGCAATCTAAAGGGAGGGATGTTGATTACATAAAGAAATAAAGAAGCGCGTTACAGTATTTCTATTGTAACGCGCTTAACTTTTTTATTTGCTTTGCTGATGGTGGCCGCCACTTGGGGCGGCCACTGCAAAGGGATGAATCGATAAGATTAACGATTAGAATCCGCCGAAGCCTCCGCCACGCGGTGGACGACCGCCACCGGGGCCACCCATTGGTGGACGACCACCACGGCCGGGACCTCCACGGAAACCAGGGCCATCACCGGGACCATCGCCTGGGCCTTTGTGCTTGCCACCGAAGGCATTGATGCGGAAGTTGACATGCAGCATGACGTAGCTGTTGATAGAGTTGTACTCCGTATCTGAACGCATCGAAGCAGAGATCGTACGACTGAGGTTGCTCTGCTGATGGAGCAGGTCGTAGAACTGGAGCATCACGGTGAGGGGCTTGCCCTTCAAGAAGCTCTGTGAGAGCTGCACATTCCACACAAGTTCGTTCGTGTTCAGTGAGTTGTCGGAGTAGCCGCGGCGTGAGTTCATATTGAGGTCTGTAGAGAGACCGGTGCCCCACGGCGCCGTGAGGTTGATGCTTCCACCATAGCTGTACTGCCAGATGTTCGAGTTGGAGGCTGGCTGCAGTTTGTTGTTGGAGTGGCGGTAGCTGAAAGCTCCGTTGAGCTCCACCTCAAGCCAGTCGTTGCGATAGCTGCCTGCTAGTCGGTCGCTGATCGTCATGTCTCGCGTTGTGTTCTTCAGTGAGCTGGCGTTGCGGGAGAGTGAGATATAACCCACGTTGTTGGCGTAGTTGAAGTTGGCAAACGTATTGATGTTCCAGTAGCCGGCAGAGTCGAGCGGCGTGTTGAACATGAACGCGGAGTTCACATTCCAGTTGCCGTTGATGTTCTCCGGCCGCGTCAGTCTTCCACCCGTCTTCTCATCATATGTCACCTTATTGCTGATACTGTTCTGTGTGTTGTTGTAGTCGATGAACGTCATCAGCGACTGCTTTGTTTTCTGATTATATGTGTTGTAGAACAGTCGGAAGTTCTGATTGAACGAAGACTTCAGTCCCGGGTTACCCGTAGAGATATTCAGCGGGTCGGAGTCGTCGTAAATATCAAGCAACTGTGTGATCGTAGGCTGCGTTGTGGTGGCGCGGTAGTTGATGCGCAGGTTGCTCACCTTGTTGAAACGATAACGGAAGTCGAATGTCGGAGTGAAGTTCGTCACCGTGCGTGTGGTATCCACAGCGATGCCGAGATAGTTCTGCTTATAATGCGAGATCTGCGGCTGAAGCATGACACCGACATTGAGGTGCCACTTCGTACGAAGCATGCGGAACATCAGTTCGATGTTGTGCGTGTAATTCTTATAAGAGGAGTAACGGCTGAGGTCCGTGTCAAGATAACTCGTCCACGGATTGCTCAGAAGATTGAGGTAACTGTCCCAATTGCGATAGGCAGGTGACACCGTTGAGAAGAAGTTCTCACCGAGGTTCGAGAAGTCGTAGGTCGAGCGGTCACTCTTGCTGTAGCTGTACTGGAAGCGGTAGCGGAACTGCAAAAATGTTGCCTTCCACAACGGCTCACTGTAGGTAGCCTGAAGGGTGTAGCTCCACTTCGTTGACGGAGCAAGGTTGTAGCGGTTCGTCTGATAAGTGGAATCCTGTCCGAGTGCATTCTGGATCTGATAGAGATGCACGTTGTTAGTAGAGAGTGAATTTGATTTGGAGTCGGTGTAGCTCACGTCGCCCCGGACGGTGACATTGCGCCCACGGCTGTTGAGTTTACGGTTCAGTTGCAGCATCGCACCGAAACTGTTACTCTTTGAATAAGTGATGCCATTGGAACTGTTCGAGTTGACAACGACACTGTCTGCTGCCAACTGCTGCAGGGCTGCTTTAGCCAACGGATCAGTGACGAACGTGTAAGGATCACTATTGAACGAAGCCGAGGTGCTCGAAGAGAGTCCATCGCTTGTGCTCAAGGTCATTGTGGGTCGGAACATGATGTTCGTCATGGAGTCGGGAGTCCATTCCACACGAGCTTGGGCATTGAAACTATTAGAGCGTGAAGAACTGTGACTCAGACTGTTGGAGAATGACCCCACGGTACTGACATAGTTCTCGGCACTTGTCTTCGTCTGAGTGTCGCCGTCGCTGTGGTTCCATCGAGCACTGCCATCGATCTTGAGCTTGTCTTTATTCTCATAATTGATATTCACGCCCGCCATCTTTGTGGCATTGAGGCCATCTCGTCCGCGTCCGAAGCCACCGCCACGACCTCCAAAGCCCATGTCGTTGACGTTGTTGGCATTGCCCATGCCGAAGATTTTCAAGTCACCTCTCATGTATCCTCCGAAGGCGCGGTCACTGTAACGGCTCTTGGTACCTACGCCTGCATCGACATTGGTCATGAAGCCTTTGTTCATACCCGGCTTGATGCCGAAGTCGAGCACGGTCTGCTCCTCACCGTCATCGATACCCGTGACGCGTGCGAGGTCGCTCTTCTGATCGTAGGCCTTCACCTTATTAATAATGGAGGTAGGAATATTCTTCATGGCCGTCTTCGTGTCTCCAGTCATGAACTCTTTGCCGTCGACAAGAATCTTCTTTACCTCCTTGCCGTTGATCGTAATCTTGCCGTCGTCATCAACTTGAGCACCGGGCAAGCGCTTTACGAGCTCCTCGATCGTGGAGCCCTCAGGCGTGCGGTAGGCGCTGGCATTGTACACGAAAGTATCCTCTTTCAAGATGACCTTTTGCGCCTGTGCCGTCACGGTAGCTTCTTTCAGCATGATGGCGTCAGCGGTAAAGAGAATGTTGCCGAGATTCACATCGGCATCCTCCTTAATAGTTATCGGTCGTGTGATGGTCTTGTAGCCGATGCTTGACAGCTTTAAAATAAACTGACCATCGGATGGCGCTTTGAGCGAGAACTTACCGTCGTCGCCTGATGTTGTACCCGCGATGAATGTGGAGTCTTTCTTCAAGAGCTGAATCGTTACCAGCGACACAGCATCTTTACTCTGCTTGTCGGTGATGGTACCCGAAATCTCCCGGCTCTGCGCCATGGCGGCGACTGTCGTCAGCACCATGATGGCAAGCAATAGTAATTTCTTCATTGTTCTTTCCCTTACCTATAATTTTGATTCATTACTGAAATATAAACGTAGAGGAGTGGAAATGGTTTAATAATTGCAGATTGTTTAACGAATCGCAATGTTTATTTTGATTTTGGATTTTTGCACATTGCTCCCCACGATTGCGCAATAATGCAAGAGATATTCTTAAAAAACAATAATTTATTATCATATTGTTAGTATTATGGCCTTGTTATGATTATATTTGCAGTAAACGTTAAGTATGCGAATCATGAAACAGAGAGTGATGATAACCCATCAGCTCGCTACAGATTTGGCCATGGCGATATCAGAATGCGAGCACGACAACATTTTTGTTCTCACCGACGACAACACACGCAAGAACTGTTGGCCGGTGATAGAGACGTTTATCGGTCTGCGCGATGCCCATGTCATAGCCATTGAGCCGGGCGATATCCATAAGAACGTGGAGTCGCTTGTTTACGTGTGGCGTGAACTGGAGCGTGGCAAAGCAACGCGTCACTCGCTGCTCATCAACCTCGGTGGCGGCATGGTGACAGACCTCGGTGGCTTTGCGGCTTCAACTTTCAAGCGTGGCATCGACTTCATCAATATCCCCACGACGCTTCTCGCTATGGTCGACGCCTCGGTAGGAGGCAAGACAGGTATCAACCTCGACAGTCTGAAGAATGAGGTCGGTGTGTTCAACGATGCGAAGTTCGTGTTGCTCGACACAGAGTTCCTACGCTCGCTCGATGCTCAGAACATCCATTCAGGCTACGCAGAGATGTTGAAGCATGGACTCATCTCCAACACCAAGAACTGGGCGGAGCTGCTCAACTTCAACCTCGACAACCCCGACTTGAAGCATCTCGCTACGATGCTTGGGAAGTCGGTGGCTGTGAAGGAGCGTGTCGTTACGAAAGACCCGAAGGAGAAAGGTATCCGCAAGGCACTGAACTTCGGTCATACCTTCGGTCACGCCTTCGAAAGCTTCTCACTCATCCACAGTAAGGAGAACGGCAAGACGCCGATCCTCCATGGTTATGCCGTAGCTTACGGACTCATCTGTGAGCTCTATCTCTCTTCGCTCAAGCAGGGCTTCCCCACGGAGAAGATGCATCAGACGGTGCAGTATATCCGCGAGAACTATGGAGCCTTTGGCATCACATGCGACGATTATGATGAACTCATCAATCTCATGCGCCACGATAAGAAGAACACGGCGGGCGTGATCAACTTCACACTGCTCTCTGAGGTCGGTGATATCCATATTGACCAGACAGCAACAGACGAGGAGATCAAGCAGTGCCTGGATTTCTTCAGAGAAGGATAATATATGAAACAGGTTAGACCGAAGAAGAACCTTGGCCAGCACTTCCTCACGGATCTCAATATCGCCAAGCGCATCGCTGACACCGTAGACGCGTGCCCCGACATTCCCGTGCTCGAGATAGGTCCGGGCATGGGTGTGCTGACGCAGTATCTCGTGGAGAAACCGCGGGAGGTGAAAGCCGTGGAGATTGATTCCGAGAGTGTAAGATACCTCTATGAGAAGTTCCCGAAGTTGCGCGACAATATCCTCGGCGAGGACTTCCTGCGGATGGATCTCACGAAAGTGTTTGACGGCAAGCCGTTCGTGCTCACAGGCAACTATCCCTACGATATCTCTTCGCAGATTTTCTTCAAGATGCTCGACAACAAGGAGCTCATTCCTTGCTGTACGGGAATGATTCAGCGAGAGGTCGCTCTACGCATCGCCTCCAAGCCGGGTTCAAAGCAGTATGGCATCCTCAGCGTGATGATCCAGGCATGGTACGACACGGAGTATCTCTTCACCGTTGATGAGGATGTGTTCAATCCGCCACCCAAGGTCAAGAGTGCTGTCATCCGCATGACCCGCAATAAGGTTACCGATCTCGGCTGCGATGAGGCTCTGTTCAAACGTGTTGTCAAGACGGTGTTCAATCAGCGCCGTAAGATGCTGCGCGTGTCGCTCAAGCCGTTGTTTGGCAAGGACAACATGCCGTCTCCCGAGTTCTTTGCCGACGATATGATGACGAAGCGGCCGGAGCAGCTGTCGGTAGACGACTTCGTAGCGCTTACCAATAAGGTATCGCAGGTATTGCCGTAGGGGCGTTGAAAAAAAACTGCGAAAATTTTCTCACTTTGCCGAAAAGTAATTAAATTTGTAACCGATATTGAAATATAAACCTATAATCATATGATTGACGTTAAAGAGACACTGAAGAGCGCTGAAGATAAAATGAAGAAAAGCGCCAGTTTCCTTGAGGGAGAACTGTCACGTATCCGTGCAGGACGTGCCAACATAGCCATTCTCGATTCCGTTCGCGTAATGTCGTACGGGCAGATGGTGCCATTGAACCAGGTTGCTGCTTTGCAGGTGCCTGATGCCCGCACGATCACGATCCGTCCCTGGGAGCGTAAGGCTATCAAGGATATTGAAAAAGGTATCATGGACTCTGATGTCGGCATCACACCGGAGAACAACGGTGAGATGGTCATCCTCCGCTTCCCGCAGCCCACTGAGGACCGTCGTAAGGAGCTTGTGAAGCAGTGCAACAAGATCGGCGAGCAGGCTAAGGTGCAGGTCCGCAACGTGCGCGGTGAGTACAAGGAGAAGCTGAAGAAAGCTATCAAGGACGGTCTCTCTGAGGATCAGGAGAAGGACGCCGAGGACAGCCTTCAGAAGCTTCACGACAAGTACATCAAGACCATTGATGCTACGCTCGCTACGAAGCAGAAAGAAATCATGACGATCTAATGCACGGCTTGGTTATTAAGAACACAGGGTTCTGGTACACAGTGTTGACCGATGAGGGGCAGACGGTGGAGAGCAAGGTGAAAGGTAAGTTCCGGCTCAAAGGCATCCGCTCCACGAACCCTGTGGCCGTAGGCGACGGTGTGGAGATCATCATCAACGAGGAAGGGCAAGGGCTCATTACCGCTATCGATGACCGGAAGAACTACATCATCCGTCGCGCTACGAACCTCTCCAAGCAGAGCAGCATCATCGCCTGCAACCTTGATCAGGCTTTCCTCGTCGTGACGGTGGCGCATCCTGAGACCTCCACGACATTCATCGACCGTTTCCTCGCTTCGTCGGAGGCTTACTCGGTGCCTGTCGTGCTCGTCTTCAACAAGACTGATCTCCTCGATGCCGATGAACGCCATTATCAGGACATGATGGTGAACCTCTATGAGACGGTCGGCTATCAGTGTTTTCAGATATCGGCTGAGACCGGAGAAGGCATCGAGCCGCTGCGCGAGATGCTCAAAGACAAGGTGACGCTGCTCAGTGGCAACAGTGGAGTGGGGAAGTCGACCCTGCTCAACCTTTTTGTGCCCAGTGCCGATGCGCGTGTGGCTGACATCAGTGACGCTCACGACACAGGCATGCACACAACCACATTTTCTGAGATGGTACGGCTTCCTGAGGGAGGCTGGCTTATCGATACGCCGGGCATCAAAGGCTTCGGCTCCTTTGATATGGAACCGGAAGAAATAGGAAGCTATTTCAAAGAGATATTCAAGTTCTCCAAGAACTGCCGTTTCTCCAACTGCACCCATACGCATGAGCCGGGTTGTGCCGTGCGTAAAGCTGTGGAGGAACATTATATTGCCGAGAGCCGCTACAACAGTTACCTCTCGATGCTTCAGGACAAAGACGAGAACAAATACCGGGAGGCGTATTAATGCAAGGGTGTTCAGTGCAGTGGCCGGCCTGAGTGCCGGCCACCGACAGCAAAAGTAATTCAAAATAGGGCTCTTCCGGTTTTCGGGTTGATAGCGTGACACAGCCTCGGAGAGGCTGACTCTGCATAACCCCAGGCTAGGAGCGTAGCGACGTAGCCTGGGGTATGTTAGGATAGAGTTGTGACAATTGACCTTCTACCTCGGAGAGGCAGGCTGCACGTAGTGCGCTATGTCATTAATAGATAGTATTATACGAAGCATAGCGCGCCAAGGCGCAGCCAGTCTCTTCGAGGCTGGAAATCAGTGAATCAGCTCCTATTCCGTAACCCCCAGACTGCAGTTGCTATCGCTCCTTTAGTCTGGGGTTATGCAGAGTCAGCCTCTCCGAGGCTGTTTGGTGATCATCAATCCAAATTTCGGAAGAATCCAAAATAGTTGCGTTTATTTTAGTTGCCCTGCAGTGGGTGCCCGGTACATTCCTGCCCCCCGATGGATGGGGGGACGAGGGGGGTGCGGCCACTGACTACTTAGAAAAAGCTTAATGCAAGGTTTGCAAGGTGCAAGGTTTGCAAGATTGAAACATTGAAACGATGAAACATTGAACCTTATGCTGTCTTAATCTTCTTCCACTGATTGGCTCCAATCTTCTCCACCCAATTATCTTTCTTCCATCTTGATACAATGGGATAGAGCGTACTGCGCTTGGTATTAGGCTTCTGCGCTTCAAGATCCTCGATAGAGAACACGGGCGCAAGCTTGTCAAAGATAGAGCCGTTTACACTATAGCGATCCTGCTCTTCGTTAGCTTTCTTGAACTCATTGCTCAGCAAGGAGCCAAAATACTTTAGTTGCATATCAAGCACGTATTGCGCCATCATCGTTGCAAAATCGAGCACATTCTTATTCTCTGCACCTTCCAAAAGCATAGCCACTACACCACATCGGAATCCGATGACAGCCGCACGCTTGCGGTAGGTGTCTTTCACGAGGTCGCCGTCAGCCGAAGCCTCTATTCGCTTTTTTTCAACCCATTTAGCAATAGTCTTGCGGAGCTTAGGCGTATCGATGAAGCCGCTGCAAGAACGAAGCTTGGTCACTGCTTTATCGATGACCTCTGACAGATTGTTTGAAGGCTGGACAAAGACAGGCATAGGAGCAAAAGCAGCATTGGGCATCTCGCTGATGATTACTCGCGAAGAGAGGCCATTCTCTATATTGTCGTTGCGGAAACACTTGCGCAGAGCACCATAGGTACCGAGCATGCTCCAGTTGTAAGCCACCTTGACGATGCCGCTCTCTGCCTGATCAGAGTTATAGTCCTGACCCCATTTGCCATTGTCGAAACCCAAACGGTAGACGTCATACTTATCAGACCAGGAACCAGCTTTGTTGGTCTTGCAAAGCGTATCGAGCTCTTCACCGAAAGAGTAGATCGTATGTCCGTGTGAGTTTTTGAAGCGCTTAAGAAGGGTGGAGCAAGAGATGGTGACCGGTACGTTTCTCATCAATACATGTGGGTTCTCTGGTGCCTTTTCTGTCGACTTCCTGGCGCGGCATTCCTCTCTCCATTGCTCCTCGATTTTACGTGCCTGGGCATCATCTTTCTCCATCTGCTCCAACCACATATTGACTTTTGCAGTACATGCCGACTTGCCACTGGCTTGTGGACCTACAATGATTGTCATGAGATTGAGTTTTTGCAGCTGTCCATCGCAATAGCTTACAGACACGCCATCGGCGTAGGCGCCAGCGAGTGGCATAAGTGCACAGAGCACAGGCATCTTCATCTCCTCAGGCAATCCCTCTATCGATTCCCTCAAGCCCATAGGAAGATGCTTTAAGATACGCTTCTGCTTTTTTAGTTTAGCCATCCGTTGTACTTCCTTGTCTTCTTCAGCTTGCTGAGTGTTGAGCGTTGAGGATTGAGCGTTACGATTGTCGTTGCTTTTGTCAGTGCTATTGTTGTTCAACGAATCGATGAAAATCTTGCGGAGCCGGGCCGACATCGGTTTCGAGGGATCATAATACTTCAAATAGTAGTCGCGAATGAGATCCTGACAGTCCTTCTCTTTGTAATAATCGGGCATGCGCTCAGCGATAACGGCTCGAAGTTGGCCCTCAGACATAAGTCGATTGAGGCCAAAGGAGAGAATGGCGATGAGCGAGTTGTGGCGGGTACCGACGTTGTTGAGGTTGGCTATTTTTAATCCTGAGGCTTTCACCACTTCGTCAAACACCCTCAAGTCCTGTGCTGTTGCAATGGCCGGTCTTGTACCGGCCACCACCCCGGATGGCGCTGTGGAATCGGATGTTTTTTGATTACCTTGTCCGCTGGTGGCCGGTACAAGACCGGCCACTGCACTGTCACGTTTGGGCACGGCCACTGCACTGGGCGAGAAGAGTCCTTCCTTATCCTCATACAGCACGTAGTTCTCCGGCACGGCGAATGAGCAGCGTGCGAGATCCTTGCAGGCACCGTCGAACGCTGCCAGTCCGAGCGTCTTCGCCATGCGCTGTTGACCCTGCACGAGAGTCTCACCGGGCTGAAGCTTGAATACAAGTCGAAGACCCTCGCAAGAAGGTGTGATGTGGTGAACGAGGACGATGCCGAGGCTCTTTAATTTAGCAATCGTAGCATCGTCCGATATAGGCCTCTTATTTAATACCTGCTGCTTTAAGATTTTGCTCATTGTTGCAGTTTGATTATCGGTTGCTTGTCCGGTAATCATTCCTCCCCCTGGTTGGGGGGAGGGAAGGGAGAGGGCCGGTACTTCTTGTTGCATGTCAATGTGGTCGATGTCCAGAATGCTCAGTCCGCTCGGCTCAGCACTGGCATTGCTCCTCTTTTCATCCTTGAAGTGAGCATGGAAGCAGAAAGCGGGGAGATGCTTTTTGAGTTCTGTCTTCTTTTTCTCGAACTCCTCACGGGTTATCTCGCCCTTGAGCATCAGGTCATGGTTAGCAGCAATCTTTTTGCAGGTCGCCTTTACGTTCTCCGACTGCATGATGCGCTTCATCTTCTCCGGAGTACAGACCTCCGTGTGCGGGTTCTTAATGTTTTGAATTAGGTCAAAAGCCATAAGTTTAATAGTATCCAGTTTTATCCTTTGCGTTGTTGCGTCCGGTTCTAGATTACGGTTGCAAAGGTAGGAAAAATTATTGATTCAAAATTCCTATATAGGTAGCACTATAGGACCCTATAGTTTGATACTTTTTTATAACCACTTGAATAACAATTGATTCTGATAGCTACTGATAAGATTGAATACAGTAGATTAGATATCCAAACATTTATGGTTTCCTGGATTGATAAGGTCCCCGGAGGGGGCCAATTAGGTTAGCCCCAGGTGAGGAAGGTTCTCCCTCCCTACGGGGGAGGGGGATGGAGGTGGGGCTGACGTAACCTGGGGTTTGTATCGGGCGGATACACCTGACCTGTCGTCCTCGAAGAGGGCGAACCTATAAAAATCAGCACCCTCCCAAGGTTTGCCCTCTTCGAGGACACCTTTCAACGAAAACGCCTCACACCTAACCCCCAGGTTACGTCGCTACGCTCCTCACCTGGGGCTAACCATGTTCAACCTCTTCGAGGTTGTTCTCCCAACAACTCGAAAAATCGGAAGAACCACATTTATTCGTAGAAGATCTCGTCAATCTCGTCTTTCCGCTTCGGATAATTATACTGTTCTTTCATCTTATATTTCTCTTGAGCGAGATTCTTGATATTCCACAGTTTTTCAAACGACTTCCAGTAAGCAGTGATCCCCAATACGTCGGCCATCTTCTTGGCGATATACGCAGAGATGCGCCTGGAGCATTTCTTTGTGCGCTGCCAATGCTCATCCACATACCCCGCCTTCTGCAATCGCTTCCAATATTTCTTAGCCTCACGGGTATTAAGACAATCGGGGATGATGGTCTCCTTCGGAGCCTCAGTTTGCTGGCCTTCTTTCCTTGAGTCCAACTCCCTTTGTACTGCTTCCTTCAAATCATCGTGCCACCGCATATCAGTTATCCGCCTTTCGTTTTTCCATTCTTGTTCCATATTATAGTTCGACCTGTACGGTTGAAAAAT
>DEKJ01000058.1:114337-114731 GCA_002353825.1 Prevotella sp. UBA2725 | reverse complement strand
TTCATGGGCCAACCCCAATAGCCTTTTGGCGTTCCGATTTAGGCAATCCCCAGTTAGCTACACTTGATAACTTTTGGCGCGACATATTGTCGGATGCGACTTTCGTTCGTTTCCGCTTATTGCGGCTGCGTCATAATCGGCTCTTGTTGCTCTGCACTAACACAAAATAGACAGAGTATTATGAAATGACGTTTATAATAGCCTTCCGCCATTGCAAGGATGTGGTACCGCCGAACTATCGTTGAACCAATCAAGGCTTCATCCTCATATATGTCTTTTCGTCTTGCCCCTCAGTCGCCACATGGCTATTTGTGAACTCGGGACTTTAATCAGCATGCTACACTCCCCTCTGAGTTTCCTCTTTGGATAAGCTGATTGACGATAGGATTATATC
>DEKJ01000058.1:0-114305 GCA_002353825.1 Prevotella sp. UBA2725 | reverse complement strand
CTGCGTAAATCTGCGTCGTGGCCACGTTCTTGTGTCCGAGCATGTGCTGGACAGTGTAGACACTGGTGCCCGCCTCAACCTGTAGCGAACCGAAAGTATGACGGCTCGAATGATAGGACACGTGCTTGGTGATGCCTGCCTCCTTCAACCAGTTCTTCAGCGGGGCCTGGGTAAGACTATCGTTAAAGCCTGTGAATACCTTGTCGGTCGGCTTACGGCTTTCATCCTCGTCATAGAAGTTAATCAGATCCAATGCCTCGTTGCTGATGGGATTATTGACCAACTGTTGAGTCTTCTGCATACGGAGGGTGACGTACATGCCTCCGTCGCCATAGGGCTGAATCTTCTCCCAGGTGAGCTGCTTGATGTCGCTCTTGCGGAGGCCTGTCAGACAAGAGAAGGGAAAAGCCTTCTTCAATACCTCTGAGGAACATGGCGTATTAGCCAGTGTTATCAGTTCTTGTCTCGAAAGATGTTCCTTCACCGTGGGAATGGTGTCGATGCGCTCCAGGAATCCGTTCGGGTTTTCCTGTATCTTATGCTCACGGTAGGCTGTGTGCAACACGGCACGGAAGGTTGACCAATAGCCTGCCACGCTGTTGATATGCAGTTTGTGGCTCTGATGCAGGGTCTGCGGGGCGTTCATCAGGTATTCCTTGAACTTGTTGCACAGGTCTACGTTGATCTCGTCGAAGCGGCACTTGCCGACGCAGAACTTCTCGAAGTGCTTATACACATGCTCCCACTTCGTATTCTTCTTCTCGGCCTTCTCCTTGAAGTAAGCAAGGAAGTCGCCCTTCATCTTCTCTTTGTCAAAGAAGTCGTAGCGTTCGTTGACAATGCTTTCGAAACGTCGACAACGCAGGGCCTCGGCCTTCTCGCGCATACGGTCATTGTAGTCGCGCTCGCGCTGGTTCTTCGGTTTGGCATAGATGTAGATGCCCAGCGACTCATGGCGCATGACCTTCATGGTGGACTCGTCCCGATAGCCAGGATAGTAGTCGAGATAGAACGAAAGCTGTTCCCCGCCTTTTATTTTCCGTGTGCGGAGGGTCACGGTCTTGCAGATGTTACTCATATACCTTATTATTATTGGTTACTCATGGTGGATTGTCTCTCCACGGGTGCAAAATAACAAAATGATAGGATGCTGACTCCGATTATTCCCGAAAATCAGTGAATAATCTGTCAGCAAGGTAGAAAATCAGAATCCAGCTGCCCTGCGTTCTGCCATCACTCGCTCTACGTCAGAGCGCAGGAGCAAGTTCATCCTCCCCACCTTTGTCTTCTCAATATGCTTCACCTTGACGATATGGCAGATGTTGGCTTTAGTCAGACCGTAGAGCCGCTGCACCTGTTCAACAGTGTAGTAGTTGTCGTTATCAACAAGGTCTGTGCGACGAAGTTCGTCAAAATGACTTTGAGAATAATAGGTATGTCCATACTCTCGCTTGCTGGGTATTTTGTGGCGGTGAGCATAGGAACGGACTGCCGTAAGATTGATGCCGTAACGGTCTGCTACTTCTTGTGGAGACAGCCAGTCAACAATAGCATCAAGGTCTATGCTGGTGCCGAATACGGCGTCAATGTGTTTCTTGCTGTAGTAGTTCCGTCCGGCTATACGGCACATGGGAATCTGGTGGCGCTTGGCAGAGGCATAGAGCCACGACTGCTTGACCTTATAAATCTGCTTTACTTCTTCGCCAGAGTAGTATTCAAAAACTTCATCGGTTGCAAGTTCCTCCTTTGCCTTGTCCTTTGCAGAACTCTTTATTATCTTGGAAACAGACTTCTTTGGCTTCGTACAAGGAAGGACTCGGTTATAAGGGTTAGCCTCAAACATCTTCTCAATGTCACTTCTGCGAATGAGTGCCATTCGGCTACTCAACCGTGAGGCCGGCAGCTTCCCTTGCTCAACGAGTTTATAGACATACTGGCGTGTGCAGCCTAAGAGGATGGCTGCTTTGGAGAAGGTCAGGTACTCCTGCTGCTGGAGTTCCATCACAGGCTCGACAGCCCGAAGGAAATCCCTTTGTCTCTTTTTCTTGGTTTCCTTCGCTTGCTCGGCACATTCTTCCGAGCAATACTTCTGCATTCCGCTGTTTGTGGTGAAAATCTTGCCACAATAAGCGCATTTTCTGGTCTTTGGCATACTTGCGATAATTAGTGGTTCAACATATCTTTTGTTGTACCTCTCCGCAAGTCATCACAGGTAAACTCTCGACACCCGTTGTCAACTTTCGCCACGTTGTTGCTTTTCTCAAAAACGGGTCAGGAATCTGTCAACTCTTGTAACCTATCAGTAACTCTTGTCAACTCTGTCCACGATGTGGCAAAAATAAAGCCTCGTAAATTCCCTGCGGTAGAAATACGTTGCAAATTTATAGGGAATTTCCGAAGCAACCAAAAACAGCTTCTGAAGTGTTAAAATCTAAAAGTGTCTGTAGTTCAATGATTTAAGTTTGGTTGGTTGTCGTTGTTTATGGTAATTTAGAGGTCTCTAAATACAACTAGTGAAACAACGATAATCTATTGATTTTACGGTATTAGGAATAGTAATACTCTTCAGTTTTTCGCAATACCCGAAACATTTATAGGGTAATGAAGTAATCGAGGAGGGGATAGTAAAACTTGTTAAAGCTGAACATCTAAAGCAATCCTCACCGAAAGAAGTAACAGTAGTGGGAACTGTAACACTCGTTACTCCACCGAAATCATCATCTCCATAATAGTAGAAACAACCTTCTCCTAACGAAGTAACTGTAAACTCCGTACCTTTAACAGTGATTTTTTCCGGTACATTAATAACACCCACATAGAAATTGTCAAGCATCGCTGCTTCCTGCGTCTGTGTGTCGATCAAAAACTTGAGGTTGTCAATCACGACGGTGCAGGTGTCGGCATAAGAGCCTGCAAAGGTGAATAGAACCAATAACGAAAGTAAAACTCTTTTCATAAGCAAATAATTTATTAATTATTTCTCGCAAAATTAACAAGAGTATACCGAACCGGAAAATTGCTTAGTAAAAAAAGTTAAAATAATAATTATTGCGCCGACATGACATTCCGATTACGGTGAAATCGCAATGCGATTACTCTTAAATCGCGGTGCGATTTCAATTGAATCAGACCACCATTTCAATGGAATCGCACGCACATTATATATATAACGCCATTTGCCGGCGTTCGACAAACAATTGTCTGGCGTTCGACATACAATCGTGCGGCGTTCGACGAACAATCGTGCGACGTTCGACAAACAATCGTGCGACGTTCGACAAACGATGACATATCACCGACTGCAAATCTGTCATACTACTGACTGACACTTTTGTCACACTTTATCGGATATGACTTTTTGGCACGGTTTTCGTATTAGTTAGGGCGGATTGAAAGAACAATCCGTTTCATCGAGGACGAGAAATCGATGAAAGCAAGACAGAAATAAATTAATACTTAAAATATATAGAACTATGAAGATTAAACCATTAGCAGACAGAGTGCTGGTACTTCCTGCACCAGCTGAGGAAAAAGTAGGTGGAATCATCATTCCTGACACAGCTCAGGAGAAGCCACAGCGCGGTAAGGTCGTTGCTGTCGGTGGCGGCACAAAGGACGATCCTATGGTGCTCAAAGAGAATGACACCGTGCTCTATGGCAAATACAGTGGCACAGAGCTTCAGATCGATGGTGAGAAGTATCTCATGATGCGTCAGAGCGATGTCCTTGGCGTGGTGGAAGACTAATGAATAACAATTAAAGAATACATACAACAATGGCTAAGATTATCAAATACGATACAGAAGCACGTGAGCTTCTGAAAGAAGGCGTTGACCAGCTCGCTAACGCCGTAAAGGTGACACTCGGTCCTAAGGGCCGCAACGTTGTGATTGAGAAGAAGTTCGGTGCTCCTCAGATCACAAAGGATGGCGTAACAGTCGCCAAGGAGGTTGAACTCGAGGATAAGTTCCAGAACACAGGTGCACAGCTCGTCAAGAGCGTAGCTTCCAAGACTGGTGACGATGCAGGTGACGGTACAACAACCGCAACGATCCTCACTCAGGCTATTGTTAACGAGGGTCTGAAGAACGTCACTGCTGGTGCCAACCCAATGGATCTGAAGCGTGGTATCGACAAGGCCGTGGCTAAGGTTGTTGAGTACATCAAGAACAACGCTGAGGTCGTCGGTGACAACTACGATAAGATTGAGCAGGTAGCTACCGTATCTGCCAACAACGATCCTGAGATCGGTAAGCTTCTTGCTGACGCTATGCGTAAGGTCTCTAAGGACGGTGTCATCACCGTTGAGGACAGCAAGACCCGCGACACTTCTATCGGTGTGACAGAGGGTATGCAGTTCGACCGCGGCTATCTGTCCGGTTACTTCGTTACCGATACCGACAAGATGGAGTGCGTCATGGATGATCCTTACATCCTTATCTATGATAAGAAGATCAGCAACCTGAAGGAGTTCTTGCCTATCCTGCAGCCCGCTGCAGAGAGTGGCCGCCCATTGCTCGTCATCGCTGAGGATGTCGATTCCGAGGCTCTGACAACGCTCGTTGTCAACCGTCTGCGTGGCAGCCTGAAGATCTGCGCTGTCAAGGCTCCTGGCTTCGGCGACCGTCGTAAGGCAATGCTTGAGGATATCGCCGTTCTGACCGGTGGAGTCGTCATCAGTGAGGAGAAGGGCTTGAAGCTCGAGCAGGCTACACTGGAGATGCTTGGTTCTGCCAAGAAGGTCACAGTGACAAAGGACAACACGACCATCGTTGGTGGTGCAGGCGCTAAGGAGAACATCCAGGAGCGTGTGAACCAGATCAAGAACGAGATTGCTAACACAAAGAGCAGCTACGATAAGGAGAAACTGCAGGAGCGTCTAGCTAAGCTCGCCGGCGGTGTGGCAGTGCTCTATGTCGGTGCTAACTCCGAGGTTGAGATGAAGGAGAAGAAAGACCGCGTTGACGACGCTCTCTGCGCTACACGTGCAGCTACAGAGGAAGGTGTTGTCGTTGGCGGTGGCACGACTTACATCCGTGCTCAGAAGGCTCTTGAGGACCTTAAGGGTGACAACGCTGATGAGCAGACAGGTATCAACATCGTACGTCGCGCTATCGAGGAGCCTCTGCGCCAGATCGTTACCAACGCTGGTGGCGAGGGTGCCGTGGTTGTCGACAAGGTTCGTCAGGGCGAGGGTGACTTCGGTTACAACGCTCGTGAGGACAAGTACGAGGATCTGCGCAAGGCTGGTGTCATCGATCCGGCTAAGGTGGAGCGCGTGGCTCTTGAGAACGCTGCTTCTATCGCTGGCATGTTCCTGACAACAGAGTGCCTCATCTGCGACAAGCCTGAGGAGAAAGCTCCTGTGGCTCCCGCACAGCCCGGCATGATGTAATCGGAAGATTATAAAACTCTATATAAAGGTGCAAATCGAAAGGTTTGCACCTTTTTTGTTGTTATTCCCCAAGATTGTCATTTCACACGGATCTTAAAGATTTTAAAGATGGTTACGCCGCTTTGCGGCTACACATACCTTAAGCATCCCCGCGTAGCGAACAGCGTAGCTATCTTTAAGATCTTTAAGATCCGTGTGAGAAAAATATATCTTATAGAAAGAGGTCTTCAGAAAATCTTCTATATTGAAACTATCATAATTAGTGCTTTAAATTTTGTGGAATCCGCTGCATTTAGTAATTTTGTTGCAACCAAACAAGGAACTGATGAAATACCTATTGATACCCGAGATAGCTGAAGAGCGGAAGACGCCGGCTTTCTACTTTGCCGTAGAGGAATATGTTGCCACCCACTTCGATGATGACGAGTATTTCTTTATCTGGACCGTGCAGCCCTGCCTCATGGTGGGCCGCAACCAACTCATTGAGAATGAGGTCAATGAAGCCTACTGTCGGGAGCATGGTGTCGGCATCTTCCGGCGGAAGAGCGGAGGTGGCTGCATATTCTCCGACAGTGGCTGCCAGCAATGGTCTTATATCGTGAAGCAGCAGAATGTGGAGGAGACGTTCAAGAAATATATGGGACTCACGGCAGACACGCTGAGAGCCGCCGACATACCTGCTGAGGTCACGGGCCGCAATGACATCCTCGTCGACGGCAAGAAAGTGGCAGGTGCTGCCTTCTATACAGCCCCGAACCGCAACGTCATGCACAACTCCTTATTATTTAAGGCAGACCTCAGCATCCTGCAGCCCTGCATCACGACAAACAAAGAGAAACTGCCTTCGAAAGGCGTGGCTTCCATCTCGTCGAAGGTGACGAATGTAGGCGACTATACCTCGATGACGATGCAGGAGCTCGTCAACTTTGCCCAGCATCATATCTGTAGAGACGCCTGCCGCAAACTCACGGCTGCCGACATGGCACAGATTGAGGTATTAGAGAAGAACTGGGCTTCAGACGCATTCATCCGGGGCAAGAACCCACCCTACACGCTTTCCTGCAAGCACCGCTTTCCCGACGTAGGCATTGTAGAGGCTTATGTGAGTGTGAAGAACTTCAAGATTGAAGATCTCCGCTTCGGCGGTGACTTCTTTGTGTTGAAAAACATTGACGAGCTTGTTCATACATTGAAAGGCACCGACTTCACACGTGAAGCCGTAGAGAAAGCCTTGGAGAGCACCGATGTCAGTACCTTTATCCGCGGCATGCGCAATGACCAGTTGCTTCGTCTGCTCTTCGGCCGTCCGCCTCATGTCGCCAAGCCGGAGTGGCTACGCACGAGCATGCTGACGGACCATCACTATGGCGACACGCAGCAGATCATCCATGAACACCGTCTGCATACGATCTGCGAGAGCGGGCTCTGCCCGAACCGCAACGAGTGCTGGCGCAATGGCACAGCGACGTTCATGATCGGTGGCGACATCTGTACACGCTGCTGCAGATTCTGTAACACGCGCTCAGGCCATCCGCTGCCGCTCGACCCCAATGAGCCGCAGAAAGTGGCACAGTCGATCCAGCAGATGCACCTGCGCTATGCCGTCATCACATCGGTAGACCGAGATGATCTGCCCGACTATGGTGCACACCACTGGGCTGAGACCGTGAAGGAGTGCCGACGACTCAACCCGCACACCGGCATCGAACTGCTTATCCCCGACTTCCGAGGAAAGACGGAGCTGATTGAAAAGGTACTTGCCACGAAGCCCGATGTCGTCGGGCATAACATGGAGACTGTGCGGCGACTCACACCGTCCGTTCGCTCTGTGGCTACCTATGACACGAGTTTAGAGGTTCTCCGCACCATCGCCAAGGCGGGTATCCGATGCAAGACCGGCATGATGCTCGGCTTGGGAGAGACCCACGACGAGATTCTGCAAGCCATGGATGACATCCTTGCCACCGGCTGCACCATCCTCACATTGGGACAGTATCTGCAACCCACAGCCCAACACCTTCCCGTGAAGGCATACATCACGCCGCAACAGTTCAAGGAGTATCGCGACATCGCCCTCAGCAAAGGTTTCAAATATGTGGAGAGCGCACCGCTCGTCCGCTCGTCCTATCATGCCGAGCAAGTTTTGCACAAAAAACTTTCCGACTTTCCGCAATAATCGCTTAAAAATGATTATCTTTGCTCCATGATAAAGAAATTGCACCTTAACTGGCAGAAGATAGCCGTGTTTCTGCTTATCTGCGCCGGCCTCGTATTCCTGACTCATTCATTCTGGATGTCTCTGGGAATCATGATGCTGCTCTTCGTCGTCGATGCACTCATCGCTAACTATGAATATCGCCGCAAGACAAAGAAATTCTTTGATGACTTGAGGCAAGAACACGAACAAGATGCAGCAACTCATTGAACTATATAAGAAATGGGCGGGCATGGAGCCGGCTCATGTAGAGAAGCTTGCGGGAGCAGGCAGCAACCGCCAGTATTACCGTCTGTCAGGGACTGACGGCAAGACCGTTATCGGCGCCATTGGCACGAGTCAGGAGGAAGACCATGCCTTCATCTCCATCGACCGCCATTTTGTCCAGCAGAAACTGCCGGTGCCGGAGGTGCTCGCCGTGAGTGATGACGAAATGCGGTATCTGCAGACGGATCTTGGTTTCACCTCACTCTTTGATGCCATCAAAGGCGGACGTGAGGCGGGCGGACGTTATAACCTCGCTGAGCAGGAACTACTGAAGAAGACGATCCGCGCACTGCCGAACCTTCAGATTCGTGGCGCTCGCGGCATGGACTGGAGCGTGTGCTATCCGCAGCCGGAGTTTGACGTGGAGGGTGTGCTCTTCGACCTCAACTATTTCAAATATTGCTTTCTGAAACCCTCAGAGCTTGACTTCAACGAAGTACATCTCGAGGCTAACTTCCGCAGTCTGGCGCGTGATCTCACTTCTGAATCAAATCAAGGCTTCCTCTACCGCGACTTCCAGGCTCGCAATGTCATGCTCGATAAAGATGGCAACCCTTACTTCATCGACTTCCAGGGAGGTCGCAAAGGACCGTTCTATTACGATATCGCTTCGTTCTTGTGGCAGGCTTCCGCAAAATATTCGTTCAAACTGCGTCGTAACTTAATCGCCGAATATTATGACGCACTGAAGCAATACACCGAGGTGCCGACCGTTCGACATTTCGCCGGACGTCTCACGCTCTTTGTGCTCTTCCGCACGATGCAGGTCTTAGGAGCCTACGGTTTCCGCGGTTACTTCGAGCATAAGCAGCATTTCATCGACAGTATCCCGCCCGCTATGGATAACCTGCGCGACCTGCTCAAACTGCGTGAGGACCTGCTCCCCTACCCTTACCTGCGCGATGTGCTGACGAGGCTCACGCAACTGCCGC
This sequence comes from Prevotella sp. UBA2725, assembly GCA_002353825.1. Lineage (GTDB taxonomy): Bacteria > Bacteroidota > Bacteroidia > Bacteroidales > Bacteroidaceae > Prevotella. Next base: position 105,496 of record DEKJ01000058.1, on the reverse strand, counting down.
AATATGCGCATAAAGACCCTGTGATACAGCCGCGTAAGGACGGATTCAAAACAACGACAAGCGACATCTATCCGCAGCATCCACAAGATGGACTGCCTACCTTCTCCAAATATGACGGTAAAGGCCCGCTCGTGGTCGATGTCTATAGCTTCTCGTATAAGAAAGGCATCCCCGAGGATCCGTCGGGCAACGGCGGTGGTTATGTCTTCGACTGCCGCTCAACGCATAACCCCGGTCGCTATGAGCCTTACAAGAAGCTCACGGGGCTCGACGAGCCAGTCATCCGCTTCTTGGAGGACGATGGCGAGATTCTCGAATTCCTCGATCATGTCTACGCCCTTGCCGACAAGCATGTGGCACGCTATATCCAGCGTGGCTTCACCCATCTGATGTTCTGCTTCGGCTGCACAGGTGGTCAGCACCGCTCCGTCTACAGTGCCCAACATCTCGCTGAGCATCTCAACAAGAAGTTCGGCATCGAGGTTCATGTCACGCATCGTGAGCAAAACATTCAACAGATTTTACCTGCAACAAAATAAGAGTCGCTTATGATAATGATAATGACTTTTGGACTCATTGCAGTCTTCGCCTACGGATTCCTTTTCTGGATGAAGAAGACTCCGTCAGGAAGGAAATGGCTCGAATCACTATGATGCAAGCAATGATATTTGCCGCGGGCATGGGTACCCGCCTCAAGCCGCTTACCGACACGATGCCGAAAGCCATGGTGCCAGTAGGCGGCATGCCGCTTATTCAGCGCGTAATCTATAAACTGCGGGATGCCGGCTTCGACCATCTCGTCGTCAATGTCCACCACTTCTCCAATCAGATCATCGACTATCTGAAGGAGAACGACAACTTCGGACTGGACATCCAGATCAGCGACGAGACCGACAAGCTCCTCGATACGGGCGGCGGACTGCGCAAGGCTGCACATCTCTTCCGCTCCAACCTGCCCATCCTCATCCATAATGTAGATATTCTGAGCAATGTCGACCTGGCTAAGTTCTATACGCTTGATCCCAAGGTGATGTGCCTCGACTGTGGCGTACCTCATCAGATGGCTGGCGCCCAGTTGCTCGTGAGCTGGCGAAAGACGAAGCGCTATCTCGTCTTCAACGAAAACATGCAACTCGTGGGCTGGGTGAACATCGAGACCGGCGAGGTGAAGTCGCCCTGGCCCGAGGTGAAAGAGGCTTTGGAAAGCCAGCATTATCCTATCATTGCTACGGACGAGCCGCTCACAATCGCGGGCCTTAAGCTCTTTGCCTTCAGTGGCATTCATCTATTCTACCCCCGCATGTTCACTTATATGGTCGGTGCTCCCGACAAGTTCCCGATCATGGACTTCTATCTCACTATCTGCCGCCGCGTACCCATCAAAGGCTATTTCAAGCCAGACCTCAAACTGATGGATGTCGGCAAGCTCGACACGCTGCATGAGGCAGAGAAATTTCTTATAACTATATAATATGCAACAGAAAATCATCATTCTCGACTTCGGATCGCAGACCACGCAGCTCATCGGCCGTCGTGTGCGCGAGCTGGACACGTTCTGTGAGATTCTGCCTTACAACAAGTTCCCGAAGGACGACCCGTCCATCATCGGTGTCATCCTCAGTGGCAGTCCTTATTCTGTCCACGACAAGGAAGCGTTCAAGGTTGACCTCTCGCAGATCATTGGCCACTACCCCGTGCTCGGCATCTGCTACGGAGCCCAGTTTATCAGCTACTCGCTCGGTGGCAACGTGGAGCAGACGGGTACCCGCGAGTATGGCCGTGCCAACCTCGAGACCATCGACACACAGTCGCCGATCTTTAAAGGTTTTGAGAAAGGCTCGCAGGTGTGGATGAGTCACGGTGACACGATCACCGCCATCCCCGAAGGTTATCATGTCATCGGCTCGACGGCCGACGTCAAATACGCTGCCTTCGCCAACGACAACGACCGCGTTTGGTGCGTACAGTTCCACCCGGAGGTGTACCACACCCTGCAGGGCAAACAACTCCTGAAGAACTTTGTCGTCGACATCTGCGGTAGTAAGCAGGAGTGGAGCCCTGCCTCCTTCGTGGAGAGCACGGTCAAGGAACTGCGCGAGCAGATCGGCAACGACCGCGTCATCCTCGGTCTCTCCGGCGGTGTCGACTCTTCCGTATGCGCTACACTGCTGCACCGTGCCATCGGCAAGAACCTCACTTGTATCTTCGTCGATCACGGCATGCTCCGCAAGAACGAGTTCACGAAGGTCATGGATGCCTACAACGGTCTCGGCCTCAACGTCATCGGTGTCGATGCCAGCGACAAGTTCTTCAAGGACCTCGAAGGTGTCACTGACCCTGAGAAGAAGCGTAAGATCATCGGCCGCGACTTCGTGGAGGTGTTCAATGCCGAAGCTAAGAAAATCACGGATGCCAAATGGCTCGCCCAGGGTACGATCTATCCCGACCGCATCGAGAGCCTAAGCATCACAGGTATGACCATCAAGAGTCACCACAATGTGGGTGGCCTGCCGAAGGACATGAAGCTCCATCTCTGTGAACCGCTGAAATGGTTGTTCAAGGACGAGGTGCGCCGCGTGGGCTATGAGCTGAAGATGCCTGAACGTCTCATCAAGCGTCATCCTTTCCCAGGTCCAGGTCTCGCCGTGCGTATCCTTGGCGATATCACACGTGAAAAAGTACGTATCCTGCAGGATGCCGACGATATCTACATCGAGAAGATGCACGAATACAAGATGCCGGACGGCACATCGCTCTACGACAATGTATGGCAAGCTGGCACCGTACTGCTCTCTACCATCCGCTCCGTGGGAGTGATGGGCGATGAGCGTACCTACGAGCACCCCGTGGCTCTGCGTGCCGTGACCTCCATGGACGCCATGACCGCCGACTGGGCTCACCTGCCTTACGACTTCATGGCAGATGTCTCCAACGAGATCATACGTAAGGTCAAGGGCGTAAACCGCGTATGCTATGACATCTCCTCAAAACCGCCATCGACAATCGAATGGGAGTAAAACCTTCTCATAGAAATTGGTATCATGAGTAAGGTCTTCACTTCCTTCGACAGTGACGATGCCGCACGCCGCGATGAGCTCATCCGCACGATAGAACATAGTGTGGAGAAGCTCACGCTAGGCGAGCTGGAATCGCTTTATTACGATTTAGTCTCCAAAGACTATATCCGGAAATAATTCATCGTAGGGGCGGCCTTTGTGGCCGCCTTTCTTATTTCTTCTCCTTCATCAGATCTCTGATCTCCGTGAGCAACTGCTCCTCCTTAGAAGGCACAGGAGGTGGCGTGGGCGCATCTTCTTTCTTTCGCGTCAGCGTATTGATAGCTTTGACTAACAGGAAGACGCAGAAAGCAATGATGACGAAATCGAGCAACGTCTGGATGAAATGACCATAGTTGATCGTGGCTGCCTCCATCTTCTCTACGCCCGGAATCTCTACCGTCGGCAACTTGATCTTCAGGTCGGAGAAATTCACTCCGCCGATAAGCCAGCCAATAGGCGGCATAATGATGTCGTCAACAATACTGCTAACGATCTTACCGAAAGCACCGCCAATGATAACACCTACAGCCATGTCTACAGCGTTACCTTTCACTGCAAAAGACTTGAACTCGTCTAAAAATTTTCCCATGTACTAATATATTATATGTGTAAACAATCTATGAATTGCAAAGTCAATATTGCACACATAAAACAAGAGTGCTACAATTGCCTTGGATTTGTCTGAGCGCATATGTTTTTTATATTATTTAATACTCAAACCATCTGCAAAATTAGAAAATAAATTGTATCTTTGCAACCGAAAAAGAAGAAAAGTTCTTTAGGAAATACATTTTATAAACCTTTATAAATAACAAGTAAAATGGCAAACGTAAAAGTAGCTATCAATGGTTTCGGCCGTATCGGCCGTCTGGCTTTCCGTCAGATGTTCGCAGCTCCCGGTTATGAGGTTGTTGCTATCAACGACCTGACCAGCCCTAAGATGCTGGCTCAGCTCCTGAAGTATGATACCACACACGGTGGTTATCAGGGCATCATCGGTGAGAAGCCCGTCCATACAGTTTCTTTCAACGATACTCCGTTCACTGAGAATGGTAAGGAAGCTGCTGGTTACATCGAGGTAGATGGCAAGAAGATCACTATCTACAAGGAGAAGGATGCAGCTAACCTTCCTTGGGGCGCTCTCGACATCGACGTCGTTCTCGAGTGCACAGGTTTCTATACTTCTAAGGATAAGAGCATGGCTCACATCAAGGCTGGTGCTAAGAAGGTCGTAATCTCTGCTCCTGCAGGCAACGATCTGAAGACCATCGTCTTCAACGTGAACAACCAGACTCTGACTAAGGACGACCAGATCATCAGCGCTGCTTCTTGCACAACAAACTGCCTGGCTCCTATGGCTAAGGCTCTGAACGACAAGTATCCTATCCAGGCTGGTATCATGCAGACCATCCACGCTTACACTGGCGACCAGATGATCCTCGACGGTCCTCAGCGTAAGGGTAACCTCCGCCGCAGCCGTGCAGGTGCTTGCAATATCACTCCTGCTTCTTCTGGCGCAGCTAAGGCTATCGGCCTCGTCCTTCCTGAGCTGAACGGTAAGCTCATCGGTGCTGCACAGCGCGTGCCTGTACCTGATGGCTCTACAACTCTGCTCTACGCTGTTGTTAAGGGTAAGGACGTTACAGTTGAGAGCGTCAACGCTGCTATGAAGGCTGAGGCTAACGAGAGCTTCGGTTACAACGACGAAGAGATCGTTTCTTCTGATATCCTCGGCATGCGTTACGGCTCACTCTTCGACGCTACTCAGACAATGGTTGTGAAGCTCGACGACGACACTTACGAGGTGCAGGTTGTTAGCTGGTACGACAATGAGAACTCTTACACTTCTCAGATGGTTCGTACTATCAAGTACTTCGCTGAGCTGAAGTAATACCACTGATTACACGTTTATCGTTTAAGATATGTGGAGCCGTCCGGTTGCGTACCGGACGGCTTTTTTATTAACTCATATTATTATTAGCCACCGTATGAAAAAGCTATTAACGATCCTCGGCCCCACAGCCTCAGGCAAGACAGATCTCGCCGCACATGTCGCTTATGAATTAGGCGGGGAGATCATCTCTGGCGATTCACGCCAGGTCTACCGCGGCATGGACATAGGCACCGGCAAAGACTTGGACGACTATGTCGTCAATGGCCGACAGATTCCCTACCACCTCATCGACATCTGCGAGGCAGGCACGAAGTACAACCTTTTCCAATATCAGGAAGACTTTCTCAAGGCCTACGAGGATATTGAAAGCCGCGATGTACAGCCAATCCTTTGCGGTGGCACCGGACTATATATCGAGAGTGTGCTCAAAGGCTATCATCTCTCACCCGTCCAACAGAACCAGGCACTGCGCGACAGCTTAGCAGGAAAGAGCCTTGAAGAACTGACAAACATACTCACCCAGCTCAAAGAGAAGACCGGCAGCAACATGCACAACACGACCGATGTAGACTCCTGCCAACGCGCTATCCGGGCCATAGAGATTGAGACCTACAACCTCGAGCACCCCACAGAGAACCGTTCCTTCCCGGCTATCGACAGTGTCATCGTAGGCGTGAGTATTGGCCGCGATGCACGGCGCGCCAAGATCACTGACCGACTGAAGAAGCGTCTCGACAATGGCATGGTAGATGAGATACGTGGCATCCTCAACAAAGGCGTGAAGCCCGAAGACCTTATCTATTATGGCCTCGAATATAAATATGTGACCGAATATGTAATCGGCAAACTCACCTACGAAGAGATGTTCAGACAATTAGAGATTGCCATCCATCAGTTTGCCAAACGACAGATGACCTGGTTCCGCGGGATGGAGCGACGTGGAGCTACGATCCATTGGATCGACGCCTTGCAACCGATGGAAGAGAAGGTCAAGGAAACCATTCGAATATTGAAAGAATGAAATATTGAAATAATGAGATAATGAAACAATAAGGGAAGAAGGTCATCGCGCCACATATGTGTCGCGTTTCCGCCACATATGTGTCGCGTTTCCATCGCATATGTGTCACGTTTCCATCGCATATGTGTCGCGTCCCCGACTCGACCATAATATTAAAAAAGTATAAATTAGGAAAATCGTTTGCACAATTTTTTGCTAACCAAAATGTTTTTACTAAATTTGAAAACCGAAAGAGATTGACTGATTCAACCTCATTGAAAAGTCTTGTTGAACCTATAAATGCCTTATTGCTATGAGTTATCTCAAATTTGAAAGGGCACAGATGATAAACCTACAGGAGTCGCTCCAGAAAGAGCTGTTAAGAACAAACCGTTCGGGAGCTTACTCTTGTTCTACCATTGTCGACTGTAATACGAGAAAGTATCACGGCCTGCTTGTTGTCCCTGTGCCCGAACTTGACGATGACAACCATGTATTGCTGTCTTCCTTCGACTGCACGGTCATCCAGCATGGTGCCGCCTTCAACCTTGGACTTCATAAGTACCATGATGCCTTCAGTCCCAATGGTCACAAATACATCTTTGATTTCGACTGCGACAAGATACCGACAACAGTCTACAGAGTAGGTGGTGTAGTACTGAAGAAAGAAGTTGTATTTCAGCATTATGAGGATCGTGTGCTCATCCGCTACACGCTTATGGATGCGCACTCCCCGACGACCCTGCAATTCCAGCCCTTCCTCGCCTTCCGCAGCGTGAGACAGTTCACCCATGAGAACGCGCGCGCAAGCCGCGACTATGAAGAGGTGGAGAACGGTATCCGCACACGCATGTACGACGGCTATCCTTTCCTCTACATGCAGTTCTCCAAGAAGCCTACTTTTAATTTTGATCCTGACTGGTATCGTGGGCTCGAATATCCGAAAGAGCAGGAGCGTGGCTACTCGTCCACTGAAGACCTTTATGTGCCCGGCTATTTCTCCATCCCGATCAAGAAAGGCGAGAGCATCGTCTTCGCAGCTTCAACATCAGAATCTAAACCGCGCGGGCTGAAGACACTCTTTGAGAAAGAAGCCGACGAGCGTACACCACGCGATAACTTCCTCCACTGTCTTATCAACGCAGCCCACCAATTCCATGTTCATGACAAAAATGGGAAACGATACGTACTTGCAGGCTATCCATGGTTCAAATGCCGCGCACGCGATACGTTCGTGTCTCTGCCAGGTCTGACGCTCTCCATCGATGAAGTGGACTACTTTGAGGATGCCATGGAGACCGCTACAAAGCAGCTCTACCAGTTTATGGAAGGCAAAGAGCAGACGGGACTCATCTCAGAGATTGAACAGCCCGATGTTCCTCTTTGGGCCATCAGAGCCGTACAGCAATATGCCAACAAACTTGGACTTAAGCTTTGTGCTCAGAAATATGGCAAGCTTGTCAAGGACATCATCAGCTTCATCCGCAGCAATAAGCACCCCCATCTGGTGCTCGACATCAACGGCTTGCTCAAGACTGACGGCAAGGAAAAAGCCATGACATGGATGAACTCTACCGCCAATGGCAAGCCTGTCGTTCCGAGGACAGGATACATCGTTGAGTTTAATGCACTGTGGTACAATGCACTTGTCTTTGCTGAAGATATCGCTAAGGAACTTGGAGATAACGACTCCGCAGCAAAGCTTCATTCCCTTGCAGAAAGATGCAAGGTGTCTTTCGTGGAGACCTTTGTAAATAAATACGGCTATCTGTACGATTATGTAGACGGCGACACACCCGACTGGAGCGTGCGCCCGAACATGATCTTCGCCGTAGCACTCGACAACTCTCCCCTCACACCCCAGCAGCAGAAGAGTGTCTTCGACTACTGTACGCGTGAGCTCCTCACCCCTAAAGGCTTACGCTCATTGTCACCAAAGAGCCCCGGATATAATCCCATGTACGTCGGCCCACAGACACAGCGCGACTACGCCTACCACCAGGGCACAGCATGGCCATGGCTGGAAGGCTTCTATCTCAGTGCCTGTCTGAAACTTTTCAAGCGCTCCCGCCTGAGCTTTATCCGCCGGCAGATGATAGGCTATGAGGATGAGATGTTCAACCACTGTATCGGTACCCTCCCCGAGCTCTTCGACGGTAACCCGCCATTCCGAGGAAGAGGAGCTATATCCTTTGCTGCCAATGTAGCAGGCATACTCCGTACAACCGAACTATTGGAGAAGTTTAATGAAAACAAATAGGAGGATCAACAATGATTAAAGTATTAATGTTCGGATGGGAGTATCCTCCTCACGTGTATGGCGGTCTTGCTACTGCCAACTTCGGTATCTCGGAGGGACTCCACGCCCAGGGAGACGTACAGATTACGCTCTGTCTGCCAAGGCCCTTCGGTGACGAGGACCACACCTTCGCCCATATCGTGGCCATGAACTGCGTGCCTATCGTCTATAAAGACATCAACTACGACTATGTCAAGCAGCGTATCGGCAACCTCATGAGTCCGGAGGAGTATTACCATTTCCGCGATCACATCTATGCCGACTTCCGTTATATGCATGTCAACGACTTAGGCTGCATGGAGTTTGCCGGTGGTTATCCCAGCAATCTTACGGAAGAGATCAACAACTACAGTATCATCGCCGGTCAGGTCGCACGCTCCGAAGAGTTTGACATTATCCATGCTCACGACTGGCTCACCTACCCCGCCGGCATCTTCGCCAAACAGGTCAGCGGCAAGCCGCTCTGCATCCATGTGCATGCCACCGACTGGGACCGCTCGCGCGGACATGTCAACCCGACTGTTTACGGCATCGAGAAAGACGGTATGGACCATGCCGATTGCATCATGTGCGTATCTGAGCTGACGCGTCAGACCGTCATCAACCATTACCATCAAGACCCGCGCAAGGTCTTCACTGTTCACAATGCCGTTTATCCACTCAGTGCCGAGAACCAGGCTATTCCACGTCCAGACCATAAAGGTAAGGAGAAGGTCGTGACCTTCCTCGGCCGTATCACGATGCAGAAAGGCCCTGAATATTTCGTTGAAGCTGCCAACATGGTGCTGCACCGCACGAAGAACATTCGTTTCTGCATGGCTGGCTCCGGCGATATGATGGAGTCGATGATCTACCTTGCCGCAGAGCGCGGTATCGCCGACCGTTTCCACTTCCCCGGATTCATGCGCGGAAAACAAGTATATGAATGTCTGAAGGACTCCGATGTCTACGTCATGCCATCCGTCAGTGAACCCTTCGGTATCTCACCGTTGGAAGCCATGCAATGTGGCACACCTACCATCATCTCAAAGACAAGTGGTTGCGGCGAGATCCTCACCAACTGTATCAAGGTCGACTACTGGGACATCAACGCCATGGCCGATGCCATCTACAGTATCTGCCACAACGAGAGCCTCTTCAACTACTTACAGCAGAAAGGCCAGGAAGAAGTGGCACAGATCACATGGGAGAAGGTAGGCCGATGGATCCGCGAACTCTATCTCAGAACACTCCACTGGAACTAAAGCAAACAACAGAAAACAAAATAATAGAACGAAACTATAATCAATTATGAAGACCATTTGCTTATATTTCGAGATACATCAGATTGTACATCTGAAGCGTTACCGCTTCTTCGACATAGGCACCGACCACTACTATTATGATGACTATGAGAATGAACGTACAATCCGCGACATAGCTGAGCGCTCCTACATACCGGCGCTCAACACTCTCGGCGAAATGATTAAAGAGAACGGGAAATACTTCCGTGTAGCCTTCTCACTCTCCGGTGTAGGCATGGAACAACTGGAGCTCTATGCTCCGGAAGTTCTCGACAAGCTTGTTGAACTGAACAAGACGGGCTGTGTAGAATTTCTCGCTGAGCCCTATCCGCATGGATTATCGTCCTTAAAAGACAAGGCCGTCTTTGCTTCCAACGTCAAACAACAGTGCGACAAGATGGTCGAATATTTCGGCAAGCGTCCTACTGTACTCCGCAATTCCTCTCTCATCTACAGCGACGACATCGGTCAGCAGGCTGCCGAGATGGGCTTCAAAGGCATGCTCACTGAAGGTGCCAAGCACGTGCTCGGATGGAAGTCACCCCACTATGTCTACAACTGTGCACTCGCACCCAAGCTAAAACTTCTGTTGCGCGATATCACCCTAAGTGATGATATCAGTCTGCGCTTCAACAACAGCGACTGGGAAGGTTATCCGCTCTTTGCTGACCAGTACATCTCGCGCATCGCACAATTCCCCGAGGAAGAGCGTGTCATCAACATCTTCATGGAGCTCTCGGCCTTAGGCATCGCCCAACCCCTGTCATCAAACATCCTTGAGTTCATCCATGCGCTGCCTCGCTTCGCCAAACAACAGAATATCACCTTCTCTACTCCAACGGAGGTATGCGACCAGTTCGACAGCGTCGGCGACCTCAATGTACCCGACACCCTTTCCTGGGTAGACGAGGAGCGCGATGTCAGCAGTTGGCTCGGCAACGCCATGCAGCGCGAAGCATTCAACAAGCTCTACAGTGTGGCTGATCGTGTGAAAATTGCCAACGACCCGCAGATCAATCAAGACTTCAACTATCTGCAGGCGAGCAACAACTTCCGCTTCATGTCCACGAAGCCCTCACATGTCGGGCTCGACAGAGGTATCTACAGCAGTCCGTTCGATGCCTTCACCAACTACATGAATATCCTTGGCGACTTCATCAGCCGTGTCAACTCGCTCTATCCTTCCGACATCGACAACGATGAGCTCAACTCGCTCCTCACAACCATCAAGAACGAGAACGAGGAGATTGAGATGAAAGACCAGGAGATAGAACGCCTCCAGGCTCGTCTTGAGAAAGCCGAAGCTTCTGAGGCCAGCCTGCGTGAGAAATACGAGGTGAAGAAAGAGACCAAGAGAGAAGTAAAGAAAGAAGCAAAGCCTAAAGCAGCAGCCAAGGGAAAGACAACTGCTAAGGAATAAGGTTTTAACGTTAGGGCGGCCCTTGCGGCTGCCCTATTGCGTTGAATAAATAAAATTATTTTTCTCTCTTGAAGAAAATATTTGCGGACATATGGCGTTATCATTATAGTACATCACTAAAGGAACATGCCTATGACGCAAGTTTTACTCCAAGAGAGACAGCCATCAGAGTTGTCGCTTTACATCATTCGCGAAGTCGCTCGCCAATACAATGCTTTCAAGAGCAAGAGCAAAAAAAGCATCTTTGCTTTCGAAGCACCATTGTTAAACGCTAATTAGAAATGGAAAAACAGACATTGGTATCCCCATCCTTGCTGGCTGCCGACTTCAGCAATCTAAAAGCAGACATTGACATGATTAACCACAGTGAGGCTGACTGGCTTCACTGTGATGTGATGGATGGTGTATTTGTACCTAACATATCCTTTGGCTTCCCAGTTATTGAAGCCGTTCACAAAATATGCGAGAAACCGCTTGATGCACACTTCATGATCGTCAAACCGGAGCGGTATATCGATACGGCAGCAAAGGCCGGTGTGTCTATCATGACCGTCCATCAGGAAGCCGCTCTTCATCTCCACCGCGTCGTTTATCAGATCCATGAGGCAGGCATGAAAGCCGGTGTAGCCTTGAACCCCGCTACACCCGTAAATTCACTCGAAGACATCATTGAAGACCTAGACCTCGTGCTACTCATGAGTGTGAATCCAGGATTCGGTGGTCAGAAGTTCATTGAGAACACGATCGCCAAGACCCATCGCCTTGTCAAGCTTATTGCTGAGAGTCATTCCAAAGCTCTTATCGAGGTCGATGGAGGCGTAAACAAAGAGACGGCTCCACGCCTTGTCAAAGCAGGTGTAGATGTCCTCGTCAGCGGCAGCTATGTGTTCAAAGCAAAGCAACCTGAAGAGGTCATCAAAGAACTAAAAGGGTGCTAGGCCCCACCCCTACCCTTCCCCCATCCAGGGGAGGGAGAGATATGCTTAAGCAGATAAAAGATCAGCACCTCGAAGAGGTTGTCCTACTCCAAAATTTTTTTCAACATCGGATATATTTCTTCCTCATGCTCATAAGGATGGATAGCATAATAGCTGTCGCCCGTGAGCATGGCGGATAACTGTGTCTTTGTCTTATCGTAGAAGATATGGCACGGGATGCCATGGCGCTCAGCGTAAGCCAACTCATAGCCTACACCCAAGGAAGGACAGGTACATTCGGCAATGAGCACTTCACTCTCACGCAACCATGCCGTATCTTGCTTGTAGATAAGCGCGTCTCGCTCACGCCCCTGCTCGACCAAGGAGAGATCCATATTTCCGACATGCTCGGTCAGCACGTCGTTCTCCTTCTGCATGTAACTGATGATCCTATGATAAAGGGCGGCATCCACTCTGCCGCCCCTTATTGACCCTGCAAAATATATTTTCTTCATTACAGATCATTGAAGTTAATATCCTTCTCTGTCTTTTCTTTCTTAGTAGCTTTGGGCTTCTGAGTATCAGAACTCTTCTTACTCGTATTGCTGCCAGACTTTGAATCAGAAGCACCAGTATTGCCTTCCAGATCCTCATCTGATACCGGCTCGCCATTCTCATCAAGGATTACTTCCTGATTACTGATGACTCTTGAACTATCTGATCTCGTTGTGTCCCGCTTTACTTTTGGTACATAACTCTGACACATATACATACTCGACGTGATACCGTCGTCATCCGTAGGCTTGCGGAATCTGCCGTGATACTTCTTAAATGCCGGGTCAGCCATGATATAATGGAGGAACTGTCCGACAATAGGCAATGCCGTTCGAGAGCCTTGACCCAAAGCACCTGTTCGGAAGTGGATGCTTCGGTACTCACCACCTACCCATGCACCGACAACAAGGTTTGGACTGACGCCCTCAAACCATGCATCAGAGTGGTTATTGGAAGTACCTGTCTTACCACCGAAATCAGTATCGCGGGCTATGCCGGCATATGCAGCTGCCATAAGACCATTGCTTGTGCCGCCCGGATCATGTGTACCTGCCATGAGCATCTGCTGCATGAGGAAAGCACTCTTATAAGGAATGACCTGTTCTGCCTCAGTATTGTTCTCGTAGACAGTCTTACCATCCTTGTCCACAATCTTCGTGATGATAACCGGATCATGGTGCATACCGTTGTTAGCCACTGTACAATAAGCATCCGTAAGCTCAAGGAGCTGCACATCCGAAGAACCGAGAGCCAATGACGGCTCATCGTCGAGCGGGCTCTTGATGCCCATCTTCTCCGCTGTCTCAATGATACGGTTGATGCCCACTTCCTGACCGACACGTACGGCCACAGAGTTAATACTCTTGGCGAACGCGCTCTTCAAAGGAATAGAATCACCCGAGAATGTACCACTGGCGTTTGTCGGAGTCCAAGTCACGACTTTCTTCTTTATCTTGTCGTACACCTCCATAGAAATGAACTCATCGCGGCGTTTATCGCAAGGAGTCAGACCCTGGTTCATAGCCTCCGTATAGACGAAGAGCTTGAAGGTAGAACCCGGCTGACGCTCAGCCGTCACCTTATCATATTTCCACGACTTAAAGTCGATATCACCGACCCATGCCTTCACAGCACCTGTCTGTGGCTCCATAGCGACCATCGCACAATGCATGAACGTGACCATGTACTTGATAGAGTCCTCAGAGGTCATGTCCTTAACGATAGTACCCTTATCATAGTCGAAGAGTTTCACTGGATGCACCCAGTTGCGGTAATAATAGTTGACCGAGTCGGGATTGTTCGGGAACTTGGCGAGCAGAGCCTTATAGAATGGCTGGCGTTGCGCAATCTGGTCGATAAAACCAGGTATCTCATTGCCGTTTTCATCTCTCCACGGAGCCTGTCTCAGCCAGTTCTTCGATTCATTGCGGTAGATGCTCCAATGGTTGTTGAAGTTAGCCTGCACGATCTTCATCTGTTCATGCGCAGCCTTCTCTGCATATGCCTGCATACGAGAGTCGAGAGTAGTATAAATCTTCAGACCGTCACTGTATAGATCGTATTTCGGATTGCCGTCATCGTCTTTAAAATTCTCACGGAAGTAGTCGGCCACATACTCACGGAAGTAGAGCGCCTGACCGTCATAGTTCTCTTCTACCTTGAAGTGCAGCACAATAGGCAGTTGCTGCAAAGAGTCGCACTGCTCAGCATTGAGGTCACCATGACGCTCCATATTGGCAAGCACCACGTTGCGGCGCTTTTTACTGTTCTCCGGGTTCGTCTTCGGGTTATACATTGACGTAGCCTTCAGCATACCCACAAGCACAGCACAATCTTGAGTAGAGAGACTGTCAGGGGTCGTACCGAAATAAGTACGCGAAGCCGTCTTTATGCCATATGCATTGTTACCGAAGTCCACTGTATTGGCGTACATCGTGATGATGTCGCGCTTGTTATACACCGTCTCTAGCTTTGTGGCAATGATCCACTCCTTACTCTTTACAATGAGGATCTTCAGACCTGGAATATGTCCTAACAGACCCGTTGAATACTGTGAGCGTACGCGGAACATGTTCTTTGCCAACTGCTGAGAGATTGTGGAGGCACCACGCCCGTCATGATGCAGCACCGCATCTTTGGCAGCAGCGAAGAGACCGACGACATCGACGGCCATACCGCGCGGGCGTTTATAGAAACGCTCGTCTTCCGTATCAATCAGCGCCTTGAAAAACGCAGGATTGATCTCATCATATTTGACAGGAGAACGGTTCTCATTGAAATATTTGCCAATAAGCTTACCGTCTGCACTATAAATCTCCGAGGCCTGGTTAGATGGTGGGTCAAGAATGCCCGAGAAATAACCCGGACTCTTACCAAACAACCAAAGGAAGTTGATATCTACAGCCCCAAGATAAATGAAAATGAAAGCTATAAACGACAAAAACGCCACAAGCGTCTTTGTATACCAAGGCTTACCGATGTACAAGCTTTTGTACCACGGCCAGAAGGCCTTCATCTTGCGCCATGCCCAACGCACGACCTTAGCGATTTTCTTCATAAAGCACTTTTGTCAATTCCACGAAGGAATCTGATACATTTATTATCATGCAAAGATACTTATTCTTCGCTAAACAGCCTACCAATAGAAACGATTTTATATTTTGTTAAAGTAAAAAGGGAGGTGCCTCACGGCACCTCCCTGATAAGCTGGGACAGGAGGCATAGCCCCCAGTCTGATATAAGAATTAGGTATGAATAAATTATCTATTGATCTCCTTCGTGATGATACCGGCCTTCGAGGTCTGCAAGAAGTGGATGATATTCTGGATTTCCTTTCCATCAGGCACCTGGTTCTGGATCTGAAGCGTAGCATCAAAGGTGCTGTTGTTCGAATGGAAGAGCAGACGGTAGGCGTTAGCCACATGCTTCTGCACTTTCTCATCGATATGCCACGTCTGCATCATCGGGTCGTTAGGACCGGTATATGCGATGGGGTTGCCTCCGGCGATGGCATAAGGCGGCACGTCATTGGAGAAACGGGTACCAGCCTGCAGCATGGCGAGGTCACCCACGCGTGTGCCTGCATTCTCGATGACCGAAGAACTGTATATGACGCCATTGCCAATCTCACAATCACCGGCTATCTTTGTACCGTAACCGAAGACGTTGTGGTCGCCGATCTTCGTGTCGTGGGAGATATGCACACTCTCCATAAGGAAGTTGCCGTTTCCGATGACGGTCTTGCAACCCTCATGGGTAGCACGGTTGATGATGACATTCTCACGGATGACATTGTCATCGCCGATCTCCACCAGGCTACGCTCGCCGCGGAAGTCAAAGTCCTGAGGCAGAGCACCGATGACGGTACCCTGGTGCACCTTGTTGTTCTTGCCCATCTTCGTACCATTAAGGATACTAACGCAGGGGAAGATGACGCAGTTGTCACCGATTTCCACGTAGTCTTCAATGTAGACGAATGGGAATATCTTAACGTTTTCGCCGATCTTCGCCTTAGGCGATACCACGGCTCTGTCACTAATCTGATTCATAGTTAATTACTAATTTAGAATTAATAATTATTTTGCTCCTCCACCGAGTGCATAATAGAGGTTGACGACAGCCTGCATCTTGTAGAAGTCGTCTTGCACCTGGTTGAGCTGTGCATTGAGCAGGTTGCTCTCAGCCGTGATGACCTCAAGGTAGGTGGAGCCAGCGCTTGCCATGAGCTTACGGGTGTCTTCCACATTCTTCTTGAGCACCTCGATACGCTTCTCCTCGATCTTGCTCTTCTTGTCGGAGGCATTGTAGAGCACGAGGGCGTTGCTGACCTCGGAGCCTGCTGTGAGCACACTGTTCTGCCAGGTGTTGTAAGCCTGCTTGTACTGGTCCTCAGCAGCACGCAGACCAGCCTTGAGCTGACCTTTCATAAAGATAGGCTGCGTAAGAGAACCAACAGCATTGAGCAGAATCTTACCCGGGTTCGTGATTCCCATGCCGCCACTATTCGTGAAAGCACCGGTGGCACTGATCGTCAGAGAGGGATAGAACTTAGCACGTGCTGCCTCGACATTGTAGAAGCAGTTGGCAAGCGCCATCTCGTAAGCGTGGACATCCGCACGGTTGGAGAGCAGCTGGATGCTGACCCCCGTGGAGAAGTTGGAAGGCAGACTCTGTGCATCGAGCGTGGAGCGGGGGATAGCCTGCGCCTGCTGACCCATGAGGAGCGAGAGACTGTTCTCTGTCTCACGAATCTGGCGCTTCAGGTCCTCTTTCTGTGTCTGCACGGAGAGATAGTTGCTCTCAGCACTCTGCACAGCCGTGGAGCGTACGCCGGTGATCGACTGGTGCTGGATCTTCATGATCTCCCATGTATCCTTTGTCAGCTTCTCCATGTCGTTGACGATCTGCAGTTGCTTGTCGAGCATGAGCAGCGTGTAGTACATGTTGGCCACATTGGCGATGAGCTTTGTCTGCACAGCTACCTGATAGTCTTTCGACTGGAGCATTGTCATCTGAGCACTGCGCTTGGCAGCAGTCAGATTGCCGAAGAGGTTGGCATCCCACGAGGCGTTGATCGGCAGCGAATAAGTCTTCGTAGTCTTCTGACCGTCCCATGAAGCGATGGTTCCCTGCGGAGTGAATGTGAAGCCCGGCAGGAAAGCAAGCTTGGCTGCCTTGAGCTGAGCCTCGGCAATGTCCACATTGAGCGCTGCATTGAGCAGGTCGGGGTTGTTGGCAAGCGTCGTCTCAATGATCTTCTGGAGCTGCGGGTCGGTGAAGACAGAGCGCCAGGGGATATTGGCAAACGACGTCGTATCGGTCACTGCCAACGTATCGTTGTCGTTGACAGAATCGCGCACAAGCCCCGTTGCCTTCACCGCCGGTCGCTCATACTTGCCGTAAAGGCTCTTGCAGCCCGTGAGGGTCAAGGCTGCAAGACCTATGATGATGAAACTATATTTGTTCATAGTTGAATTCAATCCTTTAAATCTAAATACTGGTCGTGCCACTCCAAAGATTTAGCAGAGCCACCATTGTCATCAAGTTCTTTCTCGATAGAAGAGCCGGTGTTGGCATACTGATGGAGCTCAGCCATGACCTCAGCGTTGGTCTCGTCCTCAAACTTCAACGGCTTCACTTTCTCCTGCAGCCACTCGAAGATGCAGAACAGAGCCGGCACAATGAAGATCTGGACCAATGTACCGAGGAACATACCTCCCACGGCAGCGGCACCCAACGTCTGGTTACCGTTCTTACCTACACCGGATGCGAACATCAGAGGCAACAGACCGATGACCATTGCGAGAGATGTCATCAAGATTGGTCGCAGACGGGCAGCAGCACCGAGGATAGCGGAGTACTTGATAGCCATACCCGTCTCACGGCGCTCAAGGGCGAACTGTACGATAAGGATGGCGTTCTTTGACAACAGACCGATCAACATGATGAGTGAGATCTGCATGTAGATATCGTTACTGTGACCGAAGATGTTCGTGAACAGGTAAGCACCTGCCAGACCGAACGGCACAGAGAGAAGCACGGAGAGCGGAAGGATGTAGCTCTCGTACTGGGCACTCAGAATCAAGTAGACGAATACCAGACAGAGCACGAAGATGAGGGCTGTCGAGTTGCTCGACTCAGCCTCTGAACGTGTCAGACCGGAGTATTCATAACCATAGCCCTGTGGCAGCACATCGGCAGACACTTCCTTGATGGCCTGCATAACCTGACCATTGGAGTAGCCGTCGTTAGGCGTCACACTCACGTTGATGGAGGTGAACAGGTTGAATCGACCGATATTGGAAGGACCGAAGACCTTGCGGAGCTTCACAAACTCGCTCACCGGAGCCATCTGGTTATCAGCTGTGCGCACATAGATACGGCTCAGGCCGTCGGGGCGCATACGGCTGGCCACATCGCCCTGAATCATGACACGGAAGAGTTTACCGTAAGCATTGAAGTTGGAAGCATAGAGACCACCATAGTAACCCTGCATCACAGCTAGCACTGTTGCCGGCTGGATACCTGCCTGACGGGTCTTTGACACGTCGACATCAACCATGTACTGCGGATAGTTCGGGTTGTAAGAGGTCATAGCCTGCTGCACCTCCGGACGCTTGTTCAGCTCATTGATGAACTGCATAGTGATGTTATAGAACTTGTTCAGATCACCACCGGTCTTATCCTGCATGGTCATCGTGACACCATTCTGCACGGAGAAGCCAGGGATCATAGGAGGACCGAAGGCAAGGATCTGAGCATCCTTGATGGCGGCTGTCTGCTTATAAATCATACCGAGGACAGAGTTCTGCTCATACGGATTGACGAGCAGCGCCATCGGGTCTTTCTCAGAGATAGCGCGCTTGATACGTGCGAAGAAGCCACCTGAACGCTCATCGAAAGGCTTCAGCTTGATGATGAACGTAGCCTGATCGGAACCCTGACCGGCGATGAAGTTGTAACCTACGATAGCGTTACGGTGCAGGATAGCGGGATTGGATGCCAGCATCTTGTCGACCTCTTCCACGATCTGCTGCGTACGTGCCTGAGAGGTACCCGGCTTAGCAGACAGCGTCACGAAGATTGTACCTGTATCCTCATCAGGCACCAGTCCGGTCTTAGTGACCTTCATGCCGATGACGAGAAGTACGATACCTGCTACCACGATAGCAGCGGTGATGATGCGGTGGTTGATGACGCGCTCAACACCTTTCTTATATTTATTGATCGTCTTGTCGAAGACGCGGTTGAAGCCTGCATGGAAGCGGGCCACAAAGGTCTTGTTCGTCTCATTCTCGTCTTTCTTGTGCGGTTTCAGGAACATGGCACAGAGGGCCGGCGAGAGGGTCAGGGCGTTCAAGGCGGAGATGACAATACTCACAGCCATCGTCACACCGAACTCTTTATAGAAGGTACCCGACGTACCACCGATGAAGCTCACAGGCACGAACACGGAAGCCATAACGAGGGTGATGGAGATGATGGCGCCGGAGATCTCGTTCATGGCGTCGATAGCTGCCGTCAACGAACTCTGGTAACCGGCATCGAGCTTGGCGTGGACAGCCTCCACGACCACGATGGCATCATCCACCACAATGGCGATAGCCAACAGCAAAGCTGACAACGTCAACAGGTTGATGGAGAATCCGAAAATCCAAAGGAAGAAGAAGGTACCGATCAAGGCCACAGGCACGGCGATCATAGGGATGAGCGTCGAGCGGAAGTCCTGAAGGAAGATATACACCACGATGAACACGAGGATCAACGTGATAAACAGGGTCGTAATCACCTCCTCGATAGAAGCGAAGAGGAAGTCGGTCACATCATACATCATGACGACTTTCAGCCCTGGAGGCATGCTCTTCTGTGCATCCTCAAGGGCAGCCTTCACGTCGGTAGCGATCTGCGTAGCGTTGGAACCGGCAATCTGCTGCACCATACCCATACACGCCGGCTGCCCGTCGTTTCTCAGATGCACGTTGTACATCAACGTACCGAGCTCGATCTTGGCCACATCCTTCAGATGAAGGGTCTGACCGGTCGTCTTACTTGTCAGAATGATGTTCTGATATTCGATAGGCTTCGACAGACGTCCTTTGTAGCGCAGCGTATACTCGTACGCCATGTTGGAGTTCTCACCAAACTTACCCGGGGCAGCCTCAATGTTCTGTCCGGCAAGGGCAGCGGTAATATCCGACGGGATGAGTCCGTACTCCTTCATCTTGTCCGGCTGGAGCCAGATACGCATAGAATAGCTGGCAGTAGACGGAGAGCTGACATCACCCACACCGTTGATACGCTTGAGCAACGGCACGATGTTGATGTTGTTGTAGTTGGTCACGAACTGGTCGTCGTAACGTCCGTCGTCAGAGGTGAGGGCATACATCACCACGTTAGAGGTCTGACGCTTCGTCACTGTGACACCTACCTGGGTGACCTCAGCAGGGAGCAATGCCTGAGCCTGCGACACACGGTTCTGCACGTTCACGGCAGCCATATCAGGATCGGAGCCCTGCTTGAAGTAGACCGTGATCATGGCCATACCATCGTTAGTAGCAGACGAGGTCATGTAAGTCATGTTCTCCACACCGTTGATACTCTCCTCCAAGGGGACCACAACAGATTTCATCACCGTCTCGGCATCAGCACCCGTATAGGTCGTTGACACCATGATGGTAGGCGGTGCAATATCCGGATACTGCTCAATAGGCAGCGAGGCCAGACCGATGAAACCCAACAGCACAAGCACGATGGAGATCACGGTTGACAGTACCGGTCGCTTGATAAATCTTGAAAAAGTCATTTATTACTAACTTAATAACTACTAATTATTAACTCCTAACTCCTAACTATTATTTGCTCTTCATAGCATTGACAAAGCCTTTGGCTGTACCCTGCTGAGAGCCGAGCTTCTCGGCCTTGTCAATCTTTTCCTGATACTGCTCCTCGGTGATAGGTTGGATCTTCTCTCCGTCGGTCAGCTTCGTGATACCCTTGCTCACATAGCGGTCACCGACATGGAGACCAGCCGTGACAATGTAGTTGATACCATCATCCTGTGGGTTGACCTTGATCTCAGTGTATTTAACCTTATTGTCAGCACCTACGACATATACGAAGTACTTATCCTGCACCTGGACGACAGCCTCCTGAGGCACGAGAATAGCGGTGTTGCTCACATGAGGCACGATGATCTGGCCGGCACCGCCGCTCTTCAGCAGTTTCTGCGGGTTGGGGAAATGAGCGATCAGCGTGTAAGCACCTGTAGAAGCATCGATGACACCACTCATCTTCACTACACGACCCGGCTGATTGTAGATCGTGCCATCAGCGAGCTGCAGCTTCACCATCGGCATCTCTTTCAATACGCCTGCCACACTGCCGGCAGTCTTCGACATGCCAAGGATATCGGGCTCACTCATGGAGAAGAACACCTCCATAGTGCTGATGTCAGAGACGGTGGTCAGGGTGTTGGAAGCAGAGACGAGTGCACCTTTCTTATAAGGCAGGTCACCGACAACGCCTGACGACGGAGCGCGTACCACGCACCACGACAGCGTCTCCTCAGCAGAGGCAAGAGCTGCCTGAGCCTGAGCCACCTGCGCACGGGCGGTAGCATAACTGTTGGCTGCCGTCTCAAGCTCATACTGACCAATGATGTGCTGATTGAAAAGCTTCTTGTTGTTAAGATAGGTGAGACGGGAAGTGTTGGCCTGAGCACGTGCAGTGTTCAACGCAGCACGGCACTGGTTGACCTGTGCACGATAGGTCTCACTGTCGATGGTGAACATCGGCTGACCAGCGGTCACGGCCTGACCTTCATGTACAAAGACATTTGTGATAAAACCTGAGATCTTCGGGTGGACATCCACATCCTGAAGACCTTTGATGGTTGCCGGATAGGTAGTCTGCAGATCGGCACTTGACTCGCCTACTGTCCTCACGGCAAACTGATTGTCCTGAAGGTCGGCCAAGCTTCCGCCGCTCTTCTTGCCACAAGAGACAAGGGCCAACGCAGCCATAGCCACGAACAAACAACTTTTGAATTTCATACCTTATTATATATTATAGTTTAATGTTGCTAATAATACTCTTATATCTGTTTTATATCAGTTAAGGTACATTGATAATGCTCTTTATCCAGAGTCCAATCTCCCCTAAACAGTGTGCAAAATTACCAATTAATATTAGAAAACTCAAACATATCTTTGAGTTTTAACAACAATTACAAACGTTTTGTGGAGTTTAGCAGGGCGCGTCCCCTTGTGGGCGTCCGCACCACGAATGGTCAAATCAGTCCCATTTCCTGTTCTTCAGCTTTTCGGGTTGATGGGGTTACACAACCTCGAAGAGGTTGAACATGGTTAGCCCCACGTGAGGCGTAGCCGAAACGTGGGGTGTGAATAAGGCGAATGACCTGACTACCGGCCTCGAAGAGGGCGAACATGGTTTAAACACCCATCTGCTATAGCCAGCATCCCGCCCATGTTCGCCCTCTTCGAGGCCGACAGGTCAGGTTAAATCGCCCTACCCGAACCCCAGGTTGCGTCGCTGCGCTCCTTACCTGGGGCTACTCATGTACAACCTCTTCGAGGTTGACTGCAGTATCAACCCGAAAAGCTGAAGAGTCCCATTTCCTTCGCTTTCTGCTTGAGCAGCTCCATGAGCGGCTCGCGCTCGTTGGGCACCTTGTTATCAAGGACGGCATCCTTCAAGGTCTGCTTGAGGGTACCTACCTCACGCGATGGCTTGAGGTTGAACATCTGCATGATCTCGTTGCCGTCGATGACAGGCTGGAGCAAGCGCTTATAGTCGCGCTCCTTGAGGTCGGCAATCTTCTCGCGTACAATGCGGAAGTTCTCGCGGAAACGCGCCTTGCGTACCTCGTTCTTGCTCGTGATGTCGGCATCGCAAAGACGCATAAGGTCGTCGATGTCGTCGCCTGCATCGTTGATAAGGCGGCGCACAGCAGAGTCGGTCACTTCCTCATCGGCAATGGCAATGGGACGCATGTGCAATTCCACAAGCTTCTGCACATACTTCATCTTCATGTCCATCGGGAGCTTGAGCCTGCGGAAGATGGCTGGGATCATTTTTCCTCCGACATAAGGGTGATTGTGGAAAGTCCAACCCTGCACGGGATCCCAACGCTTCGTCTTTGCCTTGCCAATGTCATGCAAAAGCGTAGCCCAACGAAGCCAAAGTGAGGCGGGCTCTTTGCCATCCACAGGCTTATTGCCATTGCAGACATTGTCGAGAACCTCGAGAGAATGATAGAAATTGTTCTTATGACTTCGCCCATTGCGTGTCTCAACAACATCGAGCGCCGTAAGCTCAGGGAGAATGATCTGGAGCAATCCACAGCGGTGCAGGTCGACAAAGCCACGGCTCGACTGCGCGGTCATCATGATCTTGTTGAGCTCCTCAGAGATACGCTCGCCACTGATGATCTTTATACGCTCGGCATTGCGCGTCAAGGCATCGAAGGTCTCATCCTCAATATAAAACTTCAACTGAGTAGCAAAGCGCACACAGCGAAGCATACGCAAGGGGTCATCAGAGAAGGTGATGTCGGGATCGAGCGGCGTGCGGATGATACCGTCCTGAAGATCGTAAATGCCATCGAAGGGATCCACAAGTTCTCCAAAACGGTCTTTGTTAAGACACACGGCGAGGGCATTGATTGTGAAATCGCGGCGGTTCTGATCGTCTTCCAACGTACCGTCTTCGACGTGCGGCTTGCGGGAGTCATGACTGTAGCTCTCCTTGCGGGCGCCGACGAATTCGACTTCATGACCACGCCATTTTACCTGTGCCGTGCCAAAGTTCTTGAACACTGACAAGGCAGCCTTGCCACTGAGCCTGTTGCGGAAAGCCTTCGCTACCTCAATACCGCTGCCTACGACAACGACATCGATGTCATTGCTCGGACGCTCGAGGAAGAGGTCGCGCACATAACCGCCCACAACATAAGTCTCCAAATGGAGACTGTCGGCAGCTTCCGAAATCTTATGGAATATATCTTTATCCAACAGCTGTGCCAGATCGGCATTGCTCAGCATTCTCATGATAATATGAAATTTCTATCGTAATAATTTGCAAAGGTAACAATAATATATGAGACTATGAAACGTAAAGGCCACAAATTAATCGTGCAGGGGAGGGTCCTGTGCCCTCCCTAAAGAAATGACCCAACCGATGAATAAGTCGAACATCTTTTGTGGGAGGGCACAGGACCCTCCCCTGCACTATTACACTTATCTATCGTAGACATAACGACATCGTTCGGCGTTCGACAAACAATCGTTCGACGTTCGACAAACAATCGTTCGGCGTTCGACAAACAATCGGCTGTCGAACGTCAGACAATGTATGCAAAATTTGGCCACAACAGAAAAATACCGTAACTTTGCGCTACAAACGGTTAAGCAAAAACAATAATTAAGCATCATTGCCGTTTTATTAAATGTAACAGAAACAACGATTTCATGAGAAAACTCATCATATTGCTCTTTCTTGCCTTGCCCCTGTCATTGCTGGCCCAGTCGTCAATGACTGACTCTCAGGTAGCAAACTATATTCAACAAGAGGTTAAACGAGGCACGTCACAGTCGCAGATCGTCACACACCTCATGCAGAGCGGTGTGGACATCTCACAGATCCGCCGTGTGCGCAATGCCTATGAGCGTATGCAAGGTAATAGCGGACTGGGAACGACAAAATCATCTCAGGGTAAGAGTCGTCTCCGCCAAGGCAACAGTGTCACCCGACGCTCTTACAGTGAGCAGCAGGCTGACCGCCGAGCTACCGAGTATGAGGACAGATACCGAAACAGCACAAGCTCACAACGTATAGCAGGAAACACCACGTGGCAGCAGCAATACAATGAGGATGATGCCGACTTCAAGGATTATGAAGAGAACATTGCAGCCATGACCCCACCCGACTCCCTTCATCTTCTCTTGGAGGAATATAAGCGAAGTCAGCAGAAGAAAGTCTTCGGACGCGATATCTTCTCTAATAAAGACCTGTCTTTCGACCCCATCATGAACATCGCCACACCGCAGAACTATGTGCTTGGTGCCGGTGACGAGGTGTCAGTAGATATCTATGGTGCCTCACAGAAGTCAGTAGACTGTACGGTATCTCCCGATGGCGTCATTGTTATCGACGGCTATGGCCCGGTGCATGTCGGTGGCCTCACAGTGGCTGCCGCCAAGGCCCGTCTGCGCGCCACCCTTGGCTCGCGCTATCAGTCGAGCCGCATCAACCTATCATTGGGTCAGACACGCACCGTGTCTATCAATGTCATGGGTGAGGTCGTGAAGCCGGGTACTTACACGCTCTCTGCTTTCGCCTCTGTGTTCAATGCCCTTTACATGGCAGGCGGAACCAACGATATCGGTACACTGCGAAATATCAAGATCTATCGTAACAACCGCCTTATCTCGGTCTGCGATATCTACGACTATATCCTCAACGGTAAGATGACCGGCAACGTGCGGCTCCACGACGGCGATGTCATCATCGTGGGTCCCTACGACTGCCTCGTCAACATCACGGGTAAGGTCAAGCGACCAATGTACTACGAGATGAAACGCAACGAGAGCCTGCAAACGCTGCTACGCTATGCCGGTGGCTTCACGGGCGACGCTTACAAGAAAGCCGTGCGCGTGAACCGTAAAACTGGCCGCGAATATGCCGTTTTCAATGTCGATGAGTTCGACATGAGCTCTTTCCGCATTGCTGATGGCGACTCGGTGAGCGTCGACTCTATCCTCCCGCGCTATCATAACACTGTAGAGATTAAGGGAGCTGTCTTCCGTCCGGGCATGTATCAGCTGGGCGACGGTATCAACAGTGTGCGTACCCTCGTGCAGCATGCCGAAGGACTGACGGAAGATGCCTTCACCGCACGTGCTGTCATGCACCGCATGAAATCCGATCGCACGCTGCGTGTCATCCCTGTAGATATTCAAGGTATCATGGATGGTCGCGTGGCTGACATTCCACTGAAAGAAAACGATGTGCTCTTTATCCCCACGAAGCAGACGGCGATGAACGAGCAGACCATCAGCATACAGGGAGAGGTCGTCTATCCCGGAATCTACAAATATGCAGACAACGAAACGCTCGAAGACTTCGTGCTTCAGGCTGGCGGTCTAACCGATAAAGCCTCAACGGTGAAGGTCGACGTGTCGCGTCGTGTAGGTAATCCCAAAGCCCTGACAGGCGACAGCATCATCGCCAAGACTTATTCGTTTGCCTTGAAAGACGGCTTTGTAGTTGACGGCGAGCAGGGCTTTGTGCTCCAGCCTTTCGATGAGGTCTATGTCCGCAAAGACCCAAGCTATACCGTGCAGCAGAATGTAAGCATCGAAGGTGAAGTGACCTTCCCGGGTACCTACACGCTCTCTCGTCGCAAGATGCGGCTCACCGACCTTGTGAATGCAGCCGGTGGTCCAACCAAGCTCGCTTATATCCGTGGTGCACGTCTGGAGCGCAGAGCCAACGAGGCAGAGAAAGCCCGTATGGAGGCTGTGCTGAAGATGCAACAGGAACAGTTGCAGCAGGACCTCATGTCGCTGGCAGCAAGCCAAAACAACAACACCTCTCTCACCCAACTGGGGCAGCAGAGCAAAGAGCAGCAGCTTCAGAAGTTCCAGGTGCCCGACACCTACCCCGTAGGCATCGAGCTCGACAAAGCGCTCGCCGATCCGTCGAGTGATGCCAACATCGTGCTTCGCGAAGGCGACCGTCTCGTGTTGCCTCAATATACAGCAACAGTGAAAGTCAATGGTGCCGTGATGTACCCGAACACCGTGAGCTACATCAAAGGCAAGAAAACACGTTATTACATCAACACCGCCGGTGGCTTCGCAAGAAATGCCCGCAAGAGAAATGCCTACATTATCTACATGAATGGTATGGTGGCCAAGGCTTCCGAAGGAAAGGTTGAGCCCGGTTGCGAGATCGTTGTGCCCAGCAAGATCCTGCGCCATACAAGCACGGCTGAACTGCTGAGCATCGGTACCAGCATCTCGTCGATTGCCGCCATGATTGCTACCATCGCCAACATGACGAAGTAATATTGCATAGGGAGCTATCCTTTGTGCGCAGCTCCCTATTTCCCTTTCCTTTACTTTCATAACTCACTATATATAAGCACTTTGTGCTTTTAGTGAGGAAGAATTGAAGGCCTGATGCTTCGCTAAAAGGCGCTACGCTAAAATAAAGAGAATAAAGAAAGAAGACATTACGTCGGTGATAGTGCAGGGGCCGGCATTATGCCGTTCCTTAATGCGGTGCAATACATAAATTATAGGTAATGGAACAAGAATTGGAAGACAGAAAGACAGAGTTTGTTGTGTTCTGTATAGAAAACACGGCTGAGCGCTTGAAATGCAGCGGCAACGATGTTATTACGGCTTTGGACAAGACTCATGGAGTAGAGGACTTCCTCTATCCGAGTTACGAAGCCCTTCACACACAAGGAAAAGATTACATCGTTGATGAAGTAATCGATTACCTTAAGGCTCATAATCCATCATTTATTACCAGCAAATGAAAGTCTATCACGGATCTACAGAGAAAATAACGTCTCCTCTTGTCAATGTAGGCAGAAAGAACTTGGATTTTGGACAAGGATTCTATGTCACCAATCTGAAGCAACAAGCAATATCATGGGCTACACGGCCCGCCAATCAAGGAGAAAAGAAATACCTCAATATCTACGAGTTAGACATAGAGGATATCCATCAATCAAATTTTCGAATTCTCCAATTTAGCAAGTATGGAAGAGAATGGCTTGACTTTGTCGTAGCTAACAGAAAAGGGCAAGGACTTTGGAAGAAATATGATGTGGTAGAAGGCGGCATTGCCAACGATAGAGTCTTCAATACGGTAGAACTCTACGCCGCCGATCTGATAACTGCAGAAGAAGCTCTTCAGCGTCTTAGTTATCACAAGCCCAACAATCAGATCTGTATTATCAATCAAGAAATAATTGAGCGATATCTTCACTTTATTGAATCCATAAAAATTGAGGACAAATGATAAAAGATAACCCATTGATAAATAAGATACTCCTGCAGATGAAGTTTGCAAGGATCATCATTATCTTGTCAAGACGTTTGAATATATCTCAGGCCAAGGCATTACATCTCTTCTACTCCACGAAAGTCTATCAGTATATGTGTAACCTACAGTTTCACCTCCACAATATGAGCGACGAATACTGCGCTGACGAAGTGATGTTAGAACTCGAGAACGCATGAGCTATTGGCTTCGCCAAAAATCAAACAAATCAATTCAAATCTTTCAGCAGTTGATAGCCCAACAACTCAAGAATATCCAAGGAATAAAAATTGAAGATTGGATAGATAGGAATGACTAACATTTTGCGTCTAATGGAAAACCAAAACAATATAGCTTCTGAAAGCACAACTCAGAAAAACGACAAGGTTAACAGTTCAAATAGTCATAAGATAAATGTTGACCTTGTCGCCCTCTTCCTCCTCATTACCCACAAGTGGAAATTTATTGCCATCACATTACTTGTCTGGGCAATATTTGGCATATGGTATGCTTTTCAGCAACCCAAAGAGTACAGGTCTACGGTCATGCTCGCGCCGGAGACGACAAGCAATAACCTGGCCAGTAAGATATCGTCTATCACATCCATGGTAGGACTCTTTGACGAGGCCAACCCCACAGGAGACGCCATCTACCCGGAGATCTATCCGGACATGATGTCTTCCAATGACTTTCTCGTCAAGTTGCTTCCTGTCAAGGTGAAGACACTGGACAACAAAGTAAACACCAACTTCTACGACTATCAGAAGAACAAGACCAAGAAGACTTTCTTCATGAAAGTGGGAGGAGGAATACAGCACTTTTTCGCCTCACTCTCTAAGAAAGATGAGGTTCAGCCGCGCGTAGACTCCCTCCATCCTGATCCCCATCATCTGACAAAAATAGAGGATGGTATCGTAAACAGTATGAGAAAGGACTTCACTTGCCAGGTGGACAAGAAGACGAATGTCATCACCATCAGTGCACAGACGGAAGATCCACTGGTGTCGACCATTATGGCGAATGCCATCAAAGATGAACTGCAGAAGTTCATCACCAAATATAAGACGGAGAAGTCGCGCAATGATGTTAAATATATGAGTGAGATCAACCGTAAGGCCAAGCTCGACTATTCGAGAGCCAGACAAAAATATGCAGCATATTGTGATGCCAATACGGATGTCACACTCGAATCGGTAAAATCGAAGCAAGAGGATCTGGAGAATGACATGCAGTTGAAATACAATATCTACACGCAGACCATGCAGCAGCTTCAAATGTCAATGGCCACCCTTCAGGACAACACCCCCGCCTTTACGACCATCCAGTCGGCTTCAGTTCCTTTGAAGCACTGCAACACTCCAAAGATTTTCATCCTCATTACCTTCTTGATCATCGGTTCGCTTATTGACCTTTTGATTATAGCTATAAGATACCGTAAGAACATCATACAGATTGCATAGGTTCCCGGATAACACTATGAATATATGAAGTGGACACAGCTTATCTGCCGATACAAGATCCTCCTCATCAGTTCTTTGGCTATTGCAATCGTTGGCAGCACCGTTGTCTCGGTATCCATTCCCAAGTCTTATTGCTCCATCAAAAAGATATCCATCAATGCGAGCGAAGATAAACTGGAGAAGGCTACCAACAAGCTGAAGCTTCTCTTCCAGAATCCTACTATAGAGCCGAGCAATGTGACCACAGAGCCCAACGTTATCAATGAGCTTTTAAAGTCGCCCAAACTCTTCCGGCTGATGGGAGAAGCGTATGTCAAGACCTCTGACAACAAAAGGCTCAAGTTGAAAGATTATCTGCTTTTTAGTCGTGAGCCTTGGTGGAGCCGGTTCTTCAACAGTCAAGATGAAGAAAACCGGCTGGAGCGCTGTATGATGACGGAGGTGGATCTAAAAACGGGAATCATCAGTATTAAAGGTATGGCTCAGGATCCCTTGGTTGCCTATGAGATTACCGAGATAGCCTCAGCCTCCTTACGGGCTATACTTCAGGCATACACGAAGCATATTGCGGTTATCAATACGAACAACATGCGGAAGCAATGCATCAGCAGCAAGAAGAAATATGACCAGGCCATGAAGGCCTATGCCAAATATGTGGACAGCAACACTTCTCCCACTTTAATGGAAGAGCTGAGTATCATTGACAGTCTTCAGAAGAATGTAGACAATGCATTGGAAGAATACAACAAGGCTAACCTGCAGTACCATCTGGCTGCAATGAAAGAGCAAAGGCATCAGATCAATTTCATCTCTCTCAATGACGGGAATATTGCCAAGAGCCCGGAGCATCCCAGAACGTTCATCAACCTGCTCATCTGGTTGTTTTATGCGTTGTTATTCGACTTTTGGACAATATCCCTCCACAACAAGTTAAGCAGCAGAATTCATGGCAAACAATAGAAGCCAACTCTTAAAGAAAAACATTCTCTTTTCCTTTGTTATCAAAGGATGGGCTGGCATTGTTCAGATACTGCTGGTGCCGATTACCATCCATTGCCTGGGCAACTATATCAATGGCATCTGGATGGTTATCAGTTCTGTTCTTATATGGATCGACTCTCTTGACATCGGACTTGGCAATGGACTGAGAAACAAGCTCTCTGAACGTATAGCACTCAGAGACTCAGGCGGTGCAAAGGAATATGTTTCCACGACTTTCTTTACACTGATCGGAATCATCATTCCCGCTATTATTCTCATTCTGCTGGCTTGTACGAATATCGACTTATACAAACTGCTAAACGTAGACCCACGCATCATCCCCAATCTCACGGCGGTGATCTGTCTTTCTGTCGTACTCGTCGGAAACACTTTCATCTTTAAGTTTATAGGAAACGTTTACCTTGCCCTACAGTTGCCCGCCGTCAATAACGCGTTGGTGACCTTAGGCCAGACAGTAACGTTGCTGGCCGTTTTCATTCAACAGATCTGCCATATCCACTCGCTGACATGGGTAGCAATAGCTTATACCGGCGGTCCGTTGCTCACTTATCTGATAACCTACCCTATCACCTTCCAGTGGAAATATAAGGGACTTTCGCCTTCTTGGAGATTCTTCAAGAAGAGCAAAATTAAAGAACTGTTCTCCCTCGGTGTGAAATTCTTTGTATTGCAGATTGCCGGCATCGTGCTCTTTGCATCTACAAATATCTTGATCTCCAGACTTTTCTCTCCCGAGTTGGTCACTCCTTACCAGGTAACCTACCGCTACTACTCGTTTATCGTCATGCTCTTCACCATCATTGCCATTCCATTCTGGAGTGCGACCACTGATGCCTATGCCAAGCACGATGTCAAATGGATACGATCCTCGGTAAGGAAACTCAATCTCATTGTCCTGTCTATGTTACTGATCATCATTGTGATGACGCTCGCCTCGCCTTTCGTTTACAATATCTGGGTAGGATCGGGAGTGAAGACCAACATGATGTTATCCGGCATTATGGGGGCTTATATATTCGTAATCGTCTTCAGCCTTAGCTATTCGTATATTCTCAACGGCATTGGAGCGCTTAACCTCCAGCTGATCTCAACGGTAATAGCGGCCCTTCTCTATTTGCCTTTAGCCTGGCTATTTGCCAAGAGATTAGGTATCAACGGAATAGCTTTGGCGCTTGTCATCGTGAATATCCCGGGGGCTATCCTTAATCGAATACAGTATAAGAAGATCATCTCGGGCAAGGCCTCAGCATTCTGGACCAAATAAGTAATCAGTAGAAACTGACGATGGGTATAACGCTTATCATTATATTAACAGCATTTCTTGTCCTATTCTATTTCTTTCGGATAGGCGATGCCTTCTCACCATGGTTCATCACCGCCGCTATCTGGCTGGTGATGATACTGCTTCTCAATGCGGGAGATACTGGTTTGTATCCCCTACAGAGCCGGTTCTATATCTGTACTTTCTTATGGGTACCGATACTCTCCGCCACAGGCATCCTCACTTATTACGCTACTCCGGCTTCCAGCAAAGCCAGCAAGGATGAGACACACATCAACCTCGGGTGGCTGAACTTTTTCTTTGCTTTATCCCTCGTCTTCACGCCGATCTATGTCTTCCGAATCATCAAGACGGTGACAATGTTCGGTACTGAAGATCTGCTGTCCAACCTCCGAGTATTAGCCGACGCTGGTCAGGAAGACGCCATAGGTACACTCCTGAAATATATCAGCGCCATCAACCAGGCGTTGTTCATTGTTTGTATCTGGTTCTATAAACAGGTCGGGAAGACGAGAATGACAATTATCACCCTTGCCAACCTGATGTGCGCCTTTGCTATCATGGAGAAAGGCTCCTTGTTCTTCCTCGGGTTAATTGCCATGTTTGTACTCTATGAGAAGAATATCATCAAACTGAGAACCATCGCCCTCTGTGGCATAGGTATCATCATTCTCTTCTACGGCATCAATATCGCAAGGACAACATCAGACAAGCAACAAGACAGCAATCTCTTCGACTTTATTGCCATGTATATTCTGTCTCCTCCTGTTGCCTTCGAACAAGTACAACAAAAAGTGACTGAACAATTTGGCTCACGAACCTTTGCCTTCTTTTATGCTTTCGTTACAAAATTGGGCATCGCCAACTATACCATAGAGCCCAAACTTCAGCCCTTCGTGTTTGTACCCGTTTCGACTAACGTCTATACGGTCTACCAACCATTTTTCCAAGACTTTGGCTATAAAGGTGTGGCATTCTTTGCTTCTGTCTACGGAGTCTTTACCGGATGGGTGTATAGGAAGTTCAAGAATGGCGGGGCAATCTTTAAATGCCTCTATGCCTACATAGCAGAGATACTTGTTCTCCAATTCTTCCAAGAGAATCTGATCTTAAGCTTGTCTACTCTGTTCCAATACTTGTTCGTCATCATCTTAACGCTTCAGGACAAGTACAAGTTGCTGGTCCACCAAACGAGAATCAGTCCATCAAAATAGTGGTGTTATGAACAAAGACATAGCCCTTGTGATTGTTATTCTCCAGCCAAGCACTGAGGAACTCGATCAGATCAAAAGGCTTTCAACAGCGTACGCCGGGGTGGTCGTGGACAACAGCTCCGAACCAATAATCAATGGGGACATTGGCTTCCTTCACTATATCCATAATGGCAACAAAGACGGTATAGCCGGTGCCCAAGCTCTGGCTGTCAACTATCTGTTAGAGAAGAACACAGCCGATTATGTAGTGTTCGTTGACCAAGATAGCAGTATCGATCTTGATTACCCAGCATCCATCTGCAGAGAATATCAATCCATTGCCAGGAAATTCCCATTGGCTATCCTTGGACCTACAGTGTTGCACAAGGATGACGGAGAAGAATATAAATCTGTTGTTCATAAAGACAAACTTTTGGACCAAGGCTTCATTCCCCGACGGGATGTTATATCCTCAGGCTCCTGCATCAAACTATCCTTGTTTAATGGCACGCTGAAGATCGACAAAGCCTTGTTTATCGACTATGTCGACTTTGATTTATGCTGGCAAGCAGAGAGACAAGGGCTCGTCTGCGGGATAACAAATCGGGTAAAAATAAAACACAAAGTCGGACAGAGAGAACTGTCGTTAGGGAGATACAAAGTCATTATATCCAACCCCAAAAGGTATTTCTTCCAGTACCGCAACTATCTGTGGCTGGCTAAAAGAAGATATGTGCCATTCCAATGGAAAGTCGCCTCTGGCATAAAATTAATTCTAAGATTCTTTTATTTTCCTTTATTATTAAAAGATGGTCCTAGAATTTGGATAAACATGGCTAAAGGAATCTTCGCTGGACTCAATTGCAAAATGAAAATAAGATGAAAATCGGAGCATTAATAATCTTTTATAATCCAGATTTGGAAGTTGCAAACAAGGTTATCTGCGATTTATCAATACAGGTTAATAAGATTTGTATTGTAGATAACTCTAAGCAACAATGCAAGTATCCTTTTAAGTCCGATAAAATAAAATATATATTTATGAATGGCAATAAAGGTATTGCTGCGGCTCAAAATCAAGGAATTAAATACTTCATACAGGAGGACTACGACTATATTATTTCTTGCGATCAAGATACTCTTATAGGAAGGACAACTATCATTGATTTATTACAAACAATGGAAGACTTAACAAAAGCTGGCGTTCCTATAGGCGCAATTGCTCCTATAGGAATAGACCATTATAGCCACAAAAAATTATCGTATAGTATCGCAAAAATAAGAGAGACCTTTATCGCAGGTCATGAACTCTTAGAAGTTACGCATACCATGAATTCTATGTCACTTATCCCTGTAAGATTATTTAAGGAAGTAGGAGGTATGGAAGAAGATCTATTCATTGATGCTGTTGATTGTGAATGGTGCTGGAGAGCACATTACCTTACAAAGGTGAGATTTTTTTATGACACCAACATCTTAATGGATCATAGGTTAGGTATAGCAACAAAAAAGTGTTCAAAGGTATACGAAATACATATTACACCTCCTTTTCGCATGTACTTTCAATACCGAAATTATCTTTGGTTAATACATAGAAAATATACTCCTCAAAAATGGATCTTATATAATGGGATAAAATATATTGCAAAGATTATTTACTATACATTATTTAGCTCTGAAAGAATTTCGTATCTCAAACATATAATAAAAGGAATGAAGGACGGAATAAAATCTCAGTCTCGTTAACAATACATAAATACATGACAGAATTAAGACATCTACAATTAGTTATACTTAGCATTGCCAAAGACATTGATGAGCTTTGTATAAAAAATGGCATAGAATACAGCCTCAATGGAGGCTCTGCTATTGGAGCTATTCGACATCATGGTTTCATTCCCTGGGATGATGATTTGGATATACAGATGACACCACCCAACTATAGAAAGTTCATTCAGGTCTGCCGTGAACAACTTAACACAGAGAAGTACTATTTTGAAGAAGGATTAGTAGATTGGCCACTTGATTTTTGCAAGGTAAAACTAAAAGGTACTTATATGGAAGAGGTTGAGGGGTATGCTGGTAAGCAGAACCAGCTTGGTATCTTTATTGATATATTCAGAGTTGACGGAGGAGCCCCCACTAAAATAGGTAGAGCATGGCAATATATCTGCGCTCGATATCGAACAGCATTTCTAATGCGGAAGCGTGGATATAAAAGTGCTTCCTTGGTAAAGAAGATTGCTATGGCATTATCTTTCCCACAATATTTATATCCAATTGGACAATTCTTTCAGCATGAGAAAGAAAAATATAATGGCGAGGAAACTGGCTATTATGCTTTCCTTTCAGAAAGAACTTCCTATAGACATGCCTTTTGCAGGAAAGAAGTTTTTGAAGGGACGTTACGCGTACCTTTCGAAGATATTAATTTGCCTGTTCCAATTCTCTATGATGAATATCTCAAAATTGTTTTCGGCGATTACATGAAACTTCCTCCAAAAGAAGAACAAGTACCAGCACACCATAAAAGAATAGATTTCGGAAAATACTAAGAATATGCAAGCAATCATATTAGCAGCAGGCATGGGCAAACGTCTTGGCGAGTACACCAAAAATAATACCAAATGTATGGTGGAAGTCAATGGCATTAAACTTATAGACCGGGCTATCACACAGTTAGCACACTTTCACCTTAGTCGACTTGTAATCGTAATAGGATATAAGGGAAACGAGCTTAAAGAATATATAGGCCATCGGTATGACAAGGTCCTGAAAATTGAGTATATCGAGAATAAGGTTTACGACAAGACAAACAACATCTACTCGTTGGCCCTTGCTAAGGACGAGTTGTGTAAAGATGACACGATTCTATTAGAATCGGATATTATCTTTGAAGACAGTGTACTTCAAAAATTAATAAATGATCCTTATCCGAATCTTGCCCTCGTTGATAAATATCAATCATGGATGGATGGCACCATGGTCACTATTAACGAGAACAATGAAATAGAGAACTTCATTAATAAGTCTTCCTTCAGATACCAGGACAAAGACTCTTATTATAAAACTGTTAATCTTTACAAGTTCAGCAAGGAGTTTTCAACCGGAGTATATGTTCCTTTCCTCGAAGCCTACTGCAAAGTAATGGGGAACAATCAGTATTATGAAGAAGTTTTACGCGTACTGACTGTTATCCATCAGTCAAGTCTTCATGCGCTTCCCCTGCAAGATGACAAATGGTACGAGATAGACGACGTACAAGATCTTGACATTGCATCCACCCTTTTCTCAAGCGATGCAGACAAATTTTATATGTACCACAAGAGATATGGTGGATTCTGGCGCTTCCCTAAGCTCTTAGATTTCTGTTATCTTGTCAATCCCTATTTCCCAAATGAAAGGATGATAGAGGAGATGAAGTCAAACTTTGAGATCTTGCTAAGAGAATACCCATCGGGAATGTACGTCAACTCTTTGCTTGCTGCTAAATATTTTTCTGTTAGGCAAGAGTTTATAGTTGTGGGTAATGGAGCTGCGGAGCTAATCAAGAATGTTATGGAGGAACATGCCGGAAAGAAGGTGGGCGTCTTGTTCCCTACGTTTGACGAATATCCGAACAGGCTGCATAAGGATCAAATCGTAGCTTTCGTTTCACAAAAAGATGATTTCTCATACACGATTGACGACCTTATTAACTTCTTTGGAGACAAAGACATTTCGTTACTGCTACTCATTAATCCCGATAATCCTTCCGGACACTTTATTGAGAAGAAGGATCTGCTGAAACTCATATCCTGGTGCTTAGAAAGAAACATTCGAATCATCGTTGACGAAAGTTTCGTAGACTTTACGGACAATTATGAGAAGAACAGCCTACTTTCAAATGACATTCTATTGAGATTCCGTAACCTTATGGTTATGAAATCTATCAGCAAGTCGTATGGCGTTCCTGGACTTCGTTTAGGGATACTTGCCTCAGCTGATACTTCTCTCATAGATCGAGTGAAAAAGGAAGTATCCATCTGGAATATTAACTCATTTGCAGAATACTATATGCAGATATTCGGCAAGTATGAATCTGATTACAAGAAAGCTTGCAGACTATTTGTTCTAGAAAGAGAATTATTCTATAAAGACTTACAGACTATTTCCTTCTTGCGTGTATTCCCATCACAAGCAAATTTCTTTCTTTGTGAAATTACAAATAAGTATTCATCGGCAGAGTTAGCAAATGAACTGATTAAGAGAGATATTCTCATCAGCAATTGCTCTACTAAAAACCACATGGGAGAGACTGGGAAACAACTTATTCGTCTAGCTATCCGTGATAGGGAAGACGATTCCTACCTCATAGATACTCTTCATAGCCTTGAATAATTTGAATTCATTTATCAATTACCCTCCTTTTTCCGTTCTTCTCTCCCTTTATAAAAAGGAAGATCCGGAATATCTAAAGGAGGCATTAGACAGCGTCTTCGCGCAGACTGTGAAGTCGGATGATGTCGTACTTGTCGAGGACGGACGATTGCCGGGAAACTTGGAGGCTGTAGTCTGCGACTATGAGAGCCGCTTCCCCGCGCTGCATGTGGTACGATTCGAGCAGAATAGGGGCTTGGGAGTGGCGCTCAATGAGGGTATGAAATATTGTCAGCACGATATTATCGCCCGAGCCGACACCGACGACATCAACCATCCTGACCGCTTCGAGAGAGAAATAGCTGTCTTCGCTGAGCATCCGGAATATGATCTTGTATCTGCATGGATCGACGAATTCATTGATACTCCCGATCATATACACTCTCAACGAAGACTACCCGAGAAGTCTGAGGACATTTATCAGTATGGCAAGCATCGTTGCCCGGTCAATCATCCCCTAGCTATGTATCGACGGAGCGCCGTTGAGCGCGTAGGCGGCTATCAGACTGATCTCTTCCCCGAAGATTACTATCTTTGGATGAAGATGCTGAAAGCTGGAAGCAAATTCTATAACATCCAGGACAGTCTTCTCGCCTTCAGATACAACCCTCAGACCATCAAGAAAAGAGGTGGTTGGAAATACGCGGTGGATGAAGCGAAGACGCAGTGGAGAGCTTTTCATGAGCTGCATTATCTTTCCTTTACCGACTTCTGCTTCAATGTCTCCATTCGGTTTACAACCCGCATTATTCCCAACAGGCTCCGCCAGCTCATCTACGCTACCATGAGGAAGGTAGCAAAGTAAGGACAATAAAAAAGTTTTTTCGTTTCACCTTCACCTTTTTCTGCATAACTCACTATTTATAAGCGCTTTATCCTCAAAATCACCTTCACTCTGCCTTCACCTCACCTTCACCATTTCTTTCACAACCCACTGTTTATCAGTATCTTATTTTCTCCATTCACCTACACCTCACCTTCACCCGTCCTTCACGGTGGGAGATATGACGAGCACAAAGTGTAGTTGGTGAAGGCAGGGTGAAGGTAATATTGAAGTTAATCAATTGTCATACAGCTTGTTATGCCGAAAAAGGTGAAGGTGATAAAAAGAAGTTGTCAAAGTGAAAGTACAGCAATCGCAAGATGATTCAACAATAATCAGGGAACGATTCAATGGCAATGGCAAATATAGTACGATGAATTACACCTATTATTTTTCCTTTTCCATGCATAATCTATACCCCTTCATACGAACAGTATGGAGGGGTTATTGTTTTTTAAAGAATAACCTCTTATCCTTTGATGTGAGTATCATTCGGCTTCCTGTAAGCTGATCAATCTTAAACCACGTTGATAGTCCGGAAAGTCCATACATCTTCAATGTATCAGATTGCTCTTCCGATATAGGAATGTCTCCGCCATCATCACCTTGGTCTTGATGCCAGTGATTAAAATAAGGCTGATAAATGTGAAGGCTATCTCCTTTATGTTCAAAACGACAATATACCCCTAATGCATCTAGGTCAGCATCGCGCATATTGATCAGTTTATGTTGAACAGCCCAAAAACGTCGAACTTTCGACAAATCTGATGATCCACCTGTTGAAAGGGTATCTATACGTATCAGATGCCAAAACCCATCCAAGTTCCCGTTGTCACTCGTTTCCAGTTCACAAGAAGCAAAGGAAATAATCAAGAATAGTGTAAATAGCCCAGTGATAATCTTATTGTCTTTCATTCTGCGTTCAAAAATTGATAATACCTTTTTTTGATATTGTTATTTGGAAACCTGCATTGGATCCCAATATATGACCAAAGTCCATACCATAACCCACCCTGGCAGCCCAATTGTGCGGCAATAAATAGTTTGCTTCAACCAAAAGACTTACGTTGTGATGAACATCCGTATATGGGTCTTGATAAGTTCCCAGTCCGTCTTGATAAGTCAAAAGAGCACGATAGCCAAGCTTATCCGTAGGACATCCGTCAAGGCCAAAATGCCAAGCACTAAATCGATTGTTGGCTACACGAATTGATCCATCTTCATTGTATATGGGGCTACGATAGAGAGGATTACCAATAACCTGTCCCCAATGTTGCCAGCCTGTAAAATTTGAGTGGTTATAATAGTCATCTATACCCGCCATATGATCAGGAATATTCATCGTATGATCATGATTGTAGGGGCCACTCTGATCTTTTGTGTAAAGATGTTCGATGACAACGTCCCGCAACCAACGACCATGATGGAAATTCAATTCTAAACCTAACATCATATCTTTTAGCTTGTAAAGGTAAAAACGGTGTTTCTCCTTCTTCATATAGTTGTCGCCGCTTCCATAACCATCATAATCAAGAAGGAACATCTGGCTAATATCCTCAAAGAAGTGATCATAATAAAAATGAGCACTCCATGACTCAGTATCCCAGTTAAAACGACCTACCCATGATCCCACTTGATTTCCCTCTTCGTTGCGATATTCCCCATCTGTAGGATCACTACCACTTGG
Organism: Prevotella sp. UBA2725; assembly: GCA_002353825.1. Lineage (GTDB taxonomy): Bacteria > Bacteroidota > Bacteroidia > Bacteroidales > Bacteroidaceae > Prevotella. The sequence goes on along the minus strand of DEKJ01000058.1, from coordinate 65,627 downwards.
TACAAATACTCTCCAGAAATCCTTCAAGCTGTGTCCACCTTTAACGATACGAACTGAGCCATCACCCTGCGGGCGATAGCTCTTTCCTCCGAACTGAGCCCCCATCTCCAAGCCAAGTTCTACAGAAAAGGGCTTATGCTCTTCTGGTTTACCAATCAGCAGATAACCAGATTTAGAATGAAAGAGAACATCTGACGTATATTTGGACAAACGATGAGTGAACGATGCCTCCCAGTTATCATCAGTATAGATGCCATAGGCAATGTGGCCTTTCAGATGAAGCCACCTGCCAAATGCTGGTATTGTCCAATACTCAGGTAGTGCAATCCGAACTTCGGGAAACGGACGAGCATTGGTACCTAATGTCTGTGAGCCACTACTCAACTTTGCATTTTTCAACTGCAATGGATATTCTTTAGCTCCAACAGTTAATACACCATGAAGCCAACGACCTTCGAAATAAGCCTGCTGGAGGATTATCTTGCTTTGGTAGTGGAAAGCACCTACGACATCTAATCCATAGCCGATACCCCATCTGCGAGCTGAATCATTGTCAAGAGACCGATAGAGTTGACCTCGGAGGAATCCATTTGACTTCTCTAAAGAACTAAGTCCATACTTATTAGCATTAAGCCAAAGAGGTGTCTTTCCCTTTGCGCTCGATGCTTGTAGCTCAACCTCATATTTCAATCCCTGCAAAGGATGAGGTGACAGATCAACATTAGAATCATGCTTCTGCCACGCATACTGAGCATTGAGACTTGCTGAAGCCATCAGCAAATATGATGTGATAAGCCATCTTGTTGGTATTTTCATACTATATATTTATCTTATATATTAAAACGTCAGTTATCTCCTTTTATTATATCAACCATAAAAATCCAATAATAGAGAACGTATAAGTAGGATGTTTTTACTATAACGTTTCATCGTTGTCCTCTCGTAGGCACGCATCAACACGAAAAGCTGAGGAAACACTATTATTATTTTTTTCTTTTATGCAATATTTCAGCGGGGCCTGCGTTTAATAATCAAAAGAGAATGAAAAATAGATGCAGGACTATCTACTATATCTCGGAGCTGTGCTGATAAGCATGGGATGCGGATTTGCCGCCATTCCCGCAATCACTAAGTTCTGTCTTAAATATAACATCTACGACCAACCCAACGGCCGGAAGATTCACCACCAGCCTATTCCGCGGCTTGGCGGCATCTCTTTCGTGCCCGGTATGCTTCTCACCTCTGTTATCGTGCTCTTCCTCATCAGCACAGGTCATCAAAGAGAAGTGCAAGTGAGTCTTTGGAGCATATATTTCATTATCAGCCTCCTTATCATCTATGGCACAGGCATCGTTGATGACCTCGTAGGCCTCAACGCCACCGTGAAGTTCAGCGTAGAGATTGCTGCAACCTGCATACTCCCCGCTGCCAACCTTTATATCAACAACTTGTACGGGCTGTTCGGCATCTACACCATTCCTTTCTGGATTGGTGCTCCACTGACAATCCTCGTTTTAGTCTTTACCTGTAATGCTATCAACCTCATCGATGGCATCGACGGACTGTCCTCCTCCCTTACGATCATTGCTCTGATAGGATTCTTCATCTGCTTCCATTCAGAGAATCTGACCTACTACTGCGTCTTGATAGCTGCTTTGGTAGGTGTACTCATCCCCTACCTTTATTATAATGTGTTCGGAAGCATCGAGAAGCGCCAGAAAATCTTCATGGGCGACTCTGGCAGTCTGAGCCTGGGCTTCATCCTCGGCTTCCTCGCTGTGAAGTTATGCATGGATACGCCACGCGTAGCCTACGACCCTGACAGAATCGTGTGGGCATGGTCTCTGCTTGCTGTGCCATGCTTTGACGTGGTGCGCGTATTCTTCTTCCGTATTATTCATGGCCGCTCACCATTCCAGCCTGACAAGAACCATATTCACCATAAGCTCATGGCCTGCGGGCTCGGTCAGCACCAAGCCTTGGTTACCATCGTGGCTTTTCAACTATTGATTATTGCTACCAATATTGCCTTGTCTGGTATTATTTCTTCTACGGTGATACTCTGCATTGATATTGCCATGTATTTCATCTTCAATCTCGTGACTAATCTGGTATCGAGCCAGAAGAGTGTTTTGGTAGGCGAGACCCAGCACATCACAAAATGAAAAGAGGCATCGACTTCATATTGGCTGCCATCTGCCTAGTGCTCTTCTCTCCGCTCATGGCTTTCTGTGCTATTGCTATTAAGCGCGAAGACGGTCTGCCTGTCATCTATAGCCAGGAACGCATAGGCCGTCACGGCAAGCCTTTCATGATTTACAAGTTCCGCACCATGAAGAAGAATGCGGAAGATGGCGGCATTCCCAAACTCGTAGAGACGCCCAACGACCCGAGACTGACCCACATCGGTGCCAAGCTGCGCAAGCATCACCTTGACGAACTTCCTCAGTTGTGGAATGTTGTCAAGGGAGACATGGCTTTCATTGGCCCCCGTCCTGAACGCAAATACTACATTGACAAGATCATGCAGCACAATCCCGAATACGAGCGCCTCTATGCACTCCGCCCGGGTGTGACGAGCTATGCCACATTATATAATGGCTATGCTGACACGATGGAGAAAATGCTGCGACGCCTAGATCTCGATCTCTACTATCTTGAACATCATTCCCTATGGATGGATGCCTCCATCCTCTTTAAAACTTTCCTCAGCATTGTTTCCGGAAAGATATTCTGACGTTTTGCTGTATATTTATGCGCAAAACAACAATCTGTTAACAATTCCCCTCCATTTTCATTGAATTAGGGCCCATTAAGCCCTCCACAACTTTCAAATCATTAGATAACTGTTAAAAAACAACGAGAGAATAAATATAATTACGGTTTTACTTTCTGTTTAGCGTTAAATTGCTTAATTTTGCAAATGAATTGATAGGTAAATTACAAAAACATTAGCAAATGCAAACAAATGGACTGTACAACAGTTCCTACGAGCATGACGCTTGTGGCGTAGGAATGGTAGTGAACATCCATGGTGGAAAGAGTCACCAGCTTGTTGACGATGCACTGAAGGTTCTTGAGAACCTGCGTCACCGTGGCGCTGAAGGTGCTGACGGCAAGACTGGAGATGGAGCAGGTATCCTGCTTCAGATCCCCCATGAGTTTATTCTTCTTCAAGGCATACCAGTACCCGAAAAGGGAAAATATGGCACAGGACTCATATTCTTACCTAAGGATGAGAAACACCAGCAGGAGATTCTCTCCATCATGATTGAGGAGATAGAGCGCGAAGGCTTGCAGCTCATGCACCTGCGCACGGTGCCCACAAACCCTGACTGCCTCGGTGAGGCTGCCGCAGAGTCGGAGCCTGCCATCAAACAGGTCTTCATCACGGGTGTGCCCGATGACAAAGTGCCAGTCTTTGAGCGCATGCTCTACATCATCCGCAAGAAGATTGAGCGTCGTGTCCACGACAAGGACTTCTACATTTGCTCACTCTCCAGCAAGAACATCGTATATAAAGGTATGCTATCGAGCCTTCAGCTCCGTCAGTATTACCCTGACCTGACAAATAGCTATTTCACAAGTGGCCTGGCCCTCGTGCACAGCCGTTTCTCAACAAATACGTTCCCGACATGGTCTTTGGCTCAGCCATTCCGTCTCTTGGCGCACAACGGTGAGATCAACACCATCCGTGGTAACCGTTCATGGATGAAAGCCCGCGAGGCTGTGCTCTCTTCTGATGCCTTGGGCGACATCCATGACATCTCGCCGATCATCCAGCCAAACATGAGTGACTCGGCAAGCTTGGACAACGTCTTCGAGTTCTTCGTCATGAACGGCATGTCGCTGCCTAAGGCGCTGAGCATCATGGTGCCGGAGAGCTTCAACGACAAGAATCCGATCTCCGAAGATATCAAGGCTTTCTATGAGTATCACTCCATCCTCATGGAGCCGTGGGACGGTCCTGCTGCCCTGCTCTTCTCCGATGGCCGCTATGCCGGTGGTATGCTCGACCGTAACGGCCTGCGCCCGGCTCGATACACCATCACGAAGGATGGCATTATGGTCGTGGCTTCCGAGGTCGGTGTCATGGACTTCGATCCGACAGTCATCGCAGAGAAAGGACGTCTGCAGCCAGGTAAGATCCTGCTCATCGATACACAGGAAGGCAAGATCTACTACGACGGTGAGATCAAGGACCGCCTCGCTCACGAGCATCCTTACCGCCAGTGGCTGAACACGAACCGTATCCAGCTCGAGAAGATCCACACAGGCCGTAAGGTGAGCAACGCCGTTGACCACCTCGAGGCTAAAGAAGTAGAATTCGGATTCGGTGAGGAAGATGTATCGGATACACTGATCCCAATGGCTATCAAAGGCCAGGAGCCTACGGCTTCCATGGGTAACGATACTCCGCTTGCTGTCCTGTCTGATCAACCGCAGATCTTCTTCAACTATTTCCGTCAGCAGTTCGCTCAGGTTACGAACCCTGCCATCGACTCTATCCGTGAGCAGCTCGTCATGAGTCTTGCGGAGTATATCGGCCGTGTGGGTACAGGCATTCTCAACCCGAACGAGACCAACTGTAAGATGGTGCGTCTGCCCCACCCGATCCTGACAAACAGTCAGCTCGACATTCTTCAGAACATTCGCTATAAAGGCTTCAACACACGCAAACTCAGCATCACGTTCACACCGTCTGACGAAAACTCGGAGCATCCGGGCGAGGCACTGCGTGAGGCACTCGACAAGCTCTGCCACGATGCAGAACAGAGTGTGGATGAAGGCTACAACTATATCATCCTCTCCGACCGCGACGTCGACAAGGATCATGTCGCCATTCCTTCGCTGCTCGCAGTGAGCGCCGTACACCACTACCTCATTGATGCAGGTAAGCGTGTGCAGACAGCCCTGATCGTGGAGAGCGGTGAGATCCGCGAGGTGATGCATGCTGCCCTGCTCTTGGGCTATGGTGCTTCTGCCTTGTGCCCGTACATGGTCTATGCTATCCTCGACGACCTCGTCAAGAAAGGCAAGATCCAGGAGAACTATGCAACGGCAGAGGCCAACTATATCAATGCTGTGAAGAAGGGCTTGCTGAAAATCATGGCTAAGATGGGTATTTCTACAATCCGCTCTTACCGTGGTGCTCAGATCTTCGAGTCCATCGGTCTGTCAGAGGGCCTGCTCCGCACCTACTTCGGCACAGAGACGAGTACTGTCGGCGGTATCGGCCTCGACACTATCGCCCGCGATGCAAAAGCTTATCACGACAAGGCTATCCGCGAGGAGCAGATGGACGTTGAGCGTCCGCTGCCTAACCTCGGACAGTTCCACTGGCGTGAGGATGGTATCAAACACGCCTGGAACCCGGAGACAATCGCTACGCTGCAGCTCGCTACACGTACCGGCAACTACGAACTGTTCAAGAAGTTCGAGAATCTCGTTGATAACAAGCCGGAACCGCTGTTCCTGCGTGACTTCCTCGACTGGAAACGCAACCCGATAGATATCGACAAGGTAGAGCCTGTCGAGAAGATCGTCAAGCACTTCGTTACCGGTGCCATGTCGTTCGGTGCCCTGTCTGCAGAGGCGCATGAGGCGCTCTGCTTGGCAATGAACAAACTTGGTTCCCGCTCCAACACCGGTGAAGGTGGTGAGGATAATGAGCGCTACCACAAGACGGTAGACGGCATCAGCCTCTCTTCCAAGACCAAGCAGGTAGCTTCCGGTCGTTTCGGTGTGACAACAGAATATCTTGTCAACGCTGAGGAGATTCAGATTAAGGTCGCTCAGGGTGCTAAGCCTGGTGAGGGTGGTCAGCTTCCTGGCTTCAAGGTCAATCAGATCATTGCCAAGACCCGTAACTCTATTCCTGGCATCTCCCTGATCTCTCCACCGCCTCATCACGATATCTACTCTATCGAGGATCTGAAGCAGCTCATCTTCGATCTGAAGAACGTCAACCCGAAGGCTGCCATCAGCGTGAAGCTCGTAGCAGAGAGCGGTGTCGGTACGATTGCTGCCGGTGTCGTCAAGGCTAAGGCAGACCTCGTGGTCGTCTCCGGTGCGGAAGGTGGTACAGGTGCAAGTCCTGCTTCCTCCATGCGTTTCGCAGGTATCTCACCTGAGATCGGTATCGCTGAGACCCAGCAGACACTCGTCAAGAACGGTCTGCGCTCGCTAACCCGCCTGCAGGTCGATGGTCAGATGAAGTCGGCGCGCGACGTCATCATCATGGCGCTGCTCGGTGCTGAGGAGTTCGGCTTCGGTACAGCTCCGCTGATCACCCTCGGTTGCGTCATGATGCGTAAGTGCTCGTCCAACACCTGCCCGATGGGTGTGGCAACACAGGATGAGCGCCTCCGCAAGCATTTCCGTGGCGATTACCACTATGTCATCAACTACTTTACATTCCTGGCTCAGCATGTGCGCGAATATCTCGCAGAGATGGGCTTTACGAGTCTCAACGACATCGTTGGTCATACCGAACTGCTCACCAAGCGTGATACCTCCAAAATCTGGGCTCCGGTTCTGCCGAAGACACAGGCTAAATGGGACAGCCTCGACTTCTCTCGCATGGAGAAGAAAGAGACGGGCGACGTCAGCCTCTACTGCACAAAGACGCAGGACCACGAGCTGCACGACCTCCTCGATCAGCAAATCATTGCCAACGCACAGAAGTCCATCCAGGATAAGGAAGAGGTGAACCTCGACTTCGCCATCCGCAACACGAACCGCGCCGTGGGTGCAATGCTCTCAGGTATCATCGCTGAAAAATATGGTGAGGAAGGCCTCCCCGAGGATACCATCAACGTACGCTTCAAGGGTTCTGCAGGTCAGAGCTTCGGTGCATTCCTCGTCCACGGTGTCAACTTCAAACTTGAGGGTGAGACCAACGACTACTTCGCCAAAGGTCTCTCCGGCGGCCGTATCAGTATTCTGCCGCCAATCCGCTCCAACTTCAATGCAGAGGATAACATCATCGCCGGTAACACGGGTCTCTATGGTGCTACAACCGGTGAGCTCTATGTCAACGGTAAGGTCGGTGAGCGCTTTGCTGTGAGAAACTCTGGCGCCATCGCTGTCGTTGAAGGAGCCGGTGACCACTGCTGTGAGTACATGACCGGCGGTCGTGTCGTAGTCCTCGGAAAGACAGGCCGTAACTTCGCCGCAGGTATGTCTGGTGGTGTGGCTTACGTCTGGGACAAAGACCACAACTTCGACTACTACTGTAACATGGGTATGGTGGAGATCAACCTTGTGGAAGACACCACCTATCGTAAGGAACTGCATGAACTCATCCGCCAGCACTACCTCTACACAGGCTCTAAGCTCGCCCGCACAATGCTCGACGACTGGAACCGCTACGTAGAAGACTTCATCCAGGTAGTGCCTATCGAGTACAAGCGTGTGCTGCAGGAAGAGCAAGTGAAGAAACTCCAACAGAAGATCTCTGACATCCAGAGAGACTATTAATAATTAGTAATTAATAATTTCTAATTAGTAATTAAACATTAAGATATGGGTAATCCAAGAGGATTTTTGGAGGTAGAGCGGAAAGAAGCCGGCTACCGTCCAATACACGATAGAATACATGATTTCGGTGAGGTGGAGCAGACGCTCAACTCTCGTGACCGGCAGCTGCAGGCAAGCCGCTGCATGGACTGCGGCGTACCTTTCTGCCACTGGGCTTGTCCGCTGCACAATAAGATGCCGGAATGGAACGACGCGCTCTACAAAGGTGACTGGAAGCTCGCTTATGAGCTCCTGAGTGAGACCAACGACTTTCCTGAGTTCACAGGCCGTGTCTGCCCAGGACTCTGCGAGAAGGCCTGCGTGCTCAATCTGATGGAGCATGAGCCGACAACGAACCGTGAGAACGAGGCCGCTATTGCTGAATATGCTTACAATGAGGACTTCGTACATCCTCATATCCCCACACGTAACGGCAAGAAAGTGGCTGTCGTCGGAGCTGGTCCTTCGGGACTCAGTGTTGCTACACAGCTCAATCAGAAAGGCTATGAGGTGACGGTGTTTGATGCACGCGAAGATGCCGGTGGCTTGCTCCGCTTCGGTATTCCTAACTTTAAGCTCAACAAAGCTATCATCGACCGTAAGATGGATATCCTCAAGCAGGAAGGCATCAAGTTCGAGTTCGGTGTCATGCTCGTGCCTGTCAATCCTACAGAACCGGTATGCATTCAGAATGATAACACGCTGGAGAATACGAAGAAGACAACTATCGAACAGTTGTCCAAAGAGTACGACGCAGTTGTTGTCTGCACAGGTACTCCTCAGGCCCGTGACCTTAAGATTCCAGGACGTGACTTGAAAGGTGTCTACTTTGCCCTTGAGATGCTTTCTCAACAGAACAGAATCCTGATGGGCGAGGATATCCCCAAAGACAAGCTTGTCAATGCCAAAGGCAAGGATGTTTTGGTCATCGGTGGTGGTGACACAGGTTCCGACTGTATCGGTACCGCTCACCGCCAGGGGTCAAAGAGCGTGACTCAGATTGAGATCATGCCGAAACCTGTCGATGGTCCGGACGATCCGAAGAATCCTTGGCCAAACTGGCCTCGCACGCTGAAGACAACCTTTGCCCATGAGGAAGGCTGCATCCGTCGGTGGAATATCAACTCGCTCGAGTTCCTCGGAAAGAATGGAAAGCTGACTGGCGTGAAGGTGCAAGAGATCACGTGGGAGCCGAACCCTAATGGTGGTCGTCCTATTATGAAGCCTGCTAAGGATCCGGAGGTCATCAAGGCAGACATGGTCCTGCTCGCTATGGGCTTCCTCAGACCTCAACAACCCGAATATCCGGCCAACGTCTTCGTAGCCGGTGATGCTGCCAATGGTGCAAGTCTTGTGGTACGCGCACTGGCAAGCGGCAGAAAAGTAGCTGCTGAAGTGGATGGTTACTTGAGAAAGTAACCTACCTATCAATTTATAATTTTAGCAGAGGCAGGATACCAGTGGGTATTCTGCCTTTTTCCTGAAATAATTATTATATTACAATGTCAAAGGATAAAAATAACACAAAACCACGAATATTTTTAGTATAAAAGACTGATAATTGGAAAAAATAGACTAACTTTGCGTCGGATTTCAACTAGTGATTAGTTTAACTTAATAATTTTCACAATTATGAAAAAGATCCTCTTAGCAGCGGCTTTCGTCGCTATGGGCCTTGGAGGCGCCAAAGCCCAGACAGGGTTGCAGACTTCCAAGTTCTTCGACAACTGGTACTTGGGAGCAAAGGTAGGCGTTTCTACCCCGCTTACTTTTAATCACATGTTCCCACTCAATCCAAACTTTGGTTTGAAGCTGGGTAAGAACTTCTCTCCAGTCTTCGGTGCCAACATCGAAGCTCTTACAAGTTTCGGAGATAACCGTTTCGTTGCACAGATTCCTGAGAACATGGTTCTCGATTCGAAAACCTTCTTCAAGACATTCAACATCGGTTTGAACGGAACTATCAACTGGACGAACCTCTTCCTCGGTTACAACGAGAACAAGGTATTTACCGTTGGTTCTGAGTTCGGTATCGGTATGATAAAATACTATGGCGATAAAGGTCATATCAACGATCCTCACAACTGGGGTGACAACAATGACTTCACCGCTAAGACTTCAATGACCTTCAACTGGGATCTCGGTGGTGCCAGCAAGCCTTGGCAGATTTATGTTGAGCCGGGTATTTATTGGAACCTCACTCACGGACCAAACGATGCTGTTCAGATGGACAAGCGTGCTGCTCAGCTCGCTCTGCAGGTTGGTGTCAACTACAAGTTCAAAACATCTAACGGCACTCACAACTTCAAGACTCTGGATCTCACAGCAGCCAACAACGAGATCAACGATCTCCGTGCTCAGCTCGCTCAGAAGCCTAAGGAGGTCATCAAGGAAGTCGTGAAGGAAGTTCCTGTTGAGAAAGAGACAACTAAGACAAATACTGTCCGCATCGACAACCTCTTCTTCGTAACCTTCCAGCAGGGCAAGTCTGCTCTTGTACCTGACATGAAGAAGGCTCTTAACAAGATCAAGAGTGGTAGCCACGTGGAAGTTGTTGGTACAGCTTCTCCTGAGGGTCCGAAGGAGCTCAACGATCGTCTGTCACAGGCTCGTGCAGATGTTGTTGCTAACTACTTGAAGTCTCGCGGCGTCATCGTTGACAGCGCTTCTGGTAAGGGTGTACAGGGTGTTACATCTAACCGTCTGGCTGTCGTTTACGTGAAGTAAACAATATCATTCACTTCTATATAAGCGGAGCAGGAATTCCTGCCCCGCTTTTTTTATCTCAAAAAAAGCAATAACTAAGAGATTCTTTGTACCTTTGCATCCAAGAAAGTAAATACTTAAAAAACATACAGCGTTATGCTTACATTAAAACTCATTACAGAGGAAACGGAGCGCGTTGTCAAGGGACTTGAGAAGAAACATTTCCCCAACGCTCGCGAGGCCGTAGAGAAGGTACTCGAATACGACAAGATACGCCGCGAGGCGCAACAGAAACTTGATGCAAACAAGCAGCAGCAGAACCAGCTCTCCAAGCAGATTGGCGGACTGATGAAGCAAGGCAAGAAGGACGAGGCTGAGAAGATCAAGGCGCAAGTTGCTGACCTCAAGGCTGACGACAAGGCTCTGCAGGAGCTCTACGACAAGGCTCAGGCTGACATGACCCATGAGCTGCTCGACATCCCTAACATTCCTAACGACAAAGTGCCGGAGGGTAAGGATGCTTCCAGCAACGTCGTCATCAAAGAGGGTGGTGTCATTCCTGAACTTCCAGAAGGCGCTCTGTGCCACTGGGATCTGCTGAAGAAGTTCCATCTCGTAGACTTCGATCTCGGTGTGAAGATTACAGGTGCAGGTTTCCCGGTCTATATCGGTAAGATGGCTCGTTTCCAGCGTGCACTCGAGGCTTTCTTCCTCGACGAGGCTCGCAAGGCTGGCTACACTGAGATTCAGCCGCCTTACGTTGTTAATGAGGCTTCCGGCTACGGCACAGGTCAGCTTCCTGACAAGGAGGGGCAGATGTATCATGCCAACCTCGATAACCTCTTCCTCATCCCAACAGCAGAAGTACCTGTAACGAACCTCTTCCGCGATGAGATTCTCGATGAGAAAGACCTGCCTATCAAGTGCTGCGCTTACTCTGCTTGCTTCCGTCGTGAGGCTGGCTCTTATGGTAAGGACGTACGCGGTCTGAACCGTCTGCATCAGTTCGACAAGGTGGAGATTGTACGCATCGATACTCCTGAACACTCCTACCAGTCCTGGCACGAGATGCTTGACCACGTAGAGGGTCTGCTGAAGAAGCTCGAGCTTCCTTATCATCTCCTGCTGCTCTGCGGCGGTGACATGAGTTTCACCTCCAGCATCTGCGTCGATTTCGAGACATGGTCGGCTGCTCAGAAGCGCTGGCTCGAGGTAAGTTCAACAAGTAACTTCGAAAGCTACCAGGCAAACCGTCTGCATTGCCGCTTCCGTCGTGCTGACAGCAAGAAGATTGAGCTCTGCCATACGCTCAACGGCTCTGCTCTCGCCCTGCCGCGTATCGTTGCTACCATCCTGGAGAACAACCAGACACCGGAGGGTATTCGCGTGCCGAAGGTGCTCGTTCCTTACTGTGGTTTCGAGATGCTCGATGACAAGAACGACTAAATAAGCTTATTTCATATAAGAACACTTCTTAAAGAACACTCTTTATCAGGTACCTTTGAGGTGCCAATATCGCCAAGGCCGGACTTCGCAAGAATGTCACGGCCTTTTTTAGTTTATACCTTGCAGTTACCGTGGAAAAAACGAGAAAAAGATTGGAATAAACGCATTTCCTTCAAAAATGGTGTAAATATACACCCTTCTTTAAGAAGTTTCTTGTAACTTTGCCTTAGACTAAAGTAAAACAACAAAACTAACAAGAATCAAAAAACATGAAGAGAAAGAGAATCTTATCTTTGCTCCTATCGGCAGCTCTCGCTATAACGGCTAACGCACAGACGCGCGAGCTGACCGTAGATGCGACCAAGCCTGGCGCCAATGTACAACCGACAATGTACGGCATCTTTTTTGAGGATATCAACTTCGGTGCCGACGGCGGCCTGTATGCTGAGATGGTGGAGAACCGCAACTTCGAGTTTCCACAACATCTCATGGGCTGGAATACCTTCGGCAAGGTTGCCATAAACGATTACGAACCCGCCTTCTCCCGCAACCCACATTATGTCACAATCTCACCGAGCGGGCACAAAGAGAAACAGAGTGGCATAGAGAACCGCGGATTCTTCGGCATGGGCCTAAAGAAAGGCATGAAGTATGACTTCACAGTCTATGGCCGTCTCAACGAACTACAAGGCAAGCAAGCCAAGATTCGCATCGAACTCGTCGATGACAACGATGTGCCGATGGACAAGCAGACCATCACGGTAACGGACAACAAATGGCACAAATACACTACGACCCTTACTGCCAACAAGACGTTGCAGAAAGGTCTGCTCCGCATCTTCCTCGAAGGCAGTGAGCCCGTCGACCTCGATTATGTATCGCTATTTCCTGAGGACAACTGGCACGGACTGCGTGCTGACCTCGTGAAAGACCTCGAGGATCTTCATCCGGGCATCTTCCGCTTCCCCGGCGGATGCATCGTAGAAGGTACTGACCTTGCCACACGCTATCAGTGGAAGAACTCAGTGGGCGATCCGGAGAACCGTCCGCTGAATGAAAACCGTTGGAACTACACGTTCCCGCATCGCCTCTACCCCAACTATTATCAGAGCTACGGTCTCGGTTTCTATGAATATTTCCTGCTCTCTGAGAAGATTGGCGCCGAGCCACTGCCTGTGCTCTCTGTAGGCCTCGCCTGCCAGTATCAGAACAGTGACAAGGATCCGAACGCTCACGTCGCCGTGAAAGACTTGCAGCCGTATATCGATGATGCGCTCGACCTCATTGAATTTGCCAATGGCGCTACCACCACAAAATGGGGCAAGCTGCGCGCCGACATGGGCCATCCGAAGCCATTCAACCTCAAGGAGATTGCTATCGGCAACGAGCAGTGGGGACCACTCTATCCCGAGCGCCTCGCCGAGTTCGTGAAGCAGATCCGCGCCAAGCACCCAGAAATAAAGATCTGCGGCTCAGCCGGTCCTCTTGCAGAAGGTAAGGACTTCGACTATGGCTGGCAGGAGATGCGCAAGCTCAATGTGGACCTCGTCGACGAGCACTACTATAAATCACCCGACTGGTTCTTCAAGAACGCGGGGCGTTATGATAACTACTCACGCAAAGGCCCGAAGGTGTTCGCCGGTGAGTATGCTTCTCACGTCAAGGGTATGGATGGTAAGCCGACAGTGGCTATGAACGACTTTGAGGCTGCTCTCTCTGAGGCTTGCTTCATGACAGGCCTTGAGCGCAATGCCGACGTCGTTTATCAGGCCACCTATGCACCGCTCTTCGCCCATGTTGATGGCTGGCAGTGGAGACCGGACCTTATCTGGTTCGACAACCTTAACTCCGTACGTACACCCAACTGGTATGTACAGATGCTCTATGGTACAAACAAAGGTACCAATGTGCTGAAACTGACTGAGAACGGCAGCGCCGTAAAAGGCGACAACGGGCTCTATGCAAGCGCAGTGCTCGACAAGAATAAGAAACAATATATCGTAAAGATTGGTAACAGTCTTACTCAGCCTCAGACCGTCAGCATCAACCTCAAGGGTGCGAAAAGGCTCACCTCTGCTCAACAGACATTGCTCACTGCCAAGTTCACGGATACAAACGACCTGCAGCATCCTGACAACGTGAAGCCTGTGACAAAGCCTGTAACTCTCAATGGTTCCAACATCACCGTCACGCTGCCTGCTCAGAGCTTCAGTGTGTTCATTGCAGAGGAATAGGGGCGTCCGCACCTCGAAGAGGTGCCACATGGTTAGCTCCACGTGAGGCGTAGCCGAAACGTGGGGTTACAGTTGGAGCGAGTGACCTGAATACCGGCCTCGAAGAGGGCGAACATGGTTTAAACACCTATCACCCATCACCTATAACCAGCATCCCGCCCATGTACGCCCTCTTCGAGGCCGGATTGCAACAAGACTACACCGGACCTAAACCCCATGCTGCGTCGCTTCGCTCCTTGCATGGGGCTAACCATGTGCAACCTCTTCGAGGTTGACTATAGTATCAACCTCAAAAGATGAGAACATAAATAAGCTATTTATCGATTAAAAACAGCTTGATTATCGATTAAAAACAAGTTGATTATTGATTAGAAACAAGTTATTTATTGCTGAGAAATAAGCTAAGTTTCATTGCTTTAGAATAGAATTGGTAAAATGAATGCGGCCGTGAAGATTTTTCTTCACGGCCGCTTCGCGTTATTGCTTCAATTCTGGCCACCCATCGACCCAGTGAATATCGCGCTGGACAAGCACCGACTCACCACCAGGAATACGGTAGCCGTGACAGAAGAAAAGATCTTTGTCGCCAAAATGATAGACGGCACAATGTCCGGCAGCCTCATAGTGGGTCTTATCTCCCCCAATGACTGGCACACCGCCACCATTGAGCATGTCAACTCCCCATTTATCTACATAAGGACCTTCCACCGACTTGCTACGCCCTACCACGACCCTGTAAGTGCTCTTCATCCCCATGCAACAGTAATCCCATGACACGAAGAGATAATAATAACCGTCATGACGGAAGATGAAAGGCGCCTCTATCGCATTCTGCCCCGCATTCTTGTCGTAATGTCCGGGCACGACTTTCTTTGGTCCGCCTTCCGACTCAGGAACATCTCGCATATTAAACGCGAAACGGCGCGCGATGGTCCGTGGCTTGGCGCCTTCTTTGACGTGCATGGTCTTGTCGAGCGGAATGAGCTGAATGCCATCCCAGAACGAGCCCCACGTCATCCAAGGGTTACCCTTTTCATCAATGACAAAGTTAGGATCGATAGCATTCCAGTTGTCCCGTCCGCCTTTAGATGCAATGATACAGCCTTCATCCTTCCAACCAGAATCATTCGAGAGCTTGTCGTTAGAGAGCAAACCTATCGCTGACGTGTTGCTGCCAAACGTAGAGCATGAGTAAGCCATGTACCACCTATTATTATAATGGATCACATCGGGCGCCCACAGATGATGCTTGAGTCCCGGTACAGAGTCGTAGGTCCATGCCGGCTGTTTGCCTTCAAGCACGCCATCACGACTCACAGTCCACGTCTTGAGATCGCGACTCGTCGCCTGTGCTATGCCTATGCCGGTACTGTAGAGATAATAAGTACCATCCTCGTAGGCCATGACAGGATCATGCACAAAAGGGGTAGATGCAGTGAAAAACATCACTGCACCCAAAAGAGAAGAAAAGATCATAAACTCAAAAATTACTTCTGCAGAACCTTCTTACCATTCCGTATAACGACGCCACGATAGTTCTTCGAGACTCTCTGACCGGAGAGATTGTAGGAATAAGGACAGTTCTTTCGTGAATTGACCACAATTTTCTCTATTCCTGTCAAAGAAGAACCATCAATGTAGGAACCTTCATTGACAAAGAAGAGCGTCAAGGTTGACGGAGCTGAAGACAGGGTCTTTGTATAAGAATAACTATAGCTCTTACCCGACGTCGTCGTGATTGTCGAAGTCATCGTAAAGACGCCCGTTTGTGAGTAATCGACCTCCATGCTGACATGAGAACCATTCATGTCTGCTTTAAACGTGTCCCAATTATAGTTACTGGTGCAACCGGTATTTGATGATGTTGTATTGTCCCAGTTATCGCAACGTATACCAAAATACTCCGTGTAATTAGCTTCGCCGTGTGTAGTACTGGCCCCATAAAGACACCAGTTGCAATAATTTGCCGACTCATTGCTATAGTTGTAGAACTCAAACTTTGCCTTTGCTCCTTTCGCCAGGGTATAGTCAGCTTTGGAGAAATTCGTCCACCACCCAGAAGACGTATTCTTTACTGAAGACTCCGGGTAATAGACCGGCTCCGTAGCAGTAGCATTTTTATCTACGACAAGCTTATATCCTTTGGTATAACTATAGTTGTCTTTATCTATCGTACATGTCAACACCACAGATCCATTTCCTTTTACCACCCCTTCATTGGTCATCACGGAAGGATCGCTTGATGTCCATGTAACCTTTGCTCCAAGCTTGCCTGCCGATGGAAGTGTCTGGCTTGCGTTAATTGTAGCACCGTCAGAAAGAGGAATCTGCAAATGATCAAGCGTATACTTGATAGCAGCCTTGGCATCAGCCTTCACACCCCATATTTCCTGCTGATAAGTGAACGTGTTCTGCCCGATAGCTAAACTGCCACTGGAGGAAGAAAGGGCAGAAATACAAACAGCAGATATATCTGTGTAATCAATGGTCTCCTTTGTCAGCACACCTGTATAAACGACTCCGCCAATAGTAAGGTGGATATAGTCGGTTCCAGCAGTACGGCTCCATGACCCTTCTAAGTCTCCGCTCACTATACCATCAGCCGTCAAGGTCACTGATACAGGTTTCTCGTAAGACTTATTAGCTGCGTTCTGATTATACTGATGACGAATAAACTGATAATCACCAGGCATATCACTATCTGCTATAGAAGCCCCAGAAGCGATAGAAGCGTTAGTTGCCGTTTCTCCCGCAAACTCGAAAGGAGCAGCCATCAGCCATCCTTCATCGTTAAGGAACAGTTGATGCACACGCACTTGATGCCCTTCTGTGCCATCATTGAAACGAGTATGATTGACTACGAAGTCACGCCCCTGTTGGTCAGTAAATGCAGAATTGTGTCCTTGTGCCAGTTCTGCTACGGGCATTGTGTCCCACTGATAGTTGGAGAAGAGCAACACGCCACGATTATCATTGGCCGTAGCACCATAGTTCAAGCGGTAACCGGAATAAATAGCCGAAGTGCCATAAGCATCTTTATAAGGTCCGGTAGGGTTATCCGCACGAAAGACGCGCATCTGGTAACCGCCATTACTGGTCAGTCCACCATAAGTGACGAACAAGAACCAATGACTGCCGAACTTGCGGATATAGCTAGCCTCACCTGAGACATAATATCCTCCTGCAATCTTTTTACCGAAGTAAGGATCACTGGTACAGTTGGCATTGGCAGAGCCCGGCGTTGTCTTCGTACCGTTCACCTCGTAATCATAGGTATAGGTATAGTCGCGGAGGCCTGTAGAAGCATCAAGCTTGAGCAGGAAGATACCCCCACTCCACGAGCCATAGCTCAACCAGAGATTATTGTCATCATCGTAGAAGACACACGGGTCGATGCAGTTGGGCCAAAAAGAACCCCACTTATCCGTATTATAGCGTGCTGGCAAAGTCGTAGCACCGGTAGCAATGGCAAGGTCAGTGTGTTTCCAATCATCAGTTTTGGTGAAACCATTGTGGTCATACCGTCCCTGGAAACCCGAGAAGACCACCGGTCCCTGATATATCCATGGCCCTTCAATGTTGTCAGAAGTGAGACAGACAATAGATGAAGCCCAGTGGTCACCGTTGACCGACATATACATGCACCACTTCTTCATCGTCTTGTTGTAGACGACATCAGGAGCCCACTCCATGCCTTGTACATTATTGCCCTTATATTGCCATGCATGAGCATCGAAGTTACCAAAGGAAACCTCTTTGCCTTGATAGTTCTTAACCTTGGTGATGGCATGCGTATTATAAGCCTGGCTAAAGTTCACTCTGTTGCCTTGCAAGTCAGCAAATAAACTATTAGAGGTGCCATCTACTTCGTATGCGCCCCAACTGTCATCCCAGGACTGATAGTTCAATGCAGTCGTAGTTTTGGCATGCCCAAGATGGGAACCATAGATATAATAAGTCTCTGCATTGTCATAGACAATACTAGGATCATGACATGAGATGCGGTGATCGTAGCTACGCTGCGAGTAAGCGTTGACCAGATCTGCATCAGACAAAACGGTCTGTGCCGTCATGGCAGAAGCCATGGCGACCAGACCGAGAAGGAGAGAAATTCTGTTAATGTTCATATTTAAATAGTCATGCTCTGTACTTATTTATTGGAAGTCAGCTCCCAACCTGCGTTTTGTCCCAAGCTTGGGCACTTCTTATAAGTCTCGTCAGGCACCGGGAAGTAATAATCCTTAGGTGTCTGGAAAGCATAAGTTGCATGCATTGAGTTTGGAACGATCGTGTACTTCGTAGCAGCATCAGGCGTGACCTGAACACTATAAAGGTGATAAATCTGCTTACGGATCGGGAGTGATGTCTCAGAAGAAGCTGTCTGCTTGTCATAGAGCTTCCAACGGCGTGCATCGAAGAAGCGCATATCCTCAAAAGCAAACTCTATACGACGCTCATTCTGAATGCGCTCCCGGAGCTGATCCTGAGTCATGCCTTTATAAGCCGGCATGCCCACACGTGCACGAACCTGATTGACATACTGATAAGCCTCATCCGTATGTCCTGCCTCATTGAGAGCCTCAGCAGCATTCAGCAAGATCTCCGCATAACGGAAGATAGGGCAAGCATGAAGGTTATCTGTAGGATACTTGAACGAGATATTATAGGTAAACTTCTTTGAATAGTAACCGGTAGTTGTACCACCATGCAGTGCAGAATAGTCAGTATTATCGCTTCCATAAGTCACGTTCACGGCACGCTGCTCACTCTGCTGAGGATCGCCCCAGATACTTCCCTGATGCAAGATAGTCTGATCCAAGCGAGGGTCACGGTTCTCATAAGGGTTCTGTGGATCATAGGTAGGATCCTCATCGATGAACTTACCGTTCTTCGTCTCATAACATTCGATAAGGTTTTCTGTAGGATTGTTTCGTCCATCAGCCTCAAGACTTCCCGTGAATCCGCAAGGAGCATTGAACTGCTCAATGACTCGTGTGCTCCACTCTGAACGACTGAGAATTAACTCTTGGTTCAGGTGAGGTGTCGAGGCGAAGCACTTGTAGTAGTTCTCGTCAGGATTACTCGGCGTAGTGGTATAGAGCCTATAGGGATTGGAACTCTGCTGGTTGGCTTTGATGAAAGCTAAAGCAGCGTCTGCCGCCTTCTGCCAAAGACTCTTGTCGTTTGTAGGATTGTTCAACGGTGATGCGAGATAAAGAAGTGCACGGCTCTTGAGTGCATAGACAGCAGCCCCGTTGATATGTCCCCAGTTCTCATTCTCGTTGGAATAACGGAATGGCAGAGCACCACTATTTATAATGGTGTCACATTCATTGGCAACCCACTGAAGCGCTTCAGGAGCCGGTGTACGCGTCATAGAAGCAGCCTCAGCATTTGTGAGAACATGGTCCTCAATAGGTACGGCACCAAAATAGCCTATCAAGTCGAACTCAAGCATAGCCCGCATAAAACGAGCCTCTGCCATCCAACGGTCATAGAGATGATTGTCGTCACCACTCTTCGCAGCATTACCGACAACATCCTTATTGGCATAAAGCATGAATGTGTTGGCTTCACGGATACCCTTGATATCATTGGTCCAGTAAGTCGAGGCGAACCAATGGTTTGTGGCATCATAACTACCGCTCTGGATACTGTGATAACGATGTACATTCCAGAACGAGACACAGTTATCAGTCATACAGTCGCGGCTGGCACCGAGGAACTGTCCGTCGTTATATCCCGAGAAAGCATCGGGAAGATAGGTATAGAGGTGGGCAAGGGCACCACGTGTGTTCTCGAACTTGCCGTAGACCTGGTCTGACGTATAAGTCAGGTCCACTTCCTTATCGAGGCTGCAAGAAGCCAAGCTACCCGCAGCAACAATTGCAATTGATATGTTTATTAATAAGTTCTTCATAATTAGAATCCGATGTTAAGACCAAAAGTAAACGTACGTGTCTTAGGATACCACCAGCAGTAGCTCATAGGCTTCTCTGGATCAGTACCCGATGGGAGGTTACTGAAATCTGCAACGTTGTAAGCGCTGAAATAGAAGCGGCACTTCGTCATCCACAGCTTGGCAATGAGACGCGCAGGAAGCGAATAGCCAACCTCAATATTACGGATTGACCAGAAGTTGCCATTGCGAACCCATATATCATTCTGATACGTACCAGTATCACGGTTAGAATCGATATCATCGAATCCACCCCATACCGGACGCGGATAAGTGGCGTTGATGTTGCGGATGTCGGTAGGATCATCGGTGTAATAACCCCATGCCTTTGTAACCTCGTGAGTTCCCATATTGGACCAGCCTGAGTAACTGATAGCCGGTGAGAGGAACACGTTACGGTTCAGATAAGCATTGACCACGATCTTGGCATCGAAGCCTTTCCAGGAGAATCCGGCAGAGATCGTCGGAATGAGCTCAGGGATAATAGTGTACTTCGTCGGCACCATATCGTTGGTATCAATCTTGCGGTCACCATTGATATCCTTGAAGACAGCTGTACCCAAAGGCTGCTTGCCATTGGAGAAAGTGTTATAAGGATATTTCTCCGGATGATCGATAGCATCCTGTGCAGAAGTTGCGATGAGGTTAGGATCACTTGCCCACTTATCAAACTTGTAGATGTTCCATCCACCGATACGAGAGTCGTTGATCATGCTCTGCTCATAGAGTTCAGCAACAGATGTACCGTCAGCGATGCGATGTCCGGCTTTAGCCTGCCAAGGCACGTTTGGAGTTGTCTCATCCAGGTCCTTCACTTCATTCTTGTTGTATGTTAGCTGGCCTTCGATGAAGTAATGGAAATCACCGAAATTATTCTGATGTCCCAACACCAACTCATATCCATGGCTCTGAATCTTACCATAAGAGTCCTTAGCTACAGTGATACCCAGGACGCTCTCCGGAACAGAAGCTCTGCTGACAAGCACATCGCTGCGCCACTCACGGAAAGCATCGAAGCTACCATAGAACTTCTTGTGCCAGAGATCCCAGTCGATACCAACATTCAGCATCTTAGAGATCTCCCATTTAGTGTTGGCATTACCAGCCACATTCTCATAATAGCCGCCGTACCATGTACGGTTATAACCCCATGCATAGCCACTGCCGGAAGCGAATGTGCTCTGATAAGGATAACGACCTGCACCGATAGTGGACATTCCGGCACGGCCATAACTTGCACGTAACTTCAGAAGATTAACGAAAGGAGCATTGTCCTTCATGAACTTCTCTTCGCTCATCACATAGCCGAGTGAGCCTCCGTAGAAGTTGTCCCAACGGTCATCGGGCGAGAAGTTATCGCAGCCCATGCGTGAGAAATTGAAACTGGCAATGTAGCGGTTGGCATAATCGTAGGTCCCCATGAAGTTGTAAGAGAGATAACGATTGCTGGATGCGCTCTGCTGTGTAGAATAGTCGGAGCCAGCCTCCTCATTGCGATACCAGCGCGCAAAAGCACGGGCATCGACATGATGCTTGCCAAAATAACGATTATAGGACAGGCCACCGAAGATGTTCACATTGTAATAATATCCACGCTGGTTGGCCGATGGATTGGAAAGTGCTGAATAGGTGGTGTACTTAGTATACGTGAAGTCAGCAGGATCCGTGACACTATAGTTGTTGTAGTCATAGTTCCAAGAGTCAATGTTATGGCTCTGAGAAGACTCAAAGGTTTCATAAGCATCGAAGCTCACCGTACCATAGGCACCTAATCCCTTCACTAAATCGGAAAGATCATACTTGGCATTCACTGTCGAATAGAGATTGCGGCGGCGGTTTTTCTCAATGCCGGAGCCACCAAGCTGACGCACCGGGTTAGCTGCCACGCTGGAAGAGTAGATACTTCCATCAGGGTTATGCGACGGAGCCATCGGGTTGGCCTCAATATATCCGAATGTCACCAGACCGAACACTCCTTCAGTCGGCTGCTGAATGTTATCGATACGTCCGCCTAAGTCCAAAGAGATATTCAGATTACGGCTCACGTCGATATCAATGTTAGAACGTAGGTTCCAGCGGTTCAGCACGTGGTTCGTACTGTAATCCTTGTTGTAGTTAGTACCTTCCGAGTTCCACATACCTTCCTGACGGAGATAAGACATGCTCACATAATAGCGTGCACGGTTGTTACCACCGCTAATCTGAAGGTTGGTACGATATTGAGGAGCAGCATCACGATAGAGTTCCTTCGCCCAGTTGGTATTGAAGTACTGATAATCGCGAATATCTCCGAAGCTCTCACCGTTGCACACCCGACGATAGTTCTCTATCTGCTCATCCGTATACTGGGGAGACATGCCACTGAGATAACGCACCTGATTCTGGGTCAGAGCCATGTTGTAGGAGTTCTGTATGCCCATGGTATTGCTAAGCGTGTTGAAGCCTACCTCTTGAGTGAAATCGATCTTCGTCTTACCAGACTGTCCACGCTTTGTAGTAACCAGAATCACACCATTGGCACCGCGCATACCATAGATAGCAGTGGCAGCAGCATCCTTAAGCACCGTGATACTCTCAATGGGGAAAGCATCGAGGAAGGTAAGGTCACGCTCCACATTGTCAACAATGACAAGCGGGAAACGCGCTGCCCGGTTTGTTGTACGAACGCCACGGATATACATATGGGTCTCCGACCAGCCCGGCTCATCAGACCACTCATAAGTCTCAACACCATTCAGCACTGAAGTGAACGTGTTCTGCAACTGAGTGACAGGATAACGCTGGAGCTCTTCACCGGTGACAACAGAACGGGACTCTGTAGAGAGCTTGTTCTTCTTGCGCTCAAACGGGACTGGGACAGTATGTTCATACTCGTCAATATCATCCTCCAGTTTAATGGTGAATGAACCATCAAATGTAGTCACTTTCTCCTGCGCATTCTTGTAACCAAGGCTACTGACACAGATCTCATCGGTAGGAAGGACTTTCTTCAGCGTGAAGTAACCATCTTTATTAGTCAAGGCTATACGACTCTCCTCGGCCACATTGACCACAGCGCCGACAACAGGATCACCATGACTGTTCACGATACGTCCCTTGAGCACTTCTTCCGTCTGTGCGAACGCAGTAGTAGATGCGCCAAGTAAAGCACCCATCACCAAGACCTTCCCCGTCGTGGATGCTATATTGAAAATACCTTTTATGTTCATTTTATTGTTTCTATTTATAGGTTCTACTTCCAACCATCATTTTGGAAATCATTGCCAATCTTCCACACCTCACTCTCGGGTATAGGATAGAGATAGAAGCGGTCTTGCCAGCTGCGAGTCTGTGCAATCTTGCGCGAGATTGTGCCATCCTTAGCCACAGAGATGCCGTAGATATCGCGTCCAAGCGCCTCACCGGCAACATTCCAACGACGCACATCCCACCAGCGCTGTTCCTCGAAGGCCAGTTCGATAGTACGCTCCTTGTGAATGAAGTTACGCATGGTCTCCTGAGAATTCAGATCAGCGCGGTCTGCGACATTGCCTGTAATCCCGGCACGATGACGGATCTCATCCAGCAAACTGCACACTTTCGAACGATTAGCAGCATAGTCTGCTTCGTTGAGAGCCTCTGCGTAGTCTAACAGTATCTCATTATAGCCAAAGAGTTTCCATAAGCGCTTTGCCGTACCGGCATGGTTACCACTAAGGATAGTCTCTGGCATATATTTCTTCAGATAGTATCCTGTTGGTGTAGCGTTCTGGTTACCTATGGGGTTATCACCCTGTCCGTAGACGACATTGATAGAACGACCATTCCATGTAGCACCCTGCATGAGCACGGTAGCTGCAAGACGCGGGTCACGGTTCTCCCACATCTTCTGATCGCTATACCCGCTGGCAGTATTCACCGTCGGCTGACCATTGGTATATACCGGAGCGCCTGTGGCATCATATTTGGTGAACGGAGCAGATCCGTCTGCCATGTCGTACATATCAATCAAGTTCTGACTTGGGCATGTACCGCCATTACCACCTTCTCCGACAGGTGTATCATCAGCCACAGCACTCCAGCCTACAGCCGGATCATTACGGAAGAAGATCACCTCGGGATTCTGATCAGAATAGGTCGTTAACATCCACGCGTTATTGTAGGCAGCGACACCACCATTGGTGCGCGTCTCAAGATGGAATCCGTCAGCAGCATTCTCGCCATAGTCATCGATGAAGCTCTTTGCAGCATCAGCCGCCTGTTGCCAGGTGATACCACTATCCTTTGAATAGCGGGGAGACGCCATATAGAGCATGATACGGCAATAGAGTGCACGGGCCGCGGGCTGTGAAGCATGACCAGCGTAAGTAGCATCTTCTACCTCTTTCTTCGTCTTCAGACCTTTCTCACAGTCCTTCAATTCACTGAGGATAAAGTCTATATACTCCTTCGTTGTAGGACGAGTAGTATACTTCGAGGCAAGCAGGTCTCCATTTGGATCCAGCACATCTGTCACGATAGGCAGAGGTCCATACCGCAAGAACATTTCCCACTGGAACCATGCACGAAGGAAGCGTGCCTCACTGATCGTGTTCAGCTTCTGTGTCTTATAGAGGTCTGGCTTAACGTCGGCCGGACGTAGCTTGTTGGCAGTATCGTTCTCCAACGTCTGAATAGTGATATTGCACTTACGGATGCCACGCCAACGGCTCTCCCAAGGAGAGGTGAGCTCAGCGGCTGCTCCGGATCCATAATAGTTACCGATATTGAAGGTTGTGCGCACGCCGGATGTCTGAATGGCAGATTCAGCTAAGTCGGTAGCTGCATCCATCCAAGAGCGGTTGACACGATTCTCACCATTGAGCAAGAAGTTGTAGGTATCATTATGGAACTGCTGAATCAATGACCAGTTGCTGAGCACTTCGTCCTTCGTCAGCTCATTGCTCGGCTGTTTATCCAGGAAGTCACCAAACATATCCTCACAGGATGTGAAGGTCATTGTCCCTAAGACCAAGGCCAAAGCATATATACTAATTTTCTTCATTTTATTATCTTTTGAAAGTTCTATGCTTAGAATACGACATTTACACCAAGATTGACCGTCTTCAAGATAGGATAACGGTTGGAGCCATTGCTCTCCGGGTCAGCAATGTCGTGAAGATGATCCCATGTCACGAGGTTGTTGGCATTGAGATAGACACGCGCACTGCTCATGCCGAGATGTTGAATCAAGCCCTTATTAAAGGTATAGCTCAGTTCAATATTCTTCAGGCGGACAAAAGCACCATTCTGAAGGAAGAACGAGTTTTGGCGCTGGTTGTGATCACCATTGCTTCCATAGTGCAGGAGAGGATATGTGGCATTAGCCAGATTCCATTCATCTGTCTGGTTCGGCTGCCAACGACCCATATGCAGGTCGCGCACCTTACCGTTGTTCTGGAAAGCGAACATTGCATCACTGTCATAGAAACGTGACACATGGTCAACGCCCTGGAACATCACTTCGAATCCCCAACCCTTATAGTTGCAGCCTAAAGTCAGGGCATAAGTGTTCTCAGGAATATCACTATAGCCAATATAGGTCTCATCACGATCATCGATAAAGCCATCGCCATTCATATCACGGTATTTCAAATCACCGGGCTGTACCTTACTGGTATAGGTTGACTTTGCCAACTTTCCGCTCTCAATATCTTCCTTAGTGATGAATCCATCACAGATCAGACCAAAGTACTGACCGATGGAATGACCTTCACGTTTGCGATATGCTGTCTTAATAGCAGGCTCATTCATATCGATAATCTCATTCTTTGCATGAGAGAAAGTGAAATCGACATGATAGGTGACATTTTTGCCAATATGGTTAAAGTGATGGAGTTCCAGCTCCATACCCTGGTTCTTTGTTTTACCAAGGTTATCAGCAGCCATCGTCACACCGACCCACTGAGGACGTGTGAGGTATTCTGTCAGAATATTATTACGCTTCTCATAGAAGAAATCCAAATTACCATTGAGCAGTCCGTTCCAAAGAGCAAACTCTAAACCTACATTAAACTTATGAGCACGCTCCCAAGTGACATCATAGTTAGGATACTGTTGCTCATAGATGCCTGTCGCACCCGTATTGCCGAAATAGTAGTCATTACTGATCTGGCTCCATTTTTCTTCATAGAGGAAGCGCTGGGAGACACCGTTCACCGTGTACACATCGTTACCTACCTCACCATAGCTGGCACGAATTTTCAAGTTGTTCAGCCAGTTCTGTGTAGGCTTCATGAAGTCTTCCTGCGTGATACGCCAACCCAAAGAGAAAGCTGGGAAGAAGCCGAAACGCTTACCTTTCATGAAGTTCTCCGAGCCATTGTAACCGGCATTGAACTCAGCGAGATATTTGTCATCATAGCCATAAGTGACACGGCCGACAAGGCCCTGATAGCGCTTGGCAAGATCAGAGTTATAATGATAGTCATTCTGGTTGTACAGTACCATACCCGTGACATCATGCTTGCCGAACTTGCGTGCATAGTTGATCTGCGCTTCCATGTAGAGCTTATAAGTTGTACTCGACTGCTTGGAATAAGTCAGTTCGCCGTCCTTATTAAACTTCGTGTAAGCATCTGCACTCTGATAGTTATCGCGATCGTTCAGTTCATAAGTTGCATAGTCTGCACTGAAGAGCTTGCGGTAGTAAGAGTCATAGTCGAATGATACCATACCACGAGCAGAAAGACCCGGGGTGAGCCAGTCCATCTTATAGTCAGCGATAAAGTTTGTCTCGTTGATAGTGTTGGTTCCCTTATAGTAACCGCCTTCAGCAAGCGCTGCCACTACATTGTTCTGATAGTTGGAGCTGCCTCCATATAGCGTCTTATAGCTGTCACCGTTCTGCACTTGATAAGCTACGGGGAAGATCCATCCCGGAGTATGATTGATACGGCCGAAGATATCATAGTTGGTGGTACTCTCTGTCGTATTACTACCGAAGCGGTCTTCGAAACGGGTACCGAAGTTAATGCTCAGTGTAAGATCTTTCGACATGAAAAGATCCATATTGGCACGGAAAGCGTAACGGCGATAGCCCGGAGACGACGTGTTGCCATATTTGTCCTGTGAAAGGTTCTTGATAAGAGAGCCCTGATTGTAGTACTCGCCCGATACATAGTATCTCATACGCTTCGTACCACCGCGTACACTAACATTATATCTCTGAGAGGGTGCCCAAGTCTTGATCACCTCATCATACCAGTTCACGTTCGGATAGAGGAGAGCATCAACGCCAGTCAGTTC
Organism: Prevotella sp. UBA2725; assembly: GCA_002353825.1. GTDB lineage: Bacteria > Bacteroidota > Bacteroidia > Bacteroidales > Bacteroidaceae > Prevotella. The sequence continues at coordinate 38,495 of DEKJ01000058.1, read as the reverse complement.
GCCATTGCAGCTCTTGCGGTACATCTCTATATCATTAGCATTGTACTGAGAGGGCAGCCCATCGTTGCTAAGAGCCTCCTCCAACAAGGTGACGCTATCATAAGAATTAAGATACTTCGGTTTACGTGTTGGAGTGGAGTATTGCACATTAGCGCTCATGCTTACCTCCGGCTTCATGTCTTTACCTCGCTTGGTAGTTACCAAGATGACACCATTAGCACCTCGCACACCATATACTGCTGTTGCCGATGCATCCTTCAGCACAGAGATAGATTCGATATCGTCCGGAGCAACCTGTGAGAAGCTACGCTCCACACCATCGACCATGACAAGCGGTGCACCGTCACCGGCAAAGGTAGCACGACCACGGATATTGATCTTAGCATCGTCCATGCCAGGAGCACCAGAAGTCTGTGTTGTGATCACACCGGGAATCTTACCGGCGATAGCCTGAGTGACGTTAGCTGCAGGCGTGTTCAGCAGATCTTTACTGCTCACCTGAGAGATAGCGCCAATGACGCTTTCCTTCTTCTGGTGACCATATCCGACAACCACCACCTCGTTCAGACTCTTGTTCTCATCTTTCAGTACGACCTTGATATTACGCTGGCTACCAACCTTGATGTTCTGCGTGACCATACCAATATACGAGATTTTCAAAGTAGCATTCTCGTTCTTGACGCTAATCTTAAAATTACCATCAAGATCAGAGACGACACCATTGGTCGTCAGTGCCTCTAGAACAGAGGCTCCGATGATTGGTTCACCATTAACATCGGTAATGGTACCTGTAACGGTCAACTTGTCCTGGGCGGATGCCCCTAAAGAAAGGAGCATAACAACCATCAACAAGAAGATATGTTGGAATTTTGAATTCATCTTATTAATCATTTAGTTGAGAAATCAGCAAAGTTTTTGTTAAACCAAGGATAGTCACGTACCTGAAGGATTTTCTGACACGACTTTTCATTGGTAATGAAGATATACAGCGGCTTACCTTCAAGTCCGTCTACAAAGAACTTCATCTGAGGCAGCTTTTCACCCTTAGCCGTCACGACGTCGGCTGTCATATCCACACGAGCACCCACGCGTTTAAAGTCGAGTGTAACTGTAGCTCCGTTGATATCTTGTTTCCAGGTATCCCAGTTGTAGCTTGCAGTGACGTTTGCACCATCCTTGGACAGGCTCTTGCCCCATGACCATGCGTCAGCACGACACACTGCATATTCAGAATAGCCATCTGCACCAAATGGAGTGCTTGCAAAAGCTACCACATAGTTTTCCCAGTTGTTCGCACCATTTGTAGTGTTGACAAACTTAATAGTCATACGCTTACGGTCAGCCGTGAAGTCGTACATCTCACTCTTCTTATCGAAGAAAGCAGAGCTGTTATCCTCAGAACCAATTTCATAAGCACCTTCGCTATAGTCGGTTGCCGTATAAACCTCTGCCTTTGTGAAAGTAAGTTGAGCCTTCTCCAAAGTAAGGAAGGTACCCCACTTCTCTGTTGGACATGGCTTCGAAGTCTTCCACGTACAGACGCCAAGATCCGTACCACCTGCTGTCTTCACATACTGATTAACAGTGAAGATACCATCATTTCGAGTGATATAAAGGTCAACAGTAGCGCCATTCATATCTTGTTTCCATGTATCCCAGTTGTAGCTGTTGGTAACACCTTCGCCGTCTTTATTAAGGAGCGAGCCCCAACACCAGGCATCACCACGGCAAATCTCGTATTCGGTATAGCCATTCTCACCATTGGCAATACCATTCGTAATGGCAAGGACCCATGTCTCGTAGTTATTGAGTGCTTGGGTCTTACAGGTAAACTGATAATGGACTGTACCATCACCTGTCATCTCCATATTAGGAGTCTTAGGACCGAAGAAAGGTGAGGAGAGGTCATCCAAACCAATGGATTCTGTTTCTTTCCAGCTCCATGATACAGCGCCGGCCTTCTTGTTCCAGTCCTTCTCTACCATGTGATTGCGATAAAGCGTGATATCATCAAACGCTACATCGTTATGTCTTGCACCTATTGTATCTGTACCTATATATAAATAAGGTGCATGGTTAATAAAGTTGACTAATGTCTTATAACTAAAGCTTGTTGAAGATTTGGAAGCGGCAGCTCCGGAAAGACTCTTGTTGCCGTCAATATAAAGTTGGTATCCAGTGTTGGAGACTTGCAGAGCTACAAAATGCCATTTACCTGGGCTGAGGATACCCGTCTTATAGTCTGCGGGATCATTGTCGTCGAGATTGAGCGACTGTAATTGTCCTGCCACAGTGTACTTCAATTGACCATTCGGGGTAAAGTAGAATGTGGAGTCGGATGTCTCACCCGTGAAGGCAAACAACGGACGGGCGAGATCGGCGCTGTCTGTCTTTACATAAAATGAGATGGCAGCTCCATCCTGAAGTTTCTTATCCTTGAATGGATTGACAACACGTGCTGCTCCTGCTCCGGATAAGTGAAGGACATTACTCCCAAGACTGTCGTCTTTGACAACCTCGCATAGATCGTAGCGCTCACCCAAATCAGAGAATTCAGGCTTCTTGTCAGAATACTCAAAATCATACGTGGCCACAACCTCACGATCCGGATAGGTCTGGTTACCGGCTTCCGGGTCTTGCTGGTCCCAATCCGTACAGGACGTCAGCCCAAAAGTCAGCAGCACTGCCAAGAATGATGCTTGCAAAGTTAGTTTTCTCATAAATTGCAATAAGTTAAAATTTACTCTGTTTTTAGGCAAATTAAATACCTTTGTTAACGCTGCAAAGATACTAAGGGTGTAAATCTACACGGTGGAAAAACAGAAATATAAGGTGGAAATATTGCTTTTAGCGCAATTTTCTACTCTTTAGCTCTTCTTATACGCTGATGGAGCCATGCCAAAGCGCTGCGAGAAACAACGGGTAAAATATTTAGGATCATTGAAGCCCACCCGGAACGCAATCTCGGTGATGTTACGGTCTGCAACATTGTCCTCCAACATCTTCTTGGCGAGGTCGAGGCGATAGTTTCGGATAAACTGTGAAGTTGTCACGCCCACATTATCCTGCAACTGCTTGCTGACCTCCGTGCGCTGCATGCGCATGGCGTCGGCAATCATCTTGACGTTCAGCTCGGGATTGGCATAGTTATCCTCCATGACCTTCATGATGCGGTCCATGAACGGCACTTCTTTAGCCTGCACCTCCGTCTTGTCCTGATCGATGGTCTTCTGCTGGCTCTGCTGATAACGCTTCTCGTTTTTCAGAATCTTCTGGATACGCATCTGCAACAGCTCCGGCTCCTGACTGTCCTTCAGCACAGCCTCGATAGGCCGGTAGAGTTGCTCTGCTTCCCTATTGCGCATTTCCTCCATCCTGCGCTTATAGACGTAACGGGCAGCCAGCAAGACTAAGCATAATACGATCAGCATGAACCACCAGCTCTTCCAGAAATAAGGAGTGACCGTTACATCGATTGATGCCATCTGCACCTTACCGTTGCCCATCGGCGGTGTATAACGCACCTCAAAGGTGTAATGGCCGGCTGGCAGGGTTGAATATCTCACATTGTGCTCACCCTGAGGCAAAGGAATCCATTCATCCTCATAGCCTTTCATGCGATAGGCGTAGGCTCCCTGGGCATCACTGCCATAGTTGAGCGCTGAAAATTCAATAACGAAACTACGGTCGCTCTCATGAAGACGCACCTCTTTGGATATAGAAATATCCTCCTTGAGGTATTTGCTTCCGGCACTGACATATTGGTTGTTCACATACAACGATGTGAACGTAAGATGAGGAGCATCCGTATTCTTCAGGTTCACGCCATTGAGAAGCGTCAATCCTTTGTCACTACCAAGCCACAGACGGCCACCGACCCCGCGAATGATGCCATTAAAGTAGAACTGACTGCTGATAAGCCCGTCCGCCTCATCGAAGTTGTCGAATGTCTCCGTCTTAGGATTCATGCACGACAGTCCATGGTCTGTAGCTATCCACAACAGCCCATTCTGTCCCTCCGCTAAACCTTTCACGCCATTATTAGCCAGTCCGTCGGCAATCGTATATTCTTTTACCGAAGCACTGTCGGGCTCCGAGCCTCTCATGCGGTAGATGCCATTGCCATTGCTCCCTATCCACACCGTTCCGTCACTGCTCTGACAAAACGCCATAATCTTCTCGAAAGCCTTCGAAGACGGATTATTGAGCTTATATATATAATGTGTAAAGGAGAAGTGTCCATTCCGGTCCGGGCCTTTTTTCAAGTCGACAGAAACCATTCCCGAGAGGCAACCCATGAAGAATTTGCCTTGACGCGTCACCAGACTGCCGATAGCACCGTTGATAGTCCTACAATCAGGGAAGGGGTCGAGAACCTTCTTCCTCTTAAAATCATAAAAGAACAAACCGGCATTGGCACCAATCCACATTCCTTGGTTGTAAGGGTCGTATGCCATGGCACCAATAAACAACAAGTCAAGAGCATGAGCAGCATCTACTTTCAGGGGAGTCACTTTTCCTTGGGAGCAGACAGCCACGCCCCCACCCCAGGTGCCTATCCAAAGGTTTCCGGAGCCATCGGGCGCCAAGACCGATACTGAATTATGCGGAAGGCCGGAGTTAGCTGTCGTGAAATGTTCAAATATGGAACTTCCTTTTCTTAATAAGTTGAGTCCGCCTTCTACCGTTCCTACCCACAAGTCTCCTTGAGGAGTCTCATACATAGCGTTCACCGGACCGGCACTCAGAGAACCCGACTGTGCATTATCATGGATAAAGTTGGCAAGACGGAGTTTCCGGGGCTTCAACTGTGTGATGCCACCCGTCTCTGTGCCAACCCAATGCTGACCACCGAACGAGAAGAGACAACTCACGAAGTTGCTCGACAAAGGATTGATCGTGCTCTTACTATTCCAATGTCCGGAGAAAGAGCGGTCACTGTTCATAAAATCGACGCCACAAAGTGTACCGATGACCAATTCTCTCCCATCGTCAGATGCATCGAGTGCCGTCACCGTCTCATGCTGAAGACCTTTGTCAGTGCCATTGAAATGAATGCCCGGGTCATGAGGGTCACTGCTATAAAGACCTCCGTTCGTACCGAACCACACACCTCCGCCCCATCTAATGATAGATCCAATGATCTTTCCTTCGAGCTGAGGATATTTTTGAGACAGACTCTTTATGACCAAGCGGCCATTCCTCGCAAACACTTTGTTAAGACGAAGGTTGAGACCGACATAGACGGAGCCGTCCTTGTCAAGGTCTATCATCGCCAAGTCGGGTACTTTCGTCTGATGTGTTGCACCGATGACAGAAGATATATCGCCATCCGCATTGAAAGAAAACCGCCAGATGTGGTCGGCTGTCAAGATCCAGATGTTGCCTTTCGTGTCACAATAGACACGTATGCAGGGAGCATTCGCCGCCTGACTTGCAAGGGCAGAAAGCTTATCGGAGGTAGCCTTGGGAAGTGTCGTCAGGCCTTGGTTCATATTCAGACATTTGACACCTTCATCAAACGCCACCCATAATCTGCCAAAACGATCTTCCACGACATTGTGGCAAGTGTTGGAGCAAAAGGATAATCCCAAATTGCCACTCAGCCCAAAATTCATATAAGAGTAGCCATCATATCGCAACAGTCCACTCCCATGTGTGGAAATCCATATAAAGCCTTGATGATCGCGATAGATGTCACCGACATAATTGCTGGGCATACCGGTGGAAAGATTGAGGTAAGAAGCATTGAAATTGTCCTGAGGTGCCGCCAACACTGGCAACCTCAGCATCATTGCCATGAACAACAACAGCCAACTTATCTTATGATATATGATCTTTCCCATAGTGTCTTTTAGGTACGTATAGCATTTCTTATTTGCAAAATTAATAATTATTATTGACGTTCCTTCACTTCTCCGACATTTTTTCTGTAACTTTGTAGACATGAATACTGCTAAGTATACAAACGAACAAGACAGAATACCTCACGATATCTCGCTGCTCGCCTTCGATGCCGACGACACGCTATGGGACTGCCAGGGACATTTCGACAATGTGGAAGCAGCCTACTGCCACTTGCTTGTCCCCTATGGTAGCCATGATGAAATAGCCACGAAACTCTTTCAGACAGAGACCGGGAACATGCCGCTTTTAGGCTTTGGCAGCAAGGCTTTCACCATCTCACTCGTAGAAAACGCCATTAAGATCTCGAAAGGTAAAATTAGCGGAGACGACTTATTAAAAGTCATAGAACTTGGCAAGAGTCTGCTCAACATGTCGGGCACACCGCTTGAAGGCGTCGAAGAGACCCTGAAGGAACTGCACAAGAAGGGATCTTACAAGATAGTTGTCTTCACAAAAGGTGACAATCTCGACCAGGAGAATAAGTTCAAGCGCTCCGGATTAGCCAAGTATTTCGACGATTGCATTGTGGTAGCCGACAAGACGCCACACGAATATATGCACCTCTGCCGACTCTTTGATACAAACATCGGCCGGCTTTGTATGGTAGGCAACTCGTTCAAAAGCGATATTCTGCCCGTACTGAAACTTGGTGGATATGCCATCCACATACCCTATGAGCTGCAATGGCAGATGGAACAAGTGGAAGATACCGATATGCGTAAAGACTTTCCTCGTTTCAGGCGCATCGAAAAATTCCGAGAGTTGACAGAATTGCTATGACATCCATTACCACCCAACACCTAACACCCATCACCTTTCAAAACATGGAACAAAAGATACTTGACAAACTCACTCACTGCCCACTCTTTGCAGGCATGAGCCCCGTAGAAATAGAGATAGCACTCAGTGGCGTCAAATGGTCCACGGTGCAATATGATGCCCACGACATCTATGCGCTCGCCAATATGCCTTACCAGCATCTTGACATCGTTCTCAGCGGCATACTCATCTGCCGTATGTCATCCTTGTCAGGCAAGCAAGTGGAAGTGAGTCGCCTGCGCGACGGCAACATCGTGGCCCCGGCTTTCGTCTTCTCAAAAAACAATAACATGCCCGTGGGTGTAGAGACCGGCACACCTGTCACTGTCTTCCGCATGCGCAAGCCGGAGTTTGAGCAGTTGCTTCGCGACAACTGGCAACTGTCGATGAACTTCATGCGTGTGCTGTCCAACATCAACGCGTTTCTCACGAAGCGCATGCGCGTGCTCAGTCTCTATACTGTAAGAGAAAAGGTAGCATGGCTTCTCCTTGAACGTGCTGGCGAACAAGGATCTAATGTCATTCACCTCTTTCGCTCACGCCAGGAGATAGCCGACTCGTTCGGTATCCAGAAGTTCTCACTGCTCCGCGTGCTCGCCGACTTCCAAAAAGAGGGAGCCATCAAGATCAACGGGCGAGAGATAACGATTTTAGACCGACAGAAGATGAAGTAGCACGACAGCATTATTGTGCTGTTCATCCTTGGCGCTATAGAGCAGCGTCACCTTATCGTGCTGACGAAGCTCGTCAAGGATAGGAGCGACCTCAGGGTTCGCTTTCAGTTCTTCCACATACTTCTTCGAGAACTCCTCGAAACGCTCGGGGATATGGTTGAACCACTTACGCAGTTCAGCGGAGGGTGCGAGTGCCTTAGCCCAGAGGTCAATCTTCGCATTCTCCTTCTTGATGCCGCGCGGCCAGAGCCGATCTACGAGCACGCGGTAACCGTCACTGTCTTCAGCAGGCAGGTAGACCCTTTTAATGCTGATGTTCATGATCTGTTATTGATTCTCACGTTCCATTCTCAGTGCCATCGGGAAGAGCACTTCGTTCTCTACCCAGATATGCTCGAGCAGCCAGTCGCGGAACTCACGCAGCCGGTCCAAGACTTGCTGATACTGAGGCTCAGCACCTTCGGGAGCCTTGTAGTTGTTCGTCAACTCTGCAATACGCTCGTGCCGGCTCATCTCGTCGTCGTGCTCCATCATCATCATCTGGATAGGAGCCTGAATTGTTCCACAGTGGAACGGAGCAATATGCTGACCAGCCTCATGAGCGTTGTACATCTCCATGATATAAGGATAGAGCACCTGCTCCTCCTTCATGCAGTGGTTGTCAAGGTCCTGAATGCTGTTGCGGAAATGATCCGTCACCTTGTCGAGCTCATGATGACGACTGTCAACATCGAGCAACAGGTTGTAAATCTCCGCACCATACTTTCGTGTGTTGCGGTGATGAAACTTCAGTACATAGTCGACCAACAGGTCGAGGTCCCACTTCTCGAAAGGTATACCCTTTGCAATCTCCGGTTTATTCATTTTATCTAACATTAAGTTCTACAGCATTTGGTTCACCGTAGGGGCGGCCCTTGTGGCCGTCCTACCATTCGCTTGCAAAGTTAACCATAAACGCTTAACGGCACCGGTAACAATTGTTATCCGGAGCCGTTAAACATTGCAAAATAGCCATAATTCAAAAGGAATTTCAGTCATTCCCTTCGACCAAGCTATCTAAAAAATCTCGCGGTTGCATGACAGCCATTCGTCCATTCAGATCGTCATTACTATCCTCTGCACCTTTAGCAATACCAATGATATTTCTTACTGCAGGGTGAAGCTCATCTATATTCTTCAGCTTGTAATGTGTATTCTGACTGGATCTTGCCTTTGCAAGCATTTTACTCACATATTGACTGATCTTTTCTATCAAATCCTTATCATTGATTCCTTGAATGGAATCGAGAAGCGAAGCTTTAAGTTCTATTGCTGTCATAGCATCTCCTCCTAATTTGTTAGACTATTCCATCTTTATCCTATCGTGATGACGTACTCACTCATGAAGCTGCTGCCGGGAAGGAGCTGGTTCATGAGGTAGCGGTCCTTAATGTCGCCGTCATACTCGGCCCAGTCGGACACGCCATACCACGGCTCAACGCAGATGAACGGAGCATGTTTGCCGCAAGGCGTCCAAAGACCCACAGCCGGTGTCTTGATGTCGAGCGCCACATGTGTCTTGCCAGCCTCATCGAGCAGTTCGATATGACGAAGCTGACTATGGTCGAAGACGATAGCGTCGTCCTTGAAACTGTCTTCCGTGAAGTGAAACAGGCCATTATCGGTCTCTACCTTGTGATAACCCTTAGCCAGACAACCTTCTACATTGGCATAGAGACGCATCGGCTCGGGATTATCGAAACGCAATGTACCGTTCACCGGCTCACCGGCCTTGGCACCGGGGATAAGGAATGCGGGATGACCACCAATCTGGAAATAGATGATCTTGTCATCGGTGTTCTCAACATGCCACACCACATGAATCTTGTTATCGGTCAACTTATAGCTTACAGCAAGGTTAAAGTGATAAGGATAGAGCTTCATCGTCTCAGCATTGTCGTGCAAGCCGTAAACAACCTGCTCATCGCCTTTGGCAAGGAGTGTGAAGTCGGTGTCACGGGCGAAGCCGTGGCGCGAGAGATGATATTCTTTCCCATTGACACGATAGGTCTCTTTCCAAAGGCCACAGACGATTGGGAAGAGAATCGGTGACCGACGGGGCCAGTAGGCAGGATCGCCCTGCCAGAGATATTCTTCACCGCCATTGTCTTTGATACTCTGAAGCTCAGCTCCATGCTCAGAGACTTCAACCTTTAACTTATCATTTTTGATCGTTTCCATGATTTTTTGCTAGATTTAGACTTTAATGCGATCGTTCGGCGTTCGACAAACGATTGGCTGACGTTCGACAAACAATTGTTCGGCGTTCGACAAACGACTGGTTGACGTTCGACAAACAATCTGCTGTCGAACGCCAACCGATGACGTTTACTTGTTTTTACGTTGACTTTTGCGGTTAGCCCGCTGCTCCCTGTACTTAGCTTTCTGTTTCGCTGAGCCGGAGCCGTGAGCACCCGTGATATACTTTTTCTTCTTGGCTTTGGTCTTCACCTTGTCGTCGGTCTGTTTAGGACCCGACGCTTTCTTGAAGGTAATGCCATTGACAAGAATATCCTCAAAATCATCCATACGGAGAATATTAATGATGGAACAGACGCACGTGCGTCATTGCCATGGCGATGTCGTATTTGTCACAAGTCTCAATGACATTGTCGTCACGGATAGAGCCACCGGCCTGTGCAATATATCTCACGCCACTCTTGTGCGCACGCTCGATGTTGTCGCCGAAGGGGAAGAAAGCATCAGAGCCGAGACATACGTTCGTGTTCTTGGCAATCCACTCTTTCTGCTCAGGACGGAGGAACGGCTCCGGCTTCTCCGTGAACCACTGCTGCCAGGCTCCATCGCGCAACACATCCTCATACTCCTCTGAGAGATAGACATTGATACAGTTGTCGCGGTCGGCACGACGGATATGATCCTTGAACGGGAGGTTGAGCACTTTCGGGCTCTGGCGCATCCACCACTCATCAGCCTTATTACCAGCCAAACGTGTGCAGTGGATACGACTCTGCTGACCGGCACCGATACCGATAGCCTGACCATCTTTCGTATAGCAAACTGAGTTGGATTGTGTATACTTCAATGTGATGAGCGCAATCTTAAGGTCGCGCAGTGCCTCCGGTGTGAACTTCTTGTTCTTTGTCGGCACATCCTCGAAGAGCTTCGGATCAGAGAGGTCCACATTGTTACGGCCCTGCTCGAAGGTGATGCCGAAGACCTGCTTGTGCTCGATAGGATCAGGCACATAGTCGGGATCAATCTTGATGACACAGTAGTTACCCTTGCGCTTTGCCTTGAGAATTTCCAAAGCTTCGGGAGTATAACCCGGAGCGATAACACCATCGCTCACCTCACGCTTAATCAGACGAGCTGTAGCCTCATCACAAGTATCGCTCAGTGCGCAGAAGTCACCGTAAGAGCACATACGGTCTGCACCACGGGCACGGGCGTAAGCATTGGCGAGCGGCGTCAGCTCAAAGTCTATGTCATCGACAAAATAGATCTTCTTCAGCGTGTCGCTCAGTGGCAAACCAACAGCAGCACCTGCAGGGCTGACATGCTTGAACGAAGCAGCAGCAGGCAGACCTGTTGCAGCCTTGAGCTCCTTCACAAGCTGCCAGGAGTTGAGGGCATCGAGAAAGTTGATGTAACCGGCACGACCGTTGATAACCTCAACGGGCAGTTCTCCATGTTCCATGTAGATGCGGGCGGGCTTCTGATTAGGGTTGCACCCGTACTTTAGTGCGTATTCCTTCATTATTAATATAGATTTAATCTTTCTTGTGGCAAAGGTAACAAAAAAAGTCGTATCTTTGCCTCGCGTTATAGAAAAAGTATGTGAGAAAATGAAAAGGGACTTAAAACTGCTCTTTCAGGAAGCAGGAAAGAAGGTCAAAGAGGGAGAACATGAGATTGGTCACGATCTGGATGGCCTGTCTAGAAAGTTGGAGAGACACCACATCAATCTGAGTGTGACCTCTCTGAGAAAGTTGATGGAGCTTGTTACAGGTAAACGCAAGCTCTCGCTGGCAGCCAAGAATCGGCTGGCACTCTTTGCCGGATTCCAGACATGGAACGACCTCGACGAAGCGCTGCACGGAGAAGCAGATGGCGATGAGAACTATGCCGTGAGATAAAGACAATAAAAGCATGACACTGAAGAGTGCCATGCTTTTTGTTTCTTAACGAAGAGGAGGAGATTACTCACCTGCAACAGTGCGCTTCTCCTGGATACGTGCAGCCTTACCTGTGAGCTTACGCAGATAGTAAAGCTTAGAACGACGCACCTTACCGCGCTTGTTAACCTCGATGTGGTCGATAGCGGGAGACTCAGCAGGGAAAATACGCTCTACACCCACTGTTCCTGACATCTTACGCACGGTGAAGCGCTTTTTGTCTCCATGACCGCTGATCTTGATAACGATACCGCGGTAGAGCTGGATACGCTCCTTTGAACCCTCGACGATTTTGTAAGCGACAGTGATCGTGTCACCTGCCTTGAATGCAGGAATCTGCTTGCCGGTTGCAAATGCTTCCTCAGCAACTTTAATTAAATCCATTTTGATTGTAATGATTAAATGTTGTCCGTCGCTCCAACCCGACATAGCCTGAGGACTCTTCCCTCAACCAGCGGTCAGGCCGAAAAGCGGTGCAAAGGTACTGACTTTTAATGGAATAGAGAAACTACAATGGCTTTTTCTTCGTTTTTTAACAGTTGTTTCTCTTTCTATTGCTATTTCAATGCCATAGTGAAGTTTTCAGCGCCGCACATGACTCTTTAATGCCGGGACAGCCTTGCCGATAGCTTTAGCGAGTGCTTTTGCCATGACGCGTGCACCATATATATTATAATGTGTATTGTCCTGGCGGCCTTTCGGAGCCCAAGAATATATTCCGGGCTCTACCCACATATGGAGCTTGCGCGAGCCTTCCACACCAAGTTTCTGCTCGATATCATGGGATATCTTGTTGGCATCTACGAATGGCACACCGTATTGCTGCGCCACGCGCCGAGCCACATAGCGATAGGCTCCGTGGGTATCTACAAGCGTGTCAGAGTTGACATGCTCACCTTTAAACGTCGTCTCACGCAGTTTCTCATCATCATCCTGCTTTGGTGGTTTCAAATAGAAGTTACGACGCGTCATAGGGCTCATCAATATTGGTGTAGCTCCCTTGGCTTTCGTCTCAATGACATACTGAGCGAGATGGGCATCAAACGTTGTACCTACATCCGTATGGCGGTCTGGCTGTGGCTTCTCATCGTTGTGACCGAACTGAATGATGACATAGTCGCCGGGCTTGACTTTGTCGATAACTTTTTGCCAACGACCCTCAGCATAAAAAGATCGCGACGAGCGGCCATTGACAGCATGGTTCTCCACCCGCACACCATCGTCGAAGAACTCGTGGAGCATCATACCCCATCCACGCTCAAGTTTACCCTGCGTCGTATCTTTCTGAGCTGCCGTAGAATCACCGATGATATAAATAACAGGGGTAGCTGGCTCTGAGGACATAAGCAGAAACGCGATGCCCACAAAGACCAAGAATAAAGGAAGTCCTATCTTTTTCATTCTCTCAATCTTTCATTGTTTCATACTTTCATTTTTTCAATCTTTCATTTTTTCAATGTTAAGTTCATTTTCCCGATGTAGATGCCACTCTTACCGTTCTGATCGTCAGGCACTGGCTTACCATCGAGATTGTTGACATAACGCAACTGTTTGAAATAAGTATGGCTATGTCCGCCAAGCACGAGGTCAATACCTCGGGTATTTCTGATAACTTCCTGATCACCCATACCTTTCTCTTCCCAACCGAGGTGAGAGATGCAGATGACAAGATCGCAGTGTTTCTTCTTCAGGATGTCTGCCATCTCCTGTGCTGTTTTCACGGGATCAAGATACTCTGTAGAGCGATAGTTCTTATGGTCAACCAAGCCGTCGAGTTTCGGAGAGAGCCCAAAGACGCCAATCTTCAAGCCATTTCGCTTGAGGATAACATACGGCTTGACAATCTTGTCAAGGTCATACTCATGGAAACGGTAGTTGGCGCAGACAATGGGAAAGTTAAGCCGCTTGAACACACGCGCAACGTTCTCCAAGCCGAAATCAAACTCGTGGTTACCGATCGTGCCTGCATCATAATGCATCATGTTCATCAATCCGGTCTCGACATCGCCTTTGAATAACGTATAATAAGGCGAGCCTTGACAGAAGTCGCCACTATCGAAGAGCAAGAGATTCGGGTCCTTTTCACGCTCCTCCTCCAACATTGCAATACGACGGAGGAATCCTCCACGCCCGGCCTGCAAAGTGTCGGCAAGATGGGTAGACAGCGGCATGATGCAACTGTGTGTATCGTTGGTATGGAGAATGGTCAAGTGCTTCTGAGCAGACAGTGACAATGTACAGAGAAGCAGAACCAATGCCAACAGTGCAGGGGTGGCTCCTGTGGCTACCCGCCGCGGTATAGAGATAATATTTTTCATATATTTAGCTTATTCTACGGTTACTCTTCCTTCCACTTTTGTGTCAACAGCTTTTCCTTGAGCCTTGAGATGCTTGAAATAATTGACTATGATATACCGCACGTCATGAGCTTCATCGTCCGGCGATACGGCATCTGTCTTGTCCTTAAATGCCGCCAATCCATCATTGCCTTGTGCCAGATAATCGAGCGTAGCAATGCGGTAGCTCTTCTGCGAATCAACGGGAGCGCCGTTGACCGTCACTGACTTTAGCTTTCCATCTTTTGTAATGACCATCCGCACACTGTGGCTCACGCCTTCGCCACCGCGCGCCGCCATCTCCCGGAAGAGCTGGAGCGTCTTCTCACCGGAAAGAGTCAAGAAACAAATATGGTTCTCAAAAGGTGCCACATTGAGTACATCGCCATAGGTGATATCGCCTTGAGGTAATGAGGCGCGAATACCACCCATGTTATAGACACCGAAGTCGGGCTTCTCGTTAAACTCTTCCCCACCCCACACAAGGATATCGGAGAGAAGATTACTGAGATTGCTCTCCGGCTGATGGGCAATCATAGGTTCAGCCGTACTGCCTACTACAGGTTTCATCAGCGAGTCAACAGTATGCTCGTAAGGCTGGATGAATGCCGCAGCCGCAGCATCAGGATGGGCATCATAACGGCTATCGATCAAAATACGTGTTCTGTCTATACTCGCAAGATGATAGGGAGTATGACAAGACGCTGCTAAGAGAAGCAGCGAAACAAAAGACAAAGCGCCTTTGGATACAATTGTATGTCGCATAGAAATATTGTTATTCAAAATAGAATGTGAGAACGATCATCTTCGAATGAGCCTGACTGACAGAGTTGGCAAAGGGACGCATCGTAGCATCACGTAAACGGGCTGCATGATTGGTGTCAAGACTGTTCGTCAATCCAAACATGAACTTCAGTTCGGGGCGAAGCTTGAAAAAAGGCATATAGAAGTCACAGCCCAGACCCGTCTCGAAATAGACATCATAGCGTTTGAGCTTGAGGATATCATCGTTTTTGCCACTGAGATTGATAACCGGACTCAGACCCGCCATGATATAAGGCCGATGGTTGCCAGCACGCTTCGAGGCATAGATGATGTCCGCCGAACAAGAGATGTAAATGGTCTTGAGGTTCTGCGTACGGCTTCTGAGACTATCGGGTGCCTGAGGGTCATTGTTGCGAAATGCAATATGCCGACTGCCGAAATAAAGGGCCGGAGCGATACGGAACGCGAAATAATCGTTCAGTCGAGCCTCACCTAGCACGCCCACATTGAAACCATTGTCCCACGTGTCTTGGTCAGTGGTAATGGTATAGGACTGTGTAGAGCCATCATCAAGCGTGATCGTTTGAGGTCCGACATTCAGCAATTCCATATCCTGAATGTGTGTACCTACAAGAATACCGAAATGGAACGGCCGCAAATCAGTATACGGCCGATTCTGCACCGTGCGGTCCTGAGCAAAGGCACCAACACAGAACAATGAAGCGAGAATGAAGCTAAAGAGACTCTTCATACTTTTATTAACGCCATTCTTATTATAATATTGTGCATGTCACTATCTTTAGGTATGCCTATCACTCATAAATGTTAAATCTGAAAAAATTCTCTCACCATTTGTAGGTATTCCAACAAAAGTTCTTATCTTTGCAACACCGAAATATGGGAAGCCAGCCTAAAAGCCGTAAGGCACCTATGAGGTAAGAACGATTATACAAAAACATTATTAATTTTCTAAACTTACAAAATTATGGCATACGTAATTGGTGACAACTGTGTAGCATGTGGAACATGTATCGATGAGTGCCCGGTAGGCGCTATCTCTGAGGGCGATATCTATCATATCAACCCCGATATGTGCACAGAGTGCGGCACATGCGCTTCTGTTTGCCCCAACGAGGCAATCAGCCTTCCTGAGTAAACTATTTACTTTTTAAGGATACGAAAATCCCCGGTTCTGAGTTCAGAGCCGGGGATTTCTTTATTTAAGACTCATGCTATGGCCGGTACAAGACCGGCCACTACACTATCCAGAATTTACTATTTCTTTACGAACACCAAAGGTACAGCATTTGAGATAGACACTGAAGGTGTCACTCCATCTATCGTTGCGCCAGCTAAGAGGATCTCTGACGACATTGCCTTTGTTGTAGCATTAAAGACACCATAAGAGCTCGTTGAATTGCCCCAGAAGCCAATTACAACCTTGTGACTTGTCCCATTGACCGTGACATTATAAGTAACACTACCAGGATTGATGAACCAGAAAGGATAGGTCGTCCACTCTTGATAATACTTATAGAAGCCAATCGCACAATTTACCTCCGAAGGAGCCTGTGTCAGCACTGCATCACGGATAGCCTTGTGCTCTGTCGTTGTCGTATCAATAGCGAGCGCCAGGAAACGAGCCGGAACCATATGGAAAATCATCGTTGAGTCGGTGTTGATGCTCCAAGCCACCTCAGCACTGTCGGTTGCTTCAGAATTGCCATTCTGAACGTTTCTACCAATGGCATAGACCTTGCCGGAATAAGATCCCTGAACAATCTGGAAAGACTGTGCTTTCTCAGCAGGAGTCATTGAATTGTTGTTGTTGTCATCATCGTCATTCAAGCACGATGTCAGCGTAAAGGCAGAGACTGCCACTAAAAGGCACAAGCCCAAAAGTCTTAGTTTTCTCATTATTTATTATTTTGTTTGTATTTACCTCTTTCTAAATGCAAAGATAGAAATTATCTTGCATCGCAACAACAATTATTTTTTATTTTTGTTTCCGCACGATCTTATCAGGATACTGGATTCGAGTGTGGTAGATGGCTTTAAGACGCTCAATGAGGACCTGCTTGGCGACAGCAATGTCGTAGAAGGTAATCTTGCACTCACTGAACAATCCGTCCTTGACCTGCTGGTCAACGAGCTGGTTGACAAGTTTTGAGATACTCTCCTCCGTGTATTCCTTCAAAGCGTGAGAAGCTGCCTCACACGTATCAGCCATCATCAGGATGGCCTGCTCACGTGTCGTGGGGTTAGGGCCTGGATAGGTAAAGATGCTCTTGTCGACCACTTCGTCCGGATGCTCATTCTGATATTTGATATAGAAGTATTTCGTCATGCCACAGCCATGGTGGGTCAGGATGAAGTCACGGATCACGACCGGGAGATTGTTCTCCTCTGCCAACTTCACACCATCCGTGACATGGGCAATGATGATACGCGCACTCTCTTTCTCCGTGAGATTATCGTGTGGATTAACACCACCCTGTTGGTTCTCGGTGAAGAACGCAGGATTCTTCATCTTACCGATGTCATGATAGAGGGCACCAGTACGCACAAGGGTTGCCTTGGCCCCAATTTTATTGGCAATCTCCGAGGCAAGGTTTCCTACAGTGATAGAATGCTGGAAGGTACCGGGAGCGACCTCAGAGAGTTTACGGAGCAATCCCTTGTTGGTATCTGACAGTTCGATGAGCGTCAAAACGGAGACAAAGCCGAATGTCTTTTCCACAACGAACATCAAGGGGTAAGCCAAGAGCAACAGCACACCATTGATGAGGAAGTGATAATACATGCGGTTGCCAAAACGGAAGTCGCCGCCACTCTCCATTAGTTTCAGTGCAAAATAGATGATACAGGTAGAGAGAAATACCCACAGCGCCGTGCGGAAGATCTGCGAGCGCGTAGAGACTTCACGCAACGTGTAGATAGCTACAAGACCTGCCACTGTCTGGATGATGATGAAGTCGAACTGATAACGCAGCGCACAGGCGGAGATGAGCACCGTTACAAGATGCGTGATGAATGCTGTGCGCGAGTCCATAAAGATTCGGACGAAGATCGGCCCCATGGCAAAAGGAAGCACATAGACGGAGAAGTTGAAATAGCCATGCTCCATCATCAGCGACACGCAGACCGGGAAAGCGGCAATGAGCGTGTAAAGCATTGCTACACAGCGCGGCTTCGAGAAATAGTCGCGACGGAAGAGGGACAGGTACAACGTAAAGAGGAAGACAAAAGAGAAGACGTAGATAGCATTGCCGACAAGGTGACGAGTGATCTGTGACTTGCCAACCTGGCGCCGCTCCATCTCTTTCTCCATAGAATTGAGCACACGGTAGTTGTAATCGTCAACCATATCTCCCTGACCAATAATCTTCTGACCCGCCATGACCATACCACTAGCAGGGGAGATACTGGAAAGAAGGTCATTACGCGCCGTCTCTGTGCGATGACTGTCATAGATGAGGTTCGGGACGATATAGTTGTTTAAGTTCAACCTCTGCATCAATCCCCGTTCCTTGGTCAGATGCTCGTCGCCGAGGAGTTGCTCATAAGCAGACATCGTTGAATAGATGAAACTGACCTGCACACTCTCTGCATCCTTTCCGAAGATGATTCGCACCTGTGAGGTAGTATCGTTGCGGAAAGCGTTGTAGCCAGGCGTATCCATGATGCCGGACTGATAGAAATGATGCAGTTTCTCTATGACAGCATCTTCAAAGCCAGTCGGCAGAGGGCCTACCTTGGAAAGCGCCACGCGCAGACGAGCTATCTGAACCGGCTCTACGCTGTTGTCGTAGTTATAATAAGGCTGAAAACTGCGCAGCAGCGAGTCACGCTCGCGCTGGATAGCCTCATCTGTCTTATAAACGGGGAAGTCGTATTTTGCGATGAGTGTGCCATAATGCCATGGCTCACCGATATCGTAAGCAAACTGTTTTGCCTCATTTCGGGGGAGAAACCAAACAATGATAATAGATGTCAAAAGGACAAGTCCAGTGCGAATAGCAAGACTTCTCCAGACATTTTCCTCATTGCCTATTATCTTTTTAAAAGTGTTCATTTTCGTCTATTGTAGATGGCCCTGAGGCCGTTGCATGATTATTTTGGTGCGAAAATACGAAAAATATCCGTTAAAGCAGAAAAAATATATTAATTTTGCACCAAAATTATTCTTTTGGTTATGTCAGAAAGAAAAGTAAGGGTACGTTTTGCCCCAAGTCCTACCGGCCCGCTGCATATTGGCGGCGTACGCACGGCTTTGTACAATTATCTCTTTGCCCGCCAGCATGGTGGCGACCTTGTGTTCCGTATTGAGGACACTGACAGTCACCGTTTTGTACCTGGCGCAGAAGATTATATCATCGAATCATTTAAGTGGCTCGGCATCAAGTTCGACGAAGGTGTGTCCTTCGGCGGAGACTATGGTCCCTACCGTCAGAGTGAGCGCCGGAAAATATACAAGAAATATGTGCAACAGCTGCTCGACAACGGCAAAGCTTACCTTGCTTTTGATACTCCTGAAGAACTGGAGAAGAAGCGTGAAGAGGTAAAGAACTTCCAGTACGACGCCCACACACGCCTCTCTATGCGCAACTCGCTCTCGCTCCCCAAGGAAGAAGTAGAGCGTCTGCTCGCTGAGGGTGCTCAATATACCGTGCGCTTCAAAGTGGAGCCCGGCGAAGAGATTCATGTCAACGACATGATCCGTGGTGACGTTTGTGTCAAGAGCGATATCCTCGACGATAAGGTGCTTTACAAGAGTGCTGACGAGCTGCCTACTTATCATCTCGCCAATATCGTAGACGACCATCTCATGGAGATTACACACGTCATCCGTGGTGAGGAGTGGCTCCCCAGTGCCCCACTTCACGTGCTTCTATACAAAGCTTTCGGATGGGAAGACACCATGCCTCGCTTTGCTCACCTTCCATTGTTGCTCAAGCCGGAAGGCAAAGGCAAACTGTCGAAGCGTGACGGTGACCGTCTCGGCTTCCCTGTGTTCCCGCTCGAATGGCACGATCCGAAGACCGGCGAGGTGTCATCAGGTTATCGCGAAAGTGGCTACTTCCCTGAGGCCGTCATCAACTTCCTCGCACTCTTAGGCTGGAACCCTGGCACGGATCAGGAGATCTTCTCTTTGGATGAGCTCGTGAAAGTTTTCGATATCACGAAGTGCTCAAAGAGTGGCGCTAAGTTCGATTATCAGAAAGGCATTTGGTTCAACCACGAATATATTCTCCGCAAGAGCGATGAAGAGATTGCAGAGCTCTTTGCTCCTATCGTAGCCAACAACGGTGTGGATGAGACCTTCGACCGCATCAAGCAGGTTGTTCACTTGATGAAGGACCGTGTCAACTTCGTTAAGGAGTTGTGGCCATTGTGCGCTTTCTTCTTCATTGCACCTACGTCCTACGACGAGAAGACTGCGAAGAAGCGTTGGAAAGACTATTCAGCACAGCAGATGACTGAGCTCATCGAGGTGCTGAAGGGTATAGATGATTTCTCTGTCGAAGGTCAGGAACCTGTTGTGGAGAAATGGATTGCAGACAAAGGCTATAAGCTCGGCGATGTTATGAACGCATGGCGACTGGCCCTCGTAGGTATCGGCAAAGGTCCAGGTATGTTTGACATCTCAGCTTTCCTCGGAAAAGATGAGACCATCAAAAGAATGCAGAAAGCTATAGAGACATTGGGATAATGTACAATTTCTTCATCTTCCTATATAATATAGGTGTATGGGTTGCAACATTCTTCTCTAAGAAGGTAAGCACGATGTGGAAAGGCGAACATGAGACTTTCCGCATCTTGCAAGAGAAGGTAGATCCCAATGCCAAGTACATTTGGTTCCATGCCGCCTCACTCGGTGAGTTTGAGCAAGGCCGACCCATCATGGAGAAAATAAAGAAGGAACATCCAGAATACAAGATTCTGCTCACGTTCTTTTCTCCTTCGGGGTATGAAGTGCGCAAGAACTATGCGGGAGCCGATATCATCGTTTATCTTCCGATAGACACCATCGGCAATGCGCGTCGTTTTCTGCGTACGATACGCCCTGTCATGGCGTTCTTCATCAAGTATGAGTTCTGGTCCAACTACCTGCATATTCTCAAGCATCGGCAGATACCTCTCTACTCAGTGTCAAGCATTTTCCGTCCCAACCAGATTTTCTTCCGCTGGTATGGCAAAGGCTATGGCGAAGTGCTCAACTGCTTCACCCATTTCTTCGTACAGAACGAGGAGAGCAAGCAGCTGCTTCATTCCATCGGTATCGATTGCGTGTCGATCACAGGTGATACACGCTTTGACCGTGTGCTGCAGATAAGGGATGCCGGCAAGTCATTGCCTATCGTTGAGGCTTTCCTTGGACTGGATAGTAATCCCAACACCCAACAGCCAACACCCAACACTCAGCATTCCCCTGTATTCATTGCAGGCAGCAGTTGGCCCCCCGATGAAGACATCTTCATCAAATTCTTCAATGAGCATCGCAACTGGAAGCTTATTATAGCCCCGCACGTCATTGGTGAGGACCATCTTAAGCAGATACTCTCCAAGCTACAGCGCAAGACAATACGCTATACTGAAGCTACTACGGAGAATGTTAGAGACGCAGAGTGCCTCATCATCGATTGCTTCGGCTTGCTGTCAAGCATTTACCGTTATGCAGATGTCACGTATGTTGGTGGAGGTTTTGGTGTCGGTATTCACAATGTGCTGGAAGCCGCTGTATGGAACAAGCCGGTCATCTTTGGTCCGAACAACAAGCACTTTCAAGAGGCTTTGGGGCTTATCAAAGCCGGAGGTGGTTTCGAGATAAAAGATTACGGTGAGTTCACCGGGCTCATGCGGAAGTTGGAAGGCAACAACGACTTCCTTCAGAAAACAAGCAAAGAAGCCGGCCAGTTTGTAGAAAGTCTTGCCGGAGCTACCGACAAGATTCTTGAAGAGGTGAAACTGTAATACTTTGCAGGGGCGGTTCCATGTGGCCGCCCCTGCAAATGTAAATTTATCGCAGTGTCTTAACGATTCGGTTCAGTCCTTCTTTGAGCACTGATCTTGGACAAGCAAGGTTAATGCGAATAAATCCTTCGCCTGCCTCCTTGCCATAAAGTGTACCACTGGAAACGAAAACATGGCCTTCCTTGAGCAACTTCTTTGTTACCTCATCACTTGTCATTCCCAAACTACTGATATCAACCCAAGCAAGATAGGTTCCCTCAAGTCTCGTCACTCTAAGTGAAGGCAACTGCTGAGCAAAGGTTCCCTTCAGCAATTGATAGTTGCCCCAAATATATTCATTGAGTTCATCCAGCCAATCTTCACTCTCATTATAAGCAGCTTTCAAGGCCACAGGACCGAAAGGATTGACATCACATACCTCAAAGATATTAATGACGCGGTCGATACGTCTGCGTATCTCATCATCCTTACAGATAATGTTTGCAATCTGCAGTCCCGCTGTATTGAAGCTCTTCGAAGGTGAACTGAGCGTGACACTGTTGCGGAGATTATCTTCGTTAACGGCTGCGAACGGCGTGAACTTATACCCTGGCATCACGAGTTCACAGTGGATCTCATCACTGATCACAAAGACATGGTGCTTGGCGCAGATGGCTCCCATCTTCGCTAATTCTTCACGTGTCCACACTCTCCCACCGGGATTATGGGGATTGCAAAGCAAGAACACCGTTGTCTTCTCATCTGCACACTTCCGTTCAAAGTCCTCCCAGTCGATGACATAGCTGTCGTCTTTTCTCACAAGCGGGCTTTCAACAATCTGACACCCCTGATTTCTTATCGACGAGAAGAAACAATTGTAGACAGGTGTCTGAACAAGCACATTCTCGCCAGGAAGCGTTAATGCCTTAATGCCACAGCTAATAGCCGGCACCACTCCACTGGTGTAGAGCATCCACCGGCGGTCTATCGTCCACTGATGGCGGCGGTTGTACCACGATATGACGGCATCATAATAACTGTCATCAATCTGTGTATAACCGAACACGCCATGTGCCACCCTGTCAGCCAGAGCCTTTTCAATAGCAGGCGCTACCTCAAAGTCCATATCGGCGACCCATAGTGGCAAGGCATCCTCAGGGATGGAATCCCACTTGTAAGAGCCCGTATGCCGACGAGGAACTATCTTGTCAAAGTCGTACTTCATTCTCTATCTTAACTATCTCCTAACTCTTATTTCCGTCTCATGACCTTTAGTGAACTCATCGTAGGTCACTGAGCCAATCTTATCGGCAATGATCTTACCGCTAATAGGGTTCTTGATATTGGTGATAGAGCCTTTGACTGATACATTGAGGTTTCTGCAATCCTCGAACATGCGGTCGCAAGATGGATCAATGGTGCAATCCTCAAGCGTAAGGTTGTCTGCATAACAAAACAACTGCTCTCCGCTGAAATGACAACGAACGAACTTGATGTTCTTCGAATGCCAGGCAATGTACTCACCATCGATATCAGAATCATAGACCGTCACATTCTCACACTCCCAGAACGAATCCTTCGTTGTGATATGTGCATTGTGTACCTCTACATCCTTGCAATACTGGAAGATGTACTTGGCATCTGAGGTCAGGCCATCAACGTAGATATGATCGGCATGCATAAAAGGATACGTGCCCTGGTGAAGCGTCACATTCTTGATCTTCACATTATGAACATGCCAGAATGTCTCATCAGCATCGTTGATCTTGACATTCTCGAGCGTCAGGTTGTTCATTTCGCGAAAGAACTTAGGACCGTCGATGACACAATCTTTCATCACCATGTCGTTGCTGTACCAGATAGCCGAGCGGGAGCCTTCTGCAAAGTAACAACTCGTGATCAGACTGCGGTCAACATGCCACCAAGGATACTTGCCGAAGAACTTACTGTCATGACACTCGATGTCATGACAACACTTGATACCAGACTCGCCATCAGTGATGGTTATATTATCGAGCTTGACGTCGTGGGCGCCAAATAGCGGGCGCTCGCCTCCAAAAGATAAATCGTGAATAGAATCCATATATATACCTTCCTGTTAAAATAATATTCGTTTGAAATTAACACAATACGCTAATGTGCTTGCAAAAGTACAAACATTATGCCAAACTCGCCTTACCCCTATTGCGGATAATAGAACCTTTAGCCAAGATATTGGGAAAAAACATTCCCTTCGATTACGTATTTTATTTCGATTTGCCGTATCTTTGCAAGTGAAAACATTAAAACTTTTAAAGACATGTTGAAACAGTTAGCACTGGCAATGGTATCATGCCTTGCATTATCTATGCCCCTAAACGCGCAGAACCCCGTCAAAGGAGATTATGGCTACCTCTATTGCCACATGAGCGACCGGGGAGAGTGGACAGCTTATGCTGTGAGCCGCGACGGCTACCACTATCAGGACATCCTCGGCGGCAACGCCATCTTCAACCCCGACGAGCTTGCACAGATAGAAGGTGGTACACGCGATGCTTATATCACTCGATCAGCCGACACCAAAAAGTATCTTATGGTGACCACCGATATGTGCGTGCGCAGAAGCCACAAATGGGACAACTATGGTATCAATCTGCTCCGCAGTAAAGATCTCATCCATTGGGAAAGCACAACCTTCGACTTCCGCAAGGGACCTACTATCTTCTGTGATGGTACAACAGCTCAGCAGCCTTACAAAGACTGGTCAACAATCAACCGCGTATGGGCTCCCCAGATCTTTTGGGATCCCAACTACACATGGAGCAATGGAGAGAAAGGCGGATACATGATCTATTATTCCATGCTCAACCGCCCCGAAGAGCAATACGACCGCATGTATTACAGCCATGCCGACCGTTCATTCACAAAGATCACTACGCCAAAGCTGCTCTTCGACTGGGGCTATGCTACGATCGATGCAGACATCAACTACCTACCTTCCGACGGGCTCTACCACATGCTTATCAAGAAAGAAGGCGGCAAGCCCGGTATATACACGGCTACAAGCAAGCATCTCACCTACGGCTGGGGAGAGCCCGATGACAGCGACTACGTGAGTTTTGAAGGCCACAAGAAGTGTGAAGGCAGTTCTGCATTCCAACTCATTGGCGACAGCACCTGGCGCGTGGCTTACATCCAGTACAGCGACAACCCTAAGCATTATCGCATCTGCAAGGCTGACGCACACCTCCGCCATTTCAGCGACCCCGTAGACATAGAGGGCGTCACAGGACCTCAGCACGGATCCTTCATGCGAATCACGAAAGAGGAATACGAAAGGCTCATCAAACTCAATGATACAAAGACATATACCACACCTTATTCCAAAGCTGCTCAGAAAGAGGCAGAGAAATGGATCAAGGCAGGCACATGGCGCAATGGATTTACAAAAGCTTCTCCTGACAAGACCGTCAATGCTACTGACTTCCAACGCCAATATACGAAAAACAAGGCTCAGTGGGATGCACTCTTCGCTTGGGTGCAGAACACGGACCTGACAAAGCTATCCGCCGGCAGTCATCCTATCCCTGGCACCACGATGACAGCTTCGGTGCAGGACGATGTCAACTTGCCGATAGAGAAACGAGGAACGGAGAGTCATCGCAAGAAGATTGACTTTCAGTATGTGGTGAGTGGCACAGAAGGGTTTGCACTCATCGACCATAACTCTTCAAAACCCAACTGCAACTACGACGCTAAAAAAGATGTTATTCATTACAACTACGACAAGGCGAAGGCGTGGGTCTTCCCAAGCGTGAAGGATCACTTCAACATCTTCTTCCCCGGCGACTGGCACATCGCCAAGGTCTCAACAAAGAAGAAAGACCAACACTTCCGTGTCGTAGTAATTAAGGTCGACTATAAGGACTAACTGTTAAGCTAAGTTATTTTCCACTGGAAATTTGTTTAGTTCAAAAGAAAGCATTAACTTTGCCTATGTTTTCCAAAGGAAAGTATTATAAGTAACAAAGTATCAACAAAAAAGAAAGGAAATAACTATGGTAACAGAACTTAGCAAAGAGGCATTCAAAGAGCATATCATGGACTACAGCAACCACCCGCAGCAGTGGAGCTATAAAGGCACACGCCCAGCCATCATCGACTTCTACGCTACCTGGTGCGGCCCTTGCAAGGCTACGGCTCCAGTCGTGGAGAAGCTCTCGGAGGAGTACAACGGAAGGATCGACTTCTACAAGGTGGATGTGGACCAGCAGGAGGAGCTCGCTGCGCTCTTCGGTGTACAGTCTATCCCAACCTTGCTCTTCATCCCTACCGAGGGTAACCCCGTAAAGAGTGTTGGCGCTATGGGGCATGCGCAGTTCAAGGAAGCCATCGACCAGGTGTTTCATGTATAACAGGTAATAATGATAGGCAACGATTGTATCTGCCGGTTGCGGAACATCTATAAGGCTATCAACAACTTTGAGGTTGAGATGCAGAAAGCTACAGGTCTCAACCTCAATGAAGCCATGACGCTCTGTCTACTAAGCAGTGAGGAGGGAGAACTAATGTCGGGCGAGATTGCGGAAAAGCTTTCCCTAACGCGCAGCAACACCTCCAAGGTCATCGCGAACCTCGAAGAAGAACGGTTCATCAAGCGCCATGTCTGCTCACAAGACAGTCGATGCCAGAAGTTCAGCATCACGAAGAAAGGCAGAGATAAGCTTCAGGAGACATGTGAGAAGCTCACCATCCCCGAAGAGCTAAAGAGTTTATGAGTTTGTAAGTTTATGAGTCCACTACAAAGGAAAGCCTCTTGCAGATCGATCTGCAAGAGGCTTTTCTTTGTAGTGGATAGGGGAATCGAACCCCTATGCCAAGATTGAGAATCTTGTATCCTAACCATTAGATGAATCCACCATCTGGCTTTGAAAAAGGGAAAGAAAAAGCCTTGTCGGCATGTTGCATGTTAACAAGGCTCTTATCCTTAAAGGATGTAGTCGGTAAGAGAATCGAACTCTTATGCCAAGATTGAGAATCTTGTATCCTAACCATTAGATGAACCGACCATCTGTAGGCTATTTCCTTGCGGAAGCTGGGGGATTCGAACCCCCGGTACGCGTAATTGCGCACGGCAGTTTAGCAAACTGCTGGTTTCAGCCACTCACCCAAACTTCCAATCCGTTGGTTCTTTGACCTCACAGCATTCGTTTTCGGAATGCGGGTGCAAAGGTAGGCAAAAGAATTGGTTCCACCAAATCTTTTGCCACATTTTTTCATTTTTACTTCAAATTTACTTCAAAAGCTTGTTCAGCTCTGTGTAAAGATCATCAGTTTCTCCCACGAAAGCCTTCACAAGCTTGCCCTGAGGATTGATGAGCAACTTGGTCGGGAAAGCCGTGACACCGAGCTTCTTCGTGATGTCGCCTGCACCTTTCGGATTATAGACGTTCACCCAAGGCAGACCATGCTTCTTCACGCCAGCCTTCCAACGGGCATCGGTATCATTGCAATCGACGCTTACAACGGCGAGTTTATTCTTGTGAGCAGCATAATACTCCTTCATCTTCGGGAAGCCCTTGATGCAATTGATGCACCATGTACCCCAGAAGTCAACGATGACATACTTACCCTTCAGGCTCGAGAGTTTGAAAGCCTTACCAGAGAGATCCTTGAGCGTGAAGTCTACAGGCTGACCGGCTTTAGGAGCAGCTGCAGTCATCTCTACGCTGTTCACTGTGGGCACCATTGGCGTTGCTGCGTTGACTGAAGCTACAGCGGCTAACATAGCCAAGCTAAAAATAATCTTCTTCATTGTTGTATTCTGTTTTACACTTTGTTTATTGTCTTCTTGTTTATTGTCATCGTTCGACGTTCGACGGACAATTGTTCGGCGTTCGACAAACAATCGTTCGGCGTTCGGCGAACAATAGGTTGACGTACGACCGAAAATGCGCGTCAAATTTAATACTAATACGCCTAAACAACAAATAAGAGAACCGCAAACCGTAATTTTAACGCAACTTTAACAATACAGTAGCTTCATTTGCATGAATCGATCTGCGATTACGATGAAATCGAACATCGATTACGATGGAATTGCACTTCGATTACGATGGAATCGCAAGCCGATTACAGTGTAATCGCAGACACGCTTTTACTTATGCAGACAAAAAAGAAAAGAAAACTTTGAGTATCTGAAATATTCTCCTTATCTTTGCACTGATTATTATGAACTTCCGAATAAAGAAACTCGATATATTCATCGCCAAGCAGTTCTTGCTGCTTTTCGCGGGTACATTCTTCATCTGCCTCTTTGTGCTGATGATGCAGTTTTTGTGGCGTTATGTAGACGACCTCATCGGCAAGGGTCTGACCATGGATGTTCTTGGCCAATTCTTCTGGTACATGGCGTTGATGATGATTCCTCAGGCCTTGCCGTTGGCTATCCTGCTGAGTTCGCTCATCACTTTTGGTAACCTCGGTGAGAGCTCTGAGCTTACGGCCATCAAAGCCTCTGGTATCTCGCTGATGCAGAGCTTCCGCTCACTCATCGTCATCACGGTGCTCATCATGTGCACGTCGTTCGTCTTTCAGAACAACATTGGTCCCCATGCCAACATGAAACTCGCCCAGCTCCTTATCTCCATGAAGCAGAAGAGCCCGGAGCTAGAAATTCCGGAAGGCGTCTTCTACGACGGCATCCCCAACTCAAACATCTACGTTCAAAAGAAGAATATCAAGACCGGCAAGCTCTATGGTATCATGATTTACCGCATGACGGAGAGCTATGAGGATGCAGCAATCATCCTTGCCGACTCGGGGATGCTACAGTCTACAGCCGAGAAGAAGCACCTCGTGCTCTCCCTTTGGAGCGGCGAATGGTTCGAGAACATGCGAGAGTCGGATCTCGGAGGAAGTGCGGCAGTGCCCTATCGCCGTGAGACCTTCACCGACAAGAAAGTTATCCTCGACTTTGATGGCAACTTCTCGCTGATGGATGCTGCTGCTCTGTCTAACAATGCAGCAGGAAAGAGCCTTTCACAGATTAGGTTCGACATCGATTCACTCAACGAGACTTACGACAGTATCGGCAACGCTTTCTGGAACGATACCAAACGTGTATGCTTCCCTATGATGGGCATCAGCAAGCACGACTCTGTCAGTCAGACAAGACTGGTTCAAAGTGGAAAGATAGACATTGACAAGCTCTACAAGAAGATGCCGCTGGAGAAGCAGCAACTGGCTATGTCTACAGCTTTAAGCAACGTGCAGCGTGAGACCTCTGACCTCGACTTCAAGGCTATGATGACCCAGGACAATGAACGCATTCTTCGCAACCATGAGCTGGAAGCGCAAAACAAGTTCACACTTGCCTTGCAGTGTCTCATCTTCTTCTTTATTGGCGCACCGCTCGGAGCCATCATCCGTAAAGGCGGACTCGGCATGCCGATTATCGTTTCAGTGCTCGTCTTTATCATCTATTATATCCTCGACAACTCGGGCTACCGCATGTCGCGACAAGGTTCTTGGCCTATCTGGGTAGGACACTTACTTGCTCCTGCTGTAATGGTTCCGCTGGCCGTCTTCGTAACCTATAAGGCTATGAACGACTCGATGGTGTTCAACGCCGACGCTTGGAGACGATTCTTCACCAAGGCCTTTGGACTACGTTCGAAGAGAAGCATCCAAGGTAAGGAAGTCATCATTGAACCGCCACACTATGCTGATGACAATGCTAAATTGTTGAAGATAAACAACGAGGTGAGAGGCTACTCGGCCAAGCACAACCTCAAGTCGCCTCCTAATATTATTAAGGTATTCTTCAAGTATGAGGAGGATCACGATATTGAGGAAATCAACGACGAATTGGAAGATGTCATCCGTGACCTTTCCAATACACGCGACAATCAGGTGCTCCACCTCATCAATCAGTACCCTGTACTGATGGTCAAGGCACATACGAGACCATTCGACAGAAGATGGCTGAATGCTCTTTCTGCTATCATCTTCCCTGTCGGAATATTCTTCTACTTCCGCATGTGGCGCTTCCGCCTGCGGTTGCTGCGTGATCTCAAGGTCATCAGATACACAGACACCAACATCGTGAACTATACAGAGAAACGTATGGACAGACTCACTAAAGAGGCTGAATAAATATAACTATAAAAAGAAGGAAAAATAAATATGTCAGAATTCAAACTAAGTAGCATAGAAGATGCCTTGGATGATTTCAAGCAAGGCAAGTTCGTTATCGTTGTGGATGACGAGGACCGTGAGAATGAGGGTGACCTCATCACGGCTGCAGAGATGATCACACCGGAAAAGATCAACTTTATGTTGAAGAATGCCCGTGGTGTGCTCTGTGCTCCTATCACTATCAAGCGCGCTGAAGAGCTCGACCTGCCTCATCAGGTGGATGAGAACACCTCCATGCTCGGCACTCCGTTCACAATCACTGTGGACAAGCTCGAAGGCTGTACCACAGGTGTCTCAGCACACGACCGCGCTGAGACTATCCGTGCGCTCGCTGACCCATCCTCTACCCCGCAGACTTTCGGACGTCCCGGCCACATCAACCCGCTCTATGCTCAGGACAATGGCGTGCTACGCCGCTCGGGTCACACGGAGGCCGCCATCGACCTCTGTAAGCTGTCAGGTGTCTATCCTGCGGCTGCACTGATGGAGATTATGAACGACGACGGCACTATGGCACGTATGCCGCAACTTCAGGTTAAAGCCAAGGAATGGGGACTGAAGATCATCAGCATCAAAGACCTCATAGCATATCGACTGAAACACGAAAGTAGTATTGAGGTAGGTGTGGAGGTTGACCTTCCCACTATCTATGGACATTTCCATCTCATTCCTTTCCGTCAGGTAAGCAACGGGCTTGAACACATGGCGCTCGTCAAGGGCACATGGAAAGAAGACGAGCCAATCCTCGTCCGTGTCCACTCTTCTTGCGCTACTGGTGACATCCTCGGAAGCATGCGCTGCGACTGCGGTGAACAGCTCCACAAAGCCATGCAGATGATTGAGAAGGAAGGCAAGGGCGTACTCATCTATATGCAGCAGGAAGGTCGAGGCATCGGACTGATGAATAAGATGGCAGCCTATAAGTTACAGCAGGAGGAAGGACTCGACACGGTGGATGCCAATATCCACCTCGGATTCAAGCCTGACGAGCGCGACTATGGTTGCGGTGCACAGATGCTGCGCCACCTCGGCGTACATAAGATGCGACTCATGACCAACAATCCCACGAAGCGCGTAGGACTGGAGGCTTATGGACTGGAGATCGTGGAGAATGTGCCTATCGAGATCACACCGAACCGGTACGACATCAAGTATCTCCGCACAAAGCGTGACCGTATGGGCCATACGCTGCACCTTGAATAATGCCTATTATAATAATGTGAGATGTTGCAAAAGTATGTCATTGTAAAATAAAGAAGCATTTTATCTGTAATATCGAAAAATAAAAACTTGTTTTCTTCGTTTTGAATAATAAAATGCGTACTTTTGCATACAGTTTCATAGACTATTTGATAAAAGAATAACAAAACAACAATACATTATGCCACAAACAACAGGTTGTCTTTCAGATCGTCTTAACAGACTTGCTCCATCGGCTACTCTCGCCATGTCACAGAAGAGCAGCGAAATGAAGGCGCAGGGTATTGATGTCATCAATATGAGCGTCGGTGAACCGGACTATATGACGCCCGACTTCATTAAAGAAGCAGGCAAGAAAGCTATTGACGACAACTACTCTAAGTACTCTCCCGTCCCAGGATACATGGACCTTAGAGAGGCTATCGCTGAGAAGTTGGCCAAAGAGAACCACCTGACCTATACTCCACAAGAGACTATCGTTGGAACTGGTGGCAAACAAGGCGTCTGCAATGCTATCCTTGCACTGATAAACCCAGGCGACGAGGTTATCATCCCTGCTCCTTATTGGGTAAGTTATCCTCAGATGGTGAAACTCGCCGGAGGCACGCCCGTTGCGCTGCGTACGCCTCTCGAGAGCGACTTTAAGCTCACTCCGGAGCAGCTCGAAGCTGCCATCACACCGAAGACAAAGATGCTTATCCTTTGCTCACCGTGCAACCCTACAGGTAGCGTCTATACTCAGGAAGAACTGAATGCGCTCGCAGAAGTAGTAAAGCGCCATGAAGGCATCTATGTGCTCTCAGATGAAATCTATGAACATATCAACTATGTAGGATTCTCTGCTAGTATCGCTGCTGCCCCTGGCATGAAAGAACGCACTATCATCTGCAACGGTGTAAGTAAGGCTTACGCTATGACTGGATGGCGCCTCGGATGGGTCGCTGCACCTGAATGGATCATCAAGGGTATGAACAAGCTGCAGGGACAGTATACGAGTGGCACCAACGATGTGGCACAGCGTGCAGCGCTCGCTGCTTACAAGGGAGACCAGCAGTGTGTCGAAGACATGCGCAAGGGATTCGAACGCCGTCGTGACCTGATCGTGAAACTGGCAAGGGAAATTCCGGGACTTGAGGTCAACGTACCGCAGGGTGCCTTCTACCTCTTCCCGCACTGCAAGAAGCTGTTCGGAAAGAGCTATAAGCAATATACCATCAACACGTCAACCGACTTTGCTATGTATCTGCTTCAAGAGGCTCACGTAGCCACAGTGGCAGGCGATGCCTTCGGTGAGCCGGACGGCTTTCGCATGAGTTACGCTACGAGCGATGACAACATCCGCGAGGCGCTCAAGCGTATCAAAGAGGCGTGCGAAAAGCTCAAATAAGCGCAAATAGCTATGTTACGCAAGAACTTTAAGAAAAAGAGTGTTAAATATAAGACAACACGATTATTCTAAATCAAAAAGTTACTATCTTTGCGTGAAATTATAGAGAAACAATAAATTTAATCAATAAATTCACAACCAAAAATTAACATCAAGTACTATGGCAACTACACAAAAAGCCGCAGCCCCCAAGGCTGCTAAGAAGTCTCAGGGCTTCACAGGTATTAGAGGAGCATTCTGGATCATCGTCCTCTGCTTCATCGCTGCACTCTGCATCTTCAACCTCTGGTTGGGTAACGGTGCTAACTTCCAGGGCGGTGACAACGCCAACGCTCCTGCTAACATCTTCGGTACAATTTACAAAGGTGGCTACGTGGTGCCTATCATCCACACCCTGTTGCTCACCGTGCTCTGCCTCGCTGTTGAGCGCTACTTCGCACTGAAGACTGCTTTCGGTAAGGGCTCTCTGACAAAGTTCGTGGCCAACATCAAGGCTGCCCTCGCTGCTAACGATTTCGACAAGGCTGAGGATCTTTGCAACAAGATGCAGGGTTCTGTTGCTAACGTCGTTCTCGCTTCTCTGCACGCTTATCGCGCTATGGAGAGCGGTGCTAACGCTTCTCTGAAGAAGAGCCAGAAGGTCGCTCGTATCGAGCAGGCTCACGAGGAGGCTACTCAGCTCGAGATGCCTACCCTGCAGATGAATCTTCCTATCGTCGCTACTATCGTAACGCTCGGTACCCTTACCGGACTGCTCGGTACTGTGACCGGTATGATTCGTTCATTCCAGGCTCTGGCTGCCGGTGGTGGTGGTGACTCTCTCGCTCTGTCAACTGGTATTTCTGAGGCTCTGGTCAACACAGCCTTCGGTATCGCAACATCATGGTGCGCCGTTGTCACTTACAACTACTTCACTAACAAGATTGATAAGCTGACATACGCACTCGACGAGGTAGGTTACACAATCGCACAGACATACGAAGCAAACCACACCGACGAAGCTTAATTGATCTTGGCCTTTTAACTTTAAATTCTTTAGTGTATGGCTAAGATTAAAATTAAGAAAGCGGACGTCTGGATCGACATGACCCCTATGTCGGACGTGATGGTGCTTTTGCTGACCTTCTTCATGCTGACGTCTACATTCGTCAAGCAGGAGCCAGTGAAAGTGAACACGCCGGGCAGTGTGTCTGAAATTAAGGTTCCAGAAAGCAACGTCCTTAACATCCTCGTCGGAAAAGATGGAAAGATCTTCATGAGCATGGACAAGACCACTGATACTCAGACCGCTCTTGCCAGCGTTACCGACCAGTTCGGCATCTCGCTTACGCCTGCTCAGCAGAAAGCTTTCCTCGACGATCCTATGTGGGGTGTTCCTATGCAGAAGCTTCAGGCTTACCTGAGCCTCAATAAGAACGTCCGTCCTACTGAACTCAAGAATTACGGAATCCCTACCGACTCTGTGCCGGGCAAGACTGGTGATGCCGCTATGAGTGAGTTCCAACTCTGGGTGAAAGCCGCGAAAGATGCAAACCCCGATGCCAAGATTGCTATCAAGGCTGACGAGAACACTCCTTACAAGACTGTAAAGAAAATCATGAGCGAGCTTCAGGATATGAATGAGAACCGTTACTATCTGATTACTCAATACAAGAAAGCGGAGGATTAAAGATGGCTGCAGGAAAATCGAAACAGAAGAAAATGAATGTCCGCGTCGACTTTACGCCGATGGTGGACATGATGATGCTTCTTATCACGTTCTTCATGCTCTGTACATCTCTTGCTAAACCGCAGACGATGGAATTGAGTATGCCTAGTAACGATAAGAACATTACAGATCAGGATAAGACAGTGACAAAGGAATCGTATACCATTACGATCTATTGCACTGCTGATAACCAGATCTACTATGTGGCTGGTATGGTGAAGCCCGATGATCCTAAATGTCTGAAGAAGACTACATGGGGTGCAAAGGGTATTCGCTCAGTTATCATCAACCACACTACTGAGGATGGCACACAGCCTACTATTGATGTCATGAAGGCTAAAGCCGAGCTCGACAAGAAGCATGACAACCCGGATCCTAAGAAAAAGATGCCGGATTCCATCTACAACAACGAGTTGGCTAAGATCAAAGCCGGTATGATCAATGGTAAGCAGATCAGCACGCTGACCATCATCATTAAAGCAACAGACAATGCTTCGTATAAGAACCTTGTCGACGCGCTCGATGAGATGAACATCTGCTCTATCGGTAAGTATGTGATTGATAAGATCAATGATAACGACTTGAAGCTTCTCAAGGAAAACAACGTCAAGTTATAAGGTAACATAGCTAAACGAAAGGTTAAAAATGGCACAAATTGATTTAACAAAGAATGGCTGGTGTGACCTTATCTTCGAAGGAAGAAACAAACAGTACGGTGCTTACAAGCTCCGTACCCAGACGGGTAAGAGAAACTTAAAAGCCATTATAACGATTGCAATTCTCGCTGCACTTTGCATCGTTCTCTTCTACATCAAAGCTGGATATGATGCATATCAAGCTGCACATGCAAAGAATGAGAATGTGACAGAGATCTCTACTCTCAACCAGCCTAAGAAGAAAGAGGCTAAGGTAGAGCGTAAGGTGCAGGTAGAGGAAAAGAAAGAAGTAGTCAAAGAGGTTAAGTCCTCCATCAAATTCACGGCTCCTGTCATCAAGAAAGATGCCGAGGTAAAGCCGGAGGAAGAGATGAAGACTCAGGACCAGATTATGCAGACCAACACTGCTATCGGTGCTCTCGATGTGAAGGGTAACTCTGATCAGGGTGAAATCCTGAAGGTTACACAGCGCGTGGAGACTGAGCCGGTAAAGACAGAAGCTCCAAAGCCAGAGGTTGAGAATAAGGTGTTCGATGTCGTAGAACAGATGCCTTCATTCCCTGGTGGTCAGTCTGCTCTGATGCAGTACCTGCAGAGCAACGTCAAGTATCCTGTCGTAGCACAGGAAAACGGTGTACAGGGTCGTGTTGTTGTCTCGTTCGTGGTTGAACGTGACGGTAGCATCACCGACGTACAGGTTGTTCGCTCTGTTGACCCATCACTTGACCGTGAGGCACAGCGTGTGGTAAGAAGCATGCCTAAGTGGATTCCCGGTAAACAGAATGGTCAGGCCGTACGTGTGAAATACAACGTACCTGTATCCTTCAGACTGCAGTAATCTTTCTGCAAAGAACTGATTGCAACATTAATTATTTGAACATGAAACTCACATCTTACATACTTGTAGGATTAGCATTAACTTCCATCCTTGCAGCTTCTTGTGGCAACAGCAACAAGAAGGGTAAGGATGGAAGGACAGATACTTACTCGTCAGGGACAATCTCTTTCGTCTCTGACGAGAGTTTTAGTCCTATCATAGAAGAAGAAAGAGAAGTATTCCAACACGATTATCCTGACGCAAAAGTCAAGCCTATCTATACCAATGAATCAGATGGTATCAACATGCTGCTACATGGTAAGACCTGGCTCGTTTTTGCTGCAAGAGATTTTAAGCCTGCTGAAAAGAAAAGTCTGCAAGATCAGCAATATATGCCGACATCTTTCAGCATTGCTTACGATGCCTTAGCATTCATTGTCAACAAAAACAACACAGATACACTCCTTTCTGTTAAGGAAGTCCGCGACATTATGAACGGAAAGATAACAAAGTGGAACCAGTTGAGCAACGGCAATAAAAAAGGCACGATAACTGTGGTATTTGACAATCCTAAGTCAAGCACAGTCCATTACATTGAAGATTCCGTCCTCGGTGGAAAGCCAATCATCAACAAGAATGTGGCTGCTGTTAAGAAGACAGCCGAGGTGATTAAATACGTTGAACAGAACCCGAATGCCATTGGTATCATCGGTAACAATTGGTTGAACGACAAGCGAGATACAACAAACCTCACGTTCAAGCGCAACATCAGAGTGATGAGCCTTAGCAAGCTTTATCCTGCTACGGCAGCTAACAGTCGTAAACCATACCAATATTACATCTACAATGGAGAATATCCATTGATTCGTACAATCTATGCGCTACTGAATGATCCAAGACAGGGATTACCCTGGGGCTTCGCCCATTTCATACAAGGACCTAAAGGACAGCGTATCGTCATGAAGACAGGTTTACTGCCTGTATTGGGCAATATTAATGTCAGAGATGTTAATACTGCACCATAAATGATAAAGAAAAGATAAAGAAATAGCACAGAAGGTAACTTCTATGCTTTTCTTTCGTTTATAGAGATAAGTAGAAATATAAAATTAGTAACACTATGAGAGCATATCAATTACTTTTAGCAGGTGCCCTTCTCTTAGGCCCTGCCACAGTAAGCATGGCCCAGACAGACACGAAAGCTGTCGTTGAGCAGACCAAGCAACTGATCAAGACTAAAGGAGCAGACTTTGACAAACAGGTCAAAGAACTGTACAAAGCCAACAAGAAGAACGCTGATGCACTTGTTGCCATCGGTCGTACATTCTATAACAACAAGGATCTTACAAATGCAGGACAGTTTGCTGACTATGCACTCCAGAAGAACTCTAAATGCGCTGAAGCACATATTCTGAAAGGTGATATCGCTGTATCCAACGACGACGGTAGCACTGCAGCACAAGAGTACCAGCAGGCAATCTACTTCGCTCCAAAGAATCCTGACGCATATTATAAGTACGCTATGATTCTCCGTGGACGTAATCCAGAAGATGCAGTGGCAACACTGGAAGAGCTCCGTAAGCAGGTGCCCGACTATCCTGTCGATGCACTCGCTGCACGCATCTATTACCACACCAAGAACCCCAACCTGGAGAAGGCTGCCGAGTACTATGGCAAGGTAACGGATGTCACGAAGATGGATGATGAGGACATCAAGGACTATGCAACTATCGAGTGGATGCTTGGAAATAAGGATAAGAGTATCGAGGTTGCTAAAGCTGGCCTGACAAAAGATCCGAAGTGGAGCACACTGAACCGCCTCGTCTTCTGGAACTCTACTGATAAGAGCTATACCGACCAGGCACTTGAATATGCTGACCGCCTCTTTAACAAGAGTGACAGCGCCAATGTTACAGCTGATGACTATGCTTACTATGGCACAGCACTTAAGCAGGCTAAGCGTTGGGACGATGCTATTAAGGCATATACAACTTCTCTTGAATACCTTGAGAAGGATAACAACGCTATCGTCTCGAAGCCTATCCTCTATAAAAACCTCTCAGATGTTTATAACGAGAAGGGAGACTATGACAACGCTCTTGCATACGTAGAGAAATCAATTGAAGCTAAAGAGAATCCTTCATTCTCCGACTACAATAGTCTTGGAAGCCAGTACCTGGAGATTGCCGCAAAGCGTTCTCAAGCAAAGGAGGTAGCAGGAGCAAAGGCTGCCTATAAGAAGGCTGACGAGACCTATGCAAAGATAGCAGAGAAGTTCCCAGAGCAGGTCAACTATTGCAACTACGTACGTGGCAGTATCAACTCTGCTCTTGATCCCGACAGCAAGCTTGGCTTAGCTAAGCCCTACTACGAGGCACTTGCTTCTGCACTCGAGGCAAAGACAGACCGTACAGAGAACCAGACAGCTATGCTGAAAACAGCATATCAGTACATGATCGTTTACGAGTTCAATGGCCGTCAGAACAAAGCCGCAGCTAAGGAGTGGGCAAACAAGATGCTTGAGATCGATCCTACTAATGAGATCGCAAAGCAGGTTAAGGAAATGAAGTAATAAAGACTCTATAGAAGTAATAAAGATTCTATACACTAATATATTTAAGTGGGGACTTAGCAATAAGTTCCCACTT
Organism: Prevotella sp. UBA2725; assembly: GCA_002353825.1. Classification (GTDB taxonomy): domain Bacteria; phylum Bacteroidota; class Bacteroidia; order Bacteroidales; family Bacteroidaceae; genus Prevotella. The sequence goes on along the minus strand of DEKJ01000058.1, from coordinate 268 downwards.
ATTTTTTGGGGGTAAATTAAGCCTTTAAAGGCAATAGCGATAAAGTACACGTCAAGGAGATAAGAAGCCAAATACGTAGCAATAAAAGGCGTCTGTAGAAAGAGAAGTACAATAGATGTTAGTAGCCGGTACAATACTGGCCACTGCAACCAATACTGCAGGGTGCGGCCCTTGTGGCCGTCCGCAATACAGGGTAAATACAAAAAGAGCCTTGAAAACATTGCTGTTCTCAAGGCTCTCATTTTAAAGGAGGCGGCTACCTACTCTC
>DEKJ01000024.1:7346-9245 GCA_002353825.1 Prevotella sp. UBA2725 | reverse complement strand
CTACGATACGAAGGACCTCGCGCCTTATGTCACGTGCCCTGTCTACACGGTGATGGGCTTACAGGATCCTGTCTGCCCGCCACGCACGAACTTTGCTCCATATATCAACTTCGCAAGCACTGAAAAGAGCTATAAGGTCAATTCCTTTTGTCAGCATGATCCGGGAACGACTTGGTACACGGAGTACATGGCTTTCTTCAAGAGTCATCTCAAACCGACTTCTACGGGAATAAACAACACTGTTGTTTCAACCAAGCAAGATAGTAAGACTTATAACCTTGCAGGGCAGCAGGTAAGTAGCCAGTGTAAAGGCCTTGTAATCATCGATGGAAAAAAGCAGATTAACAAGTAACTACCGTTTAATATCGTTTTCCGATTCCTACTGATATCGTCGAACAATTCAACAATAAAGGCGGTGCGATTTAATAAGAATCGCACCCCCTTTTAAGTTATATCTTCTTTGTGTTTTTCGTGTTTTTCGTGGACACCCTTCGTGGATCAGAAGCGGAAGTCGAGCTGAGCATCGAACATACTGAAGTTGTGGTGGTCCTCAGCTAAGGCGCGGTTGTTGACGAGCGCATACTCTACATTCAACTGGATGTTCTTTGAGAACAGATAGTTGGCACCTACCTCATAGTAGGTCTTTGCCGACTGCCAACTTGCTGACTGACGGTAGAGGTCATAACGAGCTTTGGCATACAGCTTATTCTTGACGACAGGAGCGATACAGAGGGCATAGACACCATCAGCCTTCGAACCGAGGGCTTCGTTGATGGTCACGTCGCTGCGGTCAGCCTTGGAGTTTTCGCGGGTTTTGAATGCCTTACCGGTGGAGTGGATATACTCAGAGCGGAGCGTCCAATCATCGAACTTGTATTCTGCAGAGATGGCGTAACGGTGCTGAGGTAGCTTTACGAGACCTGTAGTAGTGTTTGTTCTCGCATATGATCCTTCCATACCGAAGGCACCGATACGCATGCCTTTGACGGGCATGACCCAAATTCCACCGATGACATCCTTCTGCTGGTCTACATCCTTCTGGTTGATACCTTGACCATTGTAGACACCAATCTGATAGTGGAGGAGGTTACGGCCTGCTGTGTTCTTGAGGAAGTCGCCTTGGAACTGCAGACCGAGGTCACGACCATTGCTTGATGCCATACCGTCACGATCGGTAAAACCTGAGAGTTGCATAATAATCTGAGCATAACTCATGAAGCCTTGATCGATAGGGTTCATTGGGTTCTCAAAAGTGAAGGCACGCTTGAACTGACCGCCCTTGACGCGGAAGAAGTCGTATTTCTGCCACTCGGCATAGACGTCCACCACCTTCAGCGAACTGGATAAATCGGCAGTGTTACCATTGTATTGGAACTGTACTCTTGCTGCCCAGTCCTTATGTGGCTTTGCATCAATGATCACACGTCCGAGACGAATATTAAAAGAGTTGGCTTTCGCTCCGTCCTGACCCGTGTACTGATATTGGGTCATACCATAACCCGACAGCTTGAACATCTTGAGCCATTCGGGTACTTGTGCCGTGGCTGATGCTGCCATCATTGTGGCAAAAAGCATCATCATCAGTCCTTTCTTCATGTCTTCTACTGTTTTTAAGTTTGTATTTCTGTGAATGATTCGTTGCAAAAGTAGTAAAAAAATGCTTATATGAAAAGAAAAGTAATGAAAAATTTGGTCGTACGCTGAAAAATCACTAATTTTGCACTCGCTTAACAAGAGAAGCGTTGAGCAACGGGGTGTAGCGCAGTCCGGTAGCGCTCCTGGTTTGGGACCAGGTGGTCGCAGGTTCGAATCCTGTCGCCCCGACTCGTTTTAGGGTTAAACATAAAGAAAGGCATCATAACAAGCGTGTTATGGTGCCTTTCAAGTTTTGTCTCTGTT
>DEKJ01000024.1:0-7295 GCA_002353825.1 Prevotella sp. UBA2725 | reverse complement strand
TTGTCGTTCGACAAACAATGTTATCTTACTTGACGTGACTTATCGCTATATCTTTATTTCCATTAAGGAAAGCCGTGGCATCCATGCGCTTCTTGCCAGCGAGCTGCAGCGTGAAGATCTCAAGCCACTCGTCAGCACAAGCGATTCGCAGTGTCTTCTTGGCAGTTTCAATTGTTCCCGGTGTAGCTTCGCCCGTAGGAAATCCGGTCTTAGCAGCCTTGAAAATCTTCAGTTCAGTGTCTTTCAGGCCATGCAATGTGGTCCATGCACCGGGATGGGGAGAAAGACCACGAATGAAGTCGTATACCTTCTTGGCCGGTTGGTTCCAGTTGATCTGGCATGTCTCTTTGAAGATCTTAGGAGCTGGATGAAGAATCTCTGTGTCACTGACGAGCCCATCCTGCGCTTGCGTAGGTATTTCTCCATTAGAGGTGAGCAACAGGTCAATGGTCTCCTCTGCTATGGTTGGTGCCAGATTCATGAGGCCATCATAAACATACTCCACATCGGCATCGTCGGGAATATCGAAAGGCTTCTCGAGGATGATACGTCCTGTATCGATATTCTTGTCAAGGAAGAAGGTCGTCACGCCAGTCTTTGTCTCTCCGTTGATGACTGCCCAGTTGATAGGCGCTGCACCACGATACTGAGGCAGCAATGCGGCATGAACATTGAATGTTCCGAAGCGGGGCATGGACCACACTACCTCGGGAAGCATGCGGAAAGCTACCACAACTTGCAAATCAGCCTTGTATGAAGCTAGTTCCTCAACAAATGCCGGATCCTTCATCTTTACAGGCTGAAGCACAGGTATAGAGTGGGCTATGGCATATTCCTTTACAGCTGAAGGCTGGAGCGTGTCCTGATGACGTCCAACGGGTTTGTCGGGCTGTGTTACCACAGCCACGACATTATATCCATCATCTACCAAGCGGCTGAGTGTGCCGACAGCAAACTCAGGAGTGCCCATAAAGACTATTCTGAGATCTTCTTTTTCCATATAATCTTTCTTTATCCGTTGTCGGCTTCACAATTACCGACTCCACCAATGTTTCTTCTTCTTTTCTACTTGCATTGTACCATCTCTCAGCACTTCGGCAAAAGTCTTGTGCTGCTGGATGATTGCATAGATCTGTCCCCAGTCGGGCAGCCCGCCGATATTTCGGTCATCGATGAAATAATCGGCTTTAATCTTGCGTGTGAAGTACTTGTCAGACGGTTTCTCCTCGGGATAATCGCTGTTGATAGCCCAGAAGTCAACACCACGCTCATGACACCAGTCCACAGCCTCTTTGAGGAGCTCACCTTCGCGCACCGTCCAGAGAATCAACTGGTGATGAGCTTCGATGAGCATGCGTAGGGTGTCGGTGGCGAACATCACCTCTGGGCCTATCTTGGGATAGCGGTCTTCCACAATTGTACCGTCGAAGTCAACTGCTATTTTAGCCATTATATAATAATGTAATAAGAATGTTTATTTCTTGATTGACTTGTCTTTCTTGTTTCCGTACTTGCTGTATCCGTAGCGGTAGCCGCCATAGCCATAGGAGCGGTGTCCGTAGCCATAATGTCCATAGCCATAGTAGTATCCATACTGGCGCTTCGACATATCGATACCATTGATGACGATATTGACGTTCGGGAGTCGCTTCTCTGCTGCAAGCTCGTTGATGATTTCGAAGTCACGACGCGATGTATAGTCGGTGCGGCATACGAAGATCGTAGCATCAGCGGTTCTTGCTATGGAGAGCGTATCGGTGACAAGACCAACAGGTGCAGAGTCGATGATGATGATATCGAAATGCTCTTTCAGCCGGTCCATGATGTGATCAAGGCTTGGGCGAGCCAAGAGCTCTGTCGGGTTGGGCGGAATAGGTCCTGCGGGCATGACAAAGAGGTTGTCATGTTTGCCTGATGGCTCTATATGCTCTTGAATCTGCTCCCAGGTAGGATTGTCTAATCTTAGCAGATTGGTGATACCTTTCTTGGGGTCCTCGAGCCCGAAGAGGGTCTGTAGTTTAGGCTTGCGGATATCCATACCCATAAGCATTACCTTGCGGCCGAGAATAGCAAACGACATAGCGAGGTTGCTGGAGATGAAGGTCTTGCCTTCTCCTGAGATGGACGAGGTACAGACGATGACCTTCTGATTCTCCTTGAGCACGAACTCTATGTTGGATCGCATGCTTCGGAATACCTCCTCCATGGCATCGTTGTGATTCTCTCTGACGACAACCTCGCCGTCTTTCAAAGCGTTCTTCGAAGCAAGAGCGACATCCGAGAGGATAGGCAGTGATGTGAGTTTCTCTACATCCTCGCGGCCACCAATCTTATAACGGAGCAAGCTGAGAATATAGATGATGACAAGAGGAATGCCAATGCCGGCTGCGAGAGCTCCCGTCATGACAGTGCGGCCTTGTGTGCTCACCACGCCGTTAGTCTGGGGACCATCAATGATACGGCCTTTATCAGCAGTAGCAGCGAGAGAAATTGAGTTCTCCTCACGTTTCTGAAGCAAAAGCAGATAAAGTCCTGACTTCACTTCCTGCTGACGTCCAATCTGTGTCAGCACGCGTTCCTGCTCAGGAGCTTCTCCTACCTCTCCTTGGTATTTACCATATTGCCTTTGAATACCGCTACGCTGAATATCCATGCTCTTGCGAACCTGACGGAGAGCCTGGCTGATGGCGGAATGGAGCTGGTCAAGCTGAGTTGTGAGAGGCGTGACAGCCGGTGAATTCTCACTGGCACTCTGCAGAAGCAGGTTTCTCTTCTGTACAATCGTATTGTATGAGCTGATGAGAGATGTTACTGAACTGTTTTCAATACCCACATTGCTTGGCAACGGCTGGTATCTGTTGGAGGGATTGTTGAGGTAAGAAGACATTTCGTCGAACAAGGCGATCTGTGTATTGAAGTCAGCTAACTTCTCCTGATAGTTGTTAGCCTGTGAGAAGGCATTGGTAGCATTGGTCTTGAGCTCGACCATACCGCGGCTGCGCTTGTAGCTCTCGAGGTGGCCTTCAGTGCTGCCTAGCTCCTCATTGAGCTTTTCGATACGCTGGTTGATGAACTCCTCTGTGCGTTTGGCTACTTCGTTCTTGTCTTCGTTGGCCTGCGTGTTATAACACAGCACGAGCTCCCGCAAATAGTCATAAGCTCTGTCGGGGTTCTCATCATTGATCGTCAGGTTTGCAATGGATGTAGCTCGGGAGTCAGGCAGCGCATTGAAGCGACCCTGGAAGTCGTATGCAGCTTGGTCGGGCGATTTGATGACGGCATCCATCTTCCAGTCTCTGCCCACAGCTGATCCATCGGAGAGCGTCAGATTAAGGACACATCCTCTGGCTTGAATAGTTACAGGCAGACTCTTCACGGTCTGATCAACATTGGGCCCCGTGATATTGTACACGCCATCTTTGTGCTCCACTTCAACGGTAAAAGCACTACTGAGCTTTTCAGCGTCTGCCAGATTTACTCCTACAGTGACAGGCTGATTCTTGTAGAGCAGCGTCTTCTTGAATCTGCCTACAGAATAATAACTTACGTAGAGATTTAGATCCAGCACTGCTTGTCTGGCCAGTGTATGGGTGCCAAGAATCTCAAGCTCATCATCAAAGCCATTAGACATGGTGACCTGTCCCATAGTTTCCGACTTGAGCCCATTACCATTTGAATAGTTGTCATTGTCTTTGATGAGCACTTTCTCGCTGACATTATAAACGGTCTTGATATAACGGACGTAAGCCTCTCCGATTCCCAGACAGATAATGAGCGAAGCAACAACCCATTTCCAATGGATGATAACCATCAGGGCTGCTTGCTTCAGTGTATCAGTAAATAGTTGTGGATGTTGTTGTGCCTTCACTGGTGCGGCATTAACATTAGTGTTTACTTGTTCCGACATCTTTGTTTTTCCGATATTTTGCTATCGTTGTTTAGTTTATATTATTAATTTAGTCTCCTCTGCTAATAACATTAAATATTTTCCATATTCGTTCTTTGCCATGGGCTTAGCATCCTCCAAAAGTTTCTCTTTGGTGATCCAACCCTGCTTAAAGGCTATTTCTTCCAGGCAAGCCACCTTCAGTCCCTGACGCTTTTCAATGACCTCAATGAAAGTGCTGGCTTCAGCCAGACTGTCATGTGTACCGGTGTCGAGCCATGCAAAACCGCGCTGCAAAGGCTGTACACGGAGGTTGCCCTCGTTGAGATAAGCCTGATTGACAGAAGTGATCTCCAGCTCGCCTCTGGCACTTGGCTTGACGTTTTTGGCTATGTTCACCACGCTGTTGGGATAGAAATAAAGTCCCACGACGGCATAGTTGCTCTTTGGATGCTCTGGCTTTTCTTCGATGCTCAGGCAGTTACCTTTCTCGTCAAACTCTGCCACGCCGTATCGCTCGGGGTCATTGACCCAATAGCCGAAGACGGACGCCGTGCCTTCGTCTGCAAGGCGCACGCTCTTAGCAAGCAGGCTGCTGAATCCGGCACCGTAGAAGATGTTGTCGCCTAAGACAAGGCAGACACTGTCATTTCCTATGAAGTCCTCACCGATAAGGAAAGCTTGGGCCAATCCGTCAGGAGAGGGTTGTACAGCATAGGTCAACTTAACACCGAACTGGCTTCCATCGCCAAGAAGGCGCTCAAAGGACCCAATGTCCTGCGGGGTAGAGATGATGAGAATGTCGCGTATCCCGGCAAGCATGAGTACCGAGACGGGGTAATAAATCATTGGCTTGTCAAAGATTGGGATCAACTGTTTGCTGATGCCTTTAGTAATAGGGTAGAGGCGAGTACCGGAGCCTCCTGCCAAAACGATGCCTTTCATAAAAATAAAGTTTTGTTTCTAAAAGCAAAGTTACTCATATTTATTCTTTTTTTCTCCTAATTTCCCAAGAAAAGTGATAGAAAAAGGAAAAATATTGCTTTTCTTTTTGATTAGTCATGATATTGTTGTACATTTGCATTGTATTTTAATCTATGTGAATTAAGTTTTAAGAAGATATGGGAATATTTTCAAAGATATTCAGCAGGAAGCCGCGTGAAGAGAAGACTGGTGGCATGCAGGACTATATGACGCTTGTGAGGGTCTATTTCCAGGCATCGCTGGCTGCTCAGCTTGGCATCACCAATTTGGCTATGCTTCCTGATTTGCGCATGTTCAAGACCACACTCCATGTGCCGACGCAAAACAACAAGCTCGGCGTGGGGGAGAAGTCGCATTGCCGCAAAATGATGAAAGAGATTTACGGAACAGAAGATTCTTTCTTCAAAGAGATAGACCAGAGCATTCGCCGCAACTGCAAGCGTTTGCCTGATGTGCAGACTTATCTCATTCAGTTTCAGAACTTCTCGCAAGATCTGATGATGCTGATGGGTAACTTGATGAAGTTTAAGCTTCGTGTGCCTTCAATCTTCAAGAAGACCATTTATACCATGACGGAGAAGACGGTTTCAGACATCTTCACAAAGAATGATTATTCTGATCCTAGTGTGGTGAAGGCTGTAATGGCTGTACGTAAGTATAATCAGCGGCTTAACTTTTCGCAGAAATGGGTTACCGACTTTGTCTATCAAGTAGTGATGCTCGCTAAGAAAGAGCCTGCTCCTTCAGATGAAGAAGCCAAGGAGGCCGAGAAGAAAATGAAGGGCTGATTTGGATGATAGGTGCTAGTTGTTAGGTGGTAAGTGTTGGCTGTTAGGTGTTAAAGAATCATGGATGCCAAGGAAGAGGTTCTGAAAACTTTCACGACAAGGGTGAGGCAACTCATGCTCAGCTATAAGGAGCTGAAAGGTGAGAATGCATCCTTGAAAAAGCAAGTTGCTGTGCGCGATGAGGAAATCAGCGGGCTGCAACAGCGTGTTGAGCGTCTTTCCCGGGACTATGACCTCTTGAAAACAGCCAGAATGATGCAGATTACCGACGGCGACGTTGAAGAAGCACGTAAACGGCTCAATAAGCTTATCAGAAACGTCAGCAAGAGTCTCGCATTGCTCAACGGACAGGTTTGATTCAAAATTAATCATTATGGCAGAAGAAGAACTGAAGCGGGTGATCAGACTCCGCATTTATGATACTTTCATCCCTGTCAGGGTACCTCAAGAGGAAGAGCCGCTCTATCGTAAAGATGCAGACCTTATCAACGAACTGTTGAACGTCTATTTCGCCAATTTCAAGGAGAAGAAACCAGATAAAGAGATCATCTTTTATGCGATGATAGACTTGGGTCTTCGCTTGCAGAAGGAATTGCAGCGCAACGACACCCAATCGTATGATAAGGCTATGTCGGAGCTTACGGGCGAGATAGAAAACCTCTTGTCGGATAAAAATAAATAAGGAGATTATTATAGAGAATTTTATACAGTATTAAATCTAAAACACGTTAATATAGAATGATAAACATTGTCATCGCCGCTCTTATCGCCCTTATCGTTGGCGGAGTGGCCGGTTACTATATTTTCCGTTATGTGATTAAAGGGAAATATAATCAAATGATTGAAGCTGCCAACAAAGAGGCAGACGTCGTAAAAGAGAAGAAACTCCTTGAGGTTAAGGAGCGTTTCCTCAATAAGAAGAGTGAGTTAGACAAGGAGGTTCAGGCGCACAACCAGAAGATGCAGGCTGGAGAGAACAAGCTCAAGCAGCGCGAGATCTCGCTCAACCAGAAGCAGCAGGAGCTTGCCAAGATCCGCCAGGATATGGAGCGTGAGCAGCAGCGCATGGAGAACGAGAAGCAGCTCGTGGCTGTGAAGCAGCAGGATCTCGAGAAGATGCAGGAGCAGGAGCGTGCTAAGCTCGAGGAGATCTCCGGCATCTCTGCTGAGGAAGCTAAGAATCGCCTCGTGGAGAGCATGAAGGACAAGGCTAAGATGGATGCTGCCAGTTATATTAATGAGGTGGTGGATCAGGCTAAGCTCGATGCCAACATGAAAGCAAAGAAAATCGTCATCCAGACCATTCAGCGTGTCGCTACGGAGACAGCTATCGAGAACTCTGTAAGCGTCTTCCATATCGACAACGATGAGGTAAAAGGCCGTATCATTGGTCGTGAGGGTCGCAATATCCGTGCGCTTGAGGCTGCTTGTGGTGTGGAGATCGTTGTCGACGATACTCCTGAGTCGATCGTCATCTCTGCCTTCGACCCTGTGCGCCGTGAGGTCTGCCGTTTGGCGCTCCATCAGCTTGTAGCCGATGGCCGTATCCATCCGGCACGTATTGAGGAAGTTGTCGCTAAGGTGAAGAAGCAGCTCGACAACGAGATTATTGAGACGGGTAAGCGTACGGCTATCGA
>DEKJ01000041.1:36179-36404 GCA_002353825.1 Prevotella sp. UBA2725 | reverse complement strand
GTCCAACCGTACAGCTCGAAAAAGTTGTCAATGTTGTTTAGGTTGTTGAAGTTGTCGGAGAAAATACAAAAGATTGTTGAATTCCAACAACAGAGACAACGGGAACAACAGAGACAACAATGATTGAATGAATTGTGACCGTCCGGCCCCAAACATGAGGTATTAACCTGTTTACAGGTTGTTGATAGCCTTTGTAGCTGCGTTCACAGCGGCCTTCTTGGCTGC
>DEKJ01000041.1:0-36108 GCA_002353825.1 Prevotella sp. UBA2725 | reverse complement strand
GCCTTTGTATAGTCCTTCTGAACCTTTGCAGCCGTCTTGGCATACTTAGCAGCATTCTTAGCTGCAGCCTTTGTAGCAGCGGCAGTAGCCTGTGTCTTAGCGCTTGAAAGAGCAGCCTCACCGGCAGCCTTAGCTACAGATTTAGCAATAGTCTTTGTAGACTGGGCATTGGCGCCTAATACCATTACGGCAGCCAACAGTGTCATGATAATCTTCTTCATAATTCTATGTTTTTTATTAATGCTCTAAACTATTGGCTGCAAAGTTACTGCAAATTATAATATCTCGCATCGTTTTTTCAACTAAATAACATTTTTAATCGGTCAAGGTCTATCTCTGTTTTCTGTCGGATGAGGAGCTGAAAGGGTTAGACCTGATCAGCACCTCGGAGAGGNNAGTGCAGTTAGCACCTCGGAGAGGTGCCACATGGTTAGCCCCACGTGAGGCGTAGCCGAAACGTGGGGTCGGAATAGTGCAGATGACCTGACTCCCGGCCTCGAAGAGGGCGAACATGGCCATCAAAAACGTATCACCCCGAACCGTGATGACCAGCATCCTAACCATGTTCGCCCTCTTCGAGGCCGGAATTCAACGAAACGCCACCCAACTGAACCCCCATGCTGCGTCGCTGCGCTCCTTGCATGGGGCTAACCATATTCAACCTCTTCGAGGTTGTTCCTGGGCTAACCATGTGGCACCTCTTCGAAGTGTTTATCAGCGCAATATCTTTTCTACCGCCGCTACCGATCTTTCATAGAGGACCTGCTCCTCATCGGAGGTGACGGGCGAGACCTGCCCTAACCGTTGCTGCAGCTTCAATGCCGAAGGAGCCACATGCTGTCCTTTGCGTTGCTTGATTTCCATATACCGTGCGAGCTCGTAGGCAGCACGGCGCGGCATCGTGGCGTACATGAGCCAAGCGAGTTCAAGGTGATATTTCGCGGCATACTCGTCGCGGTACTGGTGTACGATAGCCTGACAGTAGAGCGCTATCTTGTCAGTGTTGTCCGGGAGGAGCTTGGCGAGCTCGGCATAGAGGTAACTGTCGTGATGGCGCCGTAGGATCTGCTTATAGGTGTCGATGGCCTTGTCGGTATGTCCCACGAGCGAGTGCATCTGTGCCAGATGCCGCAGGTTCTCCTTATAATAAGGTGACTTCTTGAACGCCGTACTGAAGAGGTCGGCAATCTGGTTGATATAATTGGCATCGCGCTTGGAGATATCCTTGAGCAGATGGTTCACGACCTGCTGACCCAGCGACGGCACGCGATGACCGTTGACAATATACGGCTGCCAGTCGGCCTCCGTCATGCGGTTGTAGTAAGGCATGAAATAGAGCAGGTTGAATCCCTCCGTGAGCTTGTCCATCGTCAGGGCGGCATTGATGATGGCACGGTTGCCCTGTCCGATGCGGTCCTTCGTCTGAGGATAGAGCTTCACGAGCTGGAAGAGCAGGCGGCGTGCCTCCTCCGTGCGTTTCTGCTTGGCACGCAGCTTGAACAGGTCGTTCGTGCACCAGAACATACAGAGGTTTGTATGCGGTCCCTGGTGCACGGCATACAGTTGCATGATGGCGCGGTAGGCCTCCTCCCATCGTCCTTCTTTCCGCATGGCAAAGACATCTCTCACTTCCATAGCTTCCGGGGTTTAATTGTTGTAATGCCAAAATTATTCTCCAAACATCTTGTCTATCAGCTCCGCCATCTTCCCTTCCTTGGCAGCAGGCAGACTGTCGGCCTGCCGCAGATGGTGCTCCGAGGCCGGGATATGGATGGTATCGTCGAAGCCGAGGATATAACGCATGGCGATGCGGTAGATACACTCCGTCGGTGCCAGCCCATAGACCTGCCGCTTGAAGATATGGCGAATGCGCGCCTCCGGGTCGGGATAAGCCCGCTGCAGGCCCTGACTGTTGTAGAGCCGCTTCACGATCTCTGTGATATACTGTCCCGACTTCATATACAAGTCTGCAAAGGTCTTGTCAGGGTCGTCGAAGCAGCCCGGGTTCTCCTGTTCCAGCATGTCCACCATCTCCTTCACGACCCATTTCGGTGTGAAGATCTGGTTCGTCTTCTGTGGTGGGATATAATCGAAGATATCCTCATCCTCCGTCGTCTCGAAATAGTTGGCGAGCTTCCTGCGCAGCGACATGAACTCCTTGACAGAGTCGTTGAACACCACCTCGTCGAAGAAATGACCACTGCTGTGCTCCGTCTCGCCTGTCTCCGGGTTGACGAAGTCGCCGCCGTCACGCAAGAGATGAAACTGCTCCTTTGTCACGCTCGTCACCTCTAAGAATACCGCATCGGGCACGTTGCTGTCGAAGTTCTGCAGCGTCGTCTCCTCATTGCCGTAGCCCATGAGGAACGAGGGGATGGTGCGTGAGAAGCCGCGCAGATGGTCGCGGATTTGCTCGTCGAGCGAGCTCTTCTTGTCGTCGATGCGCTGCTGTTCAAAGGTCTCGGCAACGATCTCCGAGCCTTTGTCGAGCACCTCCTGCATCTTGTCCTGCACAGTCCGCGTCAGCTTCTCGTCCACGGCCCGCTTCTGCGCCTCCGCCTCCTTGCGGATCGCCGTCTGCTGTTGCGTCGTCTTGCCCATGCAGTCCTGCTCACATTGATGGTCGATCTTCTTCTTGTCGACTGTCGCCTGATGGAAATGAGCACCTAACTGCTCATTGACAGCCTTCTTGATTTGGATAGAAGCACGGCCTTGGTTGCGCTTGGAAAGCTTGTCGATATCGTTGGCTTTCGCACCCTCGTCCGACTGCTTGAGCAGCGTGCCCGTCAGCTTCTCGCTGATGTTGTCGAGCATCTGCTCCTCCGCACTCTTCCCTTGTCGTTCAATGTCTTTGCGGTGCTTCTCGATGCTTTCTTTCACATAGTCGTTCAGTTCTTCCGTATCAGCAAAGATCTTGTCGCCAAAAACGCTGGCCTGCGTCGCTTTCACGTTCTCAGGGTCGGGTTGTGCATTGCCTTCGGCGTCGAGCTCCTGCTTCAATGTCTCTACCTCGCCGGCATCGACGTTATTGTCCTTCGGCTTCTTTACGGCGGGGAACTTATTGACGATGTCGAGCACTGCTGCCGAACAACTGTAGATATTGCTGATGTTGGCAAAGAGGAAGTTGCTCATGAAGCCACTGCGCACGACCTCCTTCGAGCGGATCTTACGCGGGATGAGCATCACCTGCTCGGCATCGAGCTCCTCCATCTCTCCGTTCTCGTCCTCACCGATGACGGGGAAGAAGTTGAGCAGTTCGCGGATATGCTCCTTGCGCGTGTCAGTGTCGCCGTTGCCCGATGCCGTGTCGGCACAGAGACCGTTCGCCATCTCCTCATAGTTCGTCAGCGTGCGGGCCGGGTCGAAATCGAAGATGTAAGCGTTCTCCTTGCGGTGATAGGCACCGTCGTCTCCCTTGTAGAGATAAGGTGTCTGGGCACGGAAGGCGGCTTGCATATACTGTGCCGGACTTTTCATGTTGCTCAGAATCAAGACACCCGTCCATTGTGGTACGGTGACGCCGGTCGTCAGCTGGCCCACGGACAGCGTGATGGTACCCTGTGGGTGCTCCTCGATGGCTTTACGCACGCGCTTTAATGAATTGTCGTCCTCGATGATCTCATCGTCGTCGGTCTTGCCATCGCCTGCTGCCACGACGACCTCGATGTCGGCAAACTCGGGGTGGCGCCGGGTGTCGCGCAGCTTCTCTGCGAGTTTCTTGGTGCTGTCCACGCGGTTCAGCAGCCAGAAGGTATGGCGCAGGGCGTGACGCAGCTCGGGGGTGGAGAAGGGATAACGGGGCTGGCGGCTCAGGGCGTCGAGCCATTTGTCCACGGCTTCGTCGTGTACGAAACGACCACGCTCCACGCGAAAGAACTCGTTGAGGTCGAAGGCATAAGCCTCCGTGTCGCCGTCGATCTCCACACCCTGCCGCACCTTGTCGAGCACGATGTCGCTCATGCGGTAGGTGTACATGTTGAGGCGTGGCATGGCGGCATAGGGGTTCGTGCCGCGGCTTTCGTCCCAGTCGCGCTTGGCGCGGCACTCGTCGGCATAGGTCCAGTTGAAGATGGCATCCTGCTCAAACTTCTCGTTGGCAAGGGCCTTGAACGGGGTGCCACTGAGGTGAAGGGTGTGGCGCCGCTTGATCTGGTCGAAGGCCACATCGGTCTTGTAGGTGTCCACGCCCTCGTGCGCCTCGTCGATGACGAGCAGGTCCCACGTGAGGTTCGCCACCTCTTCGAGCTTGTCGTAGCTGCCTCCGAAATGGATGGAGCCCTTAAGATCCTGCAGACTGACAAACTCGATGCAGTTCTTCGTCCGGCCCGGCTGTTTGATAGCTTCGACATACTGCTGGCGCGTCAGACATGGGTCCTCGCGCTCCAAAAGCGCGGAGACACGGGAGACGAAAAGATAATGGTCGGGCCCGACAAACTTCAGATAGTCATTGTACCACGAGTCGGCGATGGCGGGTCTGTTCGTGACGACGAGCACGTTGTGGAGGTTCATGCGCATGCAGAGGTCGTAGACGGCAAGGGTCTTGCCGAAGCGCGGCTTGGCGTTCCAGAGATACTCCGTCGCGGGCTTGTCGGTGAAGCTCTTCATCGTCTGCTCCACAGCCTGCTCCTGACTGTCGCGGAGCTGATAATGCTGTGTGGGCTTACCTGCCACGATGCCGTGGTTCTCGCGGAAGTCGTAGAAGTCACGGTGCGACTCATCCACGCCGATACGGAACCACTCGGTGTTCGGCTGCTGCTCAATGCCGAGCTTATTGAGATAGGCATGGAAGTCCTTGTCGAGGAAGGTCTCGTTCGTGCCCTCATAAACGGCGTTGCCATGCCATTCGAGGTGCCATGCGATGTCTGCCGTATGGCACTGCTGTGCGATACGGTCCTCCACGTGTGCCTGTTCGGTATAGCCGATCTTCACCCATCCGTTGTGTCGGGCGATCTCCGGCGTTGTGTAGGCGTAGATCTGTGGCAGCGCCACATGGGTGGTCTGTATCTTAGGTGTTCTCATCATTCCATCTCCTTTACATGCGTCTCAATGAAGTTGCGCTCCTCCTTCGTCAAGCCATACTTGTCATAAAGTTGCTCGTCAATCTCATGCACGCTCTTGCTCCAATCGATGTCGGAAGAAGAGGTGAAGTCTTGGAGAGGGACGTCGCACCACACCTTTTGGGCGGTATGTTGTGTCGGTTTATTAATATCTAATAATGAGCGTGCAAATTTTGTCTTAATGTATGACAATAGATGATTAGCTTCTTCATGACTGCTTAATTTCCCAATACTGATAAAACTGTCTGTTGTCAATTCACCAGGACTTATGATATAAGGAGAACTTAAGACTTCTCCAAACTTACCTGTGCCATTGGCTTCAGCAATAACAACATTATATGTATTGATGAAATCATTATTTATGATACAATCTCTATTAATATATTTAATCTCCCTTTTATTATTCTTACGCCCATAAATTGCATATGAGCCTTTCTCCATATTATCAGAGAAGGCATTGGGGAAAGATTCCATTATGTTTGAGACAACCATATTACCAGTACCCTTACCAACTGACTCTTTTGCTTCAGGAAAAAGCTCATAAAATGTATCGGAAAAGCGATACATACCACGGGCAGAAACTATGTCATCAAGGAAATGAGAATCGGTATCAAGTACTTTAATTAAAACAGAATTCATTTCTTTGATAGATACAAATTTCTTAATTGGTTTGTACGACTTATTCTTGTCGTGATAGGTTATCACAACACCTCCTTTAATAAGTGTGTTTGGAAATATCTTAGTTGCATCTTCGTAATAATCAAGTATCTTTAGATGCTTATCTCCTAACATCTTTGAATTCCACTTCTTGGATGTTTGACCAGCATTGAATAAAAAGCGTGCAGGATGAATAAGTTCTACAATATCGGATATTGGATAAGTCGCATCAATAAATTTGTCGTATAAAGGATTGGGTCTATCTCCTTCATTAGCGACGTCTTCTTGGTACGGTGGGTTTCCAATGACGAAGTCGAATTTCATAGGCCATTTGGTTTTATGATGGGTTTTATATTTCTTAGTGATAAAGTCGGTGAAGAGGCAGTCGAAGGAATCGGGCAGTGCGTTGTTGAGATTGTCGTCGGAAGAAATCCAACGACGGAGTCGGCAGCGGAGACCATTGTGCAGCAGAATATTGTTCTGAGCACAACCGGGGCAAGGCGTCACGGTCGTTGTGGCACTACCTCCGAAGAGGTCATTGCTTGTGTGTCGCTCTTCGTGGCACGTGTCGGGCACAACGGCTTTCAGCCCGTCCATCTGCCAGATGTTCCACGAGATGATCTCCGCGGCATGCTGCAGGAGGGCTTTGTCCACGGGAGCACCGAACTGCTGCTCGTAAGCATCGCTGAACGTGGCGAGGAGCGCCTGACGGGCTAACAGCAGGTTGTCGCCTTGCCACTCGTAGCCATAGACGCTGCCGAGGGCGAGGAGCGCCCAGCGCGTCCAGTCAGCGTCGGTGCAGTGCTCACTGACCTTCCGCAGTTTGCGGTCGAGGATACCGACGCGATGGTCGGGTGGGATAGGGGCGCCGCTGACAGTGTCGTAGCGTGAGGTGAGGAACGGGGCCTCGCCACATGTGATCTCCAGGCGCGTGGCAACGACATAATCCTTCCAAGATTTGTCGGTATCGGCGTCCAGTCCGACGTACCATTGTTCCTCCCATTCCTCGTCGATGACGTCGTTCATCTTTGCCACGATCCAGGAGGGTGTGAAGACCTCAGCCATCTGCCGGGAGCGTCGCTGTTGCTCGTCGCGGCTCTTCATGGCACGCGGCTGGATGAGGTCGGCATGCTCGCCCGAGATAGCGGCAGCGGTGATGGCATCGTGCCACTGGTAGCCTTCGCCTAAGTCGGCATAGCTGTCCGTGGCCCAAAAGATGTTCTTCCGGGTCGTGTGGTCGAGAAGGAGTATGTCTATCGGTTCCGGCATAACGATAGTGATTATAGATTGCAAAGATAAGGAAAAAAATAAAAAGAAACGAGGAGAAATCAAATTCTTTTTCTTAACTTTGCAGAAAAGTAATCATATGGCAATAGCAATAAAAAATATACCTGTACTTACTGGCAAAGACGCAGAATACTTTAATGACATGATAGAGTCGGTAAAAAATGCCCCTGTTACGCATGTCTCTGAATCTATGATTAAAGCCATCAAAGGTATGGCTGAAAGATCTAAGAAATATGTCATAAGGAAGTAAACAAGAATGGGTGATTACTCCTTTGACATAACTAAAAGTTGTACTCTTCTTCCACTTAACCAAGAGATAATCTCACTGGATTTCTCTTGTGGAGATGAAGACCTTGACGACTTCTTTCATAATCATGCTTTGCCATATGCAAAAGAACATCTCGGAAAGACATATGTTCTTTTGAGCAACGATACTCAACGCTCAGAAATAGTAGCATTCTTTACTGTCTCGAATGATAGCATAAAAACGACGTTTATTCCGAAAAGCTCAACTAACAAGGTACAGCGAAAGGTTCCAGGGTTAAAACACCTCCGTACTTACCCTGCTGTTCTGATTGGCAGATTGGGGGTAAATAAGAGTTATCAAGGAAAAGGATTAAAGGTCGGTCGGCAGATCGTCAATTATATAAAGTTGTGGTTCTTAGACGAAGACAATAAGACCGGTTGCCGTTTCTTGGTTGTTGACGCCTATAACAAGCCAGAGGTGCTGGCATTCTATGAATTCAATGGTTTTAAATATCTTTATGCAACAGAGGAAGCGGAGAAGGAAGCTACCCAAATAAGTTCTGAAGGATTACATACAAGATTTATGTTCCTTGATCTTTTGCATACATCGATTATCTGAATTTATCTGTCTAAAGAAGTATTGCTAATAGCTTTGTTGTAGGGTACCCTTGTGAGTACCCTAAATAATCATTGTGTCAGGAAGTACAGCGGTCGGTGCGCCGTGCCTTCCTTCGTGAGGCGGCCCTGCCGGACGAACGTGGCGAGCCACTCGCGCGCCTTTCGCTCACTGAGCCCGAACTCGCTGCGCATGATGCGGCAGGTGAGGTAACGGTGGGTGGAGAGATAGCCGGAGACCTTTGCCCAGAGCTCGTCGGGAAGATAGATAACAGACTTAGCGGCGTATTTGGCTTGCGTGAAGCTGACGTCCTGGCGGAGGTCGCTCAGCAGGCCGTCCTCTGGTTGAAAATGGATGCCGCGGAGGAAGATGTCCCTGCCCGTGATCTTCTTCTGCTCGGGGTTGTTCATAGCTGCTGCGAGGGAGAAATAGCCGAGCTTGGGGAGGTGGAACCGGCGGCCGCTGCTCAGCGAGCCTGCAACATGATAGCGCAAAGCCTCGAAGACAGCCTTGATGTCGGCACGGCTCAGTGTGCACTCGTGCTCGATGGCTGACGCCAGTTCGTCGTCCGTCATCGGCTCCTCCTGCTGAAGGCGGATGAACTTCCGCTGGTTGCCCTTGCCTTGTGCGTTGTTGAGTGTTCCAATTTCAAACTTTACTTCCATAATGTTTAGTGTTAAGAGATTTGTTTTCAGTGGCAGCAAAGGTACACAATGTTTCCCAAATGACCAAATCATTGGGGGCATCACGGCGGTTATCTCATCGCGCCTCAATTGTGTCGCGTTTCCGTCTCAATTGTGTCGCGTTTCCGCCTCGGCCGTGTCGCGTTTCCGCCTCGGCCGTGTCGCGATGGGAATGGTGTTCGTGGAAATCTGTGAAATCTGTGGTTAGGGGGATTGGCCACAGATTTGAGGATTAACACAGATGGTAAGTTTCTATTTCTATTACGAGGTTGACAGCCTCGGAGAGGCTGAATTTTACATAACCCCAGTCTAAGGAGTGCAGCGACGCAGACTGGGGTGTGATATGAGGGCTTATTCGGCTGAATTCCTGCCTCGGAGAGGCAGACTGCACGACAGTGCGCAATGTTTTTAGATAGTTTTGTCAACATAGCGCGCCAAGGCACATTCAGCCTCCCCGAGGCTGGAAGTCATGTATCAGAGCACGGTCTAAAATCCCCAGACTGCAGTCGCTATCGCTCCTTTAGTCTGGGGTTATGGAAGATTGTGCCTCTCCGAGGCACTGCCACAAACAAAAAGGATCAGATTTAAATCTACAGGTTGTAATAATTGTCGTAAATTAATGTGCATTGATGGAAATTAATGTTTCAAACTCCCTATGTAGCGAATAGCGTAGTCGTTGTCATAGTTGTACCAGTTGTCATTGTTGTCGGAATCTCCTACAACTATGACAACATATACAACTGGGACAACATCGAAGAGGGTGCGTTTTCATTTATTATATTTTGTGGTATAAATCATATTTTTATTAATTTTGCAAGCAGAAAAAGAACAGTACAGTCTATATATACGAAACAATGGCACGACAACGACAAGGTGGGGCTTCCCGGGAGGAGAGATTGAAAGCATGGGCAATAACGGTTGGAACCCTGATCCCTTTCTGCTTCTTGGCGGGGATAGTGGGGGAGATCGCAGGAACCTACCTCAATACCGGTTTTGTGGTTGTGGCACTGCTTTCTGGAGTCTGTCTTCTTGGCTTCTACTTCATTGTCCGCCGACAAGTGTCTATCATCACCCGTGACAAGACGCGCGACTTTATCTATTTCTTGGCATGGGTGATCCTTCTCTTCTCTTTTATGGAATTGCCGCGGTGCTATACGGTCCTGACAAACGATGTGCACGAGGTGTCGAGCCTCACGCAGGAGGATGTGAGGGATTACATCTTCTTCCGGGTTGACCAGTTAGACCTTGATACGACAAAGGTTGGAAGGTTTATCGATCATTCTTTTGTGCATCGCCGACACCATACGGACATCGAGTTCGACGGTAACCTTGTCATCCCCATCAAAGGATTGGACAACACTTTCCTCCTTGTGGTGAGCAGTGAGTCTGCCAACTATACATTTGGAGACGAGAAAGATTGGGAGAAGGCGGAAGATGAGGTGGCGTCGGAACTTGAAACGAACTATCAGCAGGCGTTGTCGCTCAGCTATTATTATTTGGAGAAGAAGACGGATATAGAGAATGGGATGCTATATGCTGCCAGCGCTACCCACCAGGTTAAGCATAAGAAAGGAAGTGAACTGACCTTCCTAAGGATATGTCACGATGATGAGGCTCCCGATGCATGGTCCGAGATAGGATTCCTTGTAGGAGCTCCTTTTGCTTCTTATGTTGTTGTCACCTTGCTGATATTCCTCTTTGCCTGGACGCAGCCAGTGAGTCCTAGAAAGAAACGACTCGAGAAATCGAAGGAGGATCTCAAAGACACGCTGCCTTGGTTGAAAGTGACCTATCCGCTTGTTATCTTGGGCGTCAGCTGGATCGTGATCTACATCATCGAACTGCTTTACGGCTTAAACAGCGATCGGCCCGACAGAGAACTGCTCTATCGGTTGGGTGCGTTGGATACTATTCATTTCTATTATGACCCGCAGTGGTGGCGAGTCCTCACCTTTGGTTTCCTTCATGGGAGCTTCTTCCATCTCATCGGCAATCTTTTCACGTTCTACATCGTGAGTATCTTCATGCTTGGGCAGATTGGCCCGTGGCGGACGGTGGTTGTCTTCTTGATTACGTCAGTCCTTTCCGGCATCTCTGTCCTTATCTTCTCATACGGATACACGGTGGGGGCGAGTGGTGGCATCTTTGGCATGATGGGTACCTGCCTGACGATTGAAGCCATCCGGTTTCTTGAGGACAAGCCTGTCGGTATGACTACCGTTTACATCGTGGGTGGCCTCTGTGCCATCAACTTCTTCTTAAGTTTTGGTCATGGCATCAGCATGGCAGGTCATGTCGGTGGCTTCATCGCCGGCATCGTATGTGGCGTCGTGATCATGGTGGTGCAGAGGATCTGCTCAGTTGGCAGAGATTAAAAATAAAAAGGGTTGTCAAAATTGTGTTGGTTGTGAAAAGTTGTCGGTATATTCTCAACAACGTGGACAACATCAACAACCAATACAACAGATAAAAATAGATAAAGTTTCATAGTTGTTCCAGTTGTTATAGTTGTCGGATTCTCCAACAACTGAGACAACATTTACAACTGAGACAACATTGGGAAGAAGCCGCGCTCTCATTTCTGTCTGTGTCTGTCCGTGTTGTCTGATGTAAATATTAACCGTAGATGAGAACAATGAGAACCAATGATTGGGTCTTAGACTAAAAATGTTTGCCGGTACCACTGTTCATAGACGGGGTCGACGAACGTCCACCGGTCATGTTCGTTCTCTATGATATCCTTGTCTTGCAGCGTACGCTTGTTTCGCGAGATGGTATTGGGATTGCCGAGATTATATTTGCGTTTCGTCTCTTCTGATGTCAGTTGCCGTTCGCCATTGCAGATAGCTTTCAGCAGTTCTTTTTGACTTGCAGAGAGGCTATCGGTATCACTTTGGAACATGGGCGTGTTGATATTCAGAACTTGCTCGAAAGCGCGCTTGCAGATGTCTTCGGTGGCTTCATCTTTCGTGAATGACCACGTGAAATAGCATAGCTGTTGCAGGTACCAGGAATGGCATTTGACGGTGTCGCATATCTTTCCTGCCAAAGCTTCGCTGATGTGCTTCCCGGTATCTGCAAAACGGGAGGTGATGAACGGGACCCAATCTTCTTTCTTTATCTTCTGAAGAAAGATGACCTGACCAAAACGATAGAACGGGCTATTGGAGTTGTTGAAGATGTTCATCATCATGTGTCGCTTGCTGCCGTAGAGACAGTAGGTGGTCAACTCTTGCTGCTGCCATACGGTACGCATCTTCCCTTCCATGTCTTTATACTCGGGAAGGAGGGCGAGTTGTTGAAACTCATCAATACAGACGATGATATTGATGCCCTTGTCCTTTGCCAGTGTCTCCGGAAGTTGCAGGATCGTCAGTTTGTCTTGTTCTTCGGGAACATATTTGAGGTCAAAGGCCATAAAGTTGTTTACTTGGTCGTTGACAACAATCTGCGGGACGACACCCGTGAGAAACTTCTTGGCGTCAGCAATCCAACGGTCAATCTTACTCGAAGAACAGGCTATAACCTGACTGGCAAACACTCGATAGAACTCAGCCTCGGAAGAGATGCTGAAGGCATCGATATAGCAGACATGCACTTCCTTGTGTTCTTCTTGGAGTTCTGCCATGGCAACTTTTACCAACGATGATTTCCCCCAACGACGTGGAGAGACCAGCATGGTATTGACATGGGAATAGAGCAATTGCTTCAGTGTTGCTCTGTCCTCCACACGGTCAATGAAGTTGTCGCGTGTGGCAAGTGTGCCGAATTGGAAAGGAACTTTCTGTGTCGTCATGGTCATATCAGTATTAATCTGCTGCAAAGATACAAAAAGTTACATAAATGTAAGTTACATAAGTGTAACTTTTCTGCTGAACAATTCAATATTCTCAATATCTTTGCTTGTGTGGTAAGAGATAGCGATGGCGTTTTTGACCTTATTCGGCAAAAAATTAGTTATTATATTTTGCCGTTTGATGGACATTTTCTTGGGAAATCCGGTGTTCAGACGACCGTGTCGGCATGGCGTTCTGCGGGAGATGAGGAGCACAATGGGGCTCAGATAGATATGTTGATATTCCGCAAGGACCATGTTGTCAACCTTTGTGAGATGAAATTCTCTGAAACTCCTTATATGATTGATAAGGACGAAGAGATGCGGCTCAGAACCAGAATAGAAAGTCTCAGAAGTCATTTGTCTCCTCGTCAGACCATTCATCTGACAATGGTCACCACCTATGGCATCGCTGTGGGAAAGCATAGTGGCATTGTCCAGTCACAGGTAACGATGGATGATCTGTTCGAATAACAAGGAAGCATAATTATCGGGCGCATGAGCATCTTACGAGTGGCATCTTCCTCAACTATGGTCTACAGTCGCCACACAGCCGCCAGCGTGGGGAGTATATCAACCTCATGACACTTGGTGCGAGGGTGGGGGTGAGGATGTAGGAGCCGTGGCGTAGGGTTAATCTTCTATGACGATGTATTTGTTGACAAATTCAGCTGGGTCAAGCACTTCAAGACCTTTGTCTGCATTTTTGAAGTGTTTGCCGTATTTTTCTCTCATGTATTCTTCTCGGTTTTTCTCATCGTCCTCACGTGATGATGAGAAAATGCCTACATATTTGTCCAAAGACGAAGGCTGGTTTCTCTTTACATGAATCTTTTTTGTTTCCTCCTTCGACTTCTTCTCACCTATGAATTTATTAATCAAGTCTAAAACAGCCTTCATATAGGTCTCGTCGTTAGCTATAAGTCCAAGGTTATGATACACCTCGGCATTGATTTCAAATGCAGTCATATCGTTGTCCTTTCCTTTTTTAGTGTCAATATTTGTAATAAGCTCATGCTTCTTGCCTATCTTGCAGGCAAGCTGCTACTGGGTCTTACTCTTATTTTGCAAATATAAGCAGAATATCAATATTAACCAAATATTTACCCGAAAATATTTGTTCCTGTGAGAGTTGATGAGAAAAAACTATTTTCTTTACGTAGGTCTTTATTCTATTTCCTCCATCTATGCGGCAAAAGCTAGGCAAAAAAGCCAACTACCTTAGAATAAGATAGCTGGCTTTTCTCTTTGTGCGCCTGACAGGCACATTATACCGAAATTCAGCGAAATCGTATGAAATCGAAAATGAATTAATTATCAATAAGTTAGATTATAAATCAAATTCTTAATGATACTTAAAATATCTGTTGTTCACGCCTATGTCGCCAAAATGTCGCCAAAAATTGCTTATCTTTGTGCCGTTAGAACTCAATCCCTATGGCAACAATTCTACTAAGTTTATCGTCCAAAGAAGATAAGATTACTCATCGTAGTGAGGTGCTTCTTCGGTTCTTGCCTTTCCATGGCATGAACCTTCGTTCAAAAACGGGTATATTCATATATCCCCGTCACTTCCGCTATTTCGTTAATCGCACTGCATCTCAAAAGGCTGGCGTCATAATACCTGAAAATATTACTTCAATAACTCAGCAAGAAGCTGAAAAAAGAGGCTACTCCATAAAGACTTATGGAGAGATCGTCATTTCTGACAGAATAGTTACACCCGAGGTTGAATTTGACAAGCAACAAAAGAAAATTATAGACCAACTTCAAACTGCAATAATTGAGGCCTTTGATGCAGCTTCAAGAGAAGATATTGACGCGATGTGGTTGGACAAAATAATCAGCCATTTCTTTCACCCAACCAAACAGTATAGCGGGAAGCGCGCAAGAGCCAAAGGGGAAAAGTCAATTTATGACCTTGCCGAAGAGTATTTGGAAAAGAAGCGCTTCTCCTATGACCATACAAAGGCTTTCAAGGTGCTAATCCGTGATTTGGCACGTTATGAGGCCTTCAAAAATAAAGTGCTCCATGAGAGATTCAAGTGGAACATCCACAAGATTACCCGCTATGACATAGATGACTTTGAGCATTATCTGCGCAATGAGAAATCTTTGTCAGAGCAATATCCCAAGCAGTTCGAGGCTATCTTGGAGAAGTATCCAGCTGAAATCAATGTTGTTCACATTCATACAAAGCTGCAAGATCGTGGCGACAACACCATCATAAAGCTCAAGAAAAAATTCAAGGCTTTCATGCAATGGCTATATGACAACCAGTTGACAACAAACAGGCCATTCGATGGGGTGAAAATTGGTGTCGAGAAATATGGAGTGCCATTCTATCTGTGGAAAGAGGAACGGAATATCGTCGCTGAGGCTGATTTGCATGAGGAGTGGAAGATGTTGTCTGACGAAGACAAGAAGGCCATTACAGAGAAGTCTTTGGACTCGCTGTCAACCCAACGCGACATCTTCGTATTCCAGTGTCTTGTCGGCTGTCGTGTCGGTGACCTTGAACGGTTGACCTCGCGAAACATCACAAACGGAATATTGGAATATGTGCCAAGCAAGACGATGGACGAGGATGCCCCAGTAAAACCACGCATTCCACTCAATAAAACTGCCATCAGTCTCGTTAACAAATACAAAGGCACTGACGAGAAAGGAAGACTGTTCCCATTTATCAGCCCAGACAAATACAATGAGGCTATAAGGAAGATACTTCTTATTTGCGGCATAACAAGGAATGTGCAGGTGCGCAATTCGACAACAGGAGAGACGGAGATTAAGCGTATCTGTGATGTGGCAAGCAGTCATATGGCAAGACGGACTTTTGTCGGTGCTGCTTATAAGGTGGTCAAAGACCCCAACATTGTTGGTAAGATGAGCGGTCACGTGGAGGGAAGCCGAGCTTTTAACCGTTACCGGCAGATAGATGACGACATATTAAGAGAAACGATTAACGAAATCTGATATGAAAAGCGAGAGCCAAATCATAGAGTACAAGGAGAGCTGGCACGACGAATATCTGAAGTGGATATGCGGTTTTGCCAACGCTCAGGGTGGCACATTATATATAGGTGTGAATGACGACAAACAAGTTGTTGGCGTCAAGAATGCCAAACGGCTGATGGAAGACATTCCTAATATGGTGAAAGACCGGATGGGAATATTGATTGACGTGAACCTGCTCGAATCTGATGGGAAAGAGTATCTGCAACTCATAACCTCATCGTCGCCCAACCCCATTAGCATTCGTGGCAAGTACTATTATAGAACAGGCAGCACTCTTCAAGAATTAAGAGGCACAGCCCTTGACCAGTTCCTGCTGTCGAAACAAGGTAGGACGTGGGATAGTGTTCCTGTTCCAGGACTTTCGGAAAGGATGCTTGACGCAGAGTCCATTAATCTTTTCAAAAAGGAGGCAGCAAGGAGCCCACACAGCAGCGCAGAGGATGTGCGTGGTAATCGCTCAGACCTACTCGCAAGACTTCACCTCTATGAAGGCGAGTACTTGAAACGTGCAGCAGCATTGCTATTCTACTCAGACCCGGAACGCTACGTTACTGGTGCCTATATCAAGATAGGATACTTTGCCAACGATGCCGACATACTTTATCAGGACGAAATACATGGCAGTTTGTTTAAGCAGATAAACATGGTTATTGACTTGCTGACAACAAAGTATATGAAGGCCTACATTCACTATGAGGGTATCGTGCGAGTTGACGAACTCCCCGTACCAGTTAATGCTCTTCGAGAGGTTATCCTCAATAGCATTTGCCACAAGTCGTATGAAGAGTTTGTGCCTATTCAGATTCGGGTATATGATGACCGCATTATCATTTCCAACACAGGACGTTTGCCAATGGGATGGACTGTTAATAATCTGCTTGGCAAACACATCAGCATTCCTTACAATCCTGATATTGCAAATGCATTCTTTCGTGCAGGATTCATAGAATCATGGGGGCGTGGCATAGAGAAAGTGCTGGCTGCATGTAAAGACTACGGTTGTCCTAAACCTCAATGGGATTTTGATGGAACCGTGCTGAGCATGACGATGAAATACAAAAAGGCTGAGATTGAGGATGAAGATAAGAAAGACAGCTATGATAAGATTTCAAATAAAGATGCTATCTTGGACAAAATAGTCCGAGATGTGTCCGAGATATGTCCTAGACATGACCGAGATGTGTCCCAGATGTTATTGATTATTGCAAAGAGTGGTCGAGGCGAATTGGGCATTGCGACTTTAATGGAATCAGCTAAGAAAACATCAAAGCGACAATACAGAAGAGATATCCTCGTTCCAGCTTTGGAATCCGGGCTCATCGAGCGCACAATCCCCGACAAGCCAACTTCTCGTTATCAGAAGTACCGGTTGACCGACAAGGCTTTGAAAATACTGAAAGATGGCAAATGACTATGACAATGGAATATCTAATATCCGACCTTCGCTCTTCCATCCCTATCTTACAAAAGATAGTGGAGGGGCAGACATTGTCTTTTGATGAGGCATGGTCGTTGGTTACCATATATAAAAGGTATAGGAACTCCAGCGCTTTTGTTGACTATGTAGAGGATACTCCGAAGTCGGAATATGCCAAATTGCATAGAGATGCGGCTGCTCTTACTAAGGAAACAAGCGCAATTCTTCATATATATTATGATGGCAAGGAACTGTTCAAGTCTTTTGACCCTAAGCCAATATATAACGAGCATCTCAAACCATCATATTCTGCCTACCTGCAGGCGAAGGAGGTGTCGGTAAAGGCTTATGATGACTTCAAACCGATACAGAACAATATGGATTTTCCTGAACTTCATTACTCACAGGATGAAATTCCGCACATGTGGAAGATCTACAATGAGAAAAAGGAGTATTCTGACAAGTGCAGCAATCGCACAAAGGAACTGTTTGAGGTTTACGATAGGGAAAGGAGAAGAACAGCAGGGCTGTTCAACTTCAAGATGAGTGCGTTCATCATGCTGGTATATAGCCTTGACGAGATGGGCAAGGCTCTCCTTGCTGACCTTAACGACATTGCAGGAAGGGGGGATAACGTATGAGTTCTTTGTTCTCCAGATTCAACCGGGCGAAGGAGCAGTTCCGTTGGCTGAACTATCAAATTTGCTCGGACATAGAAGAACTATGTAATGGCAAAATCATTGAGCTGGTCGACTGGCCCGACTTTCTCAACTGGTTCAACCTCCGTTCGACGGAAGAGGACATTGTTCCCAAGGACAAGCGAAAGATAGAGTATCTCGTACACACGCTCGCCGACTATATTGATGCTGAAAAAGACATATCACGCTATGGCGATGTCACCATCTATCCTAAATGGGAGAAGCTCGACGAAGAAGAGAGACTGTTAAAACTGCTATCTCTTGACAAGGCTGACAGGGCAAAGGTCATCAAGGAGACATGGGAGAAGAATGTTATTGAAAAGTGCGCCATCTCGTATAAGGAGCACAAGAAGCATCGTGCCGAAGTTAAGCAGAGTGATTTCTATGGCAACTACCGCTCACAAAGTAAAAAGAACAGTGATTTCGTGAAGGACATCCATGAGATTTTACACAATTATAAGAAGTTCGAGGTAGGTGAAGCGTAATTTTACCCACAGATGACATAGGGCCACGCGTTTTTACCCGTACGTTAGCATAGTTTAATATTGGAGCCGCTTACGTTGCTGATTATCAGTAGTGTAAGCGGCTTCATTTTGTTATTCTTACCCGCAAACTATCTTTTTGCCCCTCAAACATTAACCGAACTTTGCAGAAAATCATTCTAAAGAGTTCGAAAATGAAAGTAAATGAAATCCTCAACTATCCCAACGTTCAAGTAGTCTTGAATATTGCGGATTTGAAAGAGCTCTTCCTTCAATGGCAGAGCGAAGTGAGTAATGATGTTACACCTGTGGAGGAAGTCTATCTTACTCCTGACGATGTGGCGAGTAAGTACCATGTCTCAAAGGTCACCCTTTGGCGTAACGCCAAGAGTGGAGCATGGCCAAAACCGGTTAAGATCGGGCGTAAGGCTCTGTACCGAAAGTCGGAGATAGAGAAAGTGTTGAACCCTGACAAGATAGGAGGGTAAGCTATGCAGGACAACACTACTCTCAATCCACAGCAGAAGCAGAATCTTATTGGCTCCGAACTGCAGAAAGCTGAGCAGGCAAGTGCCGGTGTCCCCATATCTGTGGGCATGCTCTCCATCAAGAGTGCCAACCTCACGCTGACAGAGGCAAGCATGACGGCGAACCCGAAGCAGCTCTATGGTGAGTTCTGGTTTGAGCATGAGATAGGCTGTCTCTTTGCCGACAGCAATGTCGGTAAGAGCATCCTTGCCATGCAGATTGCCGAGGACATTGCCAAGACGGGCGAGACCGTCCTCTACTTCGACTTTGAGTTGTCGGAGAAGCAGTTCCAGCTTCGCTTCACCGACGAGCAGGGCAATCTTCACCACTTCCCGTCCACGCTCTACCGTGTGCAACCCGATATGAACCTCATTGCGTCTCTTGACATGCCCTTCGAAGATGCGCTGATGGCGAACATAGAGCAGGCTGCAATGGCGACAAAGGCGAAAGTGCTCATTATCGACAACATCTCCATCCTTTGCATGCAGATGGAGAAAGGCGAGGACGCGGCCATGCTGGTACAGCGCCTGCGGACCTTGAAGAACAAGCATGGCTTCTCCATTCTCATCATTGCCCACACGCCAAAGCGCAACATGAGCATGCCCATCACACAGAACGACCTTGCGGGCAGCAAGAAACTGTTCAACTTCATCGACAGCTGTTTTGCCATCGGACTGAGCGCGCAGGGCGGCAACATGCGCTATGTCAAACAGGTCAAGGTGCGCAACTGCGAGATGCGTTTCGGCGGCGACAACGTGATGGTGTGCCATGTTGAGAAAATCGGTACGATGGTGCAGTTCATCAACATGGGAACAGACCCGGAGCATGACCACCTCCGGATGGTCAACCGCGACGAGCAAGTGCAGGAGGCACGCCAGCTGTCTGCATCGGGACTGTCCATTCGCGACATAGCCAGCCGCATGGGTATCTCGAAGTCCACCGTTGACCGCATGCTGCATGAAGATGCCACTGTCCCAAGCGGACAGAAGGGACAAGCGGGACAGTTGGGACAACAGGAAGAAGTGTCCCACCTGTCCCAAGTGTCCCAATATCCCAGTGGGACAGCTGGTGAGAATACCGAACCTCTAAAGGATAAAACATGATGGATCGATATAATGACTACATTGAACCCATGTACGTTCCTTTCGACTACGTTGTCAACTCGTTCAGCCGCGAGAACTACTTCTTCCGTTTCCTTCGTACCGGTTGTCACGTCAGTGAGTCTGACTTGGAGCGACTGCAATGCCGTTATCTTATCGGTTCCACAAAAGACGGAAGCATCATCTATTGGCAACTGGACTTCAACGGCAATGCCCGTTCCGGCAAAATCATGCAGTATGATGCAGCTACAGGACATCGGGTAAAGGACAGCCATGCCGTCGGTTGGGTACACTCCAAACTCATTCAGACGGGTAGGCTGACCGATGACTTTGTCCTGAGCCAATGCCTCTTCGGCGAGCATCTTCTCCACAGCGATCCTATAGATAATGTGGCGGCGATCGTAGAGTCGGAGAAGAGTGCCTTGCTGGGCTCGCTGGTCTATCCCCAATACACATGGCTGGCTACGGGAGGGAAATGTAACCTGACACCGCACAAGACAAATGCGCTTGTCAACCGAACGGTCGTTCTCTTCCCCGATGTTGATGCATACGATGAGTGGAAAGAACGTGCAAGACGTCTGTTCTTACCCAAGCGTGTAATCGTTTCTGACCTTCTGCAAAGGGTGGCAACCTCTGAGGAACGGGAGAAAAAGATTGACATTGGCGACTGGCTCATTGACGCGCTGAAACAAAAGAGTGCACCAACCGATATGGATAATGACAAGGCAAAGCCTCCTTAGTATTTCCGAGATGAGCCTCGCAGAGCTGACTTTGCCACGGCAGGGTTATAGCACACTAGTACCCTAAAGGGTACTGTGTGCAAGGAACCGAGCTTCCCTTGACCCTTTCGGGGGATTCTCCCCTCGCCCCCATTGCATAGAAAGACTTTTGTCAATCAACTTAGTTAGAGAATAAGCAAAACAAATAATAACATACAACTTATAATCCGCCTTGAACTCCCTCCCCTTTCGGGGAGGGCTGGGGAGAGGCTTTAATACTATGGGAAAGAAAACCTGTATAAGAATTGAGAACATGAAGCCGAGCAGTGAGATTCACAACCTTCGGCTGAAAGAACTGGACTATGTCCGTAAGGATTTAACCCCTCTGAATGAGTCGTGGTTTGACCCACGCTATGAAGGAAGGAGCATTGCTGAAATCCGTGATGACATTGCCAAACGTTACAAGGAAGCCGTGGGGCAGAAAGTCCAAACGAAAATGGTGATGTTCAAGGAAGGCGTAGTAGTCATTGACGAGAACACCACCATGGAACAGTTGAAAAACCTTGCCGTTGCATTCGAGGAGAAGTTCGGCATCAAGACGATGCAGATACATATCCACCGTGACGAGGGCCATCAGAACAGCAAGGAATGGAAGCCTAACCTTCACGCCCACATGACCTTCGACTGGACGAAGCCCAACGGCAAGAGCATTCCGTCAAAAGAGACTCCATATGCCAAAATGCAGACCATCACTGCGGAAGTCCTCGGCATGGAGCGTGGCGTGAGTTCCGACGTTGAGCACCTCAATGCCGTGCAGTACAAAAACAAGAAGGAAGGAGAGCGACTTTTCGCCTTGCAACAGCAGAACACGGAACTTCAAGGGCAAGTAGAGCAGTACCAGCAAAGCAACGAGCAACTGCGTTCAGAGAATGAAGAACTTCTTCTAAAGGCTGAAGAAATCCGCAAGGCTGTTGCCGCCCTTGAAGATGAGGTGAGGAAACTCAACATCACCAGAAAAGGCAAGCAGGCAGTATTGATTGCCCTCAACAAGATTACCAACATGTTCGGCAAGTCTGACCTCCAACTTGAGAAGGAGCAGCTGCAAGCCAAGGTTGAAGATGGCGAGAAAAAACTTGCTGTTTGGCAACTCAAGGTTGAGAAGTTGCAAGCTGACCTTGAACGCCGTACCGCTGAGCGTGATGCTGCCCGCAAGGAAAAAGCGACCCTTGAACGCACCGTGTCACAAAAAGACAAGGAAATCAGCAATCTTGAATCTGACCTCATAAAGTCACGCAAAGAGAGCCTCCGTCTTGGACGTATCGCTGAGCCATGGAATCACGTCTTGCCAGATGTTGTTAAGATTGATAGATGCCATGTGGTAAGGACACCACGTGGTCATGCCATCCAACTTCATATAGAAGGCAATAATCCTACGTTGGTAAATGTCTCCTATGAGAACTTCGAGCGTTACCGCAAGGCTGAAATCTCATTGGACCACCTTATCGCTATCTATGCCACGCATGAGATTGACGTAGCAGTGGCAAGAAAGATAAGAGGCATGAGCCCTACCGAACGCAAGGTAGCAATAGCTAAGCTCGCTAATACGTTGTTCCATGCTTTGTCTGTCATCCTCTACCCGGCACTTGCAGCCAATGTCTCCGTCTCACATGGTACCAACGGCTATGTTGGCATCAGACATAAGAGCCTTGATGAAATCATCCAAGAATTGAGGGAGCAAGGCTTCAAAGTTCACTACTAAATGTTATGACTCACATAATCACATTCTCGTAGAATAGATTGTGTGAGTTGTTTCCAGCCTTGTTTGCGTACACGGTGAAAAATATCTTCAGTTTTTTAGTCAAAAAGTTGGAGTTTTCAAAAATTATGCTTTACTTTGCAAAAGTGCTGTCGATTAAAACAAATTGGCAGCCTGGTTTTTTATTAAAAAGGGGCATTATGTCTTCTTCCTACGTGTACAAGGCTTAGGGACTTCACACACGTTGAACAGGAGAAAGTGTAATAGTCTCCACGCATATAGCGTGGGGGCTGTTATCCTACTTCTATTCATCAAGGTTTCCTAGTACCTGTACACAAGGACGTGGATACAGCACCGCGTTAATTAACTAGAAACGCAGAACATAGATAAATAAACTAAAGGCTATTTCTTAAAGATGAAACGACATATTATTGCCATTTTGTTTGTGGCTTGGGCATTCTGCTTGATAGGTCTGTTTGCCATTGTTACTTTCTATATTGATAGGAAGAGAGATAGGCTTCGTGCTGAAATAAAGGACAATATAACAAAGTTATTTGAAGGGCAATCTAGTGGTGACGCTTTCGTCTCTAATGATGATGGATTATTTTTTGAGGATTATAGCGGTCAACCGGTGCGCCATTATAAACGTATTTCTATACCCAAACGTCCTGGTAAAAGTAGTTTTGCTGCCAAGATAGACTCAAAGATTGATGAAAAAATTCAAGATGATTGGTATCAAAGCTATGGCGATTTGGCTTCTCTATATGAATTAAATTGGGGAGACAAATATCCAAACGAAAATGATGAAGGATGGAATATTGTGAGAATCTATTGCTGGTCTGATGATGATGATTTCATCCAAACTAACACTTTTTTCCCTTATAAAGTTGGGTTAAAAGACACAGATTGGGGAAATAATTATAGTGTTGAGCAAGCTGTTAATGAGGCTTTCGATTTTTACGCAAATAGCCCTAAGTCTAGAATTTCCAAACGATTCCAAAAAGAAACGATTAATCAATTTTGGTCGAAAATATATGCATGTTGCAACAGCTATTTTACAATATCAGAGAATAAAAATGTTAATGGATGGAAAGCAGGAACTCCCATCTGTATACCTAAAGGCAAAAACTTTGAACAAGCTCAAAGAGTTTCTCCTTATGAAAATGGGTGGATGCAAAATGGATTCTACCGAGTCTTTATTGCTGCTACCCAAGAAAAACACTTTATGATTAAAGAATATGAGTGGGCTGCTGCTAACGATAAGAAGAAATTCCTTTTATGGTATGGAATTGGCTTATCCATAATTTTTCTTGCATTTATAATTCCTTTAATTATTAGAAAAAACAAGGCAAAACAGAGAAGAGAAGAAAATCTTTACAAACGTCTTTTGCGTCAATGTAATCCTAAAGAGTTTTTGAAGGAATACGATAAGGACAAAGTAGAAAAGGCAAATAATATATACAAAAGGATTTTAGAGACATCTCCCGAAGATACAAAGACTCTTTTAGAGATTTTGGACATAGTTAGTTCAGATTTAGGAGTATCTCTAATTGATAAGGAAGAACTGGATGACCTAAAAAACAAGGTGAATCCTCAAAACTTCATAACCCCTTATAACTCTGAAAAAGTTGCATTGGCTAATGAACTTTACTCCCAACTAACTCAAGACGATCTTACATATAGAGATTTCCTTGAGGTAAAGGAAAAAGCAAAAC
Organism: Prevotella sp. UBA2725; assembly: GCA_002353825.1. Lineage (GTDB taxonomy): Bacteria > Bacteroidota > Bacteroidia > Bacteroidales > Bacteroidaceae > Prevotella. The sequence goes on along the minus strand of DEKJ01000041.1, from coordinate 12,294 downwards.
AACTATTCTAAACTATAAATCATTTTTATGTGCATTTCTCCTCTTAACATAAGATTGAGACTTTCTCTTGACATAAGGAAAGTCTAGATATTCTATGCTTAAATTGCATTTTCCATCATATTGTGAAAATTGTGTTCTTGACACTATTATATTACCCCGAGATAACTTCCACGTATACTTATAAGAATATGGGGAATGATTCCCTGTAACTACTGAATGCTTGCCATATTTTTTATCCATTTGGGCTATAAGATTATTAAAAGTAGCTTTGGTGTCTCTTATTGATTCAACATTTACAGATGATACACCATGGTCAATATAAGGAGCCCTAACTAGTATGTATGCATTCTGAAACATCCAAAAGTCACCATTCAAAGAGCACCAATATTCATCATCATCCGTACCATAATCATGCGTGCCACTGTAAGTTACAGTAACATTTTTAGCTTGCAAAGCTCTTGTAAAGTCATTTATATTTCCACCCATGCGAATACCCATGAATGATAAATGCTGTTGTGCAAGTATTCCTACTGTTGCAAAGAAGGAGAACATAATGAGAAATGATAGCCTTTTCATATTATAACTATTTGAATGCAAAGATATAATTATTATTTTATATCTGCAAGACTTTTCAAAAAATATGTCCAGTTGTAAAATATGTTTTAGAAGCTACACAAAGCCATTCTGGATAATAAGGTTATGAAAGTATAGAAGAGGAGTGCGCCTGCCTTTAAAGCAAATGCACATCCTCTTCTAATGATTAATGTTCTTTACGTACCCCTTTGTGGGGCTTGCCATTCTGATTCACATCAACAATGCGACCAGTATCCGTGTCTCTTTTATACCACAATCCATTTTGGGGATTTTGAAATTGAGACCTTTTACGAACAGCTCCATTACGATGTCCATCACCTGAAGGTGGATTTGTTGCCATCTTTTGTCCTCTTATCTTCTACTTCCGAATTATGCAGCCGAAAGTACACTGCCTAATTTAACCAACAAAATCTGTACCAACCAAACCCTTATTAGAAAAGATTTTTGACTGCCTCAAAAGTTACAGAAGTTGTATAGCGGCCTTTATCGTCTATGCCTTCTTTCGAATAAATGATTATAGGAAAGAATTCCGAATAAACACCAAGATGTACTAAAGCGTCATTTGCCATTTTTGTGGGCGTTCCTCTGAACGGGAATCCTTCATTAGTAGCTTCGCACACAAAACCATTTTGTCTTAGTCCATCTGAATTTAATTCATCAGCAGAAAGAAATCTGCCATTCAAATACTCAATTTTTAACATATGTATATTATTTAAAAAAACAATGCAAAGATATAACCTTTGTTTTGTAAACGCAATACCATAACAAAAGTAGTAAGCTAATTAAATAAAAGTAGTTAGACTTCCTAAGAGATATCTTTAAATAAGCTGTAGCAGTACGAGGTATACTTTTCAAGCTATTTCTAATGATTACATAGATGTTCAGCCTTAATATGTCGCCACTTTGTCGCCAAAAACACAAATAAAATTTGCCAAACAGCTCTCTGTCTGTTAGGCATTTAATCTTGTGCGCCTGACGGTTCCTGCCTTTCCATGGCGTGAACCTTCGTTCAAAAACGGGTGTATTTATCTATCCCCGTCACTTCCGCTATTTCGTTAATCGCACTGCATCTCAAAAGGCTGGCATCGTAATACCTGAAAATATTACTTCAATAACTCAGCAAGAAGCTGAAAAAAGTTGACTTGGTGGCAGCTCACGTCCCTGTATTTTAAAATGGTGGAAGCCCATATCCAAATTCTTATTCAAATCCAGCGGAAGAATATAGTTTGTTCCGTCTAAGAACTCTTTTGTATAGCCCTGTTTAGAAAGTGCAATACTTGCACTTCTATGTTGAACTTGCCTACCACCTCTCCAAAGACTGGAAGTCCAGAAGTAGTTATACCTTTGCCCATGAGTTTGTATTTTTTTGGTTTGCAATACAAAATTACAAACTCTAGGGGAGAGTCAGCGGGCTTTCCCCGCTTTTTATTCGAGAGGAAACTCAAAATTGGCTACCTGACATTTTTATCGGACAGCAATAGATATAAACCGACTGATGGTTAATATCGAACAATCGACGGTTATATTGTCGAAGCTGCTGGATGATTTCGTCGGGAACATAGCTTCCGAGAATCAGATCCTTGCGGAGGCAGTTGGCTATCTACACCACATCCTTGATACCACTCTTGCGACTGGAAAGTAGAGCCTTTTCAAATCTAAAGAAACAAAAAAAACGCTACGGTGGAAGGGCTATGAATATAATAATAAGGGTAAACTAAAGAACGGGAACCGCAGCTGAGGCTGTCAGCGCGGATCCCGCTCTAATATTAAAACGTTTCTTACCAGTCCGTATCAGGAGCAGAAGAGGGTGTAGACTTTAAGACCTCTTCCACCTCCTTTACTGTATTTTGTGCTTTTTGGAACAACTTTGGAAAAGCTGCATTGTATAATTTGTGGCGCTCTGTCTGGCTTTCGTTGACAGGCTGGAACTCACTGATACGGTCGCGTATGTCTTCACTTTCGTTGATGTTCGACCGCTTGCCTGTATAGTAGCTCAAAATGACGGAGATTCTGGCTCTTCCGTCTTTCGCATCTACCCGAAGTATAAATGGCGCATTCAGGAAATACGAAGAAGGGAAAATCCTGCCCTCATAAAATTGGAGATATTCTCCCTCGCCTGCCACAACCCCACTCTCTGGGGAGTTGATGACAATCTTATACTTCGTGTCCTTGTAAGCATTCTCCAAATACTTCTGTGCGGCAGTGTAAATTTCATGTCGCTGAAGTGCAAGACCTTCCACTACCTTAGCGACAACCACATCACCATTTTTGTCCACCGTATAATCTTTCCCCTTCACCTGTGCCAGAGATGTGAGTGCAAGAGCGACGGCTATGACTGTTACGAATAATCTTTTTGTCATAAGGCATTTGTAGCTAAATGATATACCCTGCCTGCTTTGAGTTTTAGAGCAGACATGGACTCATCTTCATTTTCGATTGGGTATTCCGTGCTGGTCTTTCTGGATACCCTTAATGTTTACACCCCACCCCTTTACTTTCGTAGAGGATGTGCGATAGGCACCAAAGAACCAACTATGCTTCTCAGTCTCAAACTCCGGCTCAAGAATAATGTCCACGTCGGAATTCTCCTTGGCGCGATACAGAGCCTGTGCCTCGCGCTTCGACAAGCCTTTGTAGCGGTTGGCGCTCTTCAAGGTCTTGTTGCCGTTGCGCTCCAACTGGATGAAGCCAAACAGCGTGGCCGTGTTTACGGAAGCCTGCACTTTCTTTGCGTTGGCATAGTCAAGGTCAGCCTCAACGTAGGTGTTGATGTTGTTGTTGCCGAGGCTCATGATGGCAGCCTCTTTCTGATACGTAGCGCAACTTGTGAAGCTCATTGCGAGCAGGCCTGCGCACATGGCCGTGAGGAAAGATAACTTTTTCATTGTACACTGAAAAGTTATGCCCGTCAGACACCCAGAACAAGGCTTGTTTATTTATAAAATCGCAAACCACTCAAAAAGAAAGCGGGGTATCTGGCTTCTGCTCGTTCGTTGCCTTCAGGTCGTCGGAAACCTCACAAATAAACAAACAGACATGATACCCACGCCCTTGGTATATAACATTGCTCACTCATAAGGTGTGCATGACGGCATGGTTAGCCGCCGGCACACCAAACGGGACAGCCTGTATTGTACCAACCCGTAGCATCTACCTCTGCATTGCTCTTGATTTGTGTTCTGAAGTTCCGACGTTCAAGACAACCAAAAACAAACGTTAGCAAACACTTTTCTCAATAAGTGGTGCTCCCTCCCTGTAGCCGATCCGACATCTTGCGAAGTCGGCCCATCGTGAGCAAGCTCTGCAAAGTTACACATTATATTTTAGATAATGGATAAAAAAGGGAGAAAATATTTAATTCATTGTGCATTTATTGGGCGGGCAAAACAATATTGAGGGATTTTCGCAACTTTGACCTCAAAAGAAATGAAATGACAATCCCGATAAGAGAAACGTCCAACGAAAAATAACTCAAGTTTCAGAAGTAAAGTATAGTGACAAAATAAGACATAAAGAGGCTTTGAATGTTTCCGTATCTCACGGAAAATGAGTAACTTTATGGTGTCAAAAACAAGAGACTCACTCATTCAAAGCCATGCGCAAAAATACTAAAATTTTCTCAGAGATCAGCAACTTTTTCCAAGGAAAACAGCAATTCGCCCTTCTTCAGGCCTATTCTAGCCTTGTTGACAGGTTAAATCTAAGCAGCAGGATGCTTGGTGGAATTAAAAAGCCGAACTGCAAGTTAACAAATCTCCAAATATTTTACATTCTCTTGTTTATGCCATTTTTTGACATCAAAGGCTTCTCCCACTATGCCGGTCTCTGTGCTCGGTCGTATGTTCTCGGGAAAGAAGAATTTGTTCTACGACTTTATGTCGCAGGACAATGTCGATTGGCGAAAAGTCCTTTACCATATTGTAAGAAAAATGATTGAAGGAATTACCATTAGGGCTGACCAAAAGGAATCAGGCCTTCCCTCTGTTCTTATCGTGGATGGCACGGACCTGCCAAAAACAGGATTTCACATTGAGAACATCGGCCGGGTATTCTCTCATGTAGCTTAACGCAGCATACTTGGTTTCAAGGCTTTGACAATGTGTTGGAGCGATTGAAAGACGGTTCTTGGGCTTGAGCAATGTCTGCTGGGAGAGAATGGCAAGAAGGGCTAGAAGCCGCAGGGCTTGACAGCAGAGCAACACAAAAGACGTTTTGCAAAGACCAGAGACAAGGATTGCATTGATACCAAGAGATTGGAGGAATACATGGTGTCGAAATGTGTGCTTATCAAGGAGATGGTGAAGCGCGCATGCGCACATCATGTTCCTTTTGACTACTTGCTTGTAGACAGCTGGTTCACCAATACGGGACTTGTAGATTATGTCTGTCATTTATACAAGAAGTTCCACCTGCTTGGCATGGGAAAGATGGGAAACACAAAATACGGCACCAAATGGGGGTGAGCTCACAGCAAAGGCTGTCTTGGAGAAACTAAAGGCGGCCAAGCTCATCAAACACAGTCGGGCACTTCATTGCAAGTATGCAGTTGTTGACGTTACCCTTGGCACAAGGAAAGTGCGGCTGTTCTTTTGCAAAAGGACAAAGGCAGAGAAATGGAAATTCCTTGTAACAACCAATCTCAAGCTGGACTTTATGAATGCATATCGTATCTATGCGATGGGGTATTGAAGTCTTCTATGAGGATAATAAAAGATACATGGGACTGTGTGATTGCTCCTGCCGAAACTTCATGTCTCAACTTGCACATGTGACATTGGTCACCATCGATGTATGCCTTCTCGCAAGTTACTCTGCGATATTAGGTGAAGGGGGCTTTGCGTTTCATAGTGCTTTAAGAGATTAAAGGATGATTCAATGGCTATATGTCGCCACTCTGTCGCCAATATTTCAAAAGCAAAATGCCAAATAGCTGATAACAAGCTATTTGGCATTTAATCTTGTGCGCCTGACAGGACTCGAACCTGCACTGCGTGAGCAACTAGATCCTAAGTCTAGCGCGTCTACCAATTCCGCCACAGGCGCATACATAATAATAACGCTGTTTTTAGCGAGTGCTTTAGCGAGTGCTTTAGCGAAATGTGGTGCAAAGTTATGAAAAATATTTCATTTGAGCAAAGAAAAGATAAATGTTATTTGGGATGTTCAATAAAAAGACCGTTTTTTATTAATTTTGCAAGAAACAATGAAATAATCAACGAATGAAAAAGATACTTCTATTATCCGCATTGGCATTCTCTCTCCATGCCGGTGCACAGTCGAGACCCGCCTATGAGTTGGCGGGAAAGGACACGACGTGTCAGATCTTTGTTTATAGTCCCGGTGCAACGAAGGGCCTGCATGTTGCTTATCTCACTGATAAGGAGCAGTGGGAGGATATCGGGCAGCTTTGCGGGTCCGACTATGGGCCGTGGGGCGCTGAGAAGAAGATGTATACGCCGTATGTCCTTCATGCCGCCGACGGGTCATGGCGACTGCTCTTTTCTGTCAACAACTATGCGCCATGTTTCGCAGCGGCCTACAGTGAGGATCTTGTGACCTGGCGTCCGCAGGACTATCCGAGGATGAGCGAGAAAGGTGCCTTGGCTCCCGTGATGTTTCAGATGGACGACGGCTCTTTCGACATCTATTTTAAGACGAAGGATGGCTCGCGCCGGTATGTCAAGGCCGACAAGAACTTCCGCCATTTCAATGAGGACAGGACGCCAAGTTCTATCGGTGACGATGCCTGGATCATGGATTCTGCCACGGTAGCAGGACAGTTGTATTCCGGTAACCAGTTTGAGGTGCCAAAGGTACATCTCGACTATATCCTGAACTATTTTCATACCCTCGCTAATGCAAATAAGCTCTATGCTGAGCGCATGAAAGACGATGCCTCGCGCTTTGCTTCATTGGGCAACGGCGTCAGTGCCACACTGACAGTGGACGAGTCGAAGACAAAGAAGATCACGGACAAGCTCGTGGGCGTGTTCTTTGAGGATATCAGTTATGCAGCAGACGGTGGACTCTATGCTGAGCTCGTGCAGAACCGAGACTTCGAATATTCGGCTGCTGATCATTGGGGATGGAAGCCGGAGACGGCCTGGTCGTCCAATCATCCTATCGTAATCAGTACTGACAATCCGCTCTCTGCGAATAATCCACACTATGCGATCCTTACCAAGACCGACACCTTATTTAATAATGGTTGGAGCGGAAAGAGTTGGGGCGTGACAACGGCAGTGCCTTTAGAGCAGTTCGACTTTTCCGTTTATCTGCGTGCCGTAGACGGCGTAAGGAACCAGGTGCTCGTGTCGCTTATCGGCAAGAACGGAATGGTCTATGCCAAAGAGAAAATTAAGCTCGAAGGCACCGGTTGGCAACGTTTTGCTTTACCACTTATTGTGGACAAGAAAATGGTGAAGGGAGATGTTAAGCTCGCCTTGACGCCGTTGAAAGACGGTAAGGTAGACGTGGACATGGTGAGCCTCTTCCCTCACGACACCTTCAAAGGACACGGACTACGTAAAGACCTCGCAGAGGCTGTGGCAGCCCTGCATCCGAAGTTCATGCGCTTCCCCGGCGGTTGCATGAGTCACGGCCAGGGCCTCGATAACATCTATCACTGGAACGAGAGCGTGGGGCCTTGGCAGGACCGCAAGCCGGCAAAGAACATCTGGGGCTATCACCAGACGCGTGGACTGGGATTCCATGAGTATTTCCAGTTCTGTGAGGACATCGGTGCTGAGCCGTTGCCTGTGCTCGCTGCAGGTGTGCCTTGCCAGAACTCGGCGGCAAACAAGGATGGCTATGCCGGACAGCAGGGTGGTATCCCGATGAAGGACATGCCGGCTTACTGTCAGGAGATCTTGAACATGATCGACTGGGCCAATGGCGATCCCGCTACTTCTAAATGGGCGAAGATGCGCGCTGATGCCGGTCACCCAGCTCCGTTTAACCTTAAATATATAGGTATAGGCAATGAGGACATCATCTCTACCGTCTTTGAAGAGCGGTTCAAGATGATTGCTGAGGCCGTGAAAGCAAAGTATCCGAACATCACGGTCTGTGGCACCGTGGGCCCGTTCCATTATCCTTCAGCCGACTATATTGAAGGTTGGAAGTATGCCAAGGAGAACAAGAAAGTCATCGACATGGTCGACGAGCACTACTATGAGTCACCGGGCTGGTTCATGCACAATCAGGATTATTACGACACCTATGACCGCACGGCCCCGAAGGTCTACCTTGGTGAGTGGGCTTCGCAAGGCCGCACGGTGGAGAATGCGCTCGTTGAGGCATTGCACCTCTGCTCACTGGAGCGTAACGGCGATGTGGTGAGGATGTCAAGCTATGCTCCGTTGTTCTGCAATGAGGAGCATCAGAACTGGAATCCGGATATGATCTATTTCAATCGTGACAGCATCACGGCTCTCACGCCGAGCTATTACACGCAGAAACTGTGGGGTAACAACAGTGGCGATGAGTATGTCAGTTCGTCTTTCGACCTGCCAGCATCTGTGGGCTATCGTGTCAGTGCCAGTGTCGTGAAGAATGACGCCGGTCAGACCATTGTCAAACTTGTCAATGCGCTTCCCCAGCCGCTGACAGTAACTGTCAAGGGCCTGTCAATAGCTGACGGCACCGTGGCCGAAGGCTTTGGCGGAAAGCCTGGCAACAAGCAGGTAGAGGCTGTGAAGACAACGATCGAAGGTCAAAAAGTCACACTCCCGGCTTATAGTGTCGTAGTGATCCGCAAATAGTATGGTTTGTTTTGTGCCAATCTGTCAGTCGTAATCCACGAGTCTGTCCTTGGCATATCGTTTGTTTAATTGACAGCGAACATTACGTTCAAGCAACATTAACAACGATAATAAATAAAAAATACATACTATTATGGGAAAGATTATTGGAATCGACTTAGGTACTACCAACAGCTGCGTAGCCGTATTTGAAGGCAACGAGCCGGTAGTGATTGCAAACTCTGAAGGCAAGCGTACCACACCTTCTGTGGTAGGCTTCATGAAAGACGGTGAGCGTAAGGTGGGTGATCCTGCAAAGCGTCAGGCCATCACGAACCCGAAGAACACTGTATATTCTATCAAGCGTTTCATGGGTGAGACCTATGAGCAGAGCAAGATGGAGGCAGAGCGTGTGCCTTACACCGTCATCAACGATAACGGTTATCCTAAGGTGCAGATTGAGGGTGCCGCACATCCTTACACACCGCAGGAGATCTCGGCCATGATTCTGCAGAAGATGAAGAAGACCGCTGAGGATTACCTCGGCCAGGAAGTGTCGGATGCCGTCATCACGGTGCCTGCTTACTTCTCCGACTCTCAGCGTCAGGCTACTAAGGAAGCTGGTGCTATCGCCGGCCTGAACGTCCGTCGTATCGTCAATGAGCCTACGGCTGCTGCCCTGGCTTATGGCGTGGACAAGGCTAACAAGGATATGAAGATCGCTGTGTTCGACCTTGGTGGTGGTACATTCGATATCTCTATCCTTGAGTTCGGTGGCGGCGTGTTCGAGGTGCTTGCTACTAATGGTGATACACACCTGGGTGGTGATGACTTCGACCAGAAGATCATCGACTGGCTTGCTGACGGCTTCAAGGCTGATGAGGGTATCGATCTTCGCAAAGACCCGATGGCCATGCAGCGCCTGAAGGAGGCTGCTGAGAAAGCAAAGATTGAACTCTCGTCTACTACTTCTACAGAGATTAACCTTCCTTATATCTCTGCTGAGGGTGGTGTGCCAAAGCACTTGGTAAAGACGTTGACACGTGCTCAGTTTGAGCAGCTCTGCCACGATCTTATTCAGAAGTGCCTCGTTCCTTGCCAGAACGCAATCCGCGACGCTAAGCTCTCTACATCGGATATCGACGAGGTCATCCTCGTAGGTGGTTCAAGCCGTATCCCTGCTGTGCAGACTTTGGTGAAGAACTACTTCGGCAAGGAGCCTTCTAAGGGTGTGAACCCCGATGAGGTGGTTGCTGTAGGTGCAGCTATTCAGGGTGCTATCTTGAACAACGAGAAGGGTGCAGGCGATATCGTCCTGCTTGATGTCACTCCGTTGACCCTTGGTATTGAGACCATGGGTGGTGTGATGACAAAGTTGATCGATGCCAACACCACTATTCCTTGCAAGAAGACTGAGACGTTCTCTACGGCTGTAGATAACCAGACAGCCGTGACTATTCACGTGCTGCAGGGTGAGCGCCCGATGGCAGCTCAGAACAAGAGTATCGGTCAGTTCAACCTTGAGGGTATTGCTCCGGCTCGCCGTGGTGTTCCTCAGATTGAGGTGACATTTGATATCGATGCCAACGGTATCTTGAACGTATCCGCTAAGGATAAGGCTACCGGCAAGGAGCAGAGCATCCGTATCGAGGCCAGCAGCTCACTCTCCAAGGAGGATATCGAGCGCATGAAGGCTGAGGCTAAGGCCAACGAGGAGGCTGATAAGAAGGAGCGTGAGAAAGTGGATAAGCTCAACCAGGCTGATTCCATGATCTTCACTACTGAGAACTTCCTCAAGGATAATGGCGATAAGATCCCGGCTGACAAGAAGCCCGCTATCGAGCAGGCTCTCCAACAGTTGAAGGATGCTCACAAGGCTCAGGATCTCAACGCTATCGACACTGCTACCGCTGCTCTGAACACTGCTGTTCAGGCTGCCTCAGCCCAGATGTATGGTCAGGGCGGTGCTCAGGCTGGTGCCCAGGGCTTCCAGGGCGGTGCCAACGCCGGTGCCGGTTCGCAGCAGAACACCAACAACGGATCTGACAACAAGTCGGACGACAATATCCAGGATGCCGACTTCGAGGAGGTGAAGTAATATTGACAACTATCAATAACGATAAATAAGAAAATGGGTGTAACTCAATAGGTTACACCCATTTTTGTTTTGGTTAATCTTTGTATAATTACCGATTTCTTCCGATTTTTATCTTATATTTGTACCATATTTGGAACGCGACCTAATTTCTGACAAGGTGCGACTTATCCATACTTATTCATACGTAACCCAACTTAATACGGTACAACATGCCAGCAGCTAAGTTTGAGATTAAACGGAAGTGTCAGTATTGCGGTAATACGTTCATCGCAAAGACTCTTGATTCGAAGTATTGTTCTCGTCGATGCTCTCAGAGGGCTTATGATCAAAGAGAGGCTGTCAAAAAGAGGATGAGCCAGCTGAATGACATCGTAGAGAATATTCCTTATGCCAGAGATTATATCTCTGTTCAAGAAGCTGTTGCCTTGTTTGGTATCAGCAGGGATACGATTTACCGATTGATAAGAAAGGGCGTTTTACCCGCAGTCAACATTGGGCAACGTCTGACGCGTGTCAACAAGTCGGTACTGCTGGATAAGGTTCCACTTCGCACGGAGCCCATTGATAGAAGTAAGCCTTTACCCAAGTCTTACCATCTGGAGCCTGAGGACTGTTACACCATTGGCGAAATCTCAAAGACTTATGGTATAGACGACAGCACGGTCTATACACATATACGTAAGTATTCCATCCCTATTCGGCAGATAGGCAACTTTGTCTATGCGCCAAAAGAAGATATTGATCACCTTTATAAAGATGTTGTGAAGTCATGAAGAAACCACTCCCCAACACCAAGTGTACAGTAAAGCTCCGCAAGTCGGAGTATCGTGAAGAATGGTATCTCATCATTGAGAGCTACCCAGTATTTGCCTATCCCGGCGCTAAGCCGTCGCGGCATAAAGAGGCATTGAACCGTACCATCACGACCCCAGTATGGGATAAGGACCGACCATCACGGCCTAATGCCGACGGTTCTGTGTCGTACAAACCCAAGCGGGACATCAACGGTGTCATCGTATGCCGCTCGGATATGGATAATGAAGCGTGCCGCTATGCCGACAAGGTGAGAGCCTTGCGACAACGTGAATACGACAATGCCGCACTCTATACGGACAACGAGGCAGAGCAGGCAGCACAAAACGAGCGGTCGATGCAAAACTTCATCCCTTACTTCAAACAGGTTTCCGAGAAAAGGCACCGGAACAGCTCCGACTCTATCATTACCAACTGGGGACGTGTCTATGAGTTGCTGAAGGTTTATGCTAATGGCGACACAATACTCTTCAGGGATATTGACCTGGGCATGATAGAGAACTTCAAGTTCTTCATACTGTATGCTCCTATGGGTGGCAATAAGTCGGGTACGATATCGCAGAACACGGCCTCTACTTATTTTGCCATCTTCAAGGCAGGACTGAAGCAGGCTTTTGTAGACGGATACCTTACCGTGGACCTTTCCGCTAAGGTGAAGGGTATTCCCGAAGAGGAAAGTCGGCGCGAACATCTTACCATTGGGGAGCTCAACATCCTTGCGCACACACCCTGCGCCATCCCTGTCGTCAAACGGGCTGCACTTTTTTCGGCTCTAACCGGTCTTCGTCATGTCGATATAAAACTGATGACGTGGCAGGAAGTGATAGAGGACGGCGATCACTACAGACTCGATTTCACGCAACGTAAGACGCATGGCGTGGAATACATGCCAATATCCTCTCAGGCTTATCAGTTATGCGGAGAACGGTTGGATGGCAAACGACTGGTGTTTGAGGGACTGCCGGATCCTTCATGGATTTCTAAGCCACTGCAACGGTGGATTCAATCGGCCGGCATCACTAAGCATATCACCTTCCATTGTTTTCG
>DEKJ01000016.1:939-117475 GCA_002353825.1 Prevotella sp. UBA2725 | reverse complement strand
AAGCAGCTCCTATTCCGTAACCCCCAGACTGCAGTGTCTATCGCTCCTTTAGTCTGGGGTTATGAAGAGTGTGCCTCTCCGAGGCACTGTCCCAAACAGAAAGAATGAGATTCAACCGTACAGCTTGAACATTTTTATGGAAGGGCATGAAGCCCTTCCCTGCACTATACGGTATAGAACTTCATGCAGAGGCCCTCAATGGCTGTCGGGATCATACCAGTGATGGACTGTCCCTGGCGGATACGCTCACGGATGGCGGTACTACTGATGTCGAACAATCCCATATTATAAAGATGTACATGGGAAGGAAGGGTGCTGGAGTCTATAGGGCAATCGGGTCGCGCATAGACGGCAATATCAAAGTTGGAAAGGATATAATCGGGATGGGCCCAGCGGTCGAAGGCAAGCCAGTTGTCGGCTCCAATGATAAGTACAAACTGCTTATCGGGATAGTCGGCCTTGAGATGTTGCAGGGTGTTCCAAGTGTAGGAAGGTTTGGGGAGGTGAAACTCGTAGTCGGATGCTTTAAGGCGTGGCTCTCCTAAGAGGGCTCGCTGTGTGAGGAGCAGTCGCTTATCGTCGTCGAGCAGGTCTGTCGCCGCCTTCTTGAAGGGGTTGAGTGGGGAGACGAGGAACCATACCTCGTCCAAGTGGGCGAGGCTCAGCAGTTCGCGCGCGATGGCGATGTGACCCACATGGATGGGATTGAAACTGCCACCAAAGATGCCGATACGAGGTTGCATGATATGATCGTTTATTGTTTATCTCACACGAATATTTTCACATGATCCTTTCTCACATGATCCTTTCTCACGCGGATTTTTATTTCACACGGATCTTAAAGATTTTAAAGATTTTGCCAATTCTTACGTAAGCACCTCGGAGAGGTGCCACATGGTTAGCCCCACGCGAGGCGAAGCCGAAACGTGGGGGTTAGTACGACGACGATGCGTTGAGATCCGGCCTCGAAGAGGGCGAACATGGTTGTCGTCCAGCACCCCGCCAATGTTCGCCCTCTTCGAGGCCGGAGGTCAGGTTAACTCACCCGACCCCAAACCCCAGGTTGCGTCGCTGCGCTCCTTACCTGGGGCTAACCATATTCGACCTCTCCGAGGTCGCTCCTCACCTGGGGCTAACCATGTTTGCCCTCTTCGAGGGCATTAACAACCGTACAGATCAAGATTATCCGGCTTCGGCGATTACGCATACCGTAACATCACACATACCGTAGCATCACCGTGTAGCTGCAAAGCAGCGTAACCATCTTTAAAATCTTTAAGATCCGTGTGAGAGAAATCCATGAGAAAGTATTCGTGTGAAAAGATTTATGTCCGGGCGTCAGCGTTTCAGAAATTCGCTGACGAGGCGGTACGTCTCTTCCTCCGCTTTCTGCAGATCATCGTTGACGACGACATGGTCGAAGCGGGGCGCGAAGGTCAGCTCATACGAAGCTTTCTGCAGACGCTGCTCGATGACCTCGGGTGCATCCGTGGCACGCTTGACGAGACGGCGACGGAGCTCCTCCACCGATGGCGGCTGAATGAAGATACTCAGGGCACGGGCACCATAGTGCTGTTTGATGTTGCAGCCACCCTTCACGTCGACATCGAACACGACATTCTCACCGCGCTGCGTCTGCGTCTCGACCTGCGACTTCAGCGTACCGTAGAACCGGTCTTTGTACACCTCTTCATATTCGAGGAACTCACCCGCGTCGATCTTCGCCTTGAACTCCTCCGGCGTGAGGAAGAGATACTCCACGCCATTGCGCTCAGTGCCACGCGGGGCACGAGTCGTGGCACTGATGGAGAAGGCGAGGCGGAGCTCCGGATGCTCCTTCATCAGCCACTGTACGATCGTGCTCTTGCCCGACCCGCTCGGGGCCGAAAAGATTATCAGTTTACCTGTCTGTTCCATAATTATAAAGCATTCAGCACTTGCTCCTTGATCTGTTCAAGTTCATCCTTCATCTTCACCACGATGTTCTGCATCTCTGCATTGTTGCTCTTCGAGCCCGTGGTGTTGATCTCACGACCCATCTCCTGGGCGATGAAGCCGAGCTTCTTGCCGTTGGGCTGGTTCTCCGCCATCGTCTCACGGAAATACTTCAGGTGGTTCGTCAGGCGCTGCTTCTCCTCACTGATGTCGAGCTTCTCGATATAATAGATCAGCTCCTGCTCAAGGCGGTTCTTGTCATACTCGACCTCAGGGATCTGCTCGAGCCCTTTGATAATCGTCTCCTTGATCTTAGGCACGCGGCTCTTCTCGTACGGCTCGATGCTGTGGAGGAGCTTCTCGATGTTGTCCACCTTCTCGTTGAACTTCTTCTCTAAGGCAGCACCCTCCTGGCGACGGAAGGCGATGAGGGCGTCGACAGCCTGATGAATAGCCTGCTTGGCGGCCTCCCACTCCTCATCGGAAAGCTCCTCGACATCCGTCTTCGTCAGCACATCCGGCATGCGGAGCAGAGAGCTATACCAGTCCTGCGGCTCGGGGATGCCGGCCTTGGCGGAGATAGCCTTGAGCTGATGATAATAATCCTCTACGAGGGCGGCGTTGATCGGCGTAGCGTCCACGACTGTGTCTTTCTCTGTCCAGATAGCGAAGTCGACCTTACCACGCGAGAGCATCTTGGCGATATACTGCCTGATCTCCATCTCCTTCTCACGATAGAGCGGTGTGATGCGTGCCGAGAGGTCGAGCGCCTTACTGTTGAGCGACTTGATCTCAACATTGATTTTCTTGTCTTTGTAAGCCACTACGGACTTGCCGTAGCCCGTCATTGAGAGTATCATATTGATTACGTGTTGTTATTTACTGCGTTAAATTTCTGCAAAAGTACAAAATTAGAGGGAAAAAGGAGTAAATTTGCACTTTATTAAGAATAATATCGATATTATGTCGTGCATATTGAATATTGAGACAAGCACGAACGTTTGTTCCGTGGCAGTGAGCCAGGACGGTGCTTGTATTTTTGAAAAGGAAGACCACTCCGGACCCAATCATGCAGAACGGTTAGGTTCATTTGTTGACGAGGCGCTGTCGTTCACCGACAACCACGCTATCCCCTTGGATGCCGTAGCTGTGAGCTGTGGCCCGGGAAGTTATACAGGCCTGCGCATCGGTGTGAGCATGGCCAAGGGCATCTGCTATGGCCGTGGCATCAAGCTCCTCGGCGTGCCGACGCTCGAGATCCTCTGTGTGCCCGTGCTGCTGCGCGAGATGATCCAGGAGGAGAACGCACTGCTGTGCCCGATGCTCGACGCCCGCCGCATGGAGGTCTACGCCCAGCTCTTCGACCGCTCGCTGCATGAGGTGCGCCCCATCCACGCCGACGTTGTGGAGGCTGACACCTACAACGAATGGCTCGACAAAGGTCCCGTCTATTTCCTTGGCGATGGTGCCATGAAATGCAAGGATGTCATCAAGCATCCCAATGCCCACTTCATCGAAGGCATCGAGCCGCTCGCCAAGAACATGCTGCCGCTCGCCGAGAAGCGTATGGCAGAGCAGAAGTTCGAGGATGTGGCTTACTTCGTGCCGTTCTATCTGAAGAACTTCGTGGCAAAGCTGCCGCGCAAACTGCTGTAATTTTATTCTCGATTCTAAAGACAACTTATGAACATTCCAGGATTAGACTATAACACCCAGCGCGAGAAGCTCATCATGCCCGAATACGGACGTGAGGTGCAGAAGATGGTCGACTACTGCATGACCATCCCCGACCGCAAGGAGCGTCTCAACTGTGCCTATACCATCATCGACACGATGATGCGCATGAACCCGCATCTCGCGCTGACGGACAACTACGAGCAGAAGCTCTGGGACCAGCTCGCTGTCATCAGTGACTTCAAGCTCGACATCGACTGGCCCGTAGACATCTCGAAGGCCAAGGTCATGAAAGAGAAGCCGCAGCCTGTCAAATACGAGACCGGCCGCATCCCCGTGCGCCACTATGGCCGTATGGTGTTTGAGCTCTTCGACAAACTCAAGACCATGGAGCCCGGTCCCGAGCGCGACGAGCTCACTGCCCTCACGGCGAACCAGATGAAGCGCGACCTCGTGCAGTGGGGCCATGGCCTCGCCGACGACGAGAAGGTGGCTGACGACCTCGCCCGGTTCACCGATGGCAAGATCCAGCTCGACCTCAACCACTTCAAGTTTGAACGTGTCAGTGCCATGCCTGTACCCGCAGCTAACAACGGCGGAAAGAAGCGGAAAAAGAAATAATAGTCTATGCAGTCATTCATCATTGAAGGCGGTCACCAGCTTGAGGGGACGATCACTCCGCAGGGCGCTAAGAACGAGGCTCTGGAGGTGATCTGCGCCTCGCTCCTTACCAGTGACCCTGTGCGCATCACGAATGTGCCGGATATTCTCGATGTCAACAACCTCATCAAGCTCTTGCAGGATGTAGGCGTAAAGGTGACGCGCAATGCACCGCACGACTTCACGTTCCAGGCCGATGACGTCAACCTCGACTTCCTCGACAGCGTGGAGTTCGTCCAGAAATGCTCCAAGCTGCGCGGCTCTGTGCTGATGTACGGTCCGCTCCTCGGCCGCTTCGGCAAAGCTACCATCGCCAAGCCCGGAGGCGACAAGATCGGACGACGCCGCCTCGACACCCACTTCCTCGGATTCAAGAACCTCGGGGCGAAGTTCGTGTTCGATGAGGTGCGCAACGTCTATCAGATCCACGGCTACCGCCTCAAAGGCACGTACATGCTCCTCGACGAGGCTTCCGTCACAGGTACAGCCAACATCATCATGGCTGCCGTCATGGCGAAAGGCACGACGACGATCTACCACGCTGCCTGTGAGCCTTATATCCAGCAGCTCTGCCATCTGCTCAACCACATGGGCGCGAACATCTCCGGCATCGCCAGTAACCTCCTCACCATTGTCGGTGTGGAGCAGCTCCACGGTGCCGAGCACCGTATCCTGCCGGACATGATTGAGGTAGGCTCGTTCATCGGCATGGGAGCGATGGTAGGCAACGGCCTCCGTATCAAAGATGTGTCGCTGCGCAACCTCGGACCGATCCCCGACGCTTTCCGCCGCTTGGGTGTGAAGGTGAAAGAGGAAGGCGACGACCTTGTCATCCCTCATCAGGCTCATTATATCGTCGACTCGTTTATCGACGGCACGATCATGACACTCGCCGATGCCCCCTGGCCGGGTCTGACGCCTGACTTGCTCTCTGTGCTTCTCGTCGTAGCCACCCAGGCACGCGGCACTGTGCTCATCCATCAGAAGATGTTTGAGAGCCGCCTCTTCTTCGTCGACAAGCTCATCGACATGGGTGCACAGATCATCCTCTGCGACCCGCACCGTGCCGTCGTCGTGGGACAGGATCACCGCATCCAGCTCCGCGCAGGCCGCATGACGAGCCCTGATATCCGTGCGGGTATCGCCCTGCTCATCGCCGCCATGAGTGCGAAAGGCACGAGCCGTATCGAGAACATCGGTCAGATAGACCGTGGCTATGAGGACATCGAGACACGACTCAACAAGCTCGGTGCAAACATCAAGCGTGTAGACGAATAATAAAGGTCTCATAAGACGATGATCACATTAAATGATGTATACCTCATTGGCACCCTCGGCAAGCCGCATGGCGTGAAAGGAGAGATAGCCTTCTCGTTCGATGACGATATCTTCGACAGCGAGGATGCCGACTACCTCTTCATCATGATCGACGGCCTGCTCGTACCTTTCTTTATTGAGGAGTACCGGTTCAGTTCCGATGTCGTGGCACTGATGAAGTTCGAGGGCATCGACAGTCTCGAGCAGGCGATGTCGCTGACGGGTTGTGACGTCTATTATCCGCGCGACCATGCGGATGACGATGACGACACCGTGTCGAAGGCAGAGCTCAATGGCTTCAAGCTCGTCGATGCGGCAAGCGGCCGTGTTGTGGGTACGATCAGGGATCTCGACGACTCCACCGCCAACCTCCTCTTTGTGGTCGCTACCGACAACGGTGACCGCCTCATCCCCGCCAGTCATGAACTGATCAAAAAGATAGACAAGCATCAGCAGACCATCACCGTCGCCATCCCCGATGGCCTGTTGGAGATATAAGACTGCCTCGCAACTGCACACGGGGCACACAGCCTCGGAGAGGCTGGCTCTGCATAACCCCAGGCCAAGGAGCGAAGCGACTGCAGCCTGGGGTGAGGATGGAGCCGGGACACCTGATCTTCTGCCTCGGAGAGGCAGGCTGCACGACAGTGCGCTATGTTAGTTCACAAAATAAAAACACAAATATGAGTTACACCAGTTGCCTCTATCATATCGTCATAAGGACGAAGCGCAGCGAGCCCACCATCACCGCAGCCTACGAGCGTGAGGTATATGCTTACATTTTTACGCTCATCAAGTCATATGACTGTATAGTATATCGGATCAATGGCATGCCAGACCATATCCACATACTGATAAACCTACACCCTACTCGTGCGCTGTCTGACCTGATGCGAGAGCTAAAGGTCTCTACGAGTAAGATGATGAAGGCAGATCGCAACAAGTTCCCCATGTTCGACGGATGGGAAGGTGAGTATTATGCCTCAACGATAGGAAAGGAAAGACTGGAAGAAGTTAGGCAATACATCATAGGACAGAAGGAGCATCACAAGAAGATAAACACCCACGATGAACTGCTCGCACTATGCAAAGAGCACGGAATCGAGGTGAACGAGAAATATCTATAGCGCGCCTACGGCACAGCCAGCCTCTCCGAGGCTGATAGTCAAGGAAAGGCGACCCGCCCTAAACCCCAGGCTGCGGCTACGCCTTGCCTGGGGTTATGAAGAGCGTGCCTCTCCGAGGCACTTTCACGAGTCTGCCCCATCCTCTCCGATGCACGTTCACGGAGCAGTGTCAGCCGGGGTATGACGCAGCCTCGGAGAGGCTGACTCTGCTTAACCCCAGGCAAGGCGCAGCCGCAGCCTGGGGGGATGGTGATGAGGCTGAAGGTACTGAGAGGGTGCCTCGGAGAGGCACGCTGCACGATAGTGCGCTATGACTCTCAGCATGGACTTACCCGCATAGCGCGCCTACGGCACAGCCAGCCTCTCCGAGGCTGGGAGTCAGGTAAAGACGACCCGCCCTAAACCCCAGGCTGCGGCTCCGCCTTGCCTGGGGCTATGAAGAGCGTGCCTCTCCGAGGCACTGATACCACCTCCAACGCAAGGAGCAGAGGAGGCACTGAGTGCAGAGGAGGAGGCACTGAGTGCAGAGCGCGCGCGCACAGCCTCGGAGAGGCTGGCTCTGCATAACCCCAGGCTAAGGAGCGAAGCGACTGCAGCCTGGGGTGAGGATGGAGCCAGGACTCCTGATCTTCTGCCTCGGAGAGGCAGGCTGCACGATAGTGCACTATAAAACGAACAAGATGATAAAGTCATTGATACAATGAAGAAACAGATATGTATCCTCGGGTCCACAGGATCCATAGGAACACAGGCGCTCGACGTCATCCGTCAGCACCCCGACCTCTATGAGGCCTATGCGCTGACCGCCAACGACAGTTGGGAGAAGCTCGCAGAGCAGGCACGACAGTTCCAGCCCGCCGCCGTGGTCATCGCCAATGAGGCCCACTATGAGGATCTCAAGGCACGCCTTGCCGACACCGACGTGAAGGTCTATGCCGGACACAAGGCACTGTGCGAGATCGTCGAGGCACAGCCCATCGACATGGTGCTCGCCGCCCTCGTCGGCTTCGCAGGTTTCGAACCCACGATCCGCGCCATCAAAGCCCGCAAGAAGATATGCCTCGCCAACAAAGAGACGCTCGTCGTAGCCGGGGAGCTCATCCTCAACCTCGTGCAGCAGTATCATGTCGACCTGCTGCCTGTCGACTCCGAGCACTCCGCCATCTTCCAGTGCCTCGTGGGCGAGGAGATGAACGAGGTGGACAAGATCCTCCTCACCTGCTCCGGCGGACCTTTCCGCACCTTCACCCACGAACAACTCAAGACCGTGACGGCTGCCGACGCACTCCGTCACCCGACATGGAAGATGGGCGCAAAGATCACTATCGACTCCGCCTCACTCATGAACAAAGGCTTCGAGGTCATGGAAGCCAAGTGGCTCTTTGGTGTCCCCGCCGACCGCATCGAGGTCCTCATCCATCCGCAGAGTGTCGTCCACAGTGGCGTACAGTATAAGGACGGAGCCGTGAAGGCACAGCTCGGCGTGCCCGACATGCGTCTGCCGATCCAGTATGCC
Source organism: Prevotella sp. UBA2725 (assembly GCA_002353825.1). Lineage (GTDB taxonomy): Bacteria > Bacteroidota > Bacteroidia > Bacteroidales > Bacteroidaceae > Prevotella. The sequence continues at coordinate 109,246 of DEKJ01000016.1, read as the reverse complement.
TTCTCTTTCCCGAAGCGCCTGAACCTGCAAGGCGACCGCCTCGACCTCTTCAAAGTGCAGAAGCTCGAGTTCTTCAAGCCTGACATGGAGAAGTTCCCCTGTCTCCGCCTGGCTTACGACGCCATCCACGAGGGCGGCAACATGCCGTGTATCCTCAATGCCGCCAACGAGGTGGCCAACGCTGCCTTCCGACGCGGCGAGTGCTCGTTCCTCGGCATGGCAGACGTCATTGAGAAGACCATGCAGCAGGCAACATTCGACAAGACACCCGACCTCGACACGTATTTCAAGACCGATGCCGAGGCACGTAAAATCGCAACATCATTATTATAAGATAAACAATGGAAGTATTCCTCATAAAACTCCTGCAGTTCATCCTCTCCATCTCACTGTTGGTGCTCCTTCACGAAGGTGGTCATATGCTCGCCTCGAAGCTCTTCGGCGTGCGTGTGGAGAAGTTCTTCATCTTCTTCGATGTCGCCATCGGCAAGTGGAGCGGCAAGCTCTTCAGTTTCAAGCCCCGCAACAGTGACACGGAGTACGGCATGGGCTGGCTCCCCCTCGGCGGCTACTGTAAGATCGCCGGTATGATCGACGAGAGCATGGACACCGAGCAGATGAAACGTGACCCGCAGCCCTGGGAGTTCCGCACGAAACCCGCGTGGCAGCGACTCATCATCATGGTGGCAGGCGTGACCGTCAACTTCGTCCTCGCGCTGTTCATCTATTCGATGATCATGTTCCACTGGGGCGACAGCTACATCCGTGTGGCTGATATGTCCATGGGTATGAAGTTCAACAACGAGGCTAAGTCGTATGGCTTCAAAGACCATGATATCCTCCTGGGCACCAATATCCGTGCGTTCAAGGACTTCAACGCCGACGTCTTCCGCGACCTCTCCGAAGCCCAATACTGCGACGTGCTGCGTGACGGCAAGAAGGTGCGTATCAACCTCCCGGGCAACATCAACCTGCTCAACATGCTGAAGACAACGCCGAAGTTTGTCACTCCTTTCGTTCCGGCTGTGGCTGACACTGTCCTTCAGCGGATGCCGGTGACGGAAGACAGCAAGGATTCGATCGAGACTCCGGCCTGGAAGATTGGCATGCGCAAAGGTGACAAGATCCTCGCTGTCAATGGTAAAGCCGTCGATTCGTACAACGCGTTCACGGAAGCCATCGGTGTCATCAGCGATGAGCTCGCGGCAACAAGCTCCCACCGTGACAGTCTAAAACTGCGCACTGTGTCGCTCGTCATCGAGAAAGCCGGAACACAGGGCAAGAAAGACACCGTCACGACGATGCTCACGCCTGATGCCAAGCTCGGATTCGCTGTGGGCGGACCCGACTATCTCTACCGCGACAAGGTGACTCACGTCAGCTACAGTTTCTTAGAGAGTTTCCCCGCCGGCATCAAATATGGTTGGGACGTGCTGGCAGGCTATGTGAGTGACATGAAATACGTGTTCACGGCTGAGGGGGCGAAGAGCCTTGGCGGCTTCGGAGCCATCGGTTCGCTGTTCCCGCAGACGTGGGACTGGCATGCGTTCTGGATGATGACGGCGTTCCTGAGTATCATCCTCGCCTTCATGAACATCCTGCCTATTCCGGCGCTCGACGGTGGACATGTGCTGTTCCTCATCTATGAGATCATCACGCGCCGCAAGCCTTCGGAGAAGTTCCTCATCCGTGCGGAGTATGTCGGCATCACAATCCTCGTCCTGCTGATGATCGTCGCCAACCTCAACGATATCCTGCGCTGGATCGGTATCATGTCGTAAAGAATTCCAAGGTATGGTTGCAGGGGGCGGCCCCGCACCTCGAAGAGGTGACACACGGTTAGCACGAAGCACCTCAAAGAGGTGACACACGGTTAGCACGCGGGAGGCGTCACAGCACCTCGAAGAGGTGCCACACGGTTAGCCCCACGTGAGGCGTAGCCGAAACGTGGGGTTGGAATGGTGCTGACGACCTGACTACCGGCCTCGAAGAGGGCGAACATGGTTATCGCCTAATACCAATCTCTCTAGACCATGTTCGCCCTCTTCGAGGCCGGAAAGCAACGAATCCACGACCGACTTAAACCCCAGGTTACGTCGCTGCGCTCCTCACCTGGGGCTAACCATGTGCGACCTCTCCGAGGTCGTAACCTCACCTGGGGATAACCATGTGCGACCTCTCCGAGGTCGTATCGAATGGTAGCAACAGCGTTAAAAAACAATAATATTACAAGAATGTAATACCCCATTCTGACGATAACGCGTATTAAGAAGTAGAAACATAAAACAACTTAGTATTAGTAAGGAGATTCAAACAGAAATGAAAAAATTGATGACCCTGGCTCTGCTGATGCTCGTCACCATCATGGCCAACGCTCAAATGCTTGATCCAGTCAAGTTCTCTTCAACGCTGAAGACCGACAACACAGCTGAGGGCGAAATCATTTTCACTGGAAAGATTCAAAAAGGATGGCACGTCTACAGTACCGGCCTCGGCGCTGACGGTCCTATCTCTGCCTCGTTCAACGTCAACAAGCTCGACGGTGTCCAGCTCGTTGGCAAGCTCCAGCCCCGTGGCCACGAGATCAAGAACTACGACAAGCTCTTCGGCATGACCCTCCGTTATTTCGAAGGCAGCGTAGAGTTCGTGCAGAAAGTGAAGTTCACCAAGCCGAACTATAAGATCGACGCATACCTCGAGTATGGTGCCTGCAACGATCAGAACTGCATGCCGCCTACGGATGTCGACATCAAGAAAGCCGGCAAGAGCCCCGCTGTGGCTAACGACGTAAAAAAAAACGACAGTCAGCAGGACGCAGCGCAAGACGGTGAGACGGTAGACAGCACGCAGAATGCTGCAACCATGGCTGCTGGCGACTCGCTGGCGCAGGCTAACGCAGCCGCTGCCGCTTCTCTCTCCCAGGCTGACAAGGACGCTCTGTGGAAGCCGGTCATCAACCAGCTCCAGCAGTTCGGCGGTAACAACGATATAGCAAACCATTCACTGCTCTACATCTTCCTGATGGGAATAGTGGGTGGTTTGTTGGCTTTGGTCATGCCGTGCATCTGGCCGATCATCCCGATGACCGTCAGCTTCTTCCTCAAACGCTCGAAAGACAATAAGGCTCGCGGCATCCGAGATGCCATCATCTATGGTGTCTCCATCGTCGTCATCTACCTCGCCTTAGGTATCGGCGTGACGGCGATCTTCGGTCCGTCAACGCTCAATGCGCTCTCTACGAACGCAATCTTCAATATCTTCCTCTTCCTGCTGCTTGTGATCTTCGCCGTCAGTTTCTTCGGCTGGTTCGAGATCAAGTTGCCGGACAGCTGGGCTAACAAGGTAGACAACAAGGCATCGAGCACAACAGGTCTCATCTCTATCTTCCTGATGGCCTTCACGCTCGTGCTCGTGAGCTTCTCCTGCACAGCGCCTATCATCGGCCTGTTGCTCGTTCAGACTGTGACGTCCGGCGACTGGCTCGCTCCCGCCATCGGCATGTTCGGCTTCGCCATCGCCCTGGCCGTGCCTTTCGCACTCTTCGCCATGTTCCCCACGCTGATGAAGAAGAGCCCGAAGAGCGGCTCGTGGATGGATCAGATCAAGGTCGTGCTGGGCTTCGTCGAGCTCGCCTTCTCATTGAAGTTTCTCTCCGTGGCTGACCTCGCCTATGGCTGGCACATCATGGACCGTGAGGTGTTCCTCGCTTTGTGGATCGTCATCTTCGGCGCCCTCGGTGCTTACCTCGTGGGCTGGCTGAAGTTCCAGCAGGATGCTATCGGCGGTGACCTTCAGAAGCCGATGCCCGTGCCCGCTATCATGCTCGGCCTCTGCTCCTTCGCCTTCGCCATCTATATGATCCCGGGTCTGTGGGGTGCTCCGTGTAAGGCCGTGTCTGCTTTCGCACCTCCTATCACTACTCAGGATTTCAACCTCAACAACCATGTCGTAGAGGCTAAATATAAAGACTATGAGGCCGGCATGGCCGCTGCCAAGGCAGAGGGCAAACCGGTGATGCTCGACTTCACGGGCTTCGGATGCGTCAACTGCCGTAAGATGGAGGCTGCCGTATGGACCGATCCTTCCGTGGCTGAGAAGCTCGAGAAAGACTATGTCCTCATCTCCCTCTATGTCGATGACAAGACGAAGTTGCCGAAGCCTATCGAGGTGACGCTGCCGAATGGTCAGAAGCGCACGCTGCACACCGTCGGCGACAAGTGGAGCTACCTCCAGAGCCATAAGTTCGGTGCCAACGCTCAGCCGTTCTACGTGACGCTCGACAATGAGGGCAACGTCCTCTCCGGCTCCTTCTCTTACAAGGAGGATATCCCCGCATATCTCGACTTCCTGAACAAGGGATTGGATAAGTATAAGAATAAGTAGCAGGCCCACCCACAGGCCCCACAGGCCCCTCCCCCTACCCCTCCCCCATCCAGGGGAGGGAGAGATTACACTGCTTGCAGAAGCCCGCACCTCAGAGAGCATGGTTATCTCCACGTGACTGCCCGCACCTCGAAGAGGTGACACATGGTTAGCCCCACGGGAGGCGTCACAGCACCTCGGAAAGGTGCCACATGGTTAGCCCCAGGTAAGGAGCGCAGCGACGTAACCTGGGGTTAGGTGATGCCCGGTTGAACTGATTTCCGGCCTCGAAGAGGGCGAACATGGGCGGAATGCAGGTTAAAACAGTGGGTGTCTAAACCGTGTTCGCCCTCTCCGAGGCCGACAGGTCAGGTACTCTACCTCCAATCACCCCAGGTTACGTCGCTGCGCTCCTTACCTGGGGCTAACCATGTACAACCTCTTCGAGGTTGATACCTTCTGTAAACTGAAACAATAAAAAATAAATCAATGCTTGATAAATCGATACGCGAACAAATCATTGAACTGATCCACCAACAGGTGGTGCCTGCCGTGGGCTGTACCGAGCCGATGGCAGTGGCCCTCTGTACGGCACGTGCCACAGAAGACCTGTGCAAGCGGCCCGAACATATCCAGGTGCTACTCAGTGGTAACATGCTGAAGAACGCCATGGGAGTGGGAATACCCGGAACAGGCATGATAGGACTGCCGATCGCCGTGGCCCTCGGAGCTATCGTCGGCAAGAGCCAGTATCAGCTCGAAGTCATCAAAGACCTCACACCCGAGACCCTCGAGGAAGGCAAACAGTTCATCAAAGACCCTAAGCATATCGACATCAAGCTCAAGGAGAACATCTCCGAGAAGCTCTATATCGAGGTGACCTGCACGGCGGGGGAAGACTCCGCCACGGCGATCATCGCCGGCAGCCACACCAACTTCGTCTACGAAGAGCGCAACGGCAAGGTGCTGCTCGACAAGCGTAAGTGCTTAGGCAAGGAGAAGGAGCAACAGGCACTGAATCTCAACATGAAGACCGTGTGGGAGTTTGCCACGACGACCCCACTCGACGAGATCCGGTTCATGCTCTCCGCTCGTGACTATAACATCCACGCAGCAGAAGAGAGTAAGAAAGGCAACTACGGTCACTGCCTCGGCAAGACCATTGAGCGCCCGCTGAGCCACGGCATCTTCGGCGACTCTATCTTCTCGCATATCATCTCAGAGACAGCCCTTGCCTGCGATGCACGTATGGGGGGTGCCATGATTCCCGTGATGAGCAACAGTGGGTCCGGCAACCAGGGCATCTGTGCCACGAACCCCGTGGCAGTCTTCGCCAAGGAGAATGAGAACACCGAGGAGGAACTCATCCGCGCCCTCACGCTCTCCCACCTCACCGCTATCTACATCAAGCAGAGCCTCGGCACGTTGTCAGCCCTCTGTGGATGTGTCGTGGCAAGCACAGGAGCCAGCTGCGGCATCGTCTACCTCATGGGCGGCGACTACAGTAGGGTGTGTGCAGCGATTCAGAACATGGTTGCCAACCTCACGGGAATGATCTGCGACGGGGCCAAGCCGTCGTGCAGCATCAAGATCTGCTCGGGTGTGTCCTCTGCGCTGCTCTCTGCGTTGCTCTCCATGCAGCACCATCAGGTGACATCGGCGGAAGGCATCGTCGACGACGATGTAGACAAGAGCATCCATAACCTCACATCTATCGGAAAGGAGGCCATGAACCCCACCGATGACATGGTGCTCGACATCATGACGCATAAAAACAATTGCTAAGGAAATAATTGTTAATCAATAATTGTTAATTACGCAAGGAATAACATAAAGAACACTAAAAGAAGTAACAAACGGCTCTCTTTGGCGTTCTATTTGTATAGATAGATTTGTAATTCTCTCTTATATTCACTTTTTTGCCCGGCCAAGCATGTGAATGCAAGGCCGGGCTTTTTCATTCTCCCAATTTATTCCAAACTTTCAGGAAGTCAGCATGCTCGAGCTTCTTGTCGAAGCTCACTTTGATGCCGGCTTCCGTGAGCTTATCGTAAGCCTGCTGGGAGATATACTCAGCATAGACCTCGACGACACCGCCTTCAACCATCATCGAAGCCGCGGAGCGACCCACGGCCTTGGCAGCGACTTTAGCATCATAGAGCAGCTCCGGCTCATCGTTCATAATGTTATACAGACGGCGCACGCCCTGGCCGTCGAAGGTGCGGATGCGCCCGTCGTGAAGGACGACAAGCGTGTGTTGTTCATCGCGGAGAGTATCAATAAGATCTTGCATCATAGCGCTTTCAGTTTTTAATTGTTATTTCTTATTGTTTATGTGGCAAATATAAACAAAAGATTTGATATCTCATGTCATTGAATAAGAAAAAGTGATACCGCTCTAAGAAAGTTCCGCTCTAACGACCAATTGTCCCTAAAAAATCGTAATTTTGTGGAGAATAGGGACTTAAGCTATGACAAAGAAACAAATCATCAAGATATTTCTGATATTTTCCTTCACATCTTTCCTTTTCGTCTCCTGCAACCGCCAGGAGACGGCAAAGCCTAACGCCTTCCACAACGACGTGCTGCTGAAAACGACACCCGTGAAGGACCAAGGTAAGAGTGAACTGTGCTGGGACTATGCCATGCTCGCCACCATAGAAACAGAGCGACTGCAGCTCGGCGACTCGGTGAACCTATCGCCCGACTACCTCGCCCGACTATGGCTTCAGGATCAGGCACGCACCTACTACCTCACGCGCGGCCGCGTGAAGGTAACGCTTCGGGGCATGATGCCGATGACCTTGCATCTCATGGAGCGCTACGGCATCCAACCCTTCGACAGTTACCATCCTTTTGGAGCCATCAGTTACATAGCACTGACAAAGGCTTCCATGCAGGTAGCACGGGCCTCAACAAGTCTGCGAAGGCTTGACGACCGCCTCGGCGACCTCCTCGACAAGCAGATAGGTTATCTGCCCCCCACCCTCTTTATGCTTGGCATGGGCTATACTCCGAAACAGTTTGCACAAAGCATCTATCTTCCCGGCAACTATATTGCACTGACGAGCTTCACGCATCATCCTTTCGGCAAGCCCTTCGTCATGGAGTCTCCCGACAACCGAATGCTCGACAGCTTTTATAACATCCCTATTGACCAGTTGATGAAGACCATCATCAGCACCTTGCGCCATGGCCATCCCGTCTGCTGGGAAGGCGACATCTCAGAGTCAGGCTTCGACTTCTATAGAGGTATCGCCGTGCTCACCAACGAGGATCATACCCCCACACAGCAAGAGCGGCAGCGTGCTTTCGAGCAGTTCCAAACGACGGATGACCATTGCATGGAACTGTGCGGACTGGCACACGACCGTCACGGCCGCTTGTTCTTCATCGCCAAGAATTCTTGGGGTACGCAGAACCCATACGGCGGGTTCATGTATCTTAGCTACAACTACGTGCGAATGAAGACAATCGGCGTGATGGTTAAACGGTAACGACATCGTTCGACGTTCGACAAACAATCGTTCGACGTTCGACAAACAATCGTTTGGCGTTCGACAAACAATCGTTCGACGTTCGACAAACAATCGTTTGGCGAACGACAGCAAACGAGATATAAAAAGGGCGGCCACAAGGGCCGCCCTACAGCGCAACGTCACCCAAATGTTTTCTTGGTGGCGCTCTTATTTCTCCGGATTACGGTTCTTATATGAGAACTTGTGCCCTTGCAACATATTCTTCGGGTCAAGGGCCGTGTCAAGTTCTTCCTTAGTCATCAGACCTTTCTCGAGAACAACGTCGTAGACCGACTTGCCCGTCTCGAAAGCTTCCTTGGCACACTTTGTAGAGTTCTTATAGCCGATGTAAGGATTGAGGGCTGTGACGATGCCAATGGAGTGCTTCACCATGTCGTAAGTATGCTCCTTGTTGATGGTGATGCCGAGTATACACTTCTCCGTGAGCGTGTCGATGGCGTTGCTCAGCCATATCTCACTCTCGAAGAGACTTTCTGTGATAACAGGTTCCATAACGTTCAGCTCGAGCTGTCCGGCTTCGGCAGCGAAGGTGATAGTCGTGTCGTTACCAATGACCTTGAAGCATGTCTGGTTGACAACTTCTGGAATGACGGGATTGACCTTTCCCGGCATGATACTTGAGCCCGGTGCCATAGCTGGGAGGTTGATCTCATGCAGACCACAGCGTGGACCAGAAGCCATCAGGCGAAGGTCGTTACAGAACTTCGAGAGCTTGACAGCGAGGCGTTTCAAGGCAGACGAGTAGCTCACGTAGGCACCCGTATCAGGTGTTGCTTCCACGAGGTCAGGTGAAGAGACGAAGTTCTCGCCGGTCAACCGACTGAGGTTAGCAGCACAGAGCTTGGCAAAGCCAGGCACGGCATTGAGACCGGTGCCGATAGCCGTGCCACCCATGTTGATCTCATGCAGCAGTTTGATGTTACGCTCGAGATTGAGCAGTTCTTCTTCGAGGTTGTCGGCATAAGCATTAAACTCCTGACCGAAGGTCATCGGCACAGCATCCTGAAGCTGCGTACGTCCCATCTTGATGGCATCCTTATACTCGTCGGCCTTATAGCGGAGTGCACTGATGAGGCCTGTGAGGCTGGCCACCAATGCTTTGTTCAGACGGATGACGGCGAGGCGGATGGTCGTCGGGTAGACATCGTTCGTCGACTGCCCACAGTTGACATGATCATTGGGGTAACAATACTGATACTCGCCTTTCTTGTGTCCCATGATCTCGAGGGCACGGTTGGCGATGACCTCGTTGGCATTCATGTTCACCGAGGTACCGGCACCGCCCTGCATCATATCAACGGGGAACTGATCGTGCAGCTTGCCATCGATGATCTCCTTACAAGCCTGCTCGATAGCTCCACTTATCTCGTCGTTGATGACGCCGAGTGCATGGTTGGTCTGGATAGCTGCAAGCTTGACGTAGGCAATGGCGATGACGTAGTCGGGATAATCGCGCATGCGCTTGCGTGAGATATGGTAGTTGTTCAGAGCACGTTGAGTCTGTACACCATAATAGGCATCGGCGGGCACCTTTAGCTCACCTAAGAGGTCCGATTCAATACGATATTTCTTTTCTTCCATGATATTTTATATTTTAGAATGCTTTTATTCTATACATGAAGCCGAGCTCGATGCGGTTCGTGCTGTGGTCTTTCAGTCCATAGCTTGCTACCTTGTCACTGTAGTTGTAGTGACGTCCGAGGTAGGCAAGGAAGATGCGGAAGTCCTGTGACTTCACGGGATAATATTCCACGCTGGCGAGATACATCATCGACTTGCGATAGTTTTTCCATTCGTCTACTTTCGTCACGCTGGCCGTCTCATACGTGCCTTTGAGCATCAGGTTCCACTGGGGAGCGAACTGCCAGTTGAGTTTCGTGATGAAAGAATTGTAATGTACGTCACTGAAATAGCGGCCGTCTCCAAGAAATTCTTTGCCTTCCGACGAAGCGATCTTCAGCCGGTCGAGGCCATCGAAAGCTCCCATGTAATCGAAGTACCACTGCACTTTCTGAAGGTTGAGCTTCTGTCCGAGCACGAGCATGCGACTGTATTTGTGCTTTGCCTGCGTCTGTATACCGTAGGACCAGCGTGTCTGCAACTTGCCGTCAAGAAAACTCCCGGCCCACAGTCCAATGTAGGTCAACGGGTGGTTGGATTTCTCCAATGCTCGAGAACTATTGTTGGCCTCCAATGACTTGGCACCCTCGCCGTACTCGTCAGCGAACTTGTTGTTGTATGCATCGGTGATGTTGACGGCGATCTCCTGCGTCGGCACAGGCTTGTAGGAGAAGTTGACACCAGCCATGAAGTTGTCCATGTAGTCTACCATGTCCGAATACTGATAGATGTACATCGGGTTCTCATCGAACTCGAAGCCACCCCAGTTCTGACACATCTTACCGGCCTGGATACCAAACTTCGGCGTGAGCTGGTAGCCGACCATAAGGATGTCCGTTGCCTTGGCGAAGTTGTCCTCACTCTGGGCTGTGTTGTTTTTGTTCAGTCGATGACGGAAGCGATAGGAGAGCTTATCGGTGATGTTGCCTTTTATCTCGATGCGTGCCTGCTTGTTTTTGAACGAAGAGGTCCACGTATCGCCGTCGTCATACTCCTGGAAGCTCGACGCATAGTTGAAGTAGACGTTGAATGCATCTGTCTTTTTCTCGAGGTTGAACAAACGATGTGCCAAACTCTCGTAGTCACCGTCTTTTCCTCCCATTTCCGTGTTGTTGCCCTGGGCGAAACCGGCCAGTGGAAGGCAGAGAGCGATAGCAAGGATTATATTCTTTTTCATAGCGATTCTGTCTATTATTGGGATTCATCCGTTAAATACATTCATGCTCACATGGATTTTTTCTCACTCGGATCTTTTCTCACACGGATCTTAAAGATCTTAAAGATTGTTACGCCGCTTCGCGGCTACACATACCCGTAGGGGCACCCCTAGTGGACACCCTCCACCGCGTAGCGAATAGCGTAGCCATCTTTAAGATCTTTAAGATCCGTGTGGAAAATAAAGTAAGATCCGTGTGGAAATAAATCTTCAGGAGGATTAATACTCCTCGAAATACTGCTGGATCTTCTGCCAGTCCTTAGTCTTTGTGAGGGCGAGCATGAGCAGTACGCGAGCCTTCTGCGGATTGAGGTTCAGTGAAGCGATGAATTGGTATTTGGCATCGTCGACCTCACCGTTGAGGTTTGTCGGGCCGAAGGGCACACGGCTGGAGCGCACAATCTGGATACCTTGTTTGCGTGCCTGAAGTGCTACATCAAACACATCCTTGTAGAAGTTGCCGTCACCTACACCGGCGAGGACGATACCGTCGAACTTAGCATTGACAAAAGCCTGCATCGGCAGCGGAGAGCAGTTGGCATAACCGTAGACGATACCCACCTTCGGCAGTTCCGCGAGGTTATCCACACTGAACTCAGAGTCGAGGCCCTGCTTGAACACGGTCTTACGGAGGTAAACGGGCTTACCGTTGTACACATAACCGAGCTCACCGAAGCGACCACCCTGGAAAGTAGCAACATCGGTAGTATGTGTCTTGACAACCGACTTGGCATCGAAAAGCTCATTGTTCATGCAGACCATCACACCATGACCTTTCGACGACGGATCGACGAGCGTAGCCACACCATTGTAGATGTTAGCCGGACCATCAGCGGAAATAGCCGTGGAAGGACGCATGGAACCTACGAGCACTACCGGCTTGTCGCTGTGGACTGTAAGAGAAAGGAAGTAAGCTGTCTCCTCCATGGTATCTGTTCCGTGAGTGACGAGCACACCATCGTAACCCTCGTTGTTGAGCAGTTCATTGATACGTTTGGCGAGCTTAAGCCATACGGCATCGTTCATGTCCTGAGACCCGATGTTGACGAGTTGCTCCCCACTGACATCAGCCAGGTCTTTGATCTGCGGCACAGCAGCAATGAGCGTCTGGATACCCACCTGACCGGCCCCATAAGCTGAGGATGTGGCACTCTGACTCACGCCTGCTATCGTACCGCCTGTAGCGATGATACGAATCTTAGGTTTAGCAAAGACAGTGACAACAGAAATCAGTACGAACAGTACCGAAAGGAATAGTGCTTTCTTTTTCATAATTACAAGGTTTATAAGGTTAATGTAATGAGATATCCAACGCCGATAGCTACGATTGTCGTGACGAAGCCCGGGAGTTGGAATGAGTGATTAATGACATATTTGCCGACATGGGTCGTGCCCGTACGGTCGAAGCCTAAGGCTGCTACCTCCGTGGGATAATTGGGGAGGAAGAAGTAACCATTGACGGCTGGAAACATAGCCACAAGGAGCAGTGGATTGATACCGAGGGCGATGCCCACAGGATAGAGGGTCGTGACTGTTGCAGCCTGAGAGAAGAGCATGATGCTGAGCAGGAAAAGGGCTACGGCAAAGAGGAACGGAGCCGTGGAGACCATGCCTGAGAGCGCATGGTTGATGGCCTCGGCATTGCCAGTGTAGAATGTGGAACCCATCCACGCGATACCGAAGATCGAGACGACGGCATTGATACCGGCAGAGAAGATATTGCCTTGTGGAACAGCCTTCACATCGGTCTTACCTACGAGGATAATGAGGATGGCATCGCTCATCATGACCATCTCGATCGTTTCCGACATCGTACAACCTTCGGGGCGCAGACTGGGAACAAAGCCAAAGAGCACAACCACAGCAACACCAAGCAGAAACGCCCAGACAGCGTGTTTGGCCTTAGGATTAGGCAGTGTCTCTGCTTGCTGCAGGTTCTTGGCATCAGTCTCGGGATTGATGAGTCCTGCTTTGACGCGCCGCTGATATTCAGGATCGTCGACGAGTTCTTTGCCGACATGGTTCTCGATGAATGCCGCCACGAGGATAGCAATGATACTCGCGGGAATGCAGACGATAAGAATCGTTCCCAGCTCAATACCTTTGCTCCCTAATAGATCCTGTGACACGATGGCTGCTGTGGCTGCTGACACCGGACTGCCTGTGATACCCAATGAAGCAGAGATCGTGGCAAGACTCACCGGGCGCTCCGGACGGATCTTATTGGCCTGGGCTATCTCACTGATGATAGGCAGCAATGAGTAGCTTGTATGTGCTGTGCCGGCAACGATGCAGAAAAGCCAGGTGCAGAGCGGACCATAATACGTAATATGGTCGGGATGATTGCGAAGAAACTTGGCTGCGAGCCCCACGAGATATTCCAGCCCGCCGGAGGCCTGAAGCGCTGCCGAGGCTGTGATGACAGCAAGGATGATCATCATCACATCGATAGGTGCTTTCCCCGGAGGAAGTTGGAAGCCATAGACAAGGATGAAGACGCCAAGCATGCCATAGATGCCCAGTCCTATGCCACCCACGCGTGCCCCAATAAAGATGAGGGCGATGACGATGGCAAGCTCAATAAGAAGTAACGCTGTAGCCATAGTTATTATGTTTTGAACCGGCGATTGATATAAATCAACTATTGTAAGGGCAAAGTTAATAAATTATTCCACAGGTTCAAACAGAAAACCTTCTTTTTTTCAAAGTTTCGCTGCTGCAATGACACCAATGAAAAACTTTAACCGCAAAGCACCACATAAGTGGGAAATAATTGGTAACTTTGCAGTTAAAACGCAATAAAACAATTATGGGAAAAGTAATATTGACCGGCGACCGTCCCACAGGCCGTCTTCATCTTGGTCACTATGTGGGTAGTCTGCGCCGCCGTGTGGAGCTTCAGAACCAGGGCGACTTCGACCGTATGTTCGTCTTCATGGCTGATGTACAGGCACTGACCGACAACGCCTCCAACCCCGATAAGATCCGTGAGAACATCGTCAACGTGGCGCTCGACTACCTCTCCGCAGGCCTCGACCCCACGAAATGCACCCTCTATATCCAGAGCCGCATCCCCGAGCTCGCCGAGCTGACGGTCTATCTGATGAACATCGTCTCCGTGAGCCGTGTGCAGCGCAACCCGACCGTGAAGACCGAGGTCAAGCTCCGTGGTTTTGAGAACGACTCCATCCCCTTGGGCTTCTTCTGCTACCCTGTCTCTCAAGCTGCCGACATTGCTTGCTTCAAAGCTACGACGGTGCCTGCCGGTGAGGATCAGGAGCCGATGCTCGAGCTGACACGTGAGCTCGTGAACCGATTCAACAAGATCTATGCGCCCGTCCTCGTAGAGCCGCAGATCATGCTCCCCAAGAACGCTACGGCACGCCGTCTGCCCGGTACTGACGGTAAGGAGAAGATGTCGAAGAGCCTCGGCAACTGCATCTACCTCTCCGATGATGCCGACACCGTATGGCAGCAGGTCAAGGGTATGTACACCGACCCGACGCATCTCAACGTCTCCGACCCAGGACATGTGGAGGGCAACGCTGTGTTCACTTACCTCGACGCTTTCGCTACCGATCAGGACTTCGCCGACTTCTGGCCGGAGTTCAAGAACCTCGACGAGCTGAAGGCGGCCTATGAGCACGGAGGTATCGGTGACATGAAATGTAAGAAGATGCTCAACAAGGTCATCAACCGCATGCTCGATCCTATCCGTGCCCGCCGTGCTGAGTATGAGAAGGACATCCCCGAGATCTTCAACATCCTCAAGAAAGGCTGCGACTCAGCCCGTGAGGTCGCTGCACAGACCATGGACGAGGTGCGCAAAGCTATGCGCATCAACTATTTCGAGGATGCAGAACTGATTAAGGAACAGACAGCTAAGTTCAGTGGAAAATAATCACGAATACGAGATCATGGCGCCCGTAGGCAGCCGTGAGTCATTGGCTGCGGCTATCCAGGCCGGTGCCGACTCCGTCTACTTCGGCGTGGGGCAGCTCAACATGCGCTCCCACTCTGCCAACCACTTCGACCTCAACGACCTCGACTACATCGTCTCTACCTGCCGTGAGCACGATATCAAGACGTATCTCACGGTCAACACCATCATCTATGATGAGGATGTGGAGACGATGCATACGATCATCGATGCGGCCGTGAAAGCCGGTGTGTCAGCAGTCATCGCCTCCGATGTGGCGGTGATGACCTACTGTCGCGAGAAAGGCATGGAGGTGCACCTCTCGACCCAGCTCAACATCAGCAATGTGGCGGCACTGAAGTTCTATGCCCAGTTTGCTGACGTCAGTGTGCTAGCGCGTGAGCTGAACATGAAGCAGGTGAAGCATATCCACGAGGAGATCATGCGGCAGAATATCTGCGGACCCTCGGGTAAACAGATCCGCATCGAGATGTTCTGTCACGGTGCCCTCTGCATGGCGGTGTCGGGCAAGTGCTACATGAGTCTGCATGCTGCCAACCGTTCCGCCAACCGCGGACAGTGCGTACAGATATGTCGCCGCAGCTACACCGTCACCGACAACGAGACGGGGAACCAGTTGGAGATTGACAACAAATACATCATGAGCCCGAAGGACCTCAAGACCGTGCGCTTCATCGACAAGATGATGGATGCGGGCGTGAGAGTGTTCAAGATCGAGGGCCGTGCCCGCGGACCAGAATATGTCTATACCGTCGTGACCTGTTACAAGGAGGCTATCCAGAGTGTGCTCGACGGCACGTTCACCGAGGCGAAGAAAGATGCGTGGGACGAGCGTCTCGCTACCGTCTTCAACCGCGGCTTCTGGGATGGCTACTACCAGGGACAGACCATGGGCGAATGGAACAAGGAGTATGGCTCGCTGGCCACAGAGAAAAAGACGCTTGTGGGCGTTGTAAACAAGTTCTTCTCCCATCTCAGCGTGGGTGAGATCGCCGTTCAGGCCAGCACGTTCAAGAAAGGTGACAAGCTCCTCATCACGGGTCCGACAACAGGTGCTATGTATCTCCATGCCACGGAGATCCACGATGACAATGGTCCCATTGAAGAAGCCGTGCAGCACACCTTCGTCTCTGTGCCAGTACCCGGCAAAGTACGGCCCAACGACAAAGTGTTCCGTATAGACCACGTATAGCAGTGCAGGGGCGGCCCCCGTGGCCGCCCGCACCCGAAAAAACAATATCATGAAAACGATTAATGAATTGCAGGACGAGGTCATCGAGGAGTTCAGCGACTTCGACGATTGGATGGACAAATACCAGATGCTCATCGATTTGGGCAATGACCTCGACACCCTGAACGAGAAATATAAGACTGAACAGAACCTCATCGACGGCTGTCAGAGCCGTGTGTGGCTTCAGTGCGATTATGTCGACGGCAAACTCGTGTTCACAGCCGACAGTGACGCCCTCATCGTGAAAGGAATCATCGCACTGCTCATCCAGGTTCTTAGTGGTCACACGCCGACAGAGATCCTCGATGCCGACCTTTATTTCATCGATAAGATAGGACTGCGCGAGCACCTGTCTCCAACCCGCAGTAATGGTCTGCTGGCTATGATCAAGCAGATCAAGGCTTATGCCCTCGCCTATAAAACGAAGGAAGACGAGGCAAAGAAATAATTGTTTTCCCGCTTTTCGGATTGATAGTGCGATAGAGCCTCGAAGAGGCTGGCTATGCATAACCCCAGGCAAGAAGCGCAGCGACGCAGCCTGGGGTGTGTTAGGATGGAGTTGTAACACTTGACCTTCTGCCTCGGAGAGGCAGACTGCACGAAGTGCGCTATGTCTCTGAAAGTTTTATCATACGCCAAAATAGCGCGCCAAGGCGCAGCCAGCCTCTCCGAGGCTGGACGTCAGGTATCTAAGCACCGTCGAAAAATCCCCAGGCTGCGTCGCTATGCTCCTTGCCTGGGGTTATGCAGAGTGTGCCTCTCCGAGGCACTCATCAACCCCAAAAGCTGAAGATCCAGAAATAATTATCTTTATCCAACAACAAGCATGCGAAAACTCAAGACCATAGAGATGCACCGGCTGACGGTGGACGAATTTAAGGCAGCTGAGAAGCTACCTCTCATCGTCGTGCTCGACAACGTGCGGTCGCTCTACAACGTAGGCAGCGTGTTCCGCACCGCTGATGCCTTCCGTGTGAAGGCTGTGTGGCTCTGTGGCGTAACGGGCTGTCCACCGAATGCTGAGATTCATAAGACAGCGCTCGGAGGTGAGGACAGTGTCGACTGGCGCTATTTCAAGGATACGCAGGATGCTGTGCGTGAACTGCACGACAAAGGCTACTTCGTGTGGAGTGTGGAGCAGGTCGAAGGTTCGACGAAACTCGACAAGCTCGCTGATAGTCCGTTGTTCAAACGCGGCGCGCCTGCTGCCGTCATCCTTGGCAATGAGGTCAAGGGCGTACAGCAGAGTGTCGTGGATATGAGCGACGGCTGTCTTGAGATTCCGCAGTATGGCACGAAGCACAGTCTCAACGTGAGCATCACGGCAGGAATCGTGATATGGGAGTTCGCAAAGCCTCTCCCCAACCCTCCCCAATAGGGGAGGGAGAAGCCTCTCCCCAACCCTCCCCAAGCCTCTCCCCAACCCTCCCCAGTAGGGGAGGGAGATGCCCACCAAAAGCGGAGATACATTAAGATATTATCTAAGGTTATGGAAACGAAAGACAAGGAGCTAGGTAAGGTACCTGGTACCGCTTCTCCCTCCCCTATTGGGGAGGGTTGGGGAGAGGCTTCAGGCGAGACTTCTTCGTCTTTTATCTTTGAGACAGCAGATGATTTTTCTTATGGCTTATTGAAACAGTATGCAAAGGAGAATCGTTTGTCCATGACTGAAGCTGAAGGTATCTTGTGGAGGATGATTAGAGGGAAAAGTCTTGGTTTCAAATTCAGACGGCAGCATATTATTGATAATTATATTGCAGACTTTGTAGATCTTCACCATAAGTTAATTATCGAATTAGATGGGAAATATCATTTCATAGGACATCAGCCTATTTCAGATGCTGTCAGAACGACTGCCCTTAATAAAATGGGATATGTGGTTCTTCGTTTTAAGAACGAAGAAGTGATTGGTGCCCCTCTAAAAGTTTTAGATAATATTAAGCAAGCTATGAAAGAAATTGATAACGCACAAAGTACAACTTCTGGTATTGCATCTCCCTCCCCTATTGGGGAGGGTCGGGGAGAGGCCTTTGACATTTGCAGCATAGGCCACATTACCCGTGACAAGATTGTCACACCCGATAAGACCGTCTACATGGCCGGCGGCACTTCTTTTTATATGACCTACGGCATCAGTCATCTGCCGCGGAAAGTGAGCTATCAGCTCGTCACGAAAGTCGGTGAAGAGAGTAAAGAGGACATTGAAAAAATAAAGGCTTTAGGCTTTGATACCATTTGCTATCCAAGCCGCCACACCGTATTCTTCGAGAATATCTATGGCAAGGATCAGAATGGCCGCACGCAGAAAGTACGTGCCAAAGCTGATCCGTTCACAATCGAAGATGTGAAGCCGCTTGAGGCCAAAGTCTTCCATCTCGGTTCGCTCCTTGCTGACGACTTTGCTCCGGAGGTTGTGGAATATCTCGCTACGAAAGGCATCGTATCTATCGATGTGCAGGGTTACTTGCGTGAGGTTGTGAACGAAGATGTTCATGCTGTGCCATGGAAAGACAAGGAGCGTGTGCTGCGTTGCACCGGCATGCTGAAGCTCAATGAGAGTGAGATGGTGTCAATAGCAGGGAGCAGCGACACCCACGAGGTAGGAAAGCGGCTCGCTAAGATGGGCGTGCGTGAGGTCGTGATGACGCTCGGCAGTTACGGTGCTGTCATCTACGACGGTGATAAGTTCTACGATATCCCGCCTTACGAGCCCAAAGCTGTCGTTGATGCCACGGGCTGTGGCGACACGTTCTCCACGGGTTATCTGTGGTGCCGTGTGCAAGGCATGGATATCGAAGAGTCGGGTAAGTTTGCAGCTGCCATGTGCTCGCTCAAACTCGAACACTCCGGACCATTCGATGGTACAATAGAAGATATCGAAGCAAGATTACAATAGTTGCAGGGCCGCACCCTGCATCTCCCTCCCCTACTGGGGAGGGCTGGGGAGAGGCTTTTATTTCCTCCCGAAGTCGGCGGGGATGTCACCCCACTGCCTTGTCTGCCACTGGATGATAGGTGTCTTCACGGCATGCGTGCGGAGCCATTTCTCGGCACGCGCAATGATAGCGAAGAGAGGCTCCGTGCGCTCGCTTCGCTCTAAGTTTGTCTTGCAATGTTTCTTCTTCACCCACAGGATGGCATTGTAAGAATCGGAATAAATCGTCTTATCAGTGATGCCTTGTTTCTCCAACAACGCCAGGGCATGCACAATAGCTAAAAATTCGCCGATATTGTTTGTGCCATACACTGTTGAACCATCGGGATAGTAAGGGCCGAAATGAAACAGTTGCTGCCCTGTATCGAGGTCGATGCCTTGATACTCCATGGGGCCGGGGTTGCCGGAGCATGCGGCATCGACAGCTAAAGCCCCTCCCCGACCCTCCCCAATAGGGGAGGGAGAAGTGGTACCAGAAGCCTCTCCCCGGCCCTCCCCAGTAGGGGAGGGAGATGCTGTACCAGAAGCCCCTCCCCGACCCTCCCCAGTAGGGGAGGGAGATACAATACCAGAAGTTGTACTTTGTGCGTTATCAATTTCTTTCATAGCTTGCTTAATCTTATCTAAAACCTTTAGAGGGGCACCTATCACTTCTTCGTTCTTAAAACGTAGAACCACATATCCCATTTTATTAAGGGAAGTCGTTCTGACAGCATCTGAAATAGGCTGATGTCCTATGAAATGATATTTCCCATCTAATTCGATAATTAATTTATGGTGAAGATCTACAAAGTCTGCAATATAATTATCAATAATATGCTGCCGTCTGAATTTGAAACCAAGACTTTTCCCTCTAATCATCCTCCATAAGATACCTTCAGCTTCAGTCATGGACAAACGGTTCTCCTTTGCATACTGTTTCAATAAGCCATAAGAAAAATCATCTGCTGTTTCAAAGATAAAAGACGAAGAAGTCTCGCCTGAAGCCTCTCCCCAGCCCTCCCCAATAGGGGAGGGAGAAGCGGTACCAGGTACCTTACCTAGCTCCTTGTCTTTCGTTTCCATAACCTTAGATAATATCTTAATGTATCTCCGCTTTTGGTGGGCATCTCCCTCCCCTACTGGGGAGGGTTGGGGAGAGGCTTTTCTTTACATCCTTTCCGGAACCTCGATGCCAAGCAGTTCCATGGCGTTCTTGATGGTCTTGCCCACGTTGCGGGCGAGCTTCAGACGGAACGCCTTCTCTGCATCGGTGTCAGCGGAGAGGATGCTGTAATCGTGATAGAACTGGTTGAAGAGCTTCGTGAGTTCATATGTATAGTTGGCAATGCCAGCCGGGTTATAGTTCTGACCTGCATCAGCCACAGCCACCTTGAAGCCGTCGAGCTTCTGGATGAGCTCCACCTCTTTCTCATTCGGTGCATACGAAACCGCAGCATCGGTTTCGCATCCCCCTCCCCTACTGGGGAGGGCCGGGGAGAGGCTGTTTTCACTCTTCCTCAGGATCGACTGGATACGTGCATATGTGTACTGGATGAAGGGACCTGTATTGCCATTGAAGTCGATAGACTCTGCTGGATTGAACAGCATGTTCTTGCGGGCGTCGACCTTCAGAATGAAATATTTCAGCGCACCGAGACCCACGATACGCGCGATCTCCTGCTTCTCAGCCTCAGAGAACTCCTTCGACTGTCCGTGCTCCTCACTCGTCTTGCGGGCGTCACTGATCATGGCTGCGATGAGGTCATCGGCATCGACGACCGTACCCTCACGACTCTTCATCTTACCGTTCGGGAGCTCCACCATACCGTAGGAGAAGTGGACAAGATCCTTGCCCCACTTGAACCCGAGGCGGTCGAGGAGGATAGAGAGCACCTGGAAGTGATAGTTCTGCTCGTTACCGACGACATAGATCATCTTGTCGATGGGATAATCGTTGAAACGCATCTCAGCCGTACCGATATCCTGTGTCATATAGACCGTCGTACCGTCGGAGCGGATGAGGAGCTTCTGATCGAGGCCTTCCTTCGTGAGGTCGGCCCAGATGCTGCCGTCTTCTTTCTGATAGAAGAGACCTTTCTTCAGACCTTCCATGACCTTGCGCTTACCCTCAAGGTAGGTGTTGCTCTCATAATAGATCTTGTCGAAGCTCACGCCAAGGGCTTTGTAGGTCTCGTCGAAACCGGCATAGACCCAACTGTTCATCTTCGCCCAGAGGTCGCGAATCTCCTTATCGCCAGCCTCCCATTTCACGAGCATGTGGTGAGCCTCCTTGATGAGCGGAGCTTCCTGCTCAGCTTTCTTCTTGGCGTCGTCCTCGGACATGCCTTCAGCGATATATTTCTTCTCAAGCTCAGCGCACTCCTCTTTGTAGTGCTTGTCGAAGAGCACATAGAAGTCGCCGATGAGGTGGTCGCCTTTCTTACCTGTCGACTCCGGTGTGCAGCCGTTGCCCCACTTGATCCAGGCGAGCATCGACTTCATGATATGAATACCACGGTCGTTGACGATGTTCGTCTTCACCACGCGGTTGCCGTTGGCCTCAAGGATCTTCGCAAGGCTCCAGCCAAGGAGGTTGTTACGCACGTGACCGAGGTGCAAAGGTTTGTTCGTGTTAGGAGAAGAATATTCCACCATGACGAGCGGAGAGTCCTTCGTCGCGGTCTTCTCACCATAGTGCGGGTCACTGTCGATGTCGTCGAGCAGACCGAGCCATGCCTCGGGAGCGATGACGAGGTTGAGGAATCCGCCCACGGCATTGTATCCGGCCACAGCCTTGCAGTCGTTGACGAGCTTCTCACCGATCTCCTGCGCCGTGTCCTGCGGCTTCTTGTGCGACATCTTCAGGAAGGGGAAGACGACGAGCGTGACGTTACCCTCGAAGCCGGGCTTCGTCTTCTGCAGCTGTACCATCTTCTCGGGTACGTCCTGACCATAGAGCTCTTTCACGGCAGCAATAGCCGAGGAACTGATTTCTTTCTCAATATTCATATTCTGATGCTTTTATTTTTATTCGCGATGATCCGTTATACATTATTAATGTGCAAAGTTAGCAAAATATAAGGGAATAACGGCAGAGACGCTCTTTTTTTTCGGTTACATGATTATAGACGTATCTTTCTCACACGTATTTTTTCTCACACATGTTTTTTTCACACGGATTTTTCTCACACGGATCTTAAAGATTTTAAAGATGGCTACGCTATTCGCTACGCGGTGATGCTATGGTGACACCGTAGGGGCGCACCCAGCCGCGACAGCGGCAAAATCTTTAAAATCTTTAAGATCCGTGTGAGATAAAAAAAAAGATCCGGTGAGATAAAGAAGATCCGTGCGAGAAAAAGAATAGTAATCGTATTGTAACGACACTCCCTGCTTTCATATCGCAAAAAATATGTAACTTTGCAAAACGATTAAACAATAACACAGTAAATTCTAACAAAATATGAAAAAACTGATTGCAATGGCAGCACTCTGCCTCATGACACTCGCTGCTGCCGCACAGACAAAGATCGTGGCCCATCGCGGCTACTGGGACTGCGCAGGAAGCGCACAGAACTCCATCACCTCACTGAAACTCGCTGACAAGATAGGATGCTACGGCTCTGAGTTCGACGTACACCTTACGAAAGACAACATCATCGTCGTGCATCACGATGACAACGTAGGAAAGATCAATATACAGAAGTCGAACTACAAGGCACTGAAGAAATGCGAACTGAAGAACGGTGAGAAGATCCCGACCCTCGAGGAGTATCTTGATGCCGGCAAGGATCTGAACTGCAAGCTCGTGCTCGAGATCAAGAAACAGTATTCGCAGAGCCATGAGGACAGTCTAGTGCGCGAGACCGTCGATATGGTGAAAGCCAAAGGCCTCGGGAACCGCATCGTCTGGATCTCCTTCAGTGGCAAAGCCTGCGAACTGCTCCATCAGCTCCTGCCGAACGCCAACATCCAGTATCTCAATGGCAACTGGGATCCGCAGACGATCAAGGCCAAGGGGCTCAGCGGCATCGACTATCAGAACACCGTCCTTGCCCTCCATCCCGAATGGATCAAGGAATGCCACGACCTCGGTCTCCTCGTCAATGTGTGGACCGTCAACGATCTTAACGACATCGATGAGTTCATCAAGGAAGGTGTCGACCTCATCACCACCAACAAGCCAGTGGAAGCAATGAAGTTAGCGAAGTAACGCCCCCCCCCTTCCCCTCCCCCATCCAGGGGAGGGCTTTATATGTTTCAAGGGGTGATGCTGACAGGTCCCCAGAGGGGGCCAATTTGGTTAACCCCAGGTAAGGAGCGCAGCGACGCAACCTGGGGGATAGAGACCAAAGACCTGAACGGTCGGCCTCGGAGAGGGCGAACCTCACAAACCTCAAACGTTAAAAAAACTCATTGACATGAATTTTCCGCCCTATTTTGTTGCAAGATATTTGGAATTATTGTAAATTTGCAATTGCTAACATGAAGGAAACTTCATGGCAGCAAGAAACAATAACAACTACATACATACAACAACATTAATACAGAAACATTATGACTAAGAAAGGCGAAATTTATATTTGTAAGCACTGCGGTGGCATGGTAGAGGTTCTGAAAGATGGCGCTGTGCCCGTATGCTGCGGCGAGCCGATGAAGCTGCTCAAGGAGAACACCACCGATGGCGCCAAGGAGAAGCACGTGCCCGTCGTGGAGAAGATCGAGGGCGGCTACCGCGTCACCGTGGGCAGCGTGCTGCATCCCATGATCCCCGAGCACTACATCCAGTTCATCGAGCTCATCACCCCCGACGGCATCCTGCGCCGTGAGCTCACACCCGAGGACAAGCCCGTGGCTGAGTTCAAGACCGACGCCACCGAGGTGACAGCCCGCGAATATTGCAACCTCCACGGTCTGTGGAAGGCTTAACATTAGACCATCTGACGATCGGCTACCGCCACAAGACGGTAGCAGGACCGTTGGATGGCACCTTAATAGCCAAGAGCCTCGTATGCCTCATAGGCAGTAACGGCCTTGGCAAATCAACTCTTCTTCGCACCCTCGCAGGCCTCCAACCGGCGCTTGCGGGGCGTGTCGTTTTTAGTACGGAGGGGTCGGAGCGCGACTGCACGAGCCTCTCTGCAGAATCTCGTGCGCGTCTTTTCAGTGTGGTCCTCACCGAGAAGCCGGATGTCCTCAACCTCACGGCCCGCGAGGTCGTTGCCATGGGTCGCATGCCTTACACGGGGTTCTTCGGAAAACTCAGTAAGGAGGATGAAACCCTCGTCAACCAAGCTATGGAGCTCACCGGCACTCAGGTCTTCGCCGACCGCAACCTCTCGACGCTCAGCGACGGTGAGCGGCAGAAAGTGATGATCGCACGCGCCATCGCCCAGCAGACACCCGTCATGCTTCTCGACGAGCCTACCGCCTTCCTCGACTACGAGAGCAAGCACGCCACGATGGCGCTCCTACGCAAAATCGCCCACGACATGGGAAAGCTCGTCCTCGTCTCCACCCACGACCTCGACATCGCCCGCCGTTATGCCGACCGGTTCATCACCATCGACAATGGACTCAAGGACACCGTGCCCAACACGTAGCGAATAGCGTAGCCATCTTTAAGATCTTTAAGATCCGTGTGAAAATAAAAATCTTCGGAATTCTTTGTACCTTTGCACGGTAAATAAGAAATTGCCATGCAACCGCAAAGAAATCATTCTAAGTCAGTCCTCCGCACCATCCGCGACTACGCCATCATCACCGTGGCCATGCTCATCGGTGTCATCGGACTGAACCTCTTCCTCGTGCCCAATCAGATCACGATGGGTGGCACGATGGGTATCGCAGAGATCGTGTACTGGGGTACCGGCATCCCTACCCAGTACACTTATTTCGTTATCAATGCCGCACTCCTTCTCGCCGCCCTGAAGGTCCTCGGCTGGCGTTTCTGCATCAAGACGATCTACGCCGTGACAGTCTTCACCGTGGGCTCCACGATCTTCCAGTGGCTCGGTGGCATGAACGCACACCTCCTCGCCGATCAGAAGTTCATGGCGTGCATCGTCGGTGGCGTCTTCATGGGCACGAGCGTGGGTCTCGGACTCTCCGCCGGAGGCAGCACAGGAGGCTCCGATGTCGTGGCAGCCATGGTACATAAGTACCGTGACGTCTCCCTCGGACATATCATCCTCTTCTGCGACCTGACGATCATCACGTCGAGCTATGTCGTGCTGCGCGACTGGGAGAAGGTGCTCTACGGCTACGTGCTCCTCTTCATCGTCTCTTTCTGCGTCGACTACGTCGTCAACTCCCTCCACCGCTCCGTCCAGTTCTTTATCATCTCCGAGAAATGGGAGGAGATCGGTGAGGCCATCAACAAGATCGCCGACCGTGGCTGCTCCACGCTCAACGGCAACGGCTTCTATTCGAAGCGGCCCATCAAGGTCCTCTTCTGCCTGGCGAAGAAGAGTGAGTCGTCCGTCATCTTCGACCTCATCGATGAGATCGATCCCGAGGCCTTCGTGGCACAAAGCCCCGTCATCGGCGTCTACGGCCAGGGCTTCGATCATGTCAGAGCAAGAAAGAAAATAAGTCTCGAAGAGATAAAAAAAGAGATTGAGGCGTAATCTTTTCCACACGGATCTTACTTTATTTTTCACACGGAACCTACTTTATTTTTCACACGGATCCTAAAGATTTAAAAGATGGCTACGCTATTCGCTACGAAGGGGTAGCTTAAACGTTAATTCCCATCAATTAACCATTAATTGACAATAAATTAATGAGTAATTAACGGATAATTATTGGCAATTAATGTTCAGAAAAGCCGCGAAGCGGCGTAACAATCCTTAAGATCTTTAAGATCTGTGTGAGAAAATAATCCATGCGAGAACGTGTTATCTGCGTTTTATTCTGTAATTTTGCATGTGCAAACAGAATAGAATATAAACGTTTATATAAGATATGGCATTAAAATGTGGTATCGTGGGCTTGCCTAATGTCGGCAAATCCACGCTTTTCAACTGCCTGTCGAGCGCTAAGGCACAGGCAGCCAACTTCCCCTTCTGTACGATTGAACCCAACCTCGGTGTCATCACCGTACCCGACGAGCGTCTGACGAAGCTCGCTGAGATCGTCCATCCGGGACGTATCGTGCCCGCAACGTGTGAGATCGTGGATATCGCCGGACTGGTGAAGGGTGCCTCCAAGGGTGAGGGCCTCGGAAACAAGTTCCTCGGCAACATCCGTGAGTGCGACGCTATCATCCACGTCATCCGCTGCTTCGACGACGACAATGTCGTGCGCGAGGGCGGTGCGCCTGTCGATCCCGCAGCCGACAAGGATATCATTGACACAGAGCTGCAGCTCAAGGACCTCGAGACCATCGAGGGCCAGCTCACGAAGCAGGAGAAGATTGCTGCCACCGGCAACAAAGACGCCAAGGTCCTCGTCGACGTGCTCCACGCTTACAAGGAGGTCCTCGACCGTGGTGAGAACGCACGTGTCGTGACCTTCGATACGAAAGAGGAGCAGAAAGCGGCGCACGACCTCTTCCTCCTCACCACCAAGCCCGTGCTCTACGTCTGCAATGTCGACGAGGCAAGTGCCAAGACCGGCAATAAATACAGTAAGATCGTGGAGGACATCGCTGCCAAGGAA
The DNA here is from genome assembly GCA_002353825.1 of Prevotella sp. UBA2725. Taxonomy (GTDB): domain Bacteria; phylum Bacteroidota; class Bacteroidia; order Bacteroidales; family Bacteroidaceae; genus Prevotella. The sequence goes on along the minus strand of DEKJ01000016.1, from coordinate 82,759 downwards.
GGCGCCGAGGCTATGGTCATCGCTGCCAAGACAGAGGAGGACATCGCATCCCTCGACACCTACGAGGAGAAGAAACTGTTCCTCGACGATCTCGGACTCGAGGAGAGTGGCGTGAACCGACTCATCAAGAAAGCCTACCATCTGCTGAACCTCCAGACATTCATCACAGCCGGAGAGATGGAGGTCAAGGCCTGGACGTTCCACAAAGGATGGAAAGCTCCGCAGTGTGCCGGCGTCATCCACACCGACTTTGAGAAGGGCTTCATCCGCGCTGAGGTCATCAAGTACGACGACTATATCCAGTACAAGTCGGAGGCTGCCGTCAAGGAAGCCGGCAAGCTCTATATCGAAGGCAAGGACTACGAGGTGCAGGACGGCGACATCATGCACTTCAGGTTCAATGTATAACAAAAGCTTTTTTTCATGCTGAACTTGCTTTACATCTACTGGAACCCTTCCGAGGTTATTTTCCACATCGGCTCCTTCGGCGTGCGGTGGTATGCCATGTGCTGGCTTGTGGGCCTGCTCTTGGGCACACTCCTCATGGCGAAGCTCTACAAGGATGAGAAGATCCCCGACGAGAAGTTTGACCCGCTCTTCATGTACATCTTCATCAGTGTGCTCATCGGAGCCCGTCTCGGCCACTGCCTCTTCTATCAGCCCGACTATTTTCTCTCCTCGGGCAAGCACATCGTGGAGATGTTCCTCCCGATCCATTTCATGGCCGACGGCTCGTGGAAGTTCACAGGCTATGAAGGTCTCGCCTCCCACGGTGGCGTCATCGGAATGATCATCGCCATCTTCATCTACTCCCACCGCAACAAAGTCAACGTGTGGACAGTGTTCGACAACATGGGTATCTGCTCGTGTATCACGGCGACGTTCATCCGACTTGGCAACCTCATGAACTCCGAGATCATCGGTAAGGTCACCAACGTGCCCTGGGCGTTCATCTTCGTGAAGGTCGACCAGTACCCGCGCCATCCGGGACAGCTCTACGAGGCTATCTGCTACGCCATCTTCTTCTTCATCATCTATGCTCTCTACAAGAAGCATCCGGAGAAGGTCGGCACAGGGTTCTTCGTCGGTCTCTGTCTGACGCTCGTCTTTACGGCGCGCTTCTTCATCGAGTTCGTCAAGGATATCCAGGAGCCCTTCGAGGCTGTCCTGCCGCTCGACATGGGTCAGCTCCTCTCCATCCCCATCATCGCCATCGGCATCGCCTGCATGGTCGGGGGCAAGTGGATGAAGAAGCTTGGAGCCAAGGTCAACGACAACAAATAAGGCTATCGTTTGGACAAAGCACTGATCATCAAGAAAGGTGGCATATGGGATCTGTATGCCATCGAACTGCGCCGTATCACCACGGAAGGTGATGCGAGTTGGAAAGGTGGTGTTATCTCTGACACTGATGATGCGGATCTGAAACGCATCATCTACTGCTGTCAGTGGACAACACCACAGTTTCTTTATACCAAAGGCGGCAACAGCTATTCCTCGCTTCGCGCCTTCATCGACAAAGCAAGCAAGCCCACGCGCGACTATCTCTCCCAGCAGGTGGGTCTGCGCATCCTCGAAGCCATCCGCCTCGCGGCCCAAGCCGACATCCCCATTTGGATGGATGTCAGGCCCGGCGATGCCTTGGAACAGGCCAACCGGCTCACGCCCTCGCTCGCTCCTTTGCCCTTGCACCCACATTTCAACAAGACCAGCAACGGCATCCTCTACCGGCTCACGGTAGCCGACGACAAGGTGCCATCCATGAGCCATGCCATCATCCTAAGCAACCGGCCCGCCATCGTCATCATTGATAACACGATCTATACGATGGACGAAGGGCTCAACGGCATGTTGCTCAAGCCTTTCCTTGACAAGGAGACAGTATCCATCCCACTCACCATGCAGGACAAGTATTTCCGCACATTCATCCTGCGCATGGCTAAGCACAATGATGTAGAGGCTGAAGGTTTCGACATTGAGGATCTCCATCCCGAAGGTCAGGCGACAATCATCCTTGAACAGACAATCGGAGGCTCCTATGGCCTCTTCCTGCAATATTCTTACGACGGCACAACCTTCACAGCCAATGAGAAGCGGGAGAAACGCGTGCGGATGCACGATGACGGCACCACCATTTCCTTCCACCGCGTCTACCGCAATAGGGACTGGGAGAGCCAAGTTCAACTTTACCTCGTCGGTTCCCTCCACATGCCATTGGAAGGCACGCGCCGGCAACTCGTAGCATGGCTCGGCGACAACGAGGCACGACTGTCAGAGAAGAATATTACCGTCAGACAGCATGTCTCGCAACAATTATATATCGGTAACGTTGAGGTCAAAGATAATATCAAAGCTGAAGGGCCATGGCTGCATGTCAGGACCAAGGTCCTGTTCTCCGATGGCACGGCCTTGCCCCTGTCTGCTTTCCGCAAGCAAATCACCGAAGGAAGGAACGAATACAAGCTCCCTAACGGTGAGACGTTTATCATTCCCCAATCGTGGTTCACGCGCTATGGCGGACTGATGCTCTTCGGACGCGTCGAGAAGGACGGGAGCATGATGCTCAGCAAGAGTCAGGAAGACATTATCAGTACGAACAACAATCCTACTGATAAACAGAGTGATAATAAGAAAACGAATGTAGCTCTTCCCAAGTCGCTCCAAGCCACCCTACGCCCCTATCAGCTCTCCGGTTACGAATGGCTCGTGGCGCATTATCAGGAGAAAGCGGGATGCATCTTAGGCGACGACATGGGTCTGGGTAAGACGGTGCAGACCATTGCATTGATCGCTAAATACATTGAGGAGGCTAAGCCCTCGACGGATAAATCTGGCAAGCATGCTGTTCAGCTCAGTCTCTTCGACCCGGCACCTGCTGTCACTGCCTCAAAGAATCCCGTGCTCGTCGTGGCCCCTGCTTCCGTCGTGCACAACTGGCGCAACGAGTTCCGACGTTTCGCACCATCTCTCTCCGTTCTCCGATACATAGGATCGCAACAGGAACGGCAACAGAAAACGTCTTATATCCAGAGCCACGACGTCGTCATCACAACCTATCAGACGCTGCGCAACGACATCGACGTGCTGAAAGATTATCATTTCGCCATCGCCGTCTACGACGAGGCACAAGCGTTCAAGAACCGCGAGTCTCTGCTCTACAGTGCCATCGCAAGCATCCGCGCCGACTTCCCCTTGGCGCTCTCGGGCACACCGATGGAGAACAATCTCGCAGAGCTGTGGGCGGTAATGAGTATCCTCAATCCGCAGCTCTTAGGCGACTACAGCGACTTCGACCACAACTTCATCCATCCTATCACGGATAATCTCGAGAGCCGTAATACTGCTATCCTCCAGCGGCTCCTCGCACCTTATTTTCTCCGGCGCATCAAGGAGAACGTGCTCAAGGACCTTCCTGAGCGGCAGAACGAAGTCATCATGTGCCCTGCGACCTCGGAGCAGCAACAGATGCATGAGGAGATGGCAACAGCCATGAAGCAGCATATCCAGGCACAAAAAGACCATATCGACAACATCTATGTCTTAGCAGCCATCACGCGTCTGCGACAGATCGCATGCACCCCACTACTGACAGTGAACAACCGCGAGATCCTGTTAGACAAGCTTTCCGCTGACGCTCTCTGTCAGACCTCCGGGAAACTCACGGAACTCTTCCGACGCTTGGAAGAGCTACGTGGCACAGGACACAAAGCCTTGCTTTTCAGCGACTACACCGGCTTCCTCGACACCATTGCCGCCATCATGGAGAAGCGGGGATGGAAATACGCGATGCTCACAGGTCAGACGCGCGACCGCGAGGCGACAATCGCCACCTTCCAGAACAACGACGACTGTCAGTTCTTCCTCGTCTCACTGAAAGCCGGTGGCGTGGGCCTCAACCTCACCTCTGCCGACTATGTCTTCCTCCTCGACCCCTGGTGGAACACTGCAGCCGAGGAACAAGCCGTCAGCCGTGCCCACCGCATCGGACAGCACCGCTCCGTCTTCGTCTATCGGATGATCACCGAAGGCACCCTCGAAGAGAAGATCATGAATGTCAAGAACCGCAAGCAGTCGCTCATCGATGCCGTGCTGAAAAGCATATAGCAACAAAACTATTTCTGCATCGGCTTTTCACGGCTCTCCACGACTATTTTTTAACTCAACTCTTGCGCTTTTCCAATAATTATCCTTACCTTTGCATCCTAATAGCATGCTACCATGCTATTATCGTCAGGAGCTCTGATAGTTCAACGGATAGAACGGAGGTTTCCTAAACCTTTGATCTGGGTTCGATTCCCAGTCGGAGTACTAATTATTCATCTAAACCCAAACAACCCATATGGCAACCGATCAGCAGAAACTGACCATTAACACCACAAAAGCGAACATCTTTGCTGTCGTCATCTTCATTGTGCTCTTTGCACTCGTCGCGCCGATATGGTATCACCAGTTCGGCTGGCCCCTGAGAGACATCGGCAACTTCAGTATCTTGAATATCCCTAACCATCCGGAGCTATCCTCCCTGCTCTTTATGGTCATCCTCATTGCGAGCTTGATTGCCCACGAACTCATCCACGGCCTGGCCTTCGCCCATTATACAAAGGATGGTTGGCAGAGCATCAGTTTTGGAGTCAATTGGAAAGCAGGCGCTGCCTACTGCCATTGTAGTGAGCCGCTGAAGAAGCGGCAGTATGTCGTCGGCGCCCTCGCCCCGCTCGTCATCTTAGGCATCCTCCCGCTGATAGCGGGCCTCCTGTTCCGCGATGTCGAAGTGACTTTCCTTAGTCTCTTTTGCGCCGCCGGAGCAGCCGGTGACATCCTCGTCGCCTGGAAGTTGAGCGCGTATCCCGCTGACACCCTCGTGCTCGATCATCCTTCAGAGCCAGGTTGCATACTGTATACACCCGTAAAAGAAAAAGATTGACAGCTCTACTCTCGCCAACAACAAAAAGGTCAGCAAAACCGGCAAAATAAAGGCCGATAACTTGAGAACTCGATTATTATTTTGTCGATTTCTCAGGCTGTCGGCTTATTTTGATAAATCGTTTAGGCTATAAAGAGATATGCTACCCCTCAGCTCACGGTTCTATTAGAGTCGTTAGAAACAACTACTAAAGCTTAAACCACCAGTCTCGTGACTAATTCTTATAAAAGAGAATTGTCATTTTCAGTGAGGGCCTTCCTATAGAGATCTCTAAAATACAGAATTAGGTAATCATGCTCTTTTCGTAAATTCCAGATCCATGGCTCATTCATCTGAATAAACGAATCGTACTTTTTGAGATGTATACCGTACAAGCATCTACCATAGAACTCTTTTGATTTCTCTATTAGATCCATCATGTCATGAGTTTGTATCCAAGTGTTGTCTACACGATATGGTGCTTCGCTGACAAGCTTATCTACAATGCCTTCTATATCATCACCCATAGGGTAATCTTTGATTTCTGAATACACTAGCTCTTTTGGAGAATTCCAATCCAGTGGCTCAGCCATGCTCTGTTCTGATTCTGAGATAAAGAATTCGATGCATTTCTTCAATGCTGGTTGCCTTTCTATTGTCTCCGGGTAAATTTGGCTAGCCTCCCATGCATTAGCTATCATCACCATAGCCAGATCGTCAATTTGGATAGAACGAGGCGGAACAGCTGCATCCATCTTGTCTACTATCGCCATCATCCAAAGAAAATCATAGGGAGAATGAGCAAATTCCCTGATTAATCCCAATTTCCCCTTTGGCTTGTAGGATTTCAATATCTCCTGGACTTCATCTTCTGTTAGATAGTCATCGCTGGTTGCCCCCTCTTCCGTATCATTGCTAACAACATCTGAAGTCTTAGCAGACTCAGATGGTTGTTCAATCGGTTGCTCTACAGAGTCTATACCTCCAACACTATCATACCATGTGTTTTGCAGCTTCAGTAGATACTGACCGGAATAATCTCTTCTTATTCCGTTGATCTCTTGAATGTTATCATACCCATCTAAGGCTTGGTAAAGCTCTGACTCAGATTTGACGTTTATTATTCTTTCACCTGTATAGAAGTTTTCTCCTTCTCTATTCAGCTTGTTGATAGTCAGATAAGAATAGGTCCTATACACTCTGTACGGTTCTCCCTTTATAATGACTACTCTACCGGTTGAAGAATATATCTTTTTGTTCTCTTTGTTAACAATAGTGCATTTTCCACCTATCTGCTCAACGAAGAAATCTAATTCTTTTGGCTCTTCCTGACTGTCGTCTTCTTGATAATCCGGAGTTGAAGTCAGTTCTTCTGAATTTGCAGATTGAAGGTCATTGGTTTCGTAACTTGTTATTTTTACCTCTGAAGTTGACCCTTCGTCCGTATAAGAAAAGTCATCCTCTGGTATCTGATGTTTACTATTAGTATCTTCCAGTTTAGCTATCTCCTCAGTAATCCTGTCTATTAGTGTAGATGCATTATCTTCAGACATTAGAGCAATCTTTAAGTCTTTGAGAAGAGAGATATACGTAGAAGCGTATGCTGATGTTGCTTTTGATAGGAACGAACTTGCATTCACAATATGCTCATAAAGACTATCTATATCAGGCATTTCTGAAATGATAGACTCTTGTGCATATGGATTTTTTTTGAGAAAGGTGAAGAAGCTAATGTTCAGAGCAATCTTAAGGTTCAATGGTAAGTCGCGATAACCTTCAGAAGCCACTACTTTCGTAGTGGTTTCATTGTTGCCATTACTGGTATTTTTCAAGGATTCATAGAGTTTCTTCGTGTCTATAGGAGAACTTGGCTTAGCATTATCAGCAGCGTACGCAATCACCTCATCATCGTTAAGATTAAAGCAAAATTTCAACAAGGACTCACGAAGACTTGTCCTTCCTGATGACAACGTCATAAGGAAGAACAAATCGTCGTCGAGTTCTACGTAATTGACACAGCTTTCCAATTTTGATTTTGACGGCTGTTGATTTTTGTCCCTAATAAGATCCAGGATATCCTCACCGTTTCTGAATGGGACGATGTGCCAAAAAGATTCACGAGCAAGATACCAAAACGGCAGATAAGCATTTTCAGACGAAATATGATATCTATGACAGACTTTAGTGTATGCCGATTGTAGTTGGTGATTAGGCTTGATCTCATTATTTACGATTTCCCCTTCACCAACTAAGTCTATTACAGCAATCAGCATCGCAGTCTCCATTCTCGCAATGTCATCATGTCTGCATGCTAATTTCTCAAAAATATCAGTATAATCTATGCCCATGAATACACAGTGTTATAGAGGTTCTACATCATTGTTGTCAGCTGGTGTTTTCTGAATGGTATCAGCGACATCATTTTCCGTCAATTGCATAAACATATCAAGAAAAGCACGCTGTGAGAAGAAGTAGCCCTTGTCCTCTTCTATTTTTTCTTCTATTACAGAGAAGCCATAGTTGACGTATTCTTCCATAGTATTGATTAGTTGGGTTATAATCGCACTGACCTTTATTTCTCCTTTATCTAGAGCCACCCAATCTATATCAGTCTTTGCTACAAGAGCATCGAAGATATATTCACGCAGACGTGGATATGTCTTACGCAACTTGTTACCATTGTTACCCCAGAACATCAATGGTTGTCCTAAGCCCTTCAAGTCATCGGGATCGTCGGAAAGAGGCAATCTCTTATTGGCATATAGTCCAATGAAGAAAGCCATAATCATAGGTTCATAACCAGCGCCGAAGACTTTTCCTTTGGCCTCTGTCGTCTCACTAGCCTTTACGCCATAAGTAGAAAGCACACGTAGAACACTTTGCTCATATTTCTTCTCAAAACGAGGATTACGTCTGCCCCATACATCTATGAGTTTCTCACCTTTTAGAGGCTCTTCTATATTATCGTAAGAAGTCATAATTATTTAATCTTCGTTATTATTGTTTGAATGGTACCAAGCTTTTTATCATCAAAAGGCTTCTTCTTTTCAATGCGGTAGACTGTGCCTTGTACGGCCTCCACCCTATCGCAGTCCAGTACAATATTACCATTGCCAACGTCTTTGAGGAAGCTCTTTGTGACAATAATCACTTGCTTGTTGAGTTTGCTTATGACATTAAAGAATTCAGTATCTTTTGCGTCCGTGAACGAAGACGTTGGCGCATCAAAGATGAGAGGATACTCTGTGTTCTTACGTTCACTGGATATACAGCTGATAGCGAATATTATGGACATGAGATATGTTGTCTTCAACGCTGTATTAGGGCTGTAGATAGTTGCGCCATCATTGTTCACAAGACGGACTTCTCCCTGTCCGTTGGCCTTCTCTATAATTCTGACAGTACCCTTGAAGTCATTGATGTTAAGCTGCTCCAGATAATAGTTAGCCTTGTCCTCTATGGCCTTAAGAAGGTCATATTTGTTTTTATCCTTTGCGGATTTGAAGGCATCAGCGATCTGACGAATGATATTCCATATTTTGGTATATATCTCAGCAGAAGTACCAACAGCAAGCTGCGATAACTGATTCTGCGCATCGTCGAGTTTTTCACGATGCTTTTCTCTCTGCACTTTTAGGGTTTTTACTCTGTCTTCAGCATTTCTCTGCTGATTGGTCCAACTAGAGATGTCTTGGTATCTTGCTTGCAACTGCTCTTCTGTCAAGCCATCTGTTTGAGCAAGAATACGCTTCTTGTTTTCATATTCTCTCTCCAGGTTCTCCTCGATCTTTCTGATATCGTTGTGCAGACGATTGTTGAGAGCTATCTTCTCTTTGATTCTTTGGCGTAGTACATTTATATCATGGAGATTATTGTCGAGAGTAGTTGCTCTGCCCATCAATTCCTTGATATAATTATTCTTATAGAGAGGAGGAACAGAATCATCTTCTTTATCCTTCCTGTTTTTGATAGCATCCTCATATTCTTGCAACTTGTGTAGCATGAACTCCCATGGCTCACTGTGCTTAGGTGCTGGTCTGCCACACACTTTGCACACTTCATCATGAAGCATCTCTTTCATTGTCTGAGGCCCAGGTATGTTAACAGGTAAAGGTGTAAACTTCAGTTTCTTAAGTGCTTTCTTTTCACCTGCTTCTATCAAATAGGCTTTTTCTTCTTCTCTTCTTTTGAGATCAGCGTCGTTTACTTTCTTGGTAAAGTCAGCAGCAATATTAGTAAACCCCATAAGAATCCACATATCATCAAGTAAATTGATGGTATAGTCTTCGTGGATGTGGCTTGCTGTTTCATCCCTGTCTTTTGTCAGATTAGCAATTCTTCTATTGACATCAACCAGTTGCTCAGATGCTTCTCGATTCTGCTCTATGTTATCGAGCAAAGCTTTGAAGTTAGTGACCTCGTCGGTTTTATCCTCTATCTCTCGATTAATATCAGAGAGAATAGCATCTTCTCTTTCTATGATTTGCTTAAGTCCACGGACTTTGTCAGAGTTCTTTTTGTCCTTTCTTTGGGCAGAATCTCTAGCAGATTCAGCGCAGCTTTTAGCAAACTCCATAAACTTGAAGTATGCATCGAAGTCTTTTACATCGCTGAATGTCTTTATCAATATGCCTAAAGCATTAGACTCCTTGAAGACGTCAAGGTCACTTTCACCTCTAAACATTGTATAGTGGCGAAGTTCTACAGGAAAGTCATGATCAATATTTACACCGCTTACTTCTGTCCGTTCTATGCCATTACCTTCTCTTAGAACGAAAGAATAGTTCTGGGTTGTGACAGTTCCATCTGAAGACTTCGTGAAACGGAACATTTTCTCAAGCGTCTTATCCTGTCCTTCATGTTCATAGTATAATGCTACTCTGACATCATCTGACTCTGAAGTAGAAAGTTCTTCTTCACGTTTCTTTGAGATCAATCTTTCATCCATCACGACCTGCTTCGTATTGAAGAGCCATGCTAAAGCATCGAAGATTGTGGTCTTACCATCACCATTAGCACCAATTATGAGGTTCAGGCCATCGGTAAGATCTAATGAGTTGTAGCCGTAGTAGCTACGGAAATTGGTTATTTCCAGCTTCTTAATAATCATATTAGAATATTGTCATATAAGTTATTAAAGATTGATTTGTACACTTTTTTCTGTATTGATTGATCTTCAGACCCATTGAGATCTTTAATGATCTTTGCGACCGTAGCAACAACTATATTATCAGAGTATAAGGCTGTACTCAAGTCCTCATACTCGCTCCTGTCATAGTTGTAGAGTTCCTGCAGCTTTGGGTCATCCAGCACCATGTGCAGCATCCTTTCTTTGTTAGTCATTGTCTTGATTGTTATAATTTAGATTCGAAGCATAATAATTCATTACATCGTGTAGTTCTATCTCTGATTGAGATGGATTCTCAGAGAGCCTGGCAAAATTGCTTACCCTCTTTAGCTCACCTCGCAATAAGGATTGCTCCATACGGTAGCTGTCAGTGCATGGAATAACCTCCGGTGCAACTACTAGATCATGAAGTATAGCCAGCTTCTTGTCTTTATGAGTCCTTAGCACACGTCCTCTCCGTTGAATGAATTGTCGTGGATTTCCCGTACTAGAACAGAATATTGCGAGTTCACTACGTGGCACATCAACACCTTCATCGAGGCACTTCATTGATGTCAGGACTTGTATCCTCCCATTTGCAAAATCCTCTAGAACTTCATCTCGGTCTTTTTGTCCAGATACGAAACGCTTTACAGTGATAGTCTCATCCAAATCTGAGACCGCTTTCGTATATACGTTTATCAGATGATCAGCATCTTCATCATCGCCAATACTATCGGCAATATCGAAGTCGTCTTCTCCTTCTATGTAGTCAGGCTTATTACCCTCTGGAACATAAACCAGCGAATATTTGAGATTACCTTTTTCTGCAAATCTTTCTGAAATGATTTGCTTGAATACTCCAAGTTTGTTATATGCCTTATGAATGATACGCTTGCGCTTAAGAAGGAATTTCTTTAAAATCTCATCAGTCTTATCGAAACACTCCTTCTCAAAGTTGAAGTACTTGGCTATCCTTTCAGACAAATCAATATATTCCGACATCTCCGTTGGTGTCAGTCTAATCAGATGGGGATAGTACTTGTATTTGCATAGGACTCCATTTTTGATGGCTTCTTCCATGGAATATTCATATGTATAACCATCTTCAGCACCAAAGAACTTCCTCAGCATTCTATTGCCACGGTCATCAAACTGACGTTCTGGTGTCGCTGATAATCCTATACGTCTGCCATATCTTACTTCTTTCAAAAGTTTCAACATAGTCTCTGAGCCCATATTGTGACATTCGTCGGCAATCAAGAGTACACGACGACGGTCAAGACTATTGAGCATATCAAACGTCTTCCTCCTAGAGAATGAAGCATATGTGGCAATGATTATATATGAAGAGTTGCTGTCTATATTGTACTTCTCATCCATACATAGACGTCCAACTTCGTCTTTCCAGTCAGTATTTTTTGAAAATACTTTTGTGATGTTTTGGAAAGAGAATTTTCTACATTCTTCTTCCCACTGGTTAACAAGCGTAATAGTAGGCACAAGGATGACAGCCTTGTAATAGCCTTTACGTATGTATATCTCAAGCAAGCAATTTAATGCTGTAATCGTCTTACCTGTGCCTGTCGCCATAGCGAAGAGTCCACGCTGACCATTGTCTTTCCATTTCTCAAAAGCAAGCTTCTGATAGTCACGTGGCCCAGAAGTGTATGGGAAAGATGGAACATCGTCAGACAGCATGACACTTATATCCCCAGTTTGCTTATATATAATACTGGCGACTTTGTCCTTTGCTCTTTTCAATACCTTCTTTATTGTTGGAGTTAGATAAGTTTTCTGTCTGTTCTTCAACAAATCATATTCTTCTTTCAGAAGTCTTTGTATACTCTTGTCTGGAAAAGAAGATAAGATGTTGGTTTTTATATCTTTTACATCCTCGTATCTTACAGTGTCATTCTTGCCACTAAATGTTTGCTCGAAGTCTTTAGCTATTTCGTTGATGTTGGCTTCGGATGTAGGGCCATCCCAATCACAGGTTATAGTAAAGCTCTCAATATTGTCTACTAAAGCTGTTTTTGAGAAATTACACGAACCCTCAAAGGCTATTCTACTGGCATTGTCACTAAAGATACCAGCCTTAGTATGTGATATGCCACAATTGTCCTTTGGAGTTATTATCTTTATTTCAACTCTATCATTGCGAATAAGATAAGCAAGGCAATCAAAGAAATGCTTATCCCTTTCCGACAAAGTTCTTTTAATGGTCTTTATGTCAGATAAATCGAAAGTAGGAAGGTCTACATCACTTTCCCCTACCATAAAAGTTGCCTTATCTTCTTTAGAAAGAATGTCGTTAATGATCATTCGCATCTTTCCTCCATTATATATGAAAGTTGCAAAACTATCACTAAGAACATTTATGGCAGAAGAAGAGAAGAAACCTAACATTAAGTCGAAAGTCTTGGCTTCGCACAATGCATCTGAGAAGAAGCCAATTGGTTCCCACTCTGTACCCGACTTAAAACGTCGGTGTAATGGCATCTGTACATTGTCTTTCAACATAACGCTATTCTATATAAAGCAGTTGGCGCACATAATGTCGTCACCGAAAATGTCGGCAAGTGTGGTGCCTTTGTTTTGTTTTTTGTTCTCCACCTGACGTTTAATGACGTCAAGCTTAATCTGACGGATGCGCTCCGGCTTGATGAGGTCAGCAAGGCTCTCTCCTTGGTTCCATGTGTAGCCGTCCTTTTCAAACGACATGGCCTTCTTGAAGAGATCTGGATGCTGCTCGTAGAGCCATATCCATTCTATCTTCTGCTGATAGAAGCAGAAATAGCAACCACTGCGACTGCGGCAGTAGGTACCCTGTTTGCCGTCGACCTCAAAAGGTATCTCTTCATAATACTTTGGTACGCCGACACCGCTCTCACGTAGGAGGCGGAAGATGTCGTCCTTGACAAGTACTTCATCATTGTCAAGCAGCGGGAACTCCTCTTCTGTAAGTTTGCCTACTGGGTAATCTGTCGTCTTGAGGAATCGAAATACTGCATGATTGAACATCTTCACATCGAAGTCGAGCAGCGCATTGAGTTTTTTCGAATAGTAGAACTGCTTCGTGATGGGTCGTTTAACGATCTCCATCAGATCCTCTTTCAGAAATCCATCGGGGCAGAGGTCATCATAGATCTGAGTGATCTGCTCTATGTTCTCGTTGTGTAGAAACTTATTGACGACGTCAAGACTCCAGATGTTCTTTCTGAAAGGGAAGATGGACTGGATGTTCGATTTCGACGAGATGTATCCGTCACGGTCCTCGTCACCACGGATGCCCACATAGGAGATGGCTTCATCCTCTCCAACGAAACGCTCAAACTCATCGAGCTTCATCTTCTTCGTGCACCATCGGGCCTGAGGGGATGGCAGGAAACCGCCCATCGACTTCAGAAAGTGCTCAAATGGTGTCGGCTCCGGACTTCCTTCCGCAGCACGCAGACGGGTGATATGTCCGAGATAGGCCCCTAGACGGTCGATGAGTTGCTCTGTCTCTGCCAGTTCACAACCCGTATCGGAATTATAATATTCTATCTTGAGGTTAGGATACTTCTGCTTCAGATAGATGGAGAGCGCAGCACTATCCTTACCTCCCGATATTCCTAATATATGTCTTACTTTCGTCATTTAATCTTATTCTTCAGAACTTTCAACAGTGTCACCACATCCAATTCTTTGTTTCCACTGAGGAGGCTGTTGATCTTCTCCTCCATCGCCTTCGATTTCTCAGCATCATTGGCGTTAAGACGATAAGTCTGCGGCTTGATATTCTCTTCGTTGCTATTCGACGAGACTAGGTCGAAGGAGTAGATTTCATCGCCTTCGTTTTCTGACACCTTTGAGATATCAATATATTTCTCACACTCTGAGAAGAGCTCGAGCAGCTCGTCATGAAGTTTCTCCTTCTCGTCATCCCTCAGTCGTTCCAACGGATGCTGCAGAGCGACGAAGCAGATGGCCTGGTACCATTCATTACGATTGTCACGCTCTGTCATCAATGCTTGGTAGAAGGACTTTAGACGGTCATTAAGAAGATAAGCCTTGATGTTCTTGAACTTCCGACGTACTTCGGCGATATACTCATTGTAGTCGTATGATTCCAAGCCGAGATACTCGACGACATACACCTCAATGTTATCAATCATCCGGTTGTAACAGCCACGGAGCTCCCTAACGGCCCTGTTGATTATGTCAGCGTAGTTTTTTGCAAACGTTTCACTGTTACTGTTGATGTCGAAGCCAAGAGCATTCGGCAGGTCTTCGAGGAAGGTCTTCTCCGGATCCTTTGCTCTTGCCAGCACGTCTCTGAAGGTCTTCGTCTCTTTCTTCAGGTCATTGGTATGCTTCGCATAGTCGTTGAGCCTCTTGTTATAAAAGAAGAAGAACGGTCGGATTGTATCAATGAGTTGGTCACTCTTGATACTGTCGACAGCATCGAGATTGACATACTTACGATACTGATTGAAGAACTCCATCTTCACACCCGACACGTCGAATGCCTTCACGAGGAACTCTGACGGATGCTTCTGCAAGAGCTCAAAGAACTCCATGTTCACCAAAGGGATATAAGCCCCATTAGCACCATAGAGTGAATAGTCATTGCGCTTGATATATAGGTAAGTTGGAATCCAGAACTCGAGGAATCCTGTCTTAATCTTATACGGACGTGTCTTCAGTTTCTTGATGAGTTCCGAAATTTTACGGGGCTTCGTTGTCGTGCTCTTCAGGAACTCCTCACTGGCATCCCACAGACTCATGATACCCTCATTGGAAGGCTTATCGGCAAAGTGACCGTCGACATGCAGACCGGTATTCTTCAGCAGAGAATAATAAATGGTCTTCTCCGGTGGAAACTTATCTGATTCAAAACCAAAGTCACGTTTATCACTATTGGTGAGAAGAGCAGCCATATATTTAGCCTTGGCACCAGAGATAGAACTGCTGAGCTTGTTCTTGTTGAATAGCTCATTGTTCATCACCGGTGTCAAACTATAGATGTCATCACATACCTTTGACAGCAGACGATTGAAGTCCCTGAGTGAGCAGACCTGCTCATCCTGTCCTTTGTAGACCCATGTCACCTTGCCGTTTGATGTGAAGAGGTCTTCGTTGACAGTCTTGTTCAACAATGTGATTTCGTAGTTCTTCAGGTTCATCACCTCTGTGATGGCCACACGGTCAGACCCGTCACTCAGTCTATTGGTGAGAATGTAATCATACTTCTTGATGTTGAAAATGTGTTCGGTGATCTCATCCGTGTTGTTGAAGAATGCAAAAATATATGCCTCTGGACACTCAGCACTCTTCTCCTTGACAGTCTGCAGATAGTCACGGTCGGTAGTGAAGATGAGCTGGATATAGCCATCGACGTCTTCCATCGGAACAGGAAGGTCATCAATCTCCTGCTTTACCTCATATTCAAAGTATCGCGGAGTGCCTCTGTGATAGTAGTACGCTTTCACTGGAGCGACCTTCTTGCTGAAGAACTCTCCTATCTCAGTGATGTATGATTCCTGATGCCCTAGTTCTGCACCTGCTTTCACTAGTTCGTCCTCTATGTTGATATCGGTTCCCTGAAAGAGGATGAGACGCTGCTTGTAGGCTGCGAAACGGATAATCTTGTCGTGCTTCAGCTTATCGATGATGTCTGCTGTGTGCTCCACGCCCATGGCATAGGTGGCATAGGTAGCCAGTTCTTCCTCCGACATAGAGAATGCTGCCGAGCCAAGGATGTTAAGCAGTCCGATAGCCTTCACTATCTTGATGCCGTCGAGAAGGTCCTGTTCATTATCCCATACGGCACCTTCCACACGCTCGATAGCCATCTGCATCGCACTCCAGTTCATCGAGTCAGCATTGGCATCCTTTAGGTAAGAGTAGAAGTTGTATACCACATAGTCGTACACCTCCTGCAAATTATACGTGAGATTTCTTCCGGGTTCAAACTCTCTCAACGAGTTCTCACCACGTGCATTAAGGAAAGAGAAGAGTGAGCGTTCGTTCTGACCATAGCGTTGGATTGCCTCTGTGATAGCACTCGCTGCAAAAGGATCAAGAGGATAGAGACTGCGTGCTGTATCGAGGCTGTAAGCCTGCGAGATGAAATGCGTCTTCTCTGCAAGATTATAGAGCTTCTTGAAGTGATGCTCGTCTGTGATGGGCTTGCCTGATGTATACTGCTTTGATGCAAGATAAAGCAGTTGCTCTACGGGTTCAACGAAGACAATCTCACGGAAACGTCCTTTCACCTTATTCCATTCGTTTCTTTGCTCTTGATTCAGGCCCTTAGCATAAGCGTTGAAGTTCTGATGAAGTGTGGTGATGAGAAGGACATGACGAGTCGGAACGTTGATAAACTCCGCCAGCTTCTGCATGAAATACATCTCTCCTTCCGGATTCTTCTTGGCGGCATGTTCAAGTACCTTACCAAACTCATCGATGAAGATGACAAGGAACTTACCCTTTGATTTGACTTCGTTATAATAGCTACGAAGATGGTCAATTATGTGTTCTTCATCACCCACGCATTCAAGTTCTTCACTCAGCAGAGTGTCCAAGGACTTGTAATCACCAATGATATCTAACGTCTCAAAAGCACCATTGTCATTGAGTACCTTTGTACTCTTCAGAAGTTTATGTTTTCCTTGCTTCTTCAAGTCTTCTTTCAGAGCAATAAGAAAACTAGACTTACCCGTACCATAGGTACCAATAAGCGTATATGAATGAACACCACTGCGGTAGCCATCGATGATGCTATCGGCTACCTTCTGCGCGTTAGGCGTTACGATATAGTTGTAACCTTCCGGAAATCCTGTCTTGAGGTTAGACGAAAGGCTGAATAACTTATTTGCCATAATATTTGTCTAAAACCTCCTTCGGATATATCTCTTTCTTAAACTGCAATTGCCTGATGCCGGCAATATCGCTATAGTCGAGGCTATTATGGAAATTATCTGCAATATTCTGGAGCATCGTTATTGTCTCCATATCATTCATGCAGAATATAAGGCCCAAGTTCTGAAGAGCCTCATATGGAATGGTCATGTCATCACCTTTCGACTTGATGATTGCATAAAGGAATATTTCTGGCGCTACTTTACGTTTACCCTCAATATTGAAAGCATAAGTCTTGCCACCATCGTCGGTTTTAATGAGGTCAAGGTCGAGCAAAAGAGCAGAGTATTCCTCAAAGCTATGCGCCTTTGTCGGCTGTACATAGTTCTGTAAAAGTACACCAATATCTTTCTTGACAGTATTCTGATTGAACTGCTTTATTTTGCTTGCCTCTATCATGTACCGACGCACGGCATTCAACACCTGTGTGCGATCAAAGTTCTTACGTTCTCTCTGTAGGCGGAGAAAAAGCCAATTGTACAGCGTTGCCTCACCAAAATATACAAGCTGAAAATGGAGAAGCCACAGTGTACCGAGATCCTCAATATATGGATCTTTGCCACTTGCAGTATTCAACAGATAATCACCGATAGCTGTCGGCCGGTCATTCTCGGTGATGTTGAAGGCTCGAAGCCAATATCTTATAGATGACACCATGTTCTTTCCCACGCCAAGGTCTATGACTGCATCTGGCTCATTGAATTTGTTGCCATTGCAAACAAAGTCATAGCCTTTTTTCAGCCACAGTGACTTGCACGAAAAAGATTCATGGCCGGAAAAAACATATTTTGTTGTCATTGTGGAAGGGACGTTGCTTATGTTTATCTCAGCCTGGGTATAAAGAAAGCGTATCCGCCTCCCTCCGCTTTCATAACAGGTCGTCCCTTCCACAGTAAACCCAACAGAAAAGCATCAAGAAGGGATACGCCTATAGCAGGCGCATCTCACTTCCGACCAGCTTTCTGTTGTACGATTGTTTTGGAAGGGACAATTCGTTATGAAGCCTTCAGAAACTAGATAGCACTATCTAATTTACCCACGAAAATTTGACTTCGACTGCTTGCGCAGCTTTAGTCAATAGCAAAGT
The DNA here is from genome assembly GCA_002353825.1 of Prevotella sp. UBA2725. Lineage (GTDB taxonomy): Bacteria > Bacteroidota > Bacteroidia > Bacteroidales > Bacteroidaceae > Prevotella. Next base: position 64,753 of record DEKJ01000016.1, on the reverse strand, counting down.
TAAGCAAAATGATTAAGACGAAGAAGAAGTTAAGCAAAAAAAACATTAACGACAGCATTAATTGCCACAAAAACATTATATTTGCATCGTAGTAAACTGAAATTGGTATGGGTAAGATAATTAGATTTTTCAATTACGATGCAGCTCTTGAACATTATGAAGAGGCTATAATCCACATGCGTCGATGGACACGTGGACATGGTCGTGTCAAAACCATTGCTAAACCTGTCCTCATTCTCAGCATCATCAAAGGAATGAAGGATGGAGAGTTTACCAACAATCGCTTTGGTTACCATGACCTGAAAAACATTTATGAACCAATCTTTAAGTCTTTCTTCCTTAAAGGCAGCCAAGATAGTGCCACTCCATTATACAATCCTTATTACTACTTGCAAACTGATGGGTTCTGGCACTTGTCATGGAAGGATGGTTGTCGATCAACACTAGCCCCTTCTGAAAATTGGTTAGAACGTAATGTCAACTATGGCTTCATTGACGAGGAGCTATGGATCCTTATAAATAATGAGGAGTATGCCGAACGGTTGAAAGACTACATCATACGTAATCTCATTATTCAAACGTTCGAAGAAAATGGTAATGATATGGCTGCCGAGGATAATTCAGGAATTAATGTCAAGTCATTGTTGACATTATTGTTGGCTATATAGTTGCACGAATGCAAACGAGTCAATCTGCCGAGGTTAATAGTATCTCCTAAAACAAAAGAATTACTATCATGGATAAGGAACAGGCATTAAATATCGTTAGGGATTATAAGAAGGAGGTAGCCAAGATCCTTAATCCTTCCCGTGTACATGTATGGCTCATACAGCAAAGGGACCGCTAATGAGCCCTCACCACTCTACGATGAAGTCACGAAATGGGGAATAGCCGTCTCATAGAAACGTAGATGTAATTTACTAATCATCGCCTGTTCGCAAAAAAACATTTAAAGGTAGATAGTATATACCTTTAAGACGGAAAACTTGCAAGCCACAAGAGCAAGCATAGAAAATAGCATTTATTATGCCCTAATCCTTGTATTATTCGATTTTATTGCCTAAATTTGCCAACGAATAGCAAAAATCGATGATAAAATGGTATTAGAGATCCGCATAAGCAATATGTTCTCATTTCGAGATGAGACTACGCTGGATTTGCAAGCCGCCAAAATCCAGACGAAGAAGGCAAGGATGCTTGAAGGCAATGTGTTCAGCATCAATGATGAGCACATGTTGAAGAGCATTGCCATCTTCGGTGCCAATGCCTCAGGTAAGAGCAATCTTCTGAAGGCTATCAGTGCATGCGTGGAGATGATACGCTCTTCTCATAATTATAATGAGAACACCACATTCGGCTTCTCTCCCTTTAAGTTCGATGGATATGCTGACAAGCCTAGCTCCTTCTATATACGGTTTCTAATAGACGGTGTAGAATACGAATATTCTTTCACCATGACTAACAAGAAGATCTTAACCGAGCAACTTTTCTATTATCCTAATGGCCGTCGTTCGCTCGTATTCAGTAGAGACGAAAGTAAGGGCCCGGAAAAGAAAAACATCTACGAGTTTCAGTCTGTCATTAAGAGACCGATGGATATCGCCGTGAACACATCTCAGAAGACCCTTTTCATCTCCCGAGCCAGCCAGATGGATCGTGAAGTAGCCAAACAGGTCTATCGCTTCTTCAATGACGAGATCGTGCTGGATTATCACCTCCCCTCTTCCTCAGTTATGCAGACACTGATGAAGGAAAGGAAGGCACAACTACTTGAAGTGTTGCGGACCGCCGACAGTGATATCATTGACGTTCGGATGCAGAATGGCGCTATCATAACATATCACCGTAACAACCCTACAGTTTCCTTCGATTTTGAAACGGAGGAATCGGATGGAACCAAGACACTTTTCCGTATGATGCTCAGCATGATAGACATCATTCATAATGGTCGATTGCTCTTGGTAGACGAAATCGACACTAGCTTGCACACTCAATTGGTCGAGTTTGTTATCCGCATGTTCAACAAGAGTGATCATGCCCAACTGATCTATACAACACATAATACGCACTTGCTTAACACGAATCTTCAGCGTCGGGACCAGGTATATTTCGTCAACAAACGTGATGATGGCAGCAGTGACCTATACTCTCTTTTCGACTACAAGGACTATCGTGACTCATATGACATGGAGAAAGCATACCTTCAAGGTCGTTTTGATGCCGTTCCATATATCGCTATGCAAAATATTGGATAACTATGGCAAGGAAAGAAAGAATATCGCGCGGAAAGAGGATGACCCCCAACTACTTTGTGTTCTGTGAAGGAGACACCGAGATAGCGTACGTGGAATTGCTGCGGTCATACTATAGGTTGCCAATTCATATCATAGCAAAGCGTACATTGCTCAACATCACACCGGCCTTGGTTAGAAGATGTGAGTCTGCCTATATAGAAACAAAAGCAGACAAGACCTTCCTGATGTATGATCTTGACGTACCTACAATGCTTGAAAGACTGAGGAAAGTACCAGATGCCACATTGCTCTGTTCCAATCCTTGCATCGAAGTCTGGTTGTTATTGCATTACACCAATCAACAATCAGAAATCTCAAGTCATGACTGTAACGTAAAATTGTCCAAATACATTAAGCATTACAAGAAAGGCAAGCTTGAGATACCCGATCAAGTATATCTAATGCAAAATATCTCTATAGCAATAGAGAGGGCTAAGAAACTGAGGGAATATACCAATCCTTCATCTTCTGTGTATCTACTCATAGAAGATCTTGAGAATCTGAAGAAAGCAAAGCCTTTCTAAAGACAATGGTCGCCAAAAGGTCGCCAAAATAGCACAACAGCAAATATTAAATAGTTTATAATCAACGTATTACGGCAGAATAAAAGATTCCCAGTCGGAGTACTAATTATTCATCTAAACCCAAACAACCCATATGGCAAACGATCAGCAGAAACTGACCATCAACCTCACGAAAGCGAACATCCTCGCTGCTGTCATCTTCATCATCCTTTTCGCCCTCTGCGCACCGGCATGGTATCTCCAGTACGGCTGGCCCCTGAGAGACATCGGCGACTTCACCGTCCTGGATATCCCCGGTTATCCGATGCTGTCCTCCCTGCTCTTTATTGTCATCCTCTTTGCAGGTATTGCCGTCCACGAACTCATCCACGGCCTCGTCTTCGCCCATTATGCCGCGCACGGCTGGAAGAGCATCAGCTTCGGGGCCAACTGGAAATCGTGCGTGTTCTTCTGTCATTGCGACGAGCCGATGAAGAAGCGGCAGTATGTCGTCGGTGTTCTCGCCCCGTTCGTCATCCTCGGCATCCTCCCGTTGATCGCCGGCCTCTTGTTCCGTGATGTTGAAGTGACTGTTCTGGCCATCTCCCTTACTATCGCAGCAGCGGGTGACCTCCTCGTCGTCTGGAAGCTCCGCCCTTATCCCGCCGACACCCTCGTCCTCGATCATCCCTCTGAGCCAGGGTGCATTCTCTATACGCCCACAAAGGGATAAGCATAAAAAATCCCTTTCAAAAGCGACTTTTAATATTTGTCACTTTCGAAAGGGAGATTTGTTCTTCCGCTTTTCGGATCGCTTAGCTCGCAGAAGGTGTTTTGTGACTCTGCGACTCTAAATCCCCACAATTACCCATTAATGCCAAAAATAAATAGACAATTAACGGGTACGATCTTACTCGTTCTCACTGTCATCCCAGAGCAGGGGCTTGGCGAGCATCTCCGAGCCTTTTATCGAAGAGCCGTCGCGCGCATTATCCTCCTCGTAGGAGTAGCCATTGACTTTCACTTTAAAGTTCTGTGCAGAACTATCAGATGCCGCCAGCATCGAAGCGTTAGCATCAATCGCCATCACGTGCACCACCGGAGATGTATAGTTCTTTTTCATAACTGTCTAATATTAGTCTTACTTTACAACAATTTTTTTACCATTCTCTATCACTACGCCCTTGTAACTGTCACCGACACGCTGACCCGCTAGATTGTAGCGCACACCCCGTTGTTGAATAGGCCTCCAAACAGCGGACTGGATGCCAGTAGCAATATTAAAGGGATAGAAAGACTTGGCGGCGGAAGGATTCGAAAGAAGGAGGTAGCACTTGTAAGCTGGCACTGTCTCTCCCTTTTCAACAGGATAAAAGCCACAGCCTTCGCCTTTTTGGGCTAGACCATAATAAGTTTTGTCTTCCGGCACCACGAAATCCTCGGTATTAAACTTTAAGTCATTATTGGATATTGCTTCAGCGCTACTTGTTTGTTGGAAGATGTAACTGCCAGCATTACCTTTCAGTACTACTGGTGTATTAGCAGGAACCTGGCCTTTTCGCTCGATGGTTATGCTATTAGCTTGCGCATTATATGTTGCGGCAAATGCCTTTACAGGCGAGCATGTGAAGTCTATCGCTTTTCTACTAACATAGGTTGCCCATCCGGCAGAAGAGATTGTCGCGTCCACGTTGCTTTCCTTTGATTTGTCCACCGTAACTTCTATTTTATTAAAGAGGGCCTGTCCTGTTTTTGCAAAAATACCAACCGGATTACAGTTACCCGTCCAAGTACCCGTATTACCCCTTGAAGAAACAACAAAATCATTTAAAGATATTACGATAAGATTAAATTTATTCGGACTAGTAAGAACCACTTTCGTAATATTTCCAATGGTAGAAGTTATAATAAGGTACTCCTCTTTAATAATTTTGTAACATTCATTTTTTGAATCGAATCCATTGAATGTGATAGTAACCCCATCTTTTGTTACTGATGTCGTTCCCTTATAATAATTCGAAGCATCAAACGTGATGGTCGAGGTTTGAGCAAAGAGTGAACTACTACTAATAATTAGCAGCAGAAGAGTTAGTAACTTGGGTAAGTGTTTTTCCATAAAAATAAATGTTTTGTTATTTTTGATATTGTTTCTGATTGACTTTAGAGATGTTACATTCTTCAGTAATGGAACATTCTTTTATCATTTAACTACAAAATTAAAGAAAATATTCCATTTAAAAGGCAAGGAGTATTAAAAAGAAATTAAAATCATATAAATATCAACATTCTGCCATTCTCACATAACGATTGACTGCCATCGGCTGACGTTCGACGAACAATCGTTTGACGTTCGACGAACAATTGTTTGACGTTCGACGAACAATCCGCTGCCGTTCGACGAACAACGTCATTGAACTTTGCTTTCAGTGGCCGCCCAATATAGCGGCCACCATCGGCAAGCACTACGCGGTTTAGTAGTGGAACGAGCTCCCTCCGAGGAACTCCCTGAGTAGGCTCGTGGGCGGGATATCGCGGTTCGGTATCGGGCGGATGTAATCGAGGAACTTCTTCAGACGGTAAGCCTCGGAATACTCCTCACAGCTCTCAGGGACTTGCTCCAGCAATGGCTCAGCCTGCTGCTTGATGACGGCGAGCTCGAAGAGCATGGCGGAGTTGAACATCGCGTCGGCGTTCTCCTGGAAGGGGAAGATCCACTTGTTCTCGCCGGCACGGACGGACGGCCAGCGGTGGATGGTCTCCTGGGCCGTGACGCCCCGGTACTTGTAGTCGCGGATGATACGTCGCAGCAAGCGGTTGTCCGTCGTCGGGATATAGTTGTGGTCGTCGAGGAGGATCGTGGTCAGTGCGGAGACATAGACGCGGAACTTCTGCTTCTCGGGGATCTCGGACGTCAGCTCGGGGTTCAGGGCATGGATGCCCTCGACGACGAGGACGTTGTTCGGCTGCATCTTCAGTTTCTTACCGCTCGGCTTGGACTTGCCCGTCTGGAAGTCATACTTCGGCAGCTCGACCTCCTCACCCCGGAAGAGCTTCGTGAACTGCTCATTGATGAGCTTGAGGTTGAGGGCATAGATACTCTCGTAGTCGTACTCCCCGTTCTCGTCCTTCGGCGTGTGCTCACGGTCGACGAAATAGTCGTCGAGAGAGATCTGCAGGGGACGGATGCCGTTGGCGAGGAGCTGGATGGACAGACGCTTACACGTCGTGGTCTTGCCCGACGACGACGGTCCGGCGAGGAGCACGAGCTTCACACCCTTGCGCGACGCTATCTCGTCGGCGATCTCCGAGATCTTCTTCTCCTGCAAGGCCTCAGAGACATTGATGACATCGGTGGCGGCACCGTGGTCGACGAGCTCGTTGAAGTCACCGACGGTCCGCACGCCGATGATGTCTTGCCACTGGTGATGCTCCTTGAAGATGCCGAACATCTTGTCCTGATGGGTCATCTCCGGCAGCACCTTCGGGTTCTTCAGCGAGGGGATGCGCAGCAGCAGTCCGTCGAAATACTTCTCCAGTCCGAAGAGATAGATCTGCGACGTGTTCGTCAGCAGCGAGCCGTAGTAGTAGTCGACATAGTCGTCGATCTGATAATAAGTGGTATAGAGCCTGCCATAGCTCTTGAGGAGCTTGACTTTCGCCATGTCACCCTTCGTCTGGAACATCTTCACGGCTTCCTCCGTCGGGACCTCATAGCGTCGTATCGGCATCTTTGCCGCGATGATGTCCTGCATGCGCTTCTTGATGGCCTCGGCATCCTCCTCCGTCACAGCACGTCCGAGGGAGAGGTTGACGAAGTAACCATTGCTCACGGGAATGTCGATGACGACGCGGCTCGACGGATAGAGGTCGTGGACAGCCTTGCAGAGGATGAAGAACAGCGTACGCGTATAGTTGCGCGAGCCGGAGTCGGATGTCATGTCGAGGAACTCCACATCTTTATTATGGTACACGCGATAATGCATGCCTTCGACCTTGTTATTGACCTTGGCACAGACCGGTCCAAACTCCATTTTGAGGCCTGACTGAAAAAAAATATCAGAAAGTGTGCTTCCGGGAGCGCAGTTCAGTGTTTTTTTATTATTTTTGCAACGGATTTGTAACGTCTGTTTCATTTCTACTACATTTTATATAAAGGTTAAATGATTCATGTGCGTAAAATTAGCAAATTCCAATGAAGAAACGTGAGTGCCGTATAATAAATATGGTTAAAACGGGAAGAAATAAACGAAGAAAAAGAAGTCCAGGGTAGAAGAAGGTTGACAGTGTCACTCATAAACTCATGAACTTCTGAACTCAATAACTCAAATTATGACGATTCTTCTATTAAAGATTGTCGGTGCCCTCGCCCTCCTCATCTATGGCATGAAGGTGATGAGCGAGGCCCTGCAGAAACTGGCGGGCCCACAGCTGCGCCATGTGCTGAGCGCGATGACGACGAACCGCGTCTCAGGAGTGTTTACAGGCATGCTCACCACCGTTGCCGTACAGTCGAGTACCGCCACGACGGTCATGACGGTCTCCTTTGTCAATGCCGGACTGCTGACACTGGTCCAGGCTATCTCCGTCATCATGGGTGCCAACATCGGCACGACGCTCACGGCGTGGATCATGTCGGCGGGATTCTCGTTCAAGATCAGCGACTTCGTGTGGCCCGTGTTCCTCATCGGACTGCTGCTCATCTACTCGAAGAAAAACCGGTATATCGGTGACTTCCTCTTCGGTGTCGCTTTCATGTTCCTTGCTCTTGCAACGCTTGGCGAAAGTCAGCTCCCTCCTGCGGAGCTCGACGCGTTGAAGACTTTCTTCGCCTCTTTCAGCCCCAACAACTTCGGAACGATCCTGTTGTTCCTCCTCTTCGGTACGATCCTCACTTGTATCCTCCAGAGTTCCGCCGCTCTCATGGCCATCACGATGATGCTCTGCACGCAAGCCGGCCTGCCGATCTATCTCGGTATCGCCCTTGTCATGGGTGAGAACATCGGTACAACGCTCACGGCTAACCTCGTGGCACTGACGGCAAACACCGAGGCACGGCGCGCCGCCTTCGGCCATCTCTTCTTCAATGTCTTCGGTGTCATCTGGGTACTGTGTATCTTCAAGCATTTCGTCAACTTCGCCTGTGGTCTCGTGGGATTCAACCCCGTCACGGACACGCCGAGCGGCACACAGCTGACCTTCGCCTTAGCTGCGTTCCACACTTGTTTCAATGTGTCGAACACCATCGTGCTGCTGCCTTTCGTGAAGCAGGTGGCGAAGATGTGCTGCATGGTATGGAAACCGCGCGCCAACGCTGACGACGACGACTTCCGCCTCCGTTTCATCCAGAGTGGTATCATGAAGACGCCGGAGCTCTCCGTGCTGGAGGCACAGAAAGAGATCCAGAGCTTCGCTGAGCGCATACAAAGGATGTTCGGTATGGTGAGAGACCTCTTAGAAGAGAAGAACGAGGATAAGTTCGTGAAGATCTACGAGCGTATCCAGAAATATGAGAATATCTCCGACAACATGGAGATAGAGATTGCCAAATATCTCGACCAGGTGAGTAACGCCCACCTGTCGGATGAGACAAAGGGTAAGATCCGTTCGATGCTCCGTCAGATCTCAGAGATTGAGTCGATCGGTGATGCCTGCAACAATATGGGCAGGACGATCAACCGTAAGTTCCACTCGAAGGAGGATTTCAACGAGCACCAGTATGACCATATCCATCAGATGTTCGAGCTCGTCGACGATGCCCTGACGCAGATGAATGTGCTGCTCAAAGGTCACAAGGAGGATCTCAATGCCACCCGTACGTTCAACATCGAGAATGAGATCAACAACTACCGTAACCAGTTGCGCTCGGAGAACCTCACGGATATCAACAACCACCAGTACGACTATGCTTCGGGCACGATGTACATGGATATCATCCAGGAGTGTGAGAAGCTCGGCGACTATGTGGTGAATGTCGTGGAGGCAAGGATGGGGCTCAAGGCAGCAGCGTGAAGCCTCTCCCCGACCCTCCCCCGTAGGGAGGGAGAAAGCCTCTCCCCGACCCTCCCCAGTAGGGGAGGGAGAAAAGCGCAGCGTAGGGCCCCGGAGGGGGCCAATATGGTTAGCCCCAGGTGACGGCGAAGCCGATACCTGGGGTTTAAGCTGAGGTCGGATCAACTGATTTCCAGCCTCGGAGAGGCTGACTGCACGTAGTGCGCTATGTCTTTATCAGACTTATCGTCAACATAGCGCGCCAAGGCGCAGTCAGCCTCTCCGAGGCTGGAGATCAAGGGGCTTGCATACGATCTAAAAATCCCCAGACTGCGGTCGCTATCGCTTCCTTAGTCTGGGGTTATGTGAAAGTCAGCCTCTCCGAGGCTGTATCCTTACCTGGGGCTAACCATGTTCAGCCTCTCCGAGGCTGTTTATCCTACCTGGCTACCCGGCTTGACCTCACCGAGCGTCGTGGTGACGCTGAGCGAGCCGTCGAAGTTGAGGGCGGAGAGGATCATACCCTGACTCTCGATACCCATCATCTTACGCGGAGCGAGGTTGGCGATGAAGAGCACATCCTTGCCGGTGAGCTCTTCGGGCTTGTAGTATTTGGCAATACCCGAGAGGATGGTGCGGTCCGTGCCACTGCCGTCATCGATGGTGAACTGCAGCAGTTTGTTCGACTTCTTCACGGCTTTACACTCCTTGATATGTCCCACGCGGATGTCGAGCTTCTCCCACTCGTCGAATGGGATGTTCGGCTTCACGGGCTCAGCCTTGTAGTCCTTGGCAGCCTGTGCTTTCTCGTTGGCTTCCTTCGTAGCAGCGAGCTTGTCGAGCTGTTTCTGGATAGCTTCATCCTCGATCTTCTCAAAGAGGAGGTGCGGCTCACCGAGCTGATGACCAGGCTTGAGGAGATCGGTGCGGCCGAGCTCAGCCCAGTCGAAGTCGTCCATGCCAATCATCTGACGCAGGTCACGGCTGGAGAACGGGAGGAACGGCTCAAAAGCGATGGCAAGGTTGGCAACGAGCTGAAGCGAGATGTAGAGGATCGTCTCCACACGCTTCGGATCCGTCTTCCATACCTTCCAAGGCTCGCACTCCGTGATATACTTGTTACCGATGCGGGCGAGGTTCATGGCCTCTTTCTGTGCCTCACGGAAATGGAAACCGTCGAGCAGCTGCTCTACCTTTTCCTTCACATCCTTGAACTCGTCGATGGCTTTCTGATCGACATCGGTCAGTTCACCACACTCTGGCACTACCCCATTCCAATATTTCTTCGTGAGCTGCAGGGCGCGGTTGACGAAGTTGCCATAGATAGCCACGAGTTCCGAGTTGTTACGCTCCTGGAAGTCTTTCCACGTGAAGTTGTTATCCTTCGTCTCCGGCGCATTGGCAGTGAGCACATAGCGCAGCACATCCTGCTTGCCGGGGAAGTCCTTCAGATATTCGTCGAGCCATACGGCCCAGTTGCGTGAGGTTGAGATCTTGTCGTTCTCGAGGTTGAGGAACTCGTTGGCAGGCACGTTGTCCGGAAGGATATAGCCGCCGTGAGCCTTCAGCATCGTCGGGAAGATCAGGCAGTGGAACACGATGTTATCCTTACCGATGAAGTGGATGAGTCGTGTGTCGGGATTCTGCCACCATTTCTGCCAGGGGCCCCACTTCTCTGGCTCAGCGTCGCAGAGCTCCTTTGTGTTACTGATATAGCCGATAGGTGCATCGAACCAAACATAGAGCACCTTACCCTCAGCACCCTCCACAGGCACGGGGATACCCCAGTCGAGGTCACGCGTCATGGCACGCGGCTGCAGATCCATGTCGAGCCAGCTCTTGCACTGTCCGTAGACGTTCGGGCGCCACTCTTTGTGACCCTCGAGGATCCACTGCTTCAGCCAGTCCTGATACTGGTTCAGCGGCAGGTACCAGTTCTTTGTCTTGCGGATCTCCGGCTTGGCACCACTGATCGTGGAGTGCGGGTTGATGAGCTCCATTGGGGAGAGGTCGCTGCCGCATTTCTCACACTGGTCGCCATAAGCATTCGGGTTGCCGCAGTGAGGGCACGTACCCATGATGTAACGGTCAGCGAGGAACTGCTTAGCCTCGGGATCGTAATACTGCTCCGACTCTTTCTCCACGAGCTTGCCGTCGTCGTAGAGCTTGCGGAAGAAGTCAGAGGCGAACTTGTTGTGAACCTTCGAGGTCGTACGACTGTAGATATCGAAGGAGATACCAAACTCCTTGAAGGAGTCTTTGATGAGCTTGTGATAACGGTCGCAGACATCCTGCGGTGTCACGCCTTCTTTCTTGGCGCGGATGGTGATAGGCACACCGTGCTCATCACTTCCGCCGATAAAGATGACGGGCTGTTTCTTCAGGCGCAGGTAGCGCACGTAGATATCAGCCGGCACATACACGCCGGCAAGGTGACCGATATGCACGCCGCCGTTGGCATAAGGCAGGGCAGCTGTGACTGTGGTCCGTTTAAAATGTTTCTCTTCCATTATTTGATGAATTATTGTGCAAAATTACAAAATAATCAGCGATTTAGCTTCTTTTCCGTAAGAAAATCCCATATACGGTCAAGATAAGTATAGCTTCCTGTTCCCGGTGATGCCGTTTTCTGGAAGCAGTGCTTCCTCAGGGCGAGGGTGTGGATCTCACTCTGTACGCCCATGGCTCGCATCTTCTCCCAGCATTTCACCGAGCCCATGGATGCATAGCCATCAGCGTCGCCGTGGAGGAAGAGCATCGGTGCGGTCTTGAGGTCGAAGGAGAACTCGGGGTTGATGACGTCGCGGTCCTCATTGCCGCCTTCCTTGTTGCCTCCGTTCACACCGTCGGAGAGGACATAGGCGGGATAGAAGGCGATGCCCCACTGCACGTTGCACGGCTGCTTGTCGATGCTGTCGACAGGCAGATAGGTCTGATGAAGCGAAGAGGTGACACCTAAGAGCGTGAGGTGACCACCTGCCGAGCAGCCAGTGATGCCGATGCGCTGTGGGTCGAGGCCGTAGCGGCTGGCCTCACTGCGCACCAGGCGGATGGCGCGCTGCAGGTCTTCCCAAGCCGTGGTGCATTTGTCGAGTCCGCTCTCTTTCGAGGGACGTGGCGTGCGGTATTTGAGCGTCACTACGGTCATGCCTTTCTCGTTGAGGTAACGACGCACGGGAGCCACCTCGAAGCCATCGGGATCGTTGCGGTCATAGGCGCCACCGGAATAAGCGATCTGAATAGCCTTCGTCTTCAATACTTTCGGGAAGTGCCACTCGAGATAAGGCTCACACTGGTTCGGCTGACGGTCCGGCATCTTGCCTTCGGGCCACAGGACTTCTTTCTTGTAGTCGCCGCGTGCCTCATCACTGTTGTAGCGGTCCATGACCGGCACTTCCTTCTCGACTTTTCCTAAGAATCCCATCTGTCGCATGAACTCGATGGCGCGCTCCAATCCCAAGGCGCGGTGCCCTTTGTCGGGATAGAGATGGAGCTCAGCGGGGATCTTCATACGACGCAGCTGGCTATAGATGAGCGTTGAGCCATTGGGTGAGTAAGGATCACGACCGCCCTGGTGCAGACTGATGGGACAGGTGTGCTTGTCGAAATGGAAGATGGTGTCGAGCCTGACGTCGGGGCCGTAGCCTTGGCGTGTCGACTCCGTACCCTGGCGTCCGTCTGTCGTGACATAAGCGGGTGCATTGAGGATGGCCCAGTTGATATGGCAAGAAGTAGTATCGGTCTTGTCTATAGGCTTGTAGGCTGCTGTCTCTGAACTTGTGGCAAGCAGAAGCCCCATGTGTGAGCCGGCAGACATCGAGATGATACCGATCTTCTCGGGGTCGTAGCCGCGCTTCTTCGCCTCACTGCGTACGAGACGCACGGCACGCTGTCCGTCCTCCCATGCCGTCTGATAGATGGGGATACCCTCGGGCCGCGGTGTGCGGTAGACGAGGCTGACACACTGGATGCCTTCTGCCGTGAGGCGCTCGTTCCACTGTTTGATATAGGCGGCATCAGCGAGGTTATAATAAGCACCGCCACTGATGAGGATCATGCAGGCACCGGTACGCTTGTCCTTCGCGGGAGCATCGAACCATTCGAGATAGGGCAAGCGGTTCTTGTCAGCATCGAAGCCTCTGCTCCCGGCTACATTGCTCATGGCAGCGATCTGCTGAGGTTGATTGTCAGGCATCTTGCCTTTCGGCCACAGATACTCTTTCTTCACGGAAGCGAAGGAGAGCGAGAAAAAGGCGGCAAGCAGAAACATGAGTGCCGTCTGTCGGTGTAAATTGTTCATGATATGTATTTTTAGGGTTGGCAGGTATAAGTACGGCCCTGTCTTCTTTATTCTTTATTCTTTATTCTTTAGCGAAGCGCCTTCAGTCTTTAGCGCAGCTCTTTGTTGCATTCCTCGCAGATGCCTTTGATGACATAGTTGCAACCGGTGCGCGTGAAACCATTGGGAAGAGATACTGTAGGGATGGGAGTGTCGTGAAGGCAATAGATCTTATGGCATTTCTCACAATAGAAATGCACGTGGAGGTCGTCATCGTCCTCCTCTGCCCCATGACTGAAGCACAGTTCATAGCGCATACCGCCCTCCCCGTCTTCTATCGTATGTACGAGATGATGGTCGCGGAAGAGCATCAAGGCGCGGAAGATGCCGCTTTTGTCCACGCTCCACAACTGTTTTTCGAGTTCGGAGAGCGACAACGGCCGTTCTTCTTTAGCAAGCGCTTTGACAACGAGAATGCGGTTGCTTGTCGGCTTGATGCCGTGTTTACTTAACAGATTGACACTTGTTTTCTCATCCATTGCAACAAAGGATTACAACAAAAGATTATCTTTATTGCAAAATTACGAAAAAGTTAGTAGTAGGCAAAGGAATTGTTGAGGAATATTCGGTGCAGTGCAAGGGCGGCCACAGGGGCCGCCCCTGCAAGCGGACGATCAGAACGTCACGCCGATGTTGAGATTGAGACACCCCGTGCGCGTGTCGTCAAAGTCGTCGTGACCGATATTCGCCAAACCGATGTCATAGCTCAGTCCGAGATAGAGCATGTCGAAGCTCGCGCCACAGCCGATGCGCAGACCACCATCAAAGCGCTTGAAGGCTGCGTTGTCGTCGCTGAAACTCGAATAAGCCTCGCGGGCACCATAGTTCTTGATCTTTCCGCCGACACCAAGTGCCAGATAACCACCGGCAAACGGCTCAATGGTGACATCGGGTGAGACTGGATACTTATATTTGATCACAAGCGGCAACTCCAAGTATTCAAGCCGGTACGTGAACTTGTCGCCTTGATACGTACCCTTGCCACCTTTCTCTGTATAAGAGAGACCGGTCTCGAAATAGAGCGGTGCAGTAGACGTCAGACGTGTGCCAATGACAGCGCCGAGATCCAGACCTGTGCGCGAGTCACTGCCGTCAAGGATAGCAGCATCGGAACGAACGGTGGCTACATTCAGACCCAGGCGGAAGCCATAGTAGGTATCACTGCCAAAGTAGCTGTGTGAAGTCCGATGATTATAGGAGTTGCCATAACGATGGCGGGGCGGAATAGGTCTGCCGTCAGGATAATATTGGGCTGAAACGCTCAGTGTAGCGATAAGAGCCAACGTAAGAAGGATAATCTTTTTCATGGTAATATAATTTAATTATTCTGCATGCAAAGATAATCCATGAGGAATAATGGGAAAAGGGAAATAACCTAAAAGCGTGTAGGATTTTCCCTAAAACTATCGGTCATCCGCTAAATAGGTACATGCTCACATAGATCTCACATAGATATTTTCTCACACGGATTTTAAAGATTTTAAAGATTGTTACGCCGCGTTGCGGCTACACATACCCATAGGGGCACCCCAAGTGGGCGCCCTTCACCGCGTAGCGAACAGCGTAGCCATCTTTAAGATCTTTAAAATCCGTGTGAAATAAAAATCTTTGGAGATGTTCATAAGCGTGTTGTCATTTAACGAATGAACCAAAATCATTCCTCGCTGAATATCGTCACGTCATCAAAATCCTTGAGATAATCGAAGAGCGCATCACGCCGCTGGTCGCGCCGCATGCGCACCTCTATCTGCACGTCGAAGAGATCTCCGTGAGACGAGTGGCGGTTCTTCATCTCAAAGCTCACGACGTCGGCTACAGCCTGACGGATATTCTCCAAGGCCTTGCTCACCGTGTCTTTCGATACCGACGAGAACGTGAGCCGCACATTGGTCATGCCGCCGAGCTTGGGGATGAGATGGCCGAGCACCTCAAGGCCTAAGAGCATGAGCACGGTGACGAAGACCGCAAGATAATACTGTCCGGTGCCGCAAGCCATGCCGACGGCTGCCGTGACCCACAGTCCTGCAGCCGTAGTGAGACCGCGGATGACGTTCTTCTGAAACACGATGAGACCCGCACCGAGGAAGCCGATGCCTGAGACGACCTGAGCCGCCACACGCGAGGTATCGCGCACGCCCTCGGAGAAGCCATACATTGACAGCAGTGTGAAGAGCGCTGAGCCCACAGCCACAAGGAAATGGGTGCGGAATCCCGCGTCTTTCGCACGGTAGTCACGCTCCAGACCAATGATGCCACCAAGAATCATAGCAACCAAGAGGCGTAAGCTCATATCGAGAAGATGACAGTCTATCATATAGTAATCAAGCAATAATATTATTGATATTCGTATAGAATCAAGGCAAAGTTATCAAAAAAAACAGTAAAGCAACGGCTTTTAGCGAAAAAAAGTGTAAGTTTGCAGTCCAAATACAGGGGCACACCCTTGCAGCTGTCTACATTCACGGATCATAAAATCGATATAATACAATATGACACAGAACTTCTTAATTTACAATACGCTGACGCGCCAAAAAGAGCTTTTCAAGCCCTTGCATGCACCTTACGTGGGCATGTATGTCTGCGGTCCCACCGTTTATGGGGATCCGCACTTGGGTCATGCGCGTCCCGCCATCACCTTCGACGTGCTCTTCCGTTACCTCCGCCATTTAGGCTATAAGGTGCGTTATGTACGCAACATCACGGATGTAGGCCATCTCGAGCACGATGCTGACGAAGGCGATGACAAGATTGAGAAGAAGGCACGCCTGGAGCAGCTCGAGCCGATGGAGATAGCACAGTACTATACCAACCGCTATCACAAAGCCATGGAGATGCTCAACACGCTGCCCCCGTCGATAGAGCCGCACGCCACAGGACACATCATCGAGCAGGAGGAGCTCGTCAAGGAGATTCTCAAGAACGGTTATGCCTACGAGAGCCACGGCTCCGTCTATTTCGATATTCAGAAATACAACAAAGACCATAAATACGGTATCCTCTCCGGCCGTAACCTCACCGATATCATCAACAAGAGTCGTGAGCTTGCCGGAACGGATGAGAAGAAATGTCAGGCCGACTTCGCTTTGTGGAAACGCGCCACACCGGAGCATATCATGCGCTGGCCGAGCCCGTGGGGTGACGGCTTCCCCGGATGGCACTGCGAGTGCACGGCTATGGGCCGCAAGTATCTCGGCAACCATTTCGACATTCACGGAGGCGGCATGGACCTCATCTTCCCGCACCACGAGTGCGAGATAGCGCAGGCGGTGGCCTCACAAGGCGACCAGATGGTGCACTACTGGATGCATAACAACATGATCACCATCAACGGCCAGAAGATGGGCAAGAGCCTCGGCAACTTCATCACCTTAGAGCAGTTCTTCACCGGCAACCATCCGTCTCTGGACCAGGCTTACTCGCCCATGACGATCCGTTTCTTCATCCTCTCAGCCCACTACCGTGGCACCGTCGACTTCAGCAACGATGCCCTCAAGGCTGCACAGAAAGGCTACGAGCGTCTCATGGACGGTATCTCCAACCTCGACCGTATCCAGACATCGAAAGGCTCACAGCCCGACACGCATAAGTTCGTCAGTGAACTGCGCCAGCGCTGCTACGACGCCATGAACGATGACCTGCAGACTCCGCTCGTCATCAGTGCGCTCTTCGAGGCTTGTCACCTCATCAACACGCTCCTCGACCACAAGACGAAGATCTCTGCCGACGACCTCAAGGAGCTGCGCGACACGATGAATCTCTTCACCTTCGACCTCCTCGGACTGAAGTCGAACCGTGGTGCAGGAAGTCCCGAGCGTGAGAAAGCGTACGGTAAGATCGTGGATCTCGTGCTGAAGATGCGTCAGAGAGCCAAGGAGGCTAAGGACTGGGCAACGAGCGATCAGATCCGCAACACCCTCACCGATGCCGGCTTCATCGTACAGGACACCAAGGACGGTGCCACGTGGAAACTGAATAAATAAAATGTCGAATACAGTTTCGGCAAACGACATGACCGTGGGCAGTCCAGCCCGCGGGATCATTAAGTTTGCCGTACCTTTAATATTGGGGTACATCCTTCAACAGATGTACCTCATCATCGACGCCGCTATTGTGGGGCGTTGGATCGGAGTGGGCGCGCTGGCAGCTGTCGGTGCGTCCTCTTCTGTTATGTTCCTTGTCATGGGATTCTGCAACGGAGCATGCGCAGGTTTTGCCATCCCTATCGCACAGGCGTTCGGAGCAAAGGACTATGGTAAGATGCGCGTCTATGTGGCCAATGCCATCCGCATAGCCGTCGTACTCGCTGTCGTCGTCACCTTCCTCGCGTGTATCTTCTGCTCGCGGATTCTCGGACTTGTGAACACGCCGAAGGATATCTTCAGTGAGGCTTACATCTTCCTGCTCCTGCAGTTCCTCGCTATCCCCTTCACAATCTGCTACAACCTCTTTGCAGGATTCATCCGTGCCTTGGGCAACTCGAAACAGCCGTTCTATTTTCTTATCTTCTCGTCGTTTGTCAACATCATCCTCGACGTATTGCTCATCCTCATGCTCGGCATGGGAGTGGCGGGAGCAGGTCTTGCGACATTACTCTCCCAACTCTTTGCCTCGGTGCTCAGTGTGTGGTATGTGGCGCGGCGCATGCAGATCCTCATTCCTCACGGCGAGGAGCGACGGTATAACAACAAACGTATCTCGATATTGCTCAACAACGGTGTGCCGATGGGCTTGCAGTTCTCGATCACAGCTATCGGCATCATCATGCTGCAGAGTGCGAACAACGCCTTGGGAACGGTCTATGTGGCATCGTTCACGGCTGCCGTGCGTATCAAATACCTCTTTACATGTGTCTTTGAGAATATCGGCGTGGCCATGGCAACCTATTGCGGACAGAATATCGGCGCAAAGCGTCTCGACCGCGTGCGGCAAGGAGAGTGGGCAGCGGTGAAGATCATGCTTGTCTATTTCGTTTTCACAGTCATCATCATCTTCCCTTTCGCAACCGACATGATGGAGCTTTTCGTCAACGGCAAAGGCCAGGAAGTAGCGAACAACGCGGCAATGATCATGCGTATCAGTTGCTATTTCTATCCGGCTCTCGGCATGCTCACAATCTTCCGATACAGTATCCAGGGATTGGGCTACAGCAACCTCTCGATGCTCTCTGGAGTGATGGAGATGATAGCGCGCAGCGGCGTGAGTCTATGGCTCGTGCCTGCCTTCGGCTTCCTTGGCGTGTGTTATGGTGACCCGATGGCGTGGATCTTCGCTGACCTCTTCCTCTTCCCCGCCTTCTTCCTGCTCTACAGGCATCTGAAGAAAACGGTGAGGTAATTACAACCCGTCCGCGATGCGTTTCACTTTCTCCACATAGTGTTTGTCCTCGGCATAGCCGATCTGCTTGAGAAAGCGGTAATAATCACCATCGGTATATTTATATTGCACGTAGTCGCGGTAAGCAACGACCGACTCTTCCCAGTTGTTGAATGCATAATAAGAGCCATCGCTCGGGCGACGCAGACCGAAGAGGTTGTTGAGCTCCAGGCAGACCTTCGAGCCGAAGTTGCCGGTCTCAAGCAAGGCCTGAGCAGCCACGATCTTCGGGAACTTCACGCCTTCTTTGTCCAAAGCCTTATAGAGGTTGTCGAGCGTGAGCTCTGAATCCTCAAGATCTTCAGCGGTAGGCAGTGCCATCTCAACAGCCGGCTGACTGACCTTCTCGGTCTTAGCCTTTGAAGGGATGGCATCGGGTTCATAAGCGTAAGAAGCGGCTGTACACATTAATAGAGCCGCGAAAAACAAACAAGTTCGTTTAAATAATATTTTATTAGTCATTATTTCAGAAGTATTCTCTCCTAAATAACGACAGATTATCGCGGTTATTGTATAATAATCGTATTATTTTTAGCGCCTTCCGGTTTTCAGATTGATATCACTAAACAGCCTCGGAGAGGCTGAATTTTACATAACCCCAGTCTAAGGAGCGTAGCGACGCAGACTGGGGTGTTTTGTGTGGGCCTTTTTGATTGATCTCCTGCCTCGGAGAGGCAGACTGCACGACAGTGCGTAATGTATCCTTACTTCTCCCATTGCGCGCCTAAAGGCACATTCAGCCTCTCCGAGTAGAGAAGTAAAAGCATTTACATAACAGCTAATAGGACAATGCGGGGTAAGGCTTTAAACGTTAATTGTCATCAATTAGCCGTTAATTAGACATTAATTAATCTATCAATTGTCGAGAATTGAAAATTATAATTGTCGTCAATTAATGGCCATTGATGGAAATTAACGTTTAAAACTCCTAACGTAGCGAATAGCGTAGTCTCCTTTAAGAACATTAAAGTTCGTGAGAGAAAGAAGTGCTTGTCCTATGATAGGCTGGACATTAGGGGTGTCCGCAGGTTATTTAAATACCCCAGACTGCGGTCGCGATTGCTCCCTTAGTCTGGGGTTATGAATAATTGTGCCTCTCCGAGGCACTTACCGTTTTCGCTGTGGTGTTTACAACCTCTTTTTCTCCGCATTTCCTGCGCCGGTTCCTTTATAGCGGCTGCGCGTAGCATTGAACTTGTAGGTGACGGTGAGGCCTATACTCTGCGTGTAGTTGTAAGAATCCTTACTATTGAGGACGCCCGGACAATGGAATGTCCAACGTTCACGGACGGAGCGTGTGATATCATTGCCCTGGAGCATGAACACAAGCCGATCCTTGAAGAAAGACTTCCGAATCATCGCCGACATCTTGAAATAACCTTTATTGCTGCACATTGGTTCATACCAGTCGGTTTTGCCATCGAAGTTGAGCATCAGCATCCAATTGGATGGCAGCACGAAGGTATTGTGAACATGAAACTCGAAGCTGGGACTGTTCGACTTGAACGAGGTCGGCTCGTGGTAGAACATCTGCGCATAGTCTATCTCATACTGCGGATGATACCATCCGAACTTCGGCGAGGCGACGATAGAAGCATACGTGCTTTGCATGTGACCGATGTTGAATACCGACATGTATGCAATCTCCTGACCTTCATACAATCCGAAGCGCGTGGAGAACTTTTTGTCATAATAGTTATATCCTGCAGTGATGCTCAGCCATTTATACACACCCGACAACTCTACGTTGTGAATGTATTCCGGCCGGAGATAAGGGTTACCGCCCTCGTAGAGATAGCGGTTGTCGTATTGCATATAGTTGCGGAGGTTGCGATAGCTCGGCCGCTTCGTCTTCATCGCGTAAGCCACCTGCCACGACCACAAGTCTTTGTTCCACGACAAGGAGATGTTCGGGAAGACATTGTCATATTTGCGGCTGGGCTCCGATTCCCACACGCCCTGACTGTAATAGTCGGTCTTGACATGCTCATAGCGCAGGCCTGTGTTCAGTTGATAATGACCGAAAGGCATATTAAAACTTGCAAAGCCTGCTATGTTGTACTCATAAAGCAGCGTCTGTGAGTCGGACACAAGGTTAGGTTCATTGATGTTGAAGCCCTCCGATTTGGTGTGGGTGTATTCGGAGCCAAAGGCCAACTCGCCTTTTCCGATGGGGTAAGTGGCGACAAGTTTTCCGGCCCACATCTTGCTGCGCTGGCCACCACGGACACTCACCTCGCGGTTGTCGAGCTCATCGCTTTGCTCGTTGACCGCCATGTGCTGGGTATACTTCATAAAAACATAGCTGCCGTTGAAGTCGAGACTCCATTTGCCTAATTTACCGATGTAATACACATTCGCCTCACTGCGCGGGCCTACATATCTGTCGGTGTTGCTAATCTGATTCACAAAGCCGACATCTTGTCCGTTGCGCGTGATACTAAGATTGTCGACGGGAATATTTACACGATTGTAGAGTGTCTTGTAGTACCAGTAGCTTGCACCGATAGAGTTGTCGGCGTTGAAGTCGTAGCTGAGCTTGACGGTCTGTGAAAGGATGTTCTCGCGAGAATTGTCTTTGATCTTCTGATAGATATTGATCGTATTATCCTTCGGCATCAAGGTGAGGTTGACATCGTTGTTCTCCTTGAATGTCTGACTGTAGAGCCCGGTGTTGCTCTGAATCTCCAATCCTCCGGTGCGGTATTTCAGATCAGCCCAGTCGTAGCCGTCCCACATACTGTTATAGTCGGTCTTGGCAGTGTTCGTGAAGCCGAAGCCTTCCCACGCCGCTTTCTTCGTCCTTATGCGGATGACACTTTTCACGGTGGCGTCATACTGTGCGCCCGGCGAGGTGATGACGTCGACGTTCTTGATATCCTCCGACTTCAGTTGCGACAGTTCCTGATAGTCGGTCACCTTCTTGTTGTTGATATAGATGAGCGGGGTGCCCTTGGCAAAGACCTCCACTGCATTGCCATTGACGCTCACGCGCGGCAGCTGTCCGAGGACGTCCATGCCATTGCCCATCTTACTCAGCACGGAGTGCTCCACGTCGACGGTCATTCCGCCGTGCGCCATCTTATACTGCGGGCGCAGTGTCTTCACCGTGACGCCTTTGAGCATGAAGCGGTCGGGCTGGAGACGTACGTTGCCGATATTGGGGGTGGATACAGTCTTCGCCACGGTCTTGTAGCCCACATAACTGACGCGCACGATGACGCTCTTGCTCTCACAAGGTATCGTGAAATATCCACTCTCGTTGCTCACGCCTCCGGCAAGGAAGACAGAGTCCTTCGGTGTCAGCAGCGTGACGTTGGCAAACTCAATGGGCTGGCCCTCTGCATCAATGATGCGGCCTTTATATCTTGTCTGTGCTTTTTGATAACACTCTACGGAGATAAGACTGTCGTTGACCATCGTGGCAGTTATGGGGTAGAAGCCGATGATCTGGCGCAGTGCCTCAGGAACGGTCTGGCGCTCAATATTTGTCGTCACGCGGAAGTCCTCGAGATCGTTGTAGATGAAGTTGATTGTATAGCGATGTGTCATCCGCTCCAATGTGCTCAAGGCATCCGGCATCGTCACGTTATTGAAACAATGGGAGATACGCTGGGCGGAGAGAGCCTGAAACGATGATATAATAAGTAAAAGCAATATTATTTTTTTCATGTGTTCTTTTCTTTATTCCACCACTATTTTGTTGCCATCCCGCGTGATGGTTATCTGCTGGAAACTGTTCAAGACCTGAATGTTGTCGTCAAGACTCTTCGCTTGGTCCCACTCGAAATGCAGGCGGATATGCTTTGCGGTTTCGTTGGCAAAGTTAACCTCCACACCATAATATTTTGCCATTGCTCCGAGGATCGTTGTCAGCTCAGCATTGTCGAAATGAATGGTCTGAGGTGCTTCTTTCTTCGTTGTCACTGTGTCTTTCGTTGCTACTATCGGCTTGGCGATCTTTGCCGTGTCTTGTTTGGCAATGATTTCTGTCTTCGCAGATGTTGTCTGATGGAATGGATTGCGGACAAGGCCTAAGCTGACCATAGCAGCATAAGCGGCAGCACCGACTATCAGAAAGCCGATGAACGATGCGGCTATCTTCAGCCAGGCATGTGAAGGATGCTGGTCTTCTTTTGGATGCTTTTGGTCGAACCTTTCCCACGCGGCATCAACATCAATGTCTTCCTTCCGGGTGTCTTCATCCGTCATCGCACACTTGAGGTCGGATAAAGGTTCTGCTTCTTTCAACAGCTCGTTTATTTCCTCATCCGAATACTTTCCCGGATGCTCCTGTGCGTCGAGCAATCGCTGAATCTTCTCGTCTTCTGTCATAGGTCACACGTTTTATCTTTAATCACTTTCACAAGATGCGACAGATGTTTCCAAACTGCGACACGACTGATGCCAAGCTCGGTGCCGATAGCCTCGTAGCTCATGTCATCGATGAACCGCATGTGGAAGATGTGCAGCTCCTGCTCGGAAAGCTGCTGCCGGGCGATGGAGAGCAGCTGTTGCAACTGATCTTCTTTGTCTCCGGCATCGCCTTCCTCTTTCTCTTGCGCATAGAGACCGAGGAGCCGCTCGCGGTTCGACTTGAGCCGGATACGTTTCAAACTCTCGTTGCGCACGGCAGCGAGCAGATAGCCTTTCAGCTGCCGTTCATCATCGGCAGGAGGCAAGATATCGGCATGCAACAGGTTCTCGAAGATGTCGCTCACAACATCCTCGCTCTCCTGCTCGTCGTAGAGCAGCGCCCGCGCCCGCCGATACATGTCGACATAGTAGCGCCGGAACAAGTGTTCTATTTCTGTCTTTTTCATCTCGTCTTTTATTATCTATATCACTGAGCAAAGCTAAATGCTAACCTATGAATACATTTTTTTTGGTTCAGCTTATTGAATTGATTTAGAGGAACAACCTCGAAGAGGTTGAACACGGTTAGCCCCAGGTAAGGAGCGCAGCGACGCAACCTGGGGTTCGGTTCGGGCGATTTACCCTGACCTGTCGGCCTCGAAGAGGGCGAACATGGGCAAGATGCTGGTTATAGGTAATAGGTGTTTAAACCATGTTCGCCCTCTTCGAGGCCGGTATTCAAGTCATTCGCCCTATTCGCCACCCCACGTTTCGGCTACGCCTCACGTGGGGTTAACCTATTTCAACCTCTTCGAGGTTGCGTGAACCCATCAACCTAAAAAGCCTTTTTTCATTGTTCGTCACGTGTCAGCCAATTGTTTGCCACGTGCCAGCCAATTGTTCGTCACGTGTCAGCCAATTGGTCGCCACGTGCCAGCCGATTGGTCGCCACGTGCCAGCCGATAGCATTTGCATTGAATCGCAGCTGCTTAAAGTCATGACAAAGGTATAAAAAACCTTCTAATGCAGCAAGATTGAAGTTAATGAATATTAATGTTTCTTTTCTCATGCGAGTGTTTCCGCAATACTAACCTCAAGGTAACTAAGCGATTTCTTGGTAAGTACTTGTGTAATTGAAATAATTACAATACCTTTGTAATCGATAACAATAAATACTCAGAGATTATGAAATTAGAAAAGGACTTCCTTCGCAACCAGGACTTAGGGTTGCTTGTGTTGAGAATAAGTATCGGTGGACTGTTGCTCTTCCACGGTGTTGCTAAACTGCTGCATGGCGTCGGCTTCATCGAGGGCTTGTTAGCTGGCTTAGGCTTGCCCGGCTTCATCGCTTACGGCTGCCTCTTGGCTGAGCTCGTCGGTGCAGCCTTCATCCTTGTCGGTCTGTGGACGCGTGCTGCCTCGGCTGTCGTCGTCGGCAACATGCTTGTGGCGATCCTTATGGCGCATGGTTCCATGATCTTCAGTCTTGACCCCGCAACGGGTGGTCTGGCTATCGAGGATCCCCTGCTGTTCCTCCTCGGAGCCCTCGCCCTCTGCTTCACGGGTGGCGGCAAGTATGCCATCACGAAGGGAAACCTGTTCAGCTAATTTTATGTAGAGGCGGCCCTCGCGGCCGCGTTTATTCCTCTTTCATCCACTCACCCATAAACTTGTCGTATACCTCGTATATGCCTTGATTATGGGTGATGAGTTGTTTGCTCAACAATGCTTGGGCTGCTTTCTGAACACTGCTCGACGTACCTAAGTGGTATCTTTTGATAAACGCCGAGCCCGTTATCTTTTGAGCTTTCTCTTCTTTGCCAATAGCCACAAGGAGGTCACGCTGGCGTATAGTCAATTGGTAAAGGGTGTCTTTGTATGCTTCTTCGTTTTGTCCTATGATTTGATTTACGGCATTGCTAACACTTTCAACGGTAGCATGGTCTGTGGTAGCAAACAATTGATTGAGCACCTTCTGAAGATACCATGTCACACCGTCAAAGCGTTGGTAGATTGTGCTCACCACTCCGGCATCTATCGCTTTGCCTCTTTCCCTGAAGAGCCTGTCGGCAAACTTTTCGTATTCATTCAATGGTACGGGCTTCAAGAACATCAGTGACACGCTCTGATAGAATGGTCGTGCCGGAGAAGTGAACATCTCGCTCATCAACGTACGTTGCGACCCCGAGAAGACAAACACAGCATTACGACATTGCTGTACATAGGTACGCATCAAGGCCTCTATGTTGTCTTCCGGATAGTCATTGATAGACTGAAACTCGTCAATAGCAACAATGCAATGTTTGCCGGCTGACTGTAAATAGCTGAATATCTCATCCAATGTAAAGGCGGGGGACTTGATGTCGCCTACATCTACGTTCCAACTTGCATTGCCTTGACCGTCAAAGGAAATACCTGTTCGTAAGGAAGACACTATTTGCAGAAATTTGTCTATTGCTGCACGTCCCTTGGGTTTTAGCCGCTTGACGATATTTTCACCCATGCGATAAACCATATCCTGTAGATTCTTGGTTGCGTAAATATCGATGAGGAAGGTGTAATAATTGTCTTTCAATTTTTGCTGTGCAAAGCAATGACGCAAAAGCCCGGTCTTTCCCATTCGGCGGGGTGAGATCAATGCAACGTTATTGCCATTGAGAAGCAAAGTTGTAAGATCATGCGTTTCCGTGACCCTGTCACAGAAATACTCGGATGACTCATACCCATAAGTAATAAACGGATTCTCTATCATAATGCTATCTTTTGTACAAAGGTAACATTTAGTTCTCATATTGCAAAACAATTATCCAAAAAAGATTATCCGAAAAGGATAAGATATATATTTGGCGATGATGCAAAGCCATTTTCTACCTTATCTTCTATCACATTAGTTTATTTTTTTATAACTTTGCAAAACAAATTGATTGCTAAGAGACAATGTCTATGAGACAGATATTTCTGATCTGCTTGTTGTTACAGTTCGTTGTGTTAGTCCATGCCCAGCAAGTGACGGGTAAGGTGATGGATACGAAGAATAATCCTATCCCTTTTGCCAATGTCATGTTGCTCAACGCCAAGGATTCCTCTTTCATAGCAGGAACTGTGACCAAGAATGATGGCTCCTTTTCTTTGGAGGCTAACGGCAATGGAAACTTATTGAAATTGAAAGTGTCGAGCATAGGATATGAGACTAAGTTGATACCACTAAACAGTAATAATAGTAATAATAGCGTAGACATCTGTTTGGACGAGCTTGTGAAGTCAATCAATGAGGTCGTTGTGAAAGGCTCATTGCCACAGTATAGAGCAGTAGCCGGCGGATTGAACGTTGATATCCGCAACTCCATGCTGAAAGATGTGGGAACGGCCAACGACGTTATCTCCTTGCTTCCGGATGTAGAGGGGAGCAACGGTAACTTCACGGTCTTTGCTAAAGGTAAGCCCGAGATATACATCAACAACCGAAAGGTGCAGAATGCCAACGAACTCAAATACTTGAAATCGAATGAGATAAAAAGTATAGACATCATCACATCGCCTGGAGCTAAATACAATGCAGAAGTTACGTCGGTTATCCGTATCAGAACAATTAAAAATACGGACGACGGTCTCGGTGTGACGGCCTTCAGTCGGGAAGAGTATGCCCGGAAATGGACTACCTATGATGATGCTTCCGTAAAATATCAGACAGGAGGGCTTGAGGTGACCGGGGCGCTGTCATTCGCTAATGACTACAGTGCGGAGGATGGATCAATCAATGATGAGATTCAAAGCAACGGCAACAATATCAATATCTTGCAGGTGTGCCCAAGCGCCGTTTGGAATACTACCATCGGGGGCAAGATCGGAGCAAGTTATGACATTGACAAGAACAACTCCATCGGCCTGTCTTATAAGCTCGACGGCTCCATCTACGAGGTAGGGCATGCCAATACGCAGCAGACCATCACGAGAAACGGAACTTTGGAGGGCTATGTGGACCAGCGGATGAAGATTCTTGGCAATGAAAATCCACAGCATGAGGCTGACCTATATTATACGGGCTCTGTTGGGAAACTTGGCATTGACTTTAACGGTACATGGGTGTGGAAGAAGTCCTCCCGAAGTGAAGTGTCCAATGAAACCAGTGAAGAGTTGGGTGATCGTGTCATCAATACGGATAATACCAACAGGAACAAGATGTTGGCAGGGAAACTTATTCTTACTTATCCGGTCTGGAAAGGATCGCTAAACCTTGGAAGTGAAGTGTCGCATACCAACACGCATGGTCTTTACAACAATTTGGAGAAGATACTCCAATCATCGAACGACGAGATACGTGAGAACAATACAGCTGCATTTGTTGAATACAATTTTCCCTTGGGTGATTTCAGCATTGACGCTGGGCTCCGTTATGAGAATGTGAAATCACATTATTATTCATTCGGGGAGTTTCAGCCGGAGCAGAGTCGGGATTACAATGAATGGTTTCCCAATGTATCTATCGGATGGCATCATGGAGAAGCAGAGGCACAACTCAGCTATCAGAAGCATATAAGCCGACCCAGCTATCAATCGCTGAGCTCCAATGTGCAATATGATAACCGCTACGAATATGAGGGTGGCAACCCATTGCTACAGCCCACAATCATGCACGACATAGATCTGCTCTTCACTTATTCATGGCTCAACCTTTCTGCAGGATACGAATATGGCAAGGATGCACAGTTTAACTTTGCAGATCTATATCAGGAAGGCTCTGAGATTACCATCTGGAGAAACAAGAACTTTGACAAGCAACAGTCTGTCTATGCTTCTGTGACCCTATCGCCTAAGTTCGGCTTCTACAGGCCAAGTCTTCGTTTAGGCTATTGGCAGCAGATCTTCGATACGAAGGCTTATGGGGTATCAAAAGATTTGGAAAAGCCGTTATGGAAGATGGATTTCCGCAACTGGTTTATTATTGACGAGACCTGTAAGGCGATGCTTTATTTGAGGTATCGGTCTGATTATGACTATGGCTTTACCAGAAACCAGCATTCGTTCAGTGTCAATCTCCGGTTGCAGAAAGATCTGTTTAAGAAGTCGCTGACCTTAGCCATCTACGCCAATGATATCTTCAAGCAGCAGCGTGAGCGTTGGACAGGTTATTACAGTGTGGCTACGATGTCTAAAGATGCATACGGATATACAAGGTGCATAGGTATCTCCGCGTCTTACAATTTCAATGCTTCGGGCAAGAGCAAGTATAAGGGAACAGGTGCCGGTAATGAGGAGAAGGCGAGGTTGTAAGATAGGTTACTACAAACTTTCTTTCAGTGAAGTGGACTGCCTACCATATGTCCTCTCCTATTACAGTAGTCTGTCATAAGAGAGGATCTTGAATGCTCTACTTTGAGAGGCTTTGATTGGCTTACCAGATATATCCAACAGACAGATTCAAGGAGTTGCTTTTCAGATTATACTGTGTCTGTTGATCCTTTAAACCAAGTTTGTAGTTTGCGGATACTGAATAATGATTTGCAAAGCGGAAATCAATGCCGCCCACGAGTCCATAATCGAAGCGCTTGAATGCATCAATATGATATGAGCCCTTATCGAAATCTTTCGTCGAGTTCCATAATAGTAAAATAACTCTTTTCATTTTTTTGTTTGTATTTTATTGATGTTACTACCCCTATGACGCAGGATCAGCAAAATCCCCCATTCCTACAATGACTTTTTTATTCCGATTCCCTGTCTATGATTCTCTGGTATCCGCCGTGTATTGAAGGATGTCTGGCACCTGCTGCCAAGACAGACT
Organism: Prevotella sp. UBA2725; assembly: GCA_002353825.1. GTDB lineage: Bacteria > Bacteroidota > Bacteroidia > Bacteroidales > Bacteroidaceae > Prevotella. The sequence continues at coordinate 36,118 of DEKJ01000016.1, read as the reverse complement.
CCAAGTGAATACCAGCAATATATATGGTGCGCAACGGCTATCTTCCTCAAGCCGTGGATGCAGATGTGCTGGCACAGGATCATCGCAGCTTGGAAGAACAGATGGCATCCGTCGATCTCTATGACATGGAGAATCATTGCCCGACCAATGCAGCTGTCATACTCTTTGGCATCCGCCCAAAGACTTTCATACCGGAAGCCTACGTTCAATACGTTAAGTTTGCCGGCACTGACAAAGCGTCAGATATACTCAATGAGCGCGCATTCAGTACATGCCTCTTCGATATGCTGCCAAAACTCGACACCTTCACTGAGAACTCAGTGGTAACTACTCGGCCTGTGCCTGTCACTGCCTTCCGTAAAGAGCAAGTGGTCAACTATCCGAAGGAAGCCATACGAGAGTTGCTGCTCAATGCCGTGATGCACAGGGACTACAGTTCCAATATGCCTATACGATAGATGCAATGTAGTTCTTCTCCATGAAGGCATGGAGATCGGAGCGCTTGATGTAGATCTTACGTCCGAACTGAGAGAACGGGATGTAACGTAAAATGACTATAAATGTCTAATCATTAGAATGTTACAGTACACGGAGCTAAAATATACTTTTTAATCCATTCTTCTATAGTTCCCACACGAGTTAACATAGTGCACATAGCCAACATACACGAGTCACACAACTGCCTATTGCCAAAAACAGACTTATAATGCACTAGGTAAAATACATACAGAGCTACGTTTACATTCTACTTTCCTTTCTCTCCATAAATTATATCTAGAAATCGGCCTGCTACTTCTACGTCATCCATCCTAATGATGCTACTGTCTGACGCGTGAAATCCGAGGATATTAACGTCGCCATACCAATAGAGAGACTTATCGATGACTGCACATTGAAGAGACAGGGAATCCTTCATGACGACATTAATACCCAGTTCCTTCAGCTTATCTTCATCATATCCACATTTATGAACGAATACCTGTATATTCACACCTCTTGCTGATGCACGGGCGAGGTGATCAATGATTTCATGCCGATGATAGATTCTGATGATTGGGCAAGAAAGAATGATAGACGACTTTGCACTGTCTATATCCTGTAAGAACGTTGACTCAAAGTTTTCACTATTATATATAATGTGTAACGAGTCCTTTTGTGGGTTATCATTGATGGCATTCTCAATTTTGTAACCTACGGCTGCATATCCACGAAGCCTTCGCTTATACATCGTTTCACACATTGGTTGATGCAGATCTACGTAATCGTACACTCTTACCTCTTTCTTTCCTTCATAATTTCGATGTAACCGACCGGTGTACTGGGCTACAAGATTTTTGTAGGATACGGGTAAAGCAAGAAACAACGTATCGAGGCGAGGCAGGTCAAAGCCTTCACCAATGTAACTTATTGAAGCTACTATAACCAATGGCTCATCCTTTGATATTGTTTTCAGTCTTTCCTCTGCTTCCCGCTTTTCTTTGGTTGGAGCAGAACCCGTCATCGTGATAATGTTCCGACAGAAGGGCTTAAGCATATCAGCTAAAGCAGAAACATGCTCAACAAGTTTGGAAACGATAATTGGTGTACGGCCTTCTTTCAAGACACCAACAACATCACTGATGATTAGCTGATTTCTAAGTTTATCCTCAGAAAGATCATGCAGTATCTGAGGATAAGATTGCTTATCATCGGTCAAGGGTCTGAAAGATGTAAAGCGTGGAATCAATGCCCGCCTAAAGTTCTGCTTTGCCATTTGTGCTTTAGCATCAGCCGTGTACCTTATAGCTCCACATTGCATAAAGATTATTGGGTGGTGACCATCTTTCCTCGTAGGAGTCGCAGTCAACCCGTAAACATAACGAGCATTGACGTATTTCAAGATCTGCTCAAAGTTTGCAGCTGAGACATGATGACATTCATCAACAATCACCATTCCGTAATTGCGCACAAACGTCTTAACTTCATTATCCGATACGCATGATTGCAGCAAGGCTATATCTACTATACCATGCAGAGAATTCTCTCCAGTATATAACATGCCTACTGGAGAGAATCTTTTCTTTCGACTACGGTTGTGCTCTTCCTCCTTTGGGACGCAATTGATTTGCAGAAATTCCTCGAGATGCTCTTTCCATTGCTTTGCCAAGGCTTTATTATGTACTAAGATAAGCGTATTGACTTTGCGTCTGGCTATCAGGCCTATAGCCGTTACAGTCTTTCCAAAAGCAGTCGTTGCATGAAGGACACCGTTGTCGTTCATCATTAATTGACGCACAGCCTCTTCCTGCTCATCTTTTAGAGTCCCTTTGAAGCAAACATCTATATCACAGCCATGATTTGTTTTGTCTTCGATGCTTACAGTAACAGCATTATCATCAAAAAACTCTTCAACAGCATCCTCACAACCACGGGGCAGTCCAAGATAATCGTCTGTTATCTCAGCGCAAGAAATGATACGTGGTACGTTATAAGTAGATAGGTGCATGGTATGCCCCATTCCTTGCACACACTTGTATAAGCCAATACATCGCTTTGGTATCCATGTTCACAATTCTTATCGTCAAAGTCTGCACAAAGAAAATTGCAAGTATCGTCTTGAAGAATGGCATAAGCCCCGATAACATCACAACCGTATTCATTCTTTCCTGCCAAGTGTCGATAAATATCATCATCTGTCAGCTCAGAAAACTTTCGGTTGGGGCATTCCGCACATTTGTATTTTTTCTTGTCACACAGTGGAGTCCATTCGTTCATGCAAACAGGCTGATAGCCACTCTTACCAGTCTTAATGCTATGCCATCTCCGTGCAAATACATCTTCACGACCTTTAAACAAGCTTCGAAACAAACTTATCTTTTGTTGCGGTGTAAGAATATATTTGGCAGTTTTCTCATTTGACTTAGTCTGGATAAGCTCACATTTATCATCGGTCCTCTTTTCTTGCTTTTGAACATAGCTTATCCCATGGGCTGAAAGTAAACCTTTCAGCCTCTCATTCTCTTTAGATAGCTCTTCAATCCTTCGGAGCAAAGCATCTATGTTCCCAACCTCATTCATTTCTGTACTTCCCGATATTCAGTATTGTCACTACCGACCTTATTTTATGGGTTTGCCAATTTATCTCACTAATACATTAGTGAGTATGTCCTATTCTTGTTTGCGCCATGAATGACGATTTTCCCTTCTCGAGCCAGTTCCCCTAAGTAATCCTTAGTCCTACTTATTCCCAATCCTATAAAATTGGCTATTTCTGAAGATCTTGCAGTTCTAACAGTCGATAGATACTCCATTATCATCACCTTCTTATCTTGAGACTCAGCTTTTATCGCCGATTTATCGCCAGTTTCTGTGTTTATCGCCGATTTATCGCCGGTTATCTGTCGGTTGTCTGTCGGTTCAGCGACAATTTCATCATTTATCGCCGATTTATCGCCGATTTCTGTATTTATCGCCGATTTATCGCCGACTATATGTCGATTATCTGTCGGTTTATCGTCGATTGAGAATTTGGCCTGGGCGATATTCTCACAATGCAGGATAAGCTTCACTCTATCTGGATTATGGCTGTCTGTCAGGGTCGGGGCTTCGCCGTAGGCCTCCTCCCAACCTTTATATATAGTTGGCAGTCCACTTCCTGCACGCTCGCCAAGGTTAACCATAACGAACATCTTGAAGATAACACTGTTTCGAGGATCCGATATGCCACCGCCTATGGCTTCCTTAACTGGAATGCGAAAATCACCGGGATTGGAGAAAGTGAACCCATCCAATGATTTGGTGATGACAACACCACGTCTGCCATAGTAGTCAGCGTTAACAAGTGTATTGAGCAACGCCTCTCTTACAGCTTGATGCAGGAAGGTGTCATCTACTCGAATGATCCCATCAAGTTTGAAAGGACGTGGCAAGTCTGCGGTCAACTTATTGGAAACAGAGAAGAAGAAATCAAACAGATTGCCACTCCATTCACCATTATTAGATACAAGCCGGTCTGTCCACCGGATAGAAGGATCCTTGTGTTCCTGATAATCAAGAAAATACTGGGGAAACTCTTGCAGCATCTCATATTCATAGCCAAACATGAGAAGGCCGGCAACCGTTGGGTGCAGTCCCTTCAGATTCTCATCATACCCTACAGCACCTATCTTCAACAGAAATGTTTCGTCATCAAGGTCACGCCACACATGACTTGGGTGAACGGAATTATACAAATTTCGATAGCTATGTACTGTATCCATACAGAATGCCGACATATTCTTATTTGTCAGCACCTTCTGATCCTGGCTCACACGGCTCGCATCTCGGAACATGGCCGAGACCTCTTCTTTCGTGCAATGGTAATCGCCTTCTCCATTTCTGCGGTAGCTGCCCGATTCAGGGTTCTGGTTGAGATAGACAGGACGGACAAAACGCTCGGCACGGGGAACCTTCACCATAACAATCTCCTTACCATCAACGCTTTCTACAGTGACGTTTTTATCCATCAGAAGGTTAACGCTCACTTTCTGCTGGTTATTGACAGTATTCCATATGTCCTTCACCATCTGTTCAGGATTGTCAACACCAACAGGTATGAGCGAGCCATCCTTCTTTTCTTCCACACCAAGAAGGATCACTCCCCCATCAGTGTTGGCAAAAGAGGAATAGGTCTCCCACATGCTGTGTGGCAGACCGCCCGTAGCTTTCTTAGCCTCCAGTTGGTTGTTCTCCTTGTATCCAATAAGAGAATTGATGTCAAATGCCTTGTCTATCATGCCACAAATTTAATCATTTATTTTGATTTCAGCCGGATTCTGATCAAAAAATCTCATTCGAACCAATACCCGCATGAGCAGCTCCCGGTCCATCTTGCTAAGTTGTTCATAGAGCTTATCCTCTTCTGAATGCGTATTAGGCAACTCGAAAACCTTTTCAAGGGCAGCATCGTTTCTTGCTGTGTCAAACTCACCCATATATCGCTGAGTCGATTCTTGACAAGTACTACAATCCAAGTAAGTACAAGAAGGAGACTGTAGAGGAGAAGAAGACGTTGCTCTCCCTGTTTGACTATTATTTAGATATGCATCCATTGTCGGATATCCGTATTCGTAACAACAAAGTTGTGATGCGTATGCTGCAACGCTATGAGTTGTTTGTCAGGCTGACCCATCCACGCAAGCGTCACTTCACCTTATATATAGATGATGTGGACAACGCGATGCTTCATGATATCTGGAAATATGCCAAGAATGAGCATATCTACCGTGAGAACTATCCCGAACTCTTTGAGAAGGCCCCTGAGAAGCGTCCTTCCAAGCCACGGGGAGATAACACGCTCATTGATTACTTCTGCAAGATACGCACGTTCTTCAGATGGTGCTATGATAACGAGCTGACACAGAACCGTCCTTTCGACAAGTTCCATCTTGACGAGCCTGTATATGGCACGCCGGTGTTTATCACTCTTGAGGAGCGTGATAAGCTGCTTGATGCCACATACGATGATGAACGCTTGGCGTCTTAGGCGTTTTAATGTCGAGAACAAACTCTACATTTTCACAATCAATTTCGAGATTATTCGCTTTATATGATTTCCAACCATTGACTTTCCTGAGGAAACCACCACGTTTTCTACTTGCAGAAACAAACGCTCCACTCTCATGGTAAACACCATAATTGTAATCATAAAATGATCCGTCAACTCTCTTCTTGTGAAGATATTCATAGTGTTTCGTAGATCTTTCTCCTAATCCTAATAATTTACCCATTTCTTTCCATACCCAACCATTACTCTCTGTAGTTAAATAATGCTTCAAAGGAACGGAAGTGGCACGTGTTGATGCGTCTGAATCGTCAAAGCCGATTTTGTCAAAACTGTTGTAGAGAATGACATTTGGCGACAAGGCTATATAGTCAGAACCATTGAAGGCTATGCTGTCATTTGAATTGATGAGAGCGTTGTATAGGCTGTCCATTTCCGCACTGTATTGCTTCGCAGAACGGAAAGTTCCAATAGGTGTTATTCTATATAAGGAGTCATTCACTAATATCTCTCCTCGCCAATTCAATAATTTGGCAAAGCCCTCATTGGGCACTAACTCATCATAACCTTCAGCCTCATAATATGTCATATGTTCCGTTAATATGCTGTCTTGCTCCTCTTTCGAAAAATCACCCCAACATTCGGATGTCGGTGTAATCTCGTCAAGAAGCGACACGAACTTGTCACCAACATTGTATCTAGCGACGGTAGCACGGGTTAAATCCCCATCCACATTGATAGCGTTCAAGAGATCCTCCTTGTTTTGAAAGGTTATGACATCTTCATTTGTAGTAACCCGAACCTTGTCATTAATGGTAGGGTTGTTTGCGAGATTGTCCTGCTCATTGCTGCAAGAGCAAATCAATAAAATCGCAACTAACATAAGTAAAAACTTCTTCATTGCTTGTATCTTTTTCTTAAAAACGATGCAAAATTACTTCTATTCAGGTCTTTAACCAAGAGTAAAATATCTGAAGCGGTTAAAATCAGACATGAAGTAGCTATATAGACAAACGAACTATTCTGAAATTTCATTAAAGACAGGACGGGACTTAACAGTCACAACTTCATACCCTAAGTTAAATGTCATACCAATAAACAAATACGGTGAGGAAAGCTATAGGTAAGTATGCAAATTTAATTATGCATTGAAAGGAAAGGGTCCGCAAACCTCAACACGAGAGTTTGCGGACTTTTCTGTTTCTCAAAAAGGCATGAGACGAAAGATATCCGAAATGTTTCTCAAATGTATCCCAAAAGGAAATGAAAAATCCCGTAAGTTCTTTATTTAAAGATACTTACGGGATTATAAGGGTACCCAGACTCGGGCTCGAACCGAGATGCCTTGCGGCACTGGTGTTTGAGACCAGCGCGTCTACCTATTCCGCCATCTGGGCAAGACTCAAAAACCGCCATCGAGACAGCGATTCTCATATATAATAGAATTCCTAATCAGGAAATCCATAAAATGTGGTGCAAAGGTAGAAGTTTTTTTTGAAAGAAACAAATGGAATGGGAGTTTTTTGCTAATTTTGCAAGAAATCATTGGTCAAGGCAACTCATGAGAACGAAATCGAAAAAAGAAGCAAAGATGTCTGTTAGAAAGGCAAAGGTTTCAACCAAGAAGGTGAAAACCTCTAGTGGCAATTCAGAGTCTTCAAGTAAGAAGACAGAGGCTTCTGGCAAGAAGTCTAAGGCTGCGAGCAAGAAAACAAAGCATATTCCCTATCAGTATAAGCCGGATGGGCTTGACCTGAAAACATGGCAGCAGCTGCTCCGCAAACAAGCTGCGCAAGAGTCTGACTTCGTGATTTCTTCTGTCGATGAGGAGAATGCGCCGGGCGAATATTATGTCACGAACCCATTGAAACATGAGACCTACAAAGTGGTTTATCGAGGTGCGAAAAGTCCTTGGAACTATTGTTCTTGCATGGATTTCAAGACTTCGCAACTTGGTACTTGCAAACATCTCGAAGCAGTGAAGATGTGGGTGGGGCGTAAGGGGCATTACGTTCATCGTGAGATTCCCCCATATACCTCTGTTTATATCGATTATTCGAAAGGACGGATAGTTAGAATCCGTATTGGTCAGGACCATAAGAAAGAGTTTGAAAAACTCGCCGCAGATTTTTTCACGGATGATGAGCTGAATGCAGACGAAATTCGGTATTTTGAACAATTCCTCTCAAAAGCTAAGAAGATTGATGATACCTTTCGTTGCTATAATGATGCGTTGGAATATGTACTTGAGAAACGGGAGCATTATGAGCGCGCTCTTTGGGTGGATAGCCTGAAGGATGAAGTCTTCTCTCAATTACTTCATACCCGTCTTTACGACTATCAGAAGGAAGGCATCCGTTTTGCAGCAAAAGCTGGTAGGGCTATCATTGCTGATGAGATGGGACTGGGCAAGACAGTACAAGCCATTGGTACGGCGCAACTTTTAAAGAGTAAGGGCCTTGTAGAGTCTATTCTTATTATTTGTCCTACCTCGCTAAAGTATCAATGGAAGCGGGAGATAGAGAGGTTCACGGGAGAGAAGGTCCGAGTCATCGAAGGTTTACAGCTCAAGCGTCGCGACCAATATTTTGAAGATGAACCTTACAAGATTGTATCTTATAATGCTGTAACCAATGATGTCAAGGCTTGGGGGCATCTTCGTACAGACATGCTTATCATTGACGAAGTGCAAAGACTCAAGAACTGGGATACACAGATAGCACGTGCAGCCCGGAAAATCGATTCCCACTATGCAGTCATTCTCTCCGGTACACCGCTCGAGAATAAACTTGAGGAACTCTACTCTGTCGTAGAGCTTGTCGACCAGTTTCTTCTCGGCCCGTTCTATCTTTTCCGTGACCGATATATTGTCAAGGACAACAAAGGTGCAACCATCGGTTATCGCAATCTTAATGAACTTGGTGATCGGCTCAGGGCTGTCCTCATCCGTCGCCGCAAGCGCGATGTGCGCCTTCAACTGCCCAAACGCCAGGATAAGAATCTCATGATGCCTATGACTAAAGAACAGATGGCGGTTCATGACGAGGCGAAATGGAGCGTCAGTCGGCTGATACAGAAATGGGATCGCATGCATTTCCTTTCAGAAACTGACAGACGCAGGTTGATGATGTACTTACAGCAGATGCGCTGTGTGTGTGACTCAACCTATATCCTTGATCAGAAGACGCGTTATGACACGAAAGTGGATGAGACAGTGAATATCATTCGGAATGTCATAGAGGGTGGAGATGAAAAAGTCGTGGTCTTCAGTCAATGGGAGCGCATGACACGTATCATAGCTCAGGAATTGGAGAACCACAATATTCGATATGAATATCTCCATGGCAGTGTGCCATCAAAAGCAAGGAAGGACTTGGTCAATAACTTCACAGACCTTCCAGAGAGTCGTGTGTTCCTTTCTACCGATGCCGGGAGCACAGGATTGAACCTTCAGGTTGCCTCCGTCATCATCAATGTAGATCTGCCTTGGAATCCAGCTGTATTGGAGCAACGTGTGGCACGCATTTATCGTATTGGTCAGGAGCGTAACATCGAAGTCATCAACCTTGTCGCCGCCAATACTTTTGAGGAAAGCATGCTTGCCAAATTGAAGTTCAAGACATCCATGTTCGAAGGTGTGCTTGATGGCGGCGAAGACACGATCTTCGCAAGCAACAACAAGTTCAGTAAGATCATGGATGACCTCAAGGAGACAATGGAGACGCCTGTGTCCAGCGGAGAAGAGCCTGTGGAAGACTCGGAGAAAGAAAAACCTTCTACTGTTCCAGCCGATGCAGCGGATACCGATGCAGGGCAGAAAGAGAGCTCGTCGGAGGAAGAAGCAGAGGAAAGCGTTCAACCGGAGTCCCAACCTTCATCCGATAAGACCTCTACGCAGGAACATCCATCGAACGATGCTGCTCAGCGCAAGACTCGTGCTAAGAAACTTGTTTCCGATGGCGTCTCGTTCCTCTCCGGACTGGCTTCTGCGCTCAAGACAGAAGAGTCTACTCGGGAGCTTGTCGACAGTCTTGTAGAAGAGAACAAGGAGACCGGAGAGACCAGTCTGAGGATTCCTGTACCCAATAAAGATACTGTCGTGCAGATGTTGGGTCTCCTTGGCAAACTCTTCCAGGCGAAATAGTCTATAGCCGGAACTTGTATCCAATCGTGATGTAGATCGGATAGTTGCGGGCGGAAACAGTTCCGGACAAAAATCCGTTGGAATAAGGGAAACTCATAGCCTGACGCAGCACCTCAAGGGTATAGGTCGCATCAATCATCACGTTGCGATGCTCGTAGCTCAAGCCCATAGGTATGCCGGCCACAAAATTGCGGAACTTATCGCTTACATTCTCCGTCTTTTTCTCCGTATAGTTCTCCCACAGGTACATCGAGGAAGTGCCGTCGCCTATATCCATCGTGCGGATACTTTTTATCGTCGCCTTGTCCCTTGCCCTGACAAGAAAGCCGGCCTGTAGACCGAGGTGAGCCGACAAGCCCCTCACGCCTTTGAAATAAGCCTTCATCTGCAAGGGCACCGTGACGTAGGTCACCACGAGCTTCTCTTTTACAGTGGAATAGCCGTCATTCATATACTGTTTCTTGGTGCCGGTACCAATGTCGCTGATGTCAGCACCCGTCGTGAGCGAATAGTAGCGGGAGAGCGGGATCTCCACCTCCACGCCAGCCGTACATCCCGTTTTCCAGGTCTCTGAGACCTGCAGCGCTGAGCCGTTCATCTTCGATATCGTCAGACCGCCACGTGGCTCCAGAGACACACGTCTGCTCTCATTCTGAGCTGAAGCCATTAGCGGCAGGAGGATCATCAGTAAGGAGAATATCTTTTTCATCATTGCTTGCGTTTATAAGTATAGATCTTGTAACTGTCTTCATAGGACCATTTGAGGACCAACTCGTCATTCGTATGGGAGACAATCGTCCAACTTTCGACAGTAGCGTAAATAGAACTATTAATCAAGTCACTCAAGGATGCCGTAATGTATACTACATCATTATCGACATAGAACTCCTCGACACTTCCTAAGCCGGCTCTCCCGCCCCGCTGCAGCTGATGATCGGAAGAGAAAACGAGCTGGCGATAGAACTGCCGTGACCATTCGCTCTCATTGATGTCAAAGTCTTCTGAGATGTAACTGCCGTTCTTCTCTTTATAGTGCACTGACTCCCATTCTCCAACAAGCCAGTCAGGCACCTTGCTGTTCGCGATCTCTTCCGCCCGCTTTATCTCCTGCGGCACCTCCTGGCGCACGAATCGCTGCATTTGCTGACTGTCTCCTTGTCTACAGAGCATTATCGAATCGTTGACACCATAGAGCTCGTAGTTTGTCCCTTGATAAGGAATGGTACAAAGATACGCGTTGAGCATCACTTTGCCGGTGTGGTATCGTATCGAATGCTTAATAAACGAGGGACCGTATGGATAGGTTTCCACATCCGTGACATTGCCTTCTGCATCGATGTAGAAGCCATTGTTATACACCGTTCCGTCATCCCCTGTATAAGCCCAGTAGCCCGTGAGATCACTCATCTTGAAGTTTTCCCGCTTCAAGCTCAGGAGCAGCCGGAGCGTTGCGTCGCCATTGTCCGGCAGCTTGGCCAACCGGTGGAAGGGAATGACAGAGGTCTTGCCATTGTAAGCAAGATACATCAGCGAATCGTTGTTGCCGGCCACCGTCACGTTATAATAATTGCCACCGCCTTTCGGTAGCTGCATCTCATAGTGGTTTCCGTTGACCGACCATTTGCCCGTTTTGAAGCCGAACTTGTAAGGATCCAGCGTTACACCGGTGTACATCCATTCCGTCACCGTACCGTCTTCGTGCACCACAATGCCTTGTATAGCCCCGTCTCCGTTCAGGTCCTCTTGTGCAATCTGCCAGTCACCCACAATGGAGTTGTTGACATCCGCCGACGGTCCGTCGTTGTCATCACTACATGAACTGAACGTGAAGATGCCGAGGAGGAGCATGAGCACGGTCAAGTAATAGCTCTGTTTCATTCTTGCTTTGGTTACATTCTGATTATTATTTGCAAAGGTAGTAAAAAGGAGATGATTATACAAGCAAAATTAACAAAACATCAATATGTATTCCCCTAAGATACGGAATTCTAGGAATAAAACAAAGCCCGAGCGTGAGAACGTTCGGGCTCTATGCTTATAAAAAATAACTTTTACAGGATTGTCTTCACAGCCTCAAGCATACCCTTCTCCTGGATAAGGTCAAGATCTTTCTTGACGAGAGCCGTGAGCCCCGGAACAGTCTTGTTGAGGTCTTCCTTCCAGACATAGTCGAAGGCGAGGACACCCTCAGCAATCTTCTGTGTGTCACCCGTAGCCCAGAGTTCCTGGAGCTTTGCAATGATCTTCGGATCGTCGTTAGGCTTGATCTCTGTGCCGTCAGCGCGCTTGCCACCTTTATAATAAGTGATGATAGCAGCGAGACCGAAGACGAGGCCCTGAGGCAGCTCTCCCTTACGCTTCAGATAAATCTTCACACCTGGGAGATCACGTGTCTCATATTTCGGGAAACTGTTGAGCATGATGCTCGTTACCTGATGGTCGACGAATGGGTTCTCGAAGCGCTCGAGCACATCGGAAGCAAACTTCTGCAGCTCGTCCATCGGGAGGTCGAGGGTCTGCATCAGCTCATCAAACTGTACCTTATGAACGTACTTGCCGATGACAGGATGCTCGCAGGCATCGCGAACGATATTCACGCCACTGAGGAAAGCCACCGGTGAGAGCACAGTGTGAGGACCATTGAGCAAAGTTACCTTACGAGCATGGTAAGGCTTCTCGTTGTCGGTGATCAGCACGTGAAGGCCAGCCTTCTCTGCAGGGAACTCCTCCTTCATCTGCTCGATCGTCATGTTCTCTGCCTTCTCGATGACCCAGAGATGGAAGCTCTCAGCCTTCACGACGAGGTTATCCTTGTAGCAGATCTTCTCCTGAATCTCTTTGATGGTATCACGTGGGAATCCCGGAACGATACGGTCAACGAGGGTAGCGCATACGTAGCAGTACTTTGTGAACCACTCCTTGAAACCCTCATATTCAGCGCCCATATCAGCCTTCCAAAGCTCAATATACTGATAGATGCAGTCCTTAAGATGGTGACCATTGAGGAAGATGAGCTCACAAGGCATGATAATCATACCCTTGGTAGGATCGCCATGGAACCACAGATAACGATGGAAGAGCAACTGCACGAGCTTGCCGGGATAAGACTTGGCGGGAGCATCTGTGATCTTACACTCGGGATCGAAGGCGATACCAGCCTCTGTCGTGTTACTGATGATGAAGCGCATCTCCGGCTGCTCAGCGAGCGCCATGAATGCCTGGTTCTGCGAATAAGGGTTGATGGCACGGCTCACAACATCAATACGTGTCAACGTATTGACAGGCTGACCATTCTCCTTGCCTTGCAGGTTCACGTGATAGAGGCAGTCCTGGCCATTGAGCCAGTCGACCATACCTGTGGGCAGAGGCTGAACGATGACAACAGACGAGTTGAAGTCTGTCTTCTGATCCATGTTGTACACAATCCAGTCTACGAAAGCGCGAAGGAAGTTACCCTCGCCGAACTGGATGATTCTCTCTGGCATCACGCTCTTAGGAGCCGTGCGTTTGTTTAGAGCTTTCAGTTGTGACATCTTTGAATTTGTTTTTATCTGTTAGTTTGTATCGTTTTTGAATGTTCGCCCTCTTCGAGGCCGACAGGTCAGGGGGCTGCGACGCTCCTAACCCCCAGGTTGCGTCGCTGCGCTCCTTACCTGGGGCTAACCGTGTGGCACCTCTACGAGGTGCAAGGGCCGCCCCTGCACTATTTCACCAGTGCTCCCTGAGCATTTCTCAATCCGGAGATGCTGGTCACGAATGCCTTAGCGGAACCGAACTTCAGATGAAGGTCAAGACGTACCGGCACGTGGTTATCATCGTCAGAGATATAGAAGTCGACTATCTTCTTCCATTTGTTCGCATCATCGTCCCGGTCCATGTAAGCGAGCTTCAGGCAACGATAGGTATGTCCATTGTCACCCTTGACGTTCACCTTACCCTGGTAGCGAATTTGAGCCGGATAGGTCTTCACACCATCGACAATGGGGAAGTTGACCACAAACCCTTTCTTCCATCCTGCCGGATTAAACGAGCGCGCACGCATGAAGATGCTCATCATATCGTAGACACACTCATTGAGTGTATGCTGCTCGTGCACACGACGGCCGTCATGCTTCAACCTGTACTGCTTGACATGGCACTTGCCATTAGGATATGTGTAGTACACCTCATCGACAGTATAGCGTTTTCCTTCCCGTGCACCTTTGCGATAATAGAGCGGGGCCATGTCGAGCGAGTTGTAGCAGAGCAACGTGTCGCGAAGAACGAAGAAGTTGTCTGCACGCTTGTTGCCTCGCGTGATAAGGCTTCCCTTATAGGCAGGGATACCACGGAAGTGAGTCTGGTCGGTGTCGAAGGATGCAGTGCCTACTTTCACCCATACGAACTTCCAGTTGAAGTAGAGGTTGTAAGACAGGCGCTCTCCCGACTTGAATGCTGTGTTACGAAACGTGCATTGCGCCGAAGCTGACACACTGAAGAGGGTCAGCAGAGCGAGGATGGTTATTTTCAGATGTTCTGTTACGCGTATCATTTTTATGTCTATTAGATTAAACGATTATGTTGGTTGTTTGTCATCACTGAATGAATATTTTTTTTGAGCGAGAACAACCTCTACGAGGTGCTTACCGGTTTTTACGGCTGCGGGATATATTGAATGCCGAGTTTCTTAGCACGATCGAGATTGCGGTGCTGAATTGTCTTCTGCTTATCAGCTTTCTGCTTCTTGATAGCGTCCGGCTTCTGCTGCCACAAAGGCTTGGCCGTGGGATCCCATGTCAACGTAAGGTCCCACTTCTCCTTACATTCTATGACTTCGGGGTCATAGTAGACCTCCTCCGGCTCAATACCCTTGTCATAGTCTCCCGTATCCCATCGTCGGTTGTTATTGGCATCGACGATGATGCGCAGATAGTATTTTCCTGCCTGGAGATAATAGAACTCGGCCTGTCCGTTGTCGATATAGGCCTCCTTCACCGTCTTTCCCGATCCATCGAGAAGCTGGGCGATCACATGCTTACCCTGCATCCCGGCTAGCGTCATCAGCAAGGAGGCATACGAGTCGTTGGTGCGTACCTTCAGCCCTTGCTTAATCTTCGCCGCCACTTCGCCGTAGATAGAGGCAAACGTCGCACTGTCTGCCTCCAGACTATATTCCATGCCCGGCCTCCATTCGGCAAGCAAACGGTAAGTACGATTGTCAACCTTATCGAGTTCATATCGTTCTCGATACCACAGCGAGTCTTTCTCAGGATGAGAATAAAGATGTATATGCGCCGTATCGACAGGCAACAGCGGGACATCGGCCTGGATCGTCACATTCTGGTCCGGGTTCATATCGCCGGCAGGTGAAATGTTTAGTTTCAGCTCCTCCGGTGGCATGATGCTGTCGTAAGGCATGCCTTTCTTCTTCTTTTTATCCTGTTCTTTCTGCCAGTCCTTTATCTTCTTCTGCGCATCTTTCAGTCGCTTGGCATACGACGTCTTAGCAATGAGTTGGAGCGTGTCGACCTGTTGTCGAAGCACTCCCAACGTATCCGTGATGTTGTGTGTGAGCTGGATGCTGAGCGTGTCCTGGTTGACGAGCGCCGTATCGCGAAGCCAATAAGTAATGGTATCACGCTTGGCAGAAGCCTCCGTAAGGAAAGCATTGTCAGCATTGAAGTTCAAACCTTTGATCTTCGGCAGTTCACTGTCGCCATAGCTATAATAGAGTGTGAAGTGATTGGCATCGGTGCGGTCACTCTTCACAAGATAACGGGTCGTAAGGATCTCATTGAACGCCCGCAGACAGATATTATCAGGCAAGAAATGAGTATAGTTCACCACATTGATCGAAGCGATATGCAGCGAGTCGGTCCATATCGTGTCCTGACGCGTGTCGGGCTTAAACGAAGGCTCAATGATGTCGTGGTTGAACGCCAGCATCTCACTCTTCTGATTGAACATGTAGTTACCGTCAGCATCCTGCAGCGCATAGACATGATATTTTCCAGGTGCAATGCCCTTAATGGTGAAGTGTCCGCGCGAGTCGGTCTTCGACACACGCAGCATCGGCTTCTTCTGAAAAGCCGAATCGGAGAGATCGTTGTACAATCCCACGAGGATACCCTTCACAGGTTCCAGGTCCTCAGCACTGACCACATAGCCCGACACCTGCAGCGTATCGATGTGATCGCCCGTAGAGAACGTATAAGTATAGTCACCGAGTGGGTTACCTTCATTGTTATCACTGATGGCACTGGAAAAGTCGATGGTGTACGTAGTATTGGGCTTGAGCGAGTCGGCGAGCTGCACAGCGATACGCTTGCCTTCGCCTTTAATCTCTGGAGCCTCCAACTGTGGGGGCGACACCACGACATTCTCCGTGGGATTGTCTATCTTGATAAACTCACTGAAGTTGATATATATCTTCTTCTTGTTGACATTCGTCGCACCATCAGCGGGATCAGCGCCGACGACCTTCGGCGGAGTCTCGTCGTACCAGCCGCCGTCAGGGTTGCCCATACGTGCACAGCTCTGCAGCAAAGCCAGCGTAAGAACGCTGAAAAGCAATGACACTCCTAAAAGTGTCATTGCTTCGTGCTTATTTCTTATCTTATTAATGATTTTCATTCCACAACGATATGGGTTATTACTGTTGATAGTTTCCATTGAGCTCCAACAGCTCGTCCATGTTCTTTCTCGAGTTGCTCAGTCGCGGCACTTTGTGTTGTCCGCCAAGCTTACCCTTCGACTTCAGCCATTCCTCAAAGAGATGCGGATGCGCCTTGACTACCTCCAGATGCTGAAGTGTGACATCGTGGAAACGCTTCGCCTCATAGTCGGAGTTGATCTCCTGTAGCTTGCTGTCGAGGCAGTCGGAGAACTTCTTCAGATCATCCGGATCCTTGGAGAACTCAATAAGCCACTGATGGCGGCACTTGGCATTCTCATCCATATAGACAGGTGCAGCCGTATATTCAAGGATCTGTGCACCGGTCTGCTCGCAGGCATAGGCCAAGCCTTTCTCAGCATTGTCCTGAATAAGCTCCTCACCGAAAGCATTGATGAAGTATTTTGTGCGGCCGGTGATGATAAACTTATATGGCTTCGTCGAGGTGAACGACACCGTGTCGCCGATCATGTAGCGCCACAGTCCACAAGAGGTCGTGATGACCATCGCATAGTTCTTGCCTGTCTCCACAGCCTCCAATGGGATAGCTACAGCATCAGGCTTACCCACATCCTCCAATGGAATGAACTCGTAGAACACGCCATAGTCGAGCATCAGGAGCATGGAGTGATCCTTGGGATCATCCTGGATACCGAAGAACCCTTCCGAGGCATTGTAAGTCTCCATGTAGTGCATCTTCGGCGACGTAATGATCTCCTCATACTGTTTGCGGTAAGGCGTGAAGGCGATGCCGCCGTGGAAGAACACCTCCAGGTTTGGCCACACGTCCTCTATATGCTTCTTGCCCGATACCTCCAGCACCCTGACGAGCACGCTCAGCATCCACGAAGGCACACCGGAGATATTCGTGACGTTCTTGTCCAGGCACTCATGCGCGATGCGGTCACGCTTCAGCTCAAAGTCGGAGAGCAGCGCCGTGCGCTTCTTCGGTACACGGAACAACGCGTTGATGAAGGGGTTGATGTTCTCGATCAAGATGGCCGAGAGGTCACCCACGAGCGAGCCTTCCACATTATAGTTCGGCGAATGGCTTCCACCGAGGATGAGCGACTTACCGTCGAAAATACGACTCTCCGGATGGTTGCGCAGATACAGTGCCACCACATCAGCGCCACCCTTATAGTGGATATTGTGAAGGCCGGCATTGGACACAGGAATGAACTTCGATTTGTCGTTGGTCGTACCCGACGACTTCGCATACCACCTCACCAGTCCAGGCCACAGCACATTCGTCTCGCCGTGGCGCATGCGGTCGATGTCGCCTTTCAGTTCCTCATACGTGTTGATGGGGATGTTCTTTGCAAAGTCATCGTAGCCGTGAATATTCTCAAACGTATGAGCACGACCGTACTCCGTATCACGACCCTTAGAGACTAGATACGATAATGCGTTGGCCTGAAGCTTCTCAGGCTCTGTATAATGCTTCTCAAGTTCTTTCTGCCGTGGAAGGAAAAACTTCTCGGCAATCTTTGTAAGACTCATTTATTGTTCTGTTCAAACATCGGCACAGCATCTGTTTACCGATTTTGTGCCTCGTTTATCCTTTATTGAGTGCAAATTTAACCTAAAAGAACGACAACGACAAAAAAAATTGCACTTATTATAGGAATAACGTACCTAATTGTTGTAACTTTGCGTATAATATGAAGAGAAGAGATTATATTATTAAGAACTAATACTCTTATATTTATACATTTATTTATACATTTTAAAATCTATGATGAACATAAAGCACATCATCGTCTCTCTGCTGCTTTTGCTCACGGCTGTCACAACAGTCAGCGCGCAAATGCCGGACATGACGGTTCCTGTGGACACAGCTTTCCGCATCGGTAAGCTGCCCAACGGACTGACTTACATCATCCGTCACAACAACTGGCCGGAGCACCGTGCCAACTTCTACATCGCGCAGAAGGTGGGCTCCTTAGAGGAGAATGAGGACCAGCGCGGTCTCGCTCACTTCCTTGAGCACATGGCTTTCAATGGTTCCGACCATTTCAAAGGCAATGACCTCATCGAGTGGTGCCGCTCTAAGGGCATCGAGTTCGGTGGTGACCTCAATGCCTACACCTCCATCGACCAGACAGTGTACAACATCGACAACGTGCCGACAAACTCTGTCTCCACACTCGACTCCTGTCTGCTCATCCTCCGCGACTGGTCCTGCGGCCTCTCCCTGGAGCAGAGCGAGATCGACAAAGAGCGCGGCGTCATCCACGAGGAGTGGCGACTCCGTACTTCTGCACAGAGCCGTATGCTTGAGCGTAACCTCGAGAAGCTCTATCCCGGATCGAAGTATGGCCGCCGCTATCCGATTGGTCTGATGTCGGTCGTCGACAACTTCAAACGCAAAGAGCTCGTCGACTATTATCACAAATGGTATCATCCCGATCATCAGGGAATCATCGTCGTCGGTGACGTCGATGTCAGCAAGACCGAGGCTGAGATCAAGAAGCTCTTCGGTGGCATCAAGAACCCCGCCAACGAGGCTGCCCTCGTCAATGAGCCCGTGCCCGACAACGCACAGCCGATCGTTGTCATCGACAAGGACAAGGAATGTCAGCAGTCGAGCGTCTCGCTTTTCATGAAGCACGACGCTGTGCCTGACTCTCTCAAGCAGTCGCTCGAATACACGCTCTCTGAATATGTGAAGAATGCTGCTCTCGGCATGCTCGGCACACGTTTCGCCGAAGCTGCACAGAAAGCCGACTGCCCCTTCGTAGGTGCACAGGCTGGCGATGGCGACTATCTCTTCTCCAAGACGAAGGATGCCTTCGAAGTTGACGTGACTCCCAAGGATATGAGCAAGACGGCCGAAGCCATCAAGGCTGCGCTCGTCGTCGTCAAGCAGGCTGCCGACTATGGCTTCACCGCTACGGAGTATGCACGCTTCAAGGAGAACATGCTGTCGTCGCTCGATCAGATGTGGCAGGGCCGCGACAAGCGCTCCAACAGTATGTTCTATGGTCAGGCCCTCGCCTGGTTCCTCTCCAATGAGCCGATGCCGTCCATCGACTATACTTACAACCTCATGAAGAAGCTCGTGCCGCAGATCCCCCTCGAGGCCATCAATCAGGTACTGCCGGAGCTCTATGCCAAGAGTGACACGAACCTCGTCGTCATCAACTTCAACAATGAGAAGGACGGCGCTGTCTATCCTACCGCTGACCAGCTCCTCGGAGCCGTGCGTGAGGCACGCACCGCTAAGGTCGAGGCTTACGTGGACAACGTGAAGAATGAGCCGATCATGAAGGAGCTCCCCAAGCCCGGAAAGATCAAGAAGGAGGTGAAGAGTAAGAAGTTCGACTACGATATTCTCACACTCTCCAACGGTGTGACGGTGCTTCTCAAGAAGACTGACTACAAGAAGGACCAAGTCACGATGAGTGGCGTGGGTGGATCCGGTGAGAGCAACTATAGCAAGGCTGATTTCGCCAACCTCCAGATGTTCAATGATGTCATCGACAACAGTGGCCTCGGCGACTTCTCTTCCATCGAACTGGGCAAGGCGCTCGCCGGTAAGATTGCCAACGCATCCCTGAAGATGAACGCTCGCCGCATGTCGATCGACGGAAGCGCCACACCGAAGGATGTGGAGACAATGCTCCAGCTCACCTATCTCTATTTCACGAACATCAAGAAAGACCAGGATTCGTACAACAACCTCATGCAGCAGTATGAGGTGGCCCTGAAGAACCGGGACCTCGACCCGCAGACCGCTTACGCTGACACCATCACCAAGGTGCTGTATGACAACAACTGGCGCGAGCGTCCGTTCCTCCTCAAGGATCTCAAGGACGTGTCGTATGACCGTATCCTCCAGATGGCTAAGGAGCGCACAGCCAATGCCAATGGCTGGGTGTTCGAGATCATCGGCAACTTCGACGATGCGACCATCCGTCCGCTCGTCTGCCAGTATCTCGGTGCGCTCCCCGCAAAGGGCAAGAACCCCGCTGGCAAGCGTACGGTCTATCCCACGACGAAAAACGTCGACAAGACGTTCACACGTAAGATGGAGACTCCAAAGTCGATCGCCCAGATGATATGGTTCAACCCCACGTTGCCTTACACGCAGGAGCGCAGCATCGAGGCCGACATCGCCGGACAGGTACTCTCCATGGTCTACCTCAAGCAGATCCGTGAGGAGGCAAGCGCGGCTTACACCTGTGGCGCACAGGGCGGCATGAGCATCGCCGACGACGGTTACCACATGGCTCAGCTCATCGGCTACTGCCCGATGAAGCCGGAAAAGAAAGACGTAGCTATCCGTATCATGGACCAGGCCGTCAAAGACCTCGCCGTAAAATGCGACCCAGAGATGCTCGACAAGGTGCAGAAACTCATGCTCAAGCAGCATGACAGTGCCCTCAAGACCAATGGCTACTGGAGCGACATCGTCTGGAACGACTATTTCATGCATCGTGACGACCACACCCAGTATGTTGACCTCGTGAAGGCTCAGACACCTGCAAAGATCTCCGCTTTCGTCAAGGACTTCCTCGCTGGAGCCAACAAGGTCAGCGTCGTCATGCTGCCGGAGTAAAACCACATAGTTCTGTGCGTTGCCCTTCAGGGCAACGATACTTATGGCGTTGCCCTTCAGGGCAACGATACTTATGGCGTTGCCCTTTAGGGCAGCGCCTTTTCTTTTTCCCTCTTTTCCCTTGCTTTTTCCGCCTTTAATGTGTAACTTTGCAGTAAAAGACAAAAGATGGACAACTGCTTATCCTCCGATTTTATTCCTTTGGACGACGATGTCGGCAAGGCGGATTGTTTCACCGACTTCCAACCTATCCCGACGACCGGCTTCAACCGCCTTGTCCGTGCACGGCGCGGTGGCAAGTGGTGGGTGTTGAAGTCGTTGAAAGAGCCATACCTTGCTGATCCTGCTTATACCGGCTTGCTGCATAAGGAAGCCGGCATCCTTTCGTTGGTGCAAGGAGAGGGTACGCCTGAATGTAAGGGATTGGAGGATGTCCCGGGAATAGGGACGTGTATTGTCATGGAATGGATTGACGGCGTGACGCTGGAGGAATGGCTGAAAACAAAGCACAGCCGCAGTGAGCGCCTCCGCATCGCCCGCGAGCTTATCGCTGTCTGCAGTCGTTTCCATCACCTGCAAGTGGTGCACCGTGACCTTAAGCCATCCAACATCATGGTGACACGCAACGGCCAACATGTCATCGTCATAGACTTCGGACTTGCCGATACCGACAGCTACAATTGCTTCAAGCAGCCCGCAGGAAGCAAGGGCTATATTTCTGAGGAGCAGATGAAGAGTTCACAACCTGACCTGCGAAACGATATCTTTGCGCTTGGTAAAATCTTGCAGCAGCTCCATCTTGGACCATTCTATCGACTCGCCATCCGCCGCTGCCTCTGCCCCATCGAGCACCGTTACGAAGATGCAATTGACATCAGGCATGCCGTGCGGCTCATGCATACCATCGTAGGGATTATCCTTTTTATTAGCATATTTGTCGGGGTCGCTATTCCCCTTCAGAGGACAAAGGTATTAAACGACAAGAACACTTATTATGAAATAGTGACCGATTTCCGCATTGGCGACCTGCGGTATCGTTCCTGGGGTGGTGGGCTTGTGTCGGTCTCAGGCAATGCCACAAGCAGTACAGTCATTGAGATTCCCGAGAGTGTGGAATATAAAGGGGTGAAATATCGCGTGCGGGAGATTGGCTTCCATGCCTTTGAACACATGCCACATCTACAAGCTGTCATCCTCCCAGAGGGTGACCTCGACATCATGCGCGGGGCATTCTCCCGTTGCACCGAGCTCCGCACAATAAGCCTCCGGTTTGGCAAGCGCCCGCCTCATTTCGGTTCAAAACAATGGAAGGTGACTATCAACCAGGTATTTACGCCCAAACAGTTCGAAAGTGTAACCCTCGTCGTACCCCATGGCTCCATCCAGCGTTTCCGTCAATCGCCATGGGGACAGTTCAAGCATATCGAGGAGTGGGATTAGCGAAGCGTCCAGTTGACCCCGTCTATCTTCCCTGCTACATAGTTGACTGGAGGGTTGCCATCATGCACAAGATAAGAAAGCATCAAAGGCTCATGACGCAAAAAGAGATGGCACGTGAACGTATCACCGACATGAAGCTTCGTATTGACAGCCTCATCAATGGCAAAACGAGCCTCACCAAGATAGCGCACAAGGCACTGACGGTCGGGAGGCCAACGGAGGTCTATGCAATTGCCAGCCTTCAGATCTTCAACCTTGAGACTTACTGACTGTACGAAACCGCTCTGCGGCTCGCCCGTCTGGTTACGGTACTCATCAAAATTGTTGTAGCCCAAAAACTTCGACAACGCATCGAGCGTGTAGCGCCGAGGCTTCACGTCCTCGTCGACATACCCCCACAAGCGCTTCAACGTCGTTGAAGAAACACGCTCATGGATAGAAAAGAAGATTGTATCTGATAGCTTGTCAAAATCGCGTGCAGTCGTCATCTTCCATCCGGCCGCATCTTCTATATTCTTGCAAAGATCTAACGTAGTCAGCATAGTTGATAACTTTTGCAGCAAAATTACGAAAAAGTTGCGAAATAAAACTATTTCCGCCCAAATATTTTTCGATTACAACACAATTGGGGCGATAACGCGACACGGACGAGGCGATAACGCGACACGGACGAGGCGGTATCGCGACACGGACGAGGCAAAAACGCGATGCGACCAAGAACAAACTCGGAGAGGTTGAACTTGGTTAGCCTCAGGTGAGGAAGGTTTCCCCTCCCTACGGGGGAGGGGGATAGGGGTGAGGCCTGACGTAACCTGGGGTTTAGGATCGATTGTGTTTCGTTGAAAACCGGCCTCGGAGAGGGCGAACCTTGGCGATCACCGAATAAACAGATGGCGATCACCGTATAATCGCACGACGATTGCTGTATAATCGCACGACGATCACCGTTAGATCCCGAGGCGAAAAATTATAGATGTATTATTTCTTTCACCTTCACCTTTTTGACCATAACTAACTATTATTCACTGCATTAACTTGAAATTCGCCTTCACCCTGCCTTCACCCGCCTTCACCCTATCCACGCTCAACCTTTGTTGCAGCACATCCGCATCTTATCATGGTACACATTGTAAACGCCTGGGTATTAAGTATGTGCATTTTCAATACCTGCCTTCTGGTGAAGGTAGGTGAAGGTAGGTGAAGGCAGGGTGAAGGTGAAAATGCTTACAACCTATTGGTTGTCAATTGTTTAATACTAAAAAGGTGAAGGTGATTAAGAAAACTTCTATAAAAAAATCGAGCTGTACGGTTGAAATTTATAATTCTGATAGTGGCTATAGGGAGTAGACCAACTGACGTTGAATGCCCTCGAAGAGGGCAAACATGGTTAGCCCCACGTAAGGCGCAGCCGAAACGTGGGGTTGAAATGGTACCGATGACCTGAATACCGGCCTCGAAGAGGGCGAACCTTGACGGGGTGCTGGTCTTTACAGGTTCGCCCTCTTCGAGGCCGACAGATCAGGTTAAACCGCCCGATTCCAAACCCCAGGTTGCGTCGCTGCGCTCCTTACCTAGGGCTAATCATGTGGCACCTCTCCGAGGTGCTTATTCATTGAGAGCGTTAATTTCTAACCGTACAGGTCGAATGTTTTCTCTAAGAAAGGAGTCTCCCTTAACGACAACCTCGGACAATAGTCGACAATATCTGACAATATTATTTTGTTTATCGTTGTCGAGAATTGTCTTAGATTGTCTTCATAAAATTAATGGCAAATTAATGGGCATTGATGAAAATTAATGTTGAGAAAAGCCGCGAAGCGGCTAGTCTGCGTTCGTCCATATTGTCCGCAGCTAGACCTACCCACCGTTGTTCTGCGTGACATACCGCCTCCGTGTTCGTCCACAACTCCCCAACCTTTAGTAATCCCTAACTTTTTAGAACGGTTGACTTTCTTTCTCGCAGATTTCGCAGATTTTGTGACTGTTCGTCACGTATGTATCGATTCAGCTCAATTATGAGCCTTTAAAACTTGCGTAATCTATATATATTTTGTAACTTTGCGCAAGTTATATACAGTCATTGATTATGAATATGAATAACATCATTGGCAGGAAACGCGAGCAAGAGGAGCTGCTTCAATGGGCTGACAGCACCCAGTCGGAATTCATTGCAGTTTATGGAAGGAGAAGGATAGGAAAGACTTTCCTCATCAGAAAGCTCTTCGGCCCGGAGTTGGCCTTCTACGTTACCGGTATGGACAATGTGACGATGCAGGATCAGCTGCTCAACTTCACGGTGGCCCTGAGACAATACTCAGGCAAAGAAGAAATAGATGTTCCCGATAACTGGATACTTGCTTTTGTAGAGCTGTCACGATACCTGAGTCAGCTACCCCAAGGCAAGAAAATCATCTTTATCGACGAGATACCATGGATGGACACTCCTCGTTCCGGTTTTCTCTCGGCACTGGAGCATTTTTGGAACTCATGGGCTTCAACACGTGATGACATCAAGCTCATGGTCTGCGGGTCAGCAACTTCATGGATGCTCAACAAGCTCATCAACAACCGTGGCGGGCTGCATAACCGTCTGACACATCGCATAGCCCTGGAGCCTTTCACTCTTGGCGAGTGCAAGGAGTATTTCGATACCAAAGGCTTCAGCTATTCCAAAAAGGAGATAGCAGAATGCTACATGGTCATGGGTGGTGTGCCTTACTATCTGAACCAGATGGAGAAAGGACTGAGTGTGGCACAAAATATCGACAGGCTCTTCTTTGAGGTGGGTTGCGCTCTGGATGGCGAGTTTGATAACCTATATAAGGCTCTATTTAAATATTCGGCTAATTATGTCAGCATCGTCGAGGCATTGTCAAAGAAGATGAAAGGACTGACACGTCAGGATATCATTAACACCACAAAACTGCAGAACAATGGTGGACTGACGACAATGCTCAAGGAGCTGGAGGCATGTGGCTTTATCCGTTGCTATGAGCCCTATGGAAAAATCAAGAAGACTGCTTTATACCAGCTGACAGATTTTTACTCTCTTTTCTTTTTCCACTTCATCCAGAAGAACCGCTATCGCGACGAGCATTTCTGGACTCACTCTCTCGGCAGTGCACTCTATAGGGCATGGAGTGGCTATGCCTTTGAGATGCTGTGCCTATCGCATATCCATCAGATAAAGAAAGCACTGGGTATCAGTGGCGTGCAGAGTATGGTGTCTTCTTGGAGAAGCTCCTCCTCTGACAAGGGGGCGCAAATAGACCTCGTCATAGACAGAAATGACAACACGGTGAATCTATGCGAGATAAAATTTTATAACCAACCCTTTACTATCACAAAGGCATACTACGACAATTTACTGACAAAGGAGAATGATTTCCTTGAGGAGACAAAGACGCGCAAGTCGATCATGACGACATTCATCACTACTTATGGACTTGTCAGAAATGAGTATTCTTCCCACGTGCAGTGTGAGATAACTCTCGAGGACTTGTTTAACTAATTCACGTATAATTATCACAGCGAAATAGCTATGCGATCTATACTTCTCCACTTCGTTTAGGGTCTTCCCTATAAGAATGGGAATAAAAAAGTCGGGTGCAAAGCATGGCTATTCCATAGAATAGTCGTAACTTTGCACCCGATTTAGATATACATTGTTTAATTGTGGAAGAATTTGGCTGCTTGCAACCACACAAAAAAATGCTAAAACTGCGAAATGTCCCTCAGATTTCACGGTTACTTGCGTTTGTCCACGTAAAGAAAGTAATGCAATTATGAGTTATTTGTTTTCCTCAGAATCAGTTTCGGAAGGGCATCCTGACAAGGTTGCCGATCAGATTAGCGATGCGCTGCTCGACCAGTTCCTCGCCTACGACCCACAGGCTCACTGCGCCATTGAGACATTCAACACCACGGGCCAGGTCATCATCATGGGTGAGGTACGCTCTACAGAGTATATCGACCTGCAGACCATCGCCCGCAAAACCATCAACAAGATAGGCTACACGAAGTCGGAATATCAGTTCGACGGCAACTCGTGTGGCGTCCTTACGGCTATTCATGAGCAGAGCGACGACATCAACCGTGGTGTCTCTCGCGACGAAGAAGATGACCAGGGCGCCGGCGACCAGGGTATGATGTTCGGCTATGCCACCAATGAGACAGAAAACTATATGCCTGCCACCCTCGACCTCGCTCATCTCATCATGCGCACCCTCGCCGACATCCGCAAGGAAGGCAAGGTCATGACCTACCTCCGCCCCGATGCCAAGAGTCAGGTGACCATCGAATACAGCGACAACGGCGTGCCTCAGCGTATCGACACCATCGTCGTCTCCACGCAGCACGACGACTTCGTGAGACCTGTTGACGACTCTAAGGAGGCACAGCAGAAAGCCGACGAGGAGATGCTTGCCAAGATCCGCGAGGATGTACTCAATATCCTCATCCCACGCGTAAAAGCTCAGCTCGGTGAGAAGGTTCTCGCCCTCTTCAACGACGACATCAAATACTACGTCAACCCCACGGGTAAGTTCGTGATTGGTGGCCCTCACGGAGACACCGGTCTCACAGGCCGCAAGATCATCGTCGATACCTACGGTGGCAAGGGCGCACACGGCGGCGGTGCCTTCTCAGGCAAAGATCCATCAAAGGTGGACCGCTCTGCAGCCTATGCCGCTCGCTATATCGCCAAGAACATGGTAGCCGCCGGCGTGGCCGACGAGATGCTTGTGCAGCTCGCTTATGCTATCGGTGTGGCAGAGCCCGTAAGCGTCTATGTCGACACCTACGGCAAGAGCCACGTCAAGATGAGCGACGGCGAGATAGCCGAGAAGATCAAGAAGATGTTCGACCTCCGTCCACACGCCATCGAGCGTCAGCTCAACCTCCGGCAGCCGATGTATCTCGAGACCGCTGCCTATGGACACATGGGCCGCAAGAACGAGGTCGTGGAGAAGACCTTCACCTCCCGTTACCACGAGACGAAGACCATGAAGGTGGAGCTCTTCACATGGGAGAAGCTCGACCAGGTCGACAGGATTAAGAAAGAATTCGGGCTATAACCCGATAATACAATGGCCGGTCTAATACCGGCCATTTAATAATAAGTATGATAGAGCAAGACTCAGCACAAGTAGCGACAGAACCGGTAGCCACAGCGAAGCATGCGGCATCGGTGCATCATAAAGGATGGCACTCTCCGGCACAGATTATCTCCTGGCTGCCGAAGACGGCTACGCCATGGCAACAGGACTCGGCTCTCAGAGCCAACTATCAGTATGTGGAGAAAGACTGGCTGCACATGCACAACCCCATGCGTACGCCGACAACGAAAGCTGACCCGAAGTTCACGGGCAACTTCACGAAGCCGATGTATCATACCCGCTCACTCGTGCAGCCCGACTCCATCTATCGTCCTGAGTATGCTGTCTACCGGCGTGGTGTGGCCGGTGATCCTGTGCCCTATACTATCGCAGGCGACTCCATCGTCACCTCAATCCTGATCTTCTGCTTTGTCATTGCCTCTATCGCCATTGCCCAGGCTGGGCATTTCCTCGAGCGGCAGTTGAAGAGCTTCTTCCGCACACAGCGTGAAGGCACGACAGTGGTCACAGAGACAAGCAGCGAGATGCGCTTCCAGTTCTTCCTCGTAGCTCAAACCTGTCTTCTGCTGGCCCTTATTGTCTTCATCTCTTCCCACGACTTCGCCAAAGAGTCGTTCTCCATCGCCCATTATCAGATCTTAGGGCTCTTCACCGCCATCTTCGCAGGCTATTTCGTCATTAAGTTTCTGCTCTACAGCCTTGTCGACTGGGTGTTCTTCGATAAGAAAAAAAATATACAATGGATGAAGTCCTTCCTCTTCATCATAGCCTCTGAAGGTATCCTCTTCTTCCCCATCGTCCTTCTCTCTGCCTACTTCCATCTAAGTGTCAGCAGTGTGGCTATTTATACCCTTGTAGTGGTCATTCTCGCTAAGATTCTGTCTTTTTATAAAACATACCTTATCTTTTTTGCGAGAAACGCCGGCATTCTGCAAAGTTTTTTGTACTTTTGTGCACTTGAACTGATGCCGTTGGGAATCCTTTGGGGAGTACTGATGATGACAACCAGTTATTTAAGAGCAATTTTTTAGGACATTCTTCATAGACAATTAATAGGATTCAAACAAGATGATAAAGAAGATTCTGATATCCCAGCCGAAGCCGTCGAGCGAGACCTCACCTTATTACGCGCTGGAGAAAGAATACGGAGTGAAGCTGGTCTTCAGACCGTTCATTAAGGTGGAAGGGCTTACCAGCAAAGAGTTCCGCCAGCAGAAAGTGAGCATTCTCTCACATACCGCCGTGGTGTTCACCTCGCGTCATGCCATCGACTTCTTCTTCCAACTGGCGAAGGAGTTGCGGCTCAATATTCCGGAAGACATGAAGTACTTCTGTGTCACTGAGACGATCTCTCTTTACATCCAGAAATACGTGCAGTACCGCAAGCGTAAGGTCTTCTTTGGTACCACAGGACGTATCGACGACCTCATTCCGCTCATGGTGAAGCATAAGACGGAGAAATACCTCGTGCCTCTGAGCAGCGTGCACAATGAGGACATCGCCAAGAAGCTCACAGCCAAAGGTCTGAACTTCACCGAATGTGTGATGTACCGCACGCTCTCCGATCCTTTCACTGAGGATGAGATTAAGAACTTCGATTACGACATGCTTATCTTCTCTACGCCTACGGGTGTGAAGTATCTCACCCAGGCTTTCCCTGACATGAAGGAAGATCAGGTGAAGATTGGCGTCTTCGGTCCTGCAACGGCCAAGGCTGTGAAGGATGCTCACCTCAATGTGGACCTCATGGCCGGTACTCCTGAGCACCCGTCCATGATCAACGCACTGAAGGATTTCCTCGAGCAGGAGAACGGCAAGCAGGCGTAAAATTCAAATAACGAACAAGTAGCGTTAACAAGTCTTTTTGACGATGTCTGAAGGCAACACTTTACCCAAGACGGAACGGCTGTACCACAAGAAGCTTATCGACAGCCTCTTCGGCGGCGGCAAGAGCAGAAGCATGACAGCCTTTCCGCTCCGATTGGTCTATATGCCTTTGGAAACGACAGACAAGAAAGGGCCTGAAACAGCAGATGATAAGGGGCTTGTAACTGCGGACAACAGAGGCAGCGTCAGTCAGATGCTCATCTCGGTGCCCAAACGTAACCTCCACCGGGCCAACAAGCGCAACCGCGTCAAGAGACTGGTACGGGAGGCTTACCGCAAGCACAAGACGATCCTTGCCGGACAGCCTTATGCCCTGGCATTTATCTGGCTGGATCCCAAACTGTGGACGGCAGCCGATGTGGAGCAACGCGTCGTAAGTCTGCTCAACAGGGTTATGGAGAAGAGCACGATGATGGCGAATGATAAAAGGACAAACAAGGAGACAGGAGATGAAAACGCTTAAGCATATTCTCCATCTCATCAGCCATGCTATATCATGGCTGCTTGTCCTCCCGATCATCTTCTATCAGAAGTTTATCACGCCCTACACCCCGCCCTCGTGTCGTTTCACCCCAACTTGTTCAGAATATGCGCGTCAAGCCATTCTCAAGCATGGCCCCATCAAAGGCCTCGCCTTGGCGATATGGCGTATCTTAAGATGCAACCCTTGGGGTGGCAGTGGTTATGACCCGGTGCCGTAACTCATAAACTCATAAACTCATAAACTCAGTAACTGATAAACTCATAAACTCAGTAACTGATAAACTCATAAACTCATGAAAAACTTTGTTGAAGAACTGAAATGGCGCGGCATGCTTGCCCAGATCATGCCGGGAACAGAGGAGTATTTACAGTCACACCTCGTCTCAGCCTATCTTGGCACGGATCCTACAGCCGATTCTCTTCATATCGGACATCTGTGCGGCATCATGATGCTTCGTCATCTGCAGAGCTGCGGCCATAAGCCGTTCCTCCTCGTCGGTGGCGCTACGGGTATGATCGGTGACCCTTCAGGCAAGAGCCTGGAGCGTAACCTCCTCGACAGCGAGACGCTCTATCACAACCAGGAGGCTATCAAGAAGCAGGTGTCTAAGTTCCTCGACTTCGACGGCAACGAGCCTAACAAAGCTGAGCTCGTCAACAACTACGACTGGATGAAGGACTATAAGTTCCTCGACTTCGTACGTGACATCGGCAAACACATCACCGTCAACTATATGATGGCTAAAGAGAGTGTGCAGCAGCGCCTCAACGGCACGGCCCGCGACGGTCTGTCGTTCACGGAGTTCACCTATCAGCTTCTCCAGGGCTACGACTTCCTCTATCTCTATCAGCACTATGGCGTACGCCTGCAGCTCGGCGGCAACGACCAGTGGGGTAACATGACGACTGGTACAGAGCTTATCCGCCGTACCCTCGGCAACGATGCAGAGGCTTTTTGCCTCACCTGCCCGCTCATTACAAAGGCTGACGGTAAAAAGTTCGGTAAGACGGAGAGCGGCAACGTATGGCTCGATCCGAACCGCACCACTCCTTACGCTTTCTATCAGTTCTGGCTCAACGTCAGCGACGAGGATGCCGAGCGCTACATCAAGATCTTCACGGATCTCGACCAGGAGACCATCAAAGACCTCACAGAGCAGCACAAGCAGGATCCCGGACGCCGTATCCTGCAGCACCGCCTCGCTGAGGAGGTGACGACGCTCGTCCACTCTAAGGAAGCCCTCGACATGGCTATCGCAGCATCTAACATTCTCTTCGGTAAGGCTACAAAGGATCAGCTGGCAAGTCTCGACGAGGCCACGCTCAACGATGTCTTCAAGGATGTGCCTCATTTCGACCTCCCGAAGGCTGAGCTCGGCGGCAAGGCTATTGATCTCTTCTGCACCGATGGCTGGAATATCTTCCCCTCCAAGGGTGAGATGCGTAAGCTCGTCAAAGGTGGCGGCGTGAGCCTCAACAAGGAGAAACTAACAGCCTTCGATCAGGTCATCACGTCTGACGATCTCATTGACGGCAAGTATCTCCTCTTGCAGAAAGGCAAGAAGAACTACTTCCTCATCACGGTGAAATAAATACTCTTCAGCGCCTTCTCCCTTAATTCCTCCCTCAAGGGGAGAGGGTTGATATGCTTTAAGATCCAAAAGGGAGAATAGCACTAATGCCCACTTCTATAGATACTATAGTATCTATAGCATCTATAGAATCTATAGTAACGCAAACAGGGCGGCTCTTTCGGGCCGCCCTGTTTGCGTTATGTTATGTATCGATTAGAGTTCGAACTTGTAACCGAGTGTGATCTGGAACACGCTGTTCTTGGAATCGCTGCCGTCCCAGACCTTTGTCAGACCCCAGTTGTAACGGGCATCAAGCACGACACCCTTGTACTCGTAGGAAAGACCCACAGGGATAGAGAAGTCGACAGACTTAGCATCAAGCTCGAGCGTCTTGTCTGCACTGCCAGCTACAGTGTTAGCAACAGCCTTACCCTTGCTGCTCACGTTGAAACCGGGCTGCACACCGAGCTTCACAGCCAAGCCTGGAACGACGTAAACGTTAGCCATGACAGGCACGTTGACATAGTCGAGCTTATTGGTGTACTTGAGCGACTGACCCAGCACCGTCTTGTCGATCTTGTTACCCTGCTGAGAGTAAACAGCACCGAGGCTCAGCGAGAAGATGTCGGACACCTGATACTCACCCTCAACACCGGCAGCGAGACCAATGCGGCTGTCGAAGTTGTCACTCTTGGTCAGAGAGGCTACATTCATACCCACCTTCGGCTGCAGGGTGAATGAACCTACTGCGTGCTGAGCGAATGTTGCTGTGGATGCTGCGAGGAGCATCAGAGCGGAAGCTAAAAACTTTTTCATAGTCGTTTGTTATTTAATGATATTGTTAATTATTTTCTTGTCTGTCGTTTGTACAACGAATATTACCTTCGTTTTCTAATAACGACGCAAAGATAACGCCAAAGTTACAAGCGAGGACGGGGAAAAACCCTATTTTGGCAGGGAGTTTTCCCTAATCCAGCTTTTCTTGCGATAAATCAAGACTTATTCAACCGCATTTGACAACTTGACACAATATGGCACACACGACTTTTTCTATTCGCCTTCGCTATCTTCCCAAAGAGATTGGATCGGTTTGGCAAGAACTTCATATTGATCATCGACGGTGATAGAGTTTTCTGTTGATAATGATTCTAAATAGTTTCCATTTGGCTGTTTTGATAAGCCTTCTACAGATGCAGCTAACAGATAAGTGTCTAAACTCGTATCCTTTACACGGATCTTCGGTGCTTCATATATTTGTTTCATAGCATTGTTCTTTTATTATTCGTAGTTCTGCGGTTACTTTACGATGATCTTTCTTCCATTCTCTATGACAATACCTTTGTATCTGTTGCTGACACGCTCTCCCGCAAGATTATAGCGTCCGGCTTGGCTCTGTAGCTGCTTGATGCTCCTGATGTCTGTCGGAGTCTTCGCGTCTACCCTATAGAATGGTTTGGCTGCCGTGTTTTTTTTGATCAGCAGGCAGCCTTTATAGCTCGGCATCGACTTGCCTTTCGCGTACGGGAAGAAGCCACACACCCCCTCTTTCTTAGATAGGACATAAACTGTCCGCTCTTCGGTAACGGGTGTGTCCACCGTGTAGAAGGTCAGTTCGTTATCGTTAAGAGGATCAGCGCTTGCTACATTTGTAAAGGTATAACTCCCTGGATCACCTTTCAGCACGACAGCCGTGTTCTCAGGGATGGCTTCTACCGGAGAGAGCACAATCGTGTTGGACGCGGCCTCATATTTTGTTTGAAACGCCTGAATCCCCTCGGTCTGGCTGAAGTCGATAGGCCTGTGGCTGACATAAGTTGCCCAGCCTGCTGCCTTGATGGTAACTTGATCCTTAAACGCTTCCATGCTTGTTAGTGAAGGACGCTGTAAGACCAGCGAATCGCCTACTTCTTCCGCATGGCCGTAGACCGTCAGCGTGTCGCCGCGGGCAATCTGATGCTGGTTTGTGATTTTTGCACCCTTCAGCCCCTTTCCTTCCTGCACCACGATCGCATTCTTGTCTATGCCATCATCGGAGAGATGATAACTGATCGTTCCTGCCGAACTGTCATATTTGCCGACTTTGGAGACGATGCCCTTGATATATCGTTCGCTTGTAGGTGACCTGTTTATATAAAAGAACGTATTGATATCGCCAACAGTATAAGGATCGGTATCTGTTTTACCATTACCTATAGAATAGAACACCTCAATCTTTTGAATCCACCACTCGGTTTTGGTTTTATTTGTAAAAGTCACACTATTTGAGGCTCCTGACCATGTTGTGACATTGCCTTTCGGAGAATAAGTTCCAATTCCGTCAGTTACTTTATATCCTGAACTCATTATATAGTGATTGTCTTTGTTACGGAAGGTAATCACTATTCGCCAAATCAAATAATTCGGATGATTGGTTGCAATAGTGAAAGAATTTCTATCATAACCATAAACCACTACAGAAGCATAATTATTATTCCAATTCGGCACCCATTCTGTCGTTGGTATAGCATTAAAGGTAATATTAATATTGGTTCCTTTTACCTCTTTTATTTCTTGTCGGTTTGTGTAGGCCATTTTCGTAAAGTCGAAGGTCTCAACGGCAGCGTTTGTTGTTTCCACTCCTACGAGCAGGAACAGAAGCGTCAAGAATAGATTACATATCTTTTTTATGTCTTCCTTATAATGTTTTCTTTTCAACATACAGCTTTTTCTTTCCTTTTCCATACACATTTTCAGTTCACCTTACAGCTTCTTCTTCTCCACCACCTTACCTTTGACAATCTCGAAGCGCCGGTCAAACTCCTCCTTCGTGCGCTTCCAGCGGTTGTGCGTCCAGAGGTAATACTGCGGAGCCTCACGTACCGATTGCTCCAACATTCGGAAGAATCGACGCGTCAGCTCGCCCTCAGGAAGGCTCGCGGGATCATCAGACAACAGGACATACTCCACATCGTAACAGCCACGGCGGGGGCGTGTCATCTTGACATAATAGACGGCATCGTTCATCTTCCGCGAGATGCGCTCGGCACCGGTGAAGACGGGTGTAGCGGGGTGGTTGAGGAACGGCAGCCAGAGATGAATGTTCGTCCACTTCGGCGCCTGGTCAGCGATATATCCCGAAAGGCTCATGCGTCCTTCACGCCTCCAGGTGACGAGCTGCCGGAGGATATCGCGCTTCGGCGTGGGAACACCCGTCGGCGGATAAGAGCGCAGCCGGAGGAAGGCATAGTTGATAGCCTTACTGTGCAGCGGGTCATAGATGAGACAGACGCGACGTTCGGGATTCATGTCCTTGCCGACACGCGAGAGCCACTCCCAGTTGCAGTAATGACCGAGGAAGCCCGCCGTGTTCCTCCCTTTGAGGAACCACGCCTCATGCACCTCCGGGTTCTTGACATGAAACCTTCGGTTCAGCTCCCTGTCACTGATGCTCATCAGTTTGATGGCCTCTAAGAAATAGTCGCAGAACCAATGATAGAACTTCTTCTCTATCGTCTTGATCTCTTTCATCGATTTCTCGGGGAAAGCCGAGGTGAGGTTACGCCTGACGATACTCCGCCTATACCTTATTATATAATAGAGCAGCGGCATGAGCATGTCTGAGAGTGCATACAGCACCCTGAAAGGCAGGGTGCTGACAGCATAGAGAAGATAATAAACGACTTTTGTCATTGAATCATATTATCGTTTGAATGCAGGGACAGCCCCTGCACGGTATCAATTATACTTTCCGGTCTTCCTTGATGAGCTTGAGCAAGTGCTCCACGGCCTCACCCTCAGGAATGTTATGCTCCACGCAC
>DEKJ01000016.1:0-824 GCA_002353825.1 Prevotella sp. UBA2725 | reverse complement strand
CGCAAGTCATAGAGCGTGCGGCCGCAGCCCGGGCAACTGATATACTCGGTCTTGGAGGTTCGCAGCCGACCGGCCTGAAGGATGCCCAAGGCGGTATCCTCAATGTCGGCAGACTTGATGTTGCCTTCGTTCATGAGCCAGATGCCATCGCAGAGTCCGTCCATCATCAAAGCACCCATGTCGGCAGCCGACTCAAGCTGAAACTCCTCCTTGTCGTTCAGTTTATACATCTGAGCGAAGACCACGGGGTTCTTCACGCCGGCGATCATCATCTCATGGACGAGTGCCCGCTGTGAGCCGAGACGGTTCTGATGGTTGCTCACACAAACGACGACGATCTCCGGATGCGACTTCAGGCAGGCGAGATACTCCTCTGAAGGGGTGCCGAACTGCAACACGAGAAACTTCAGCTTGGCCTCGTTCATGCTGACAAACGGCATGGCGGTGACGGGATAGACAGGATAGAGCTGACGTTTATCCGCGGCATTCATATAAAGCTGATAGTCGACGATATATTTCTGCCCCTTCACGAGTGTCTCCGGCAGACTGGAGCCTACATAGAGATAGTCGGCCTTGGAGGGTGCCTCGGCATCGTCAGTATCCTTGTTACGGCTTGCTATGACCACCGGCACATTCTTGCCTCCGATGTTCCCCACGGGGATCGTCAGACGGCGCTCCGGATGGAGCCAGTCGAAACCGCCATACGCCTCACCGGGGATGAGGATATGCCCCGCTTTACGACCGATGTAATCGACGAGATGACGGGCCACGGGGATCTCTGCCTCCGGCTCCTCCGTGAGCGACACACGCACGGTGTCACCGAT
>DEKJ01000023.1 GCA_002353825.1 Prevotella sp. UBA2725 | reverse complement strand
TAGTTGCGGAGGCAGGATTTTCAAAAATGGATACATAGCTCTGAGAATCAATAAGTTATGATTTACAGAGAGTGTAAAGCGGATGATCTACTGTCCCACATCTGTCCGAGAATAAAAAGTTGAATAAATGAGGTATTAGTCTGAAAATATGCGGATTACGACACATAAGTGAAGAATATTCCGCATAATTAGTGTCCCTTATTTGTCCGACTGCATCTCTTTCATGAGCTTGATATGGTCGTTAATCCGTTCTTTGAGCGTAGAGATGATCACATCTTTAGAGGCTATGAGTTCTTTGTCAGACTGAATGATTTCTTCCTGGAGCTTGATTACTTTGTTTAAGTGCTCAATCTTTTGTAACGCATCATTTGCGTTAGGGGAATTCACAATATTATTGTCCCCATAGACGTGTGGATTGATGCTGGAAGTCGTCTGAGAAGGACGTTGGTAATCAAGGAAATACTCTACTGATTTCCCTGTACCGATGGCAATCTTCTCGAGTTTGTCGATGGTAAGGTTGACACCGTCTTTATAATAACGTTCAATACCTTTGTTCTTAGAGAACATTTCTCTTGAGAGTTTGGCGCCAAGGCCTCTCTCATTCTGGGTTAATTCCCGTAAGCGTGAACCTTTATACATAGTGTATTCCTTAAAATGAGTTAAAGTACGCACCAAAGCGGAAATAAGTACCGCATATATTTGGAACATACTGCATATTTTACTAACTTTGCTCACAAATTTAATAATTAATATTGGAAAAGAAGATGAATAAACGTAGAAAAATTAATGCTGATGGAATTTCTTCTTACTATAAGAGTTTGCCTTTCGGAGACAAAGACAAATTCGTAACGAGGATAGCAGAAACATTAGAAATGTCTACGCCAAATGTCAGACGTAAGATCTATAGGGGAACCTGGAAAGGCTACGAGCTAAAGTTCGTGGATGATATAATCAACAGTTAAAACTTAAGCCTATGAAAGCGACTGGAAAGAAGATTGAGTTCACCTCTCTCCCAGATGGAAGAGTTGCGGTGATGGAGGGTGAAGAAATCTCAGTTCTTAAAGTAGAGGACAGAGAATTCATCGACATGATGGCGGAGCTCATCAAGAAGCAGTATCCTGGAGCGTGGAAGGCCCTCTGTCTGAATTACAAGGGCAGTGAGTACAATCCTGGTTACTTCAAGTTTAAATGCGTCTGCCGTTTCATCTCATGCAATATGGGAAAACTGGATGCTCTAAAGTACGATGTCGATAATGGAGTATTGCATCTCGAGGATATTAGCTGCCCCATTCGCAAGGAATGTCCATTCTGTGATATTGTCTGCCATCCTCAACTCTACGGGATGACCAAACGTGAGCAGAAGATACTGAAGATGCGGGCAGAGGGTCAGACCTACAAGGATATCGAGCAGGAGATGGGTACAAGCCAATCGAGTATCAAGAATGCAATTCAAAATGTTACTCACAAACTAAAATTGTGCTCGTCCAAAGACCTGATGAAGATAGCTGCCGCAATGTTATGACCGATACATTAGACAAATACTTCCAAGATCCACAAGAGGAGCCAGAGCAGAAAAAAGAACTGCTTATATATGATGAATATGGATGGTATATAAGCAGCTATTATTTCCCTATCGATGGAGACTGGACAGATTTTGCATCGAAGCAAGGTATTGTGGGATGGATATATCTGAAAGACATTACTAATTCTATAACTAAACTAAAAAAATGAAGATTGCAGAAATTGAACCGTACATTGATTCACTTCAGCTTAAGAAACTTGAAGTGAAATTAGAACGAGGCAGAGATGTGAGACTATTCATCTGTGCCGATAACGTAGCTGAATACAGCGAGAGAGTATATGGTGATATCGTCGTCTTCGACGGCGAAGGACAGGCATGGAAACTTGATAATCAGTGTTGGATGAAAGAGGAAGGCGTACATGTCAGAGTGTATGGAACGGAGAGACAAATCCTGACCGCCAACGGTATAGCCATGAAGCGTGTTGTGAGTCTCGACTATAAAAAGGGGTAAGAGATGAAGAGAAAGGGATGTATCTATGAAGAATATCATAACAAAGGTAAGCACTATACGTCGGGCATTGGCGGAACCGTGCTGCGCAAGGGAGTTGGTGCCATTCGTGGACGTACAAAACGTTACGTCGGTGAATTCAGCTACCATGGCCATCGGTTCCGCTGCAGATCCTACCATTACGAACGTGTACGTGCATGGTTGACAGATATGATAGAAAAATACCAAGATTGAATTGATATGACATACAGAAAGTTAAAAAAAGCCTATATAAGAAGATTTGGGTGGAGCATGGAAATCAAACTATATGCAAAAGATAATCGTTTTCTATGCAAAGAATCCAAGAAGGTAACAGCAATCAAAATGCGTCAAGATCTTCTTTGGAGAGGGCAATAATAGTATTTTGGAGCGCGGCCATAGTCAGCTAATTTTGCCGTGCAAACTCAAACATTTATCATGATCAGCAACAGAACCATAGAACAAGTTCTCAACCGGGCCAACATCGTTGATGTTGTCTCGGAATATGTCCATCCGCTGAATAAATCCGGAGTGAACTATAAAGGATTGTGTCCGTTCCACTCCGACCACAATCCCAGCTTTATCATTTCTCCAAGCAAGAATATCTGTCATTGCTTTGTCTGTGGCAAGGGTGGAACGCCTGTAAATTTCATCATGCAGGAAGAGGGCATGACCTTTCCGGAGGCCATCCGGTTCTTGGCCAAGAAGTATGACATCGAGGTCGAGGAAGATAAGACACAATATACCGATGAGCAGATCAAGGAACGCAAGAAGAAGGAGGCGATGTACATCATCTATGATGCCGTCGCCAAGTTCTACAGAGAACAGATAAAGGTCGATACACCCAAAGCAAAAGCGGCATTGGCATATGTCAACAAACGCTGGAACAGCCGTATCGAAACGACAGAAGGACATGGTAAACTCAAGAAAATCGTCAAGCGAGAAGATGAAGACCGTGACTTCACTGAGATTAAAGAGATTGGCTATGCTCCGGACTCATGGGACACTCTCGTACAGTTTGCCAAGGCAAAGGGTTACGATCTGAAGCTGATGGAAGAAGCCGGCCTGATACAGATGTCGAAGCGCGGCAACTATATCGACTTCTTCCGTGACCGCATCATGATACCGGTGACAGACCGCTGGGGACGTGTGATTGCATTCACCGCTCGGACCATGGTAGAAGAGCCTGGCATGATGAAGTACCTTAATAACAAGGACTCCTTCATGTTCCATAAAGGAGCAGAGATCTTCGGACTCGATATTGCGCGCACGGTTGCGCTGAGAGAGGGAAAGGTCTATTGCGTCGAGGGAGCTCCTGATGCAATGAAGCTACAGTCACTCGGCATTGATAACACCATCGCAGCCCTCGGAACGGCATGGACGCAGGAACATTTTGCCAAGCTCAAACAGCTCTTTGGCCATACGGCCAATGCAACGATCTGCTGGATCCCCGACTCTGACCAGACACCGCTCAATCCTATAGGCCCCGGTTTCGCAGCTGTGATGAAAAACGGCAAGACGGCCATGGAGAACGGGTTCCGCGTCACCGTGAAAGAGATCAAGCAGAAGAGCAAGGGCGTAAAGGCTGATGCTGACTCTGCCATCACATCCAAGGCTGCACTTAAGGAGATCGAGGAGGAAGATTTCCCAGTGTGGTATGCGGAGAAGGTATTGGACAAAGACGATAATACCACTGAGCGAACTGAGAAGATCAAGGACGTTTGCTCTCTTGTTATCCTCATCGATGATGAATACACGCAGAATGCGCTCATCGAGAAGTTAGGAAATAAATATGGCGGCAAAAACATCTGGAGATCGGCGCAGAAACAGGCCATCAAGGACAGAGAGCGCAGGAAGGCCGAAGCCATCAGTAAGCGTGGCGACATCGACCTGCTAAAAAACTATGGATTCTATGAGGAGCACAACTGCTGCTATTCGTCCAAGGGTGACCAGTGGAGCAACTTCACCATGAAGCCTCTCTTCCACATCAAGGACCCATATAACTCGAAACGTATCTACAAACTTGTCAACGTCAACCACGAGGAAGCCTTGGTTGAGATGAAAGAGGCAGAGATGAACTCTCTGCAGAACTTTCGGGAGCGCGTCGGGTCAATGGGTAACTTTCGATGGAAGGCCGGCCCTGTGGAACTCTCGGCACTCGGCGACTATCTCTATGACAATACAGAGACGGCAACAGAGATCAAGCAGCTGGGATGGAACCAGTCCGGATTCTTTGTCTGGGGTAATGGTATCTTCAAGGACGGCAAGTTTATGAAAGTCGACGACTATGGCATCTGCCGTATAGATCGCTATGATGATAATGGCAACATCAAAGGCACAGACAACTACTATCTACCTGCCATGTCGAAAATCTACACAGAGCGCAAGGATATGTTCAAGTTCGAGCGGCTCTTCATCTTCGATGACAACCACTCGAGCATTTCTCTGCCTGACTATTCGAGGATGATGGCGACGGTATTCGGCGACAATGCCAAAGTGGGTCTGATGTTTCTCTTTGCAACGCTCTTCCGTGACATCGTGACCAGCTATACAAAGAACTTCCCCATCCTCAACCTCTTTGGCCCTAAGGGAAGCGGAAAGTCTGAGCTGGGGCATACGCTGATGTCCTTCTTCATTAAGAACAACACACCGCTGAATATTCAGAATGCTACCATCGCAGCACTCGCCGACGCCATCGCACAGTGCTCTGATGCCCTTGTGCATATCGATGAATACAAGAACAACATCGACCCGGTGAAGATAGAGTTCCTCAAAGGCCTGTACGACGGTACCGGACGCAGCCGCATGAACATGGACCTGGACAAAAAGCGGGAAATCACATCTGTAGACTCAGCCGTGATCCTCTCAGGGCAGGAGATGCCGACCGTGGATATCGCGCTTTTCAGCCGTACCATCTATCTGACTTTCGACACGACAGTACACGACCGGGAAGCCAAGCAGAGGTTCAATGAGCTCGCTGTCATCCGGAAGATGGGCGTGAGCCATCTGACCAACGAGATCCTATCCCACAGAGCAGAATTCGAGAATGAGTTCTACCAGACATACAACGAGGTGAGCAGTGATATCGCAGCCGGGCTGCAGAGCAATGAGGTGGAAGACCGTATATGGCGCGACTGGTCGGTATTACTGGCCACATATAAAGTCCTCGGTGGAAAACTCAATATGCCATGGTCATACAATGAGATGAAGACCATCACCATCGATGGCATTGTCAGACAGAACAAGGAGTGTGCAGCTTCTAATGAGATGGGCACGTTCTGGGATGTCTTCCAATACATGAAGGAGATAGGATATATCTACGAGGGAAGTGACTACAAGATCAAATACATAGACTCTTTGTCTACCAATCTTATCAAAGACCGCAAATTCCCGACGACAACGGCCATCTTGATGATAAGACCTAAGAAGATCATTCTACAGTACAAGCGGGCCGCAAAACTGACAGACTCCAAGGCCATGAACGAGCGGAGCATCAGGTTCTATCTCCAGACATCGCCGGGCTACCTTGGAAGTAAGTATGGGGCTGAGCGTTTCAAGATCATCACGGACGGAGTGACCAAGAAAAAAGAAATAGCAGCGGGGAAGTGGATAGATATTGAACAGACCGACCATCCGTTCTGTTTCTACTACGATACGCTGAAAGACAAATTTGGTCTCAACCTTGAGACTACAACGGAAGGCGTCGATGACGACGACGACACTCCTTTTTTATAGGGGTAGATTAACCAGATAAATGTTTGAAAAGCTGACGCATGAGGGTGCTGCACCGTGAGGTGCGGCACCCTTTTTCGTAAATTAGAGTCAAAAACGGCTTTCCCGCGCGTATACCATTTTTGCACAGACACGTCAGACACATTCAGACACAAAATTATATATATCTAATAATCAATAAGATACGAAATAAAAAATATTGCACACCCCTATTTTTGTGTCAGACACATTCAGACACATTCAGACACAAACTGACACAAAACCTCTATTTAGACACGATTCAGACACAAATCAGACACATTAGACACAATTCAGACACAAGAAATTTGGCAAAAGATAGTTGATAATCAGAGAGTTATAACTTTGTGGAAATTTGTGTCTGATGTGTCTGACCAGAAAACACGTTCATGCCTAAAAACGTGTTTTTCGACAAAAAACAGATAACGCTATGATAATCAGACAATTAAAATGATTCCATACCGATAATAACTCTCAATAGTCTACATAAAAACAGAAGAAATACCGAATATATGCGGAATTTTCCCTAAATTTGCCATTAAAAACTAAAAGTCATGAGCAATATACAGATCTACATCAAGCTCCCGGAATACGAACGTCAATGGTGCAGACACCATTTCGGTGAACCATGCACCTTCCCGAATCAATCGAATATCAACAGCGTCATCCGCTACTTCACGAAGAAGCGTCCGGAGGGGGCAGAGGTAGAGACAAAAAAGGAAGGAGAGCTTGCCATATGCATTCCGGATTCGCAAAGCAAGGATCCATATTATTACAACTATTTGACGGCACCAGGCAAGAAGGCCATTGCCGAAGCCATCAACGACATATTCACCAAACAGATGTTCGAGGATCTGTCCGCTATCCAGTTTCGGGCCATACCGCTCACGCTCATCATTCGTGACTGGATGGCTACAAACGGAATCAGCTACGAACAAGAGCACAACATCATACAAAAATACACGCGCATAAAAGATGCGTACCGAAAATGCGGGGTGAACATCAGTAGAGGCTATAAACATGAGGATATCGGCATGAACCGCAGAAAGCGGGTGAATAAACGTTAAATAAAAGCGATTTGCCATCCACAAAAATACCTTATTTTTGTTAGGCAGAGATAGCGCGTGATACCCCGTGATAGGCAGAGATAAGAAAAGAATCGATAAATTGTATAATTTACAAGTAATAAGTCTATGATCCAGAATTTGATTAAAATTGAGGAGTGTGACTGTAGCGAGCTCTTCAATGCTGGCATTTTTTCAGAGCAGAAATGTTTTCTGACCGCGAATGTTAATTTTGAAGAAATTAACACTGTCGGGAACATACAGGTGTCTGATGAGAGCAGCTACGAAAACAACGAGCTCATATGGACGACCACCATTACTTATAAGGTGAAGACAAAGGCACCACAGACATGGCGGCGCAAGGCCTTCCGGATGACGGCCATCGATGGGAAGAAGTATCTGGTAGGCACCGGCGAGCGCCCCTTCCCAGTCATCAAGGAGAGCAACCCATATCCCGATAAGCCAACAGGCACCACCCTGATGAGTGTCACTGTCACGTGGAAATCGCGACATGGCTTGATGAAAATAATTGGGTAAGTCGTATTTTCTGTAATTACACCTCGCTTGTAACTTTGTGGAAAACAACAAATAGAGGCAATCTGTTTATGAAATACGATTACTATATAACCGGTGTCATCGGTGAGGAGTATGACTGGTGGACCGGTGAGAGAGGCACTACTGCCGACATGGTGAAGGATTTCCTCGACAGCCACAAGGACAAGGAAGTCAACATCCTCGTCAGTTCTCCGGGCGGTCTCCTAGATCAAGGAATGACCATCGGTGAGTTGATAGCGGCTCATGGCCAGTGCAACATGTACATCGTGGGTATGACGGCCAGTGCCGCCACTCTCCTTTGCATGAAGGCCAAGACCGTCAACATCGCTACAGGCTCTTTGATGCTCATCCACAACAGCAGCCTTGACATCGGCTTCTATGGCTCGGCCAACAAGCAAGCTATCGATAAGCTCGTGAGCAAGTTCCAGTCAAAACGTGACGAACTCGACACCTATGAC
Source organism: Prevotella sp. UBA2725 (assembly GCA_002353825.1). GTDB lineage: Bacteria > Bacteroidota > Bacteroidia > Bacteroidales > Bacteroidaceae > Prevotella. Next base: position 6,621 of record DEKJ01000023.1, on the reverse strand, counting down.
AAGGCCATCGCTTCGCTCTACTCCTATCGGAACCATAAATCCATCGAGGAGAACATGAAGAAGATGGATGAGGAGAAATGGATGCTTGCCGACGAAGCCAAAGACTTTGGCATCGTGGATTCCGTTTTTGACGATGAGCAATCGACTGCTGCTGCCAAGAACGTCAGAAACCGCGCTGCTGCGAAGGCTGGATTCACCGAGCACTTCGCCCTTCCCAACATTCCAGTCTCCAAAGACAGCAATGAGGGATTCTGGAAACGGTTCCGCCGTGACCTCGGCGGCATCGTGGGACTCGTGAACAACATCGCTCCAATCGAAGATAATGATAATAACAATCAGACAAAAACTCAGACAATGAAGAAAATCGTAAAGAATTGCATGTGTGCCATCTTGGGCGTCACGGATTTCGAGGCTACTGACGACGGTAAGGTGACGCTTACCGATGAGCAGCTGCAGAAGGTTGAGGACGGGCTGAAGACGAAAGACTCCACCATCGACAACCTCACCAAGGAACGGGACGAAGCCAAGAACGCACTCACCACAGCCGAGAACGCAAAGGCACAGGCTGAGAAAGACAAGAAGACAGCCGAGGACAAGCTGGCTGATCTTCAGAAGGAGTTCGACGCTTACAAGAATGAGCAGGGCGACTCATCGAAGGCCCATGCTAAGGTAGAGGATGGTGACACGCCGAAGAATGCCAAGGAGCTTCTCGATGATGTCAAGGACCTCCTCTAATGAATAACATCATAGACTATTTTTTTGTAAATGGCTAAAATCACTACAATGACACCTGACGAGATGGTGTCTAAAATCACCCCTGAGCTTCTGGAAGAGAGCTGTCAGCAGTTTCAGTCTGAGCTCATCCAGATGCCCATCGTAACGATGCAGCAGTCAGGCACTGCGCAATACATCACCATCGTTCCCGGTGTCCGCAACCAGCTGACATGGGGCGAGCTCGACGGTGATGCTCAACTTGCGCCATGGAGCGACAGTAACGAGGACGACGACAACTCCAAGATCGTTGGACGTACGCTCGTCGTCTATCCCGGCAACTGTGCCAAGAACTTCAACCCGATGCCCTACTTCCACAGCATCTATGGACAGAGCATCGCCCTCGGTCAGGCCATGACCGCCAACACCATCGCCCGCAAGGTAGCCACCATGCTGTCAGCCAAGATTGGACAGCACCTCGACCGCGACGCCATTTGGTTTGGCAAACGCGACCCAAAGGGCAAGACGACAAAGGATCTCTTCGACGGCTTTGATACCATCATCCTCGCGGGTATCACGTCCGGTGACATCTCCGTAGAAAAGGGCAACCTCCTTGAGGTGGCTGCCATCAACGAGACCAATGCCGTTGACACGCTGAAGAAGATCTGGCGCGCTGCAGACCCGTCCATCAAGGCCAACGGCGCCTTCATGTATCTGCCGCCTGAGATCTATGACTTCTACGTCGACGACTATCAGACCCGCCATGGCAACGTGCCTTACAACACATCTTTTGACAAGGATACGTTGGAGGGCTCACGCGGCAAGTGCAAGTTTGCCGTCCTCGATAACATGGCTGGTTCCAACCTGATCAAGGTCACCAAGAAAGAAAACTTCCTTCTCGGTACCGATATCAACGCTCAGGAGAATCAGGTCAACATCGCCAAGTATAAGTCATGGAGACTGACATTCGAGTATGCCGGAGTCTACGGCGCTCAGGTGCGTACCTTCTCCAAGCAGGCATTCCTTACCGCCCGTGTGGCCAAGGCTGCTGGTACCGGCGCATAAACGATCACGGTGGCAGACACTCTCAGCCACCGTTCAATAATAACACTATAGACAATTTCCAAAAATGAGTGATTGCACAGTAAATAAAATGTACGAATCCATCGATGCTTGCCCCGGTAAGAAGGTCATCGCAGGAATCAAGCGGCGCGTGTACTTTATTCCGAAGAGTGACATCGCCAATTGGCCGAAACTTCCGGATGTAGGTAGCGAGGAAGCAAAGAAGATGGGAGACCTCGCTACGTATGTCGGCAACTTCACGCTGAAAGCCGAAGCTTATTGGAGACACTTCGACTTGAAGGACAACTCCTCAGGCGTGACATGGGAGACTGCCGGTGAGGTCGGATCTCAGATCGTCAACAACCAAGCTACGTTGGTCATGGTAGGACCTTCTAAGGAGATCATCGGATTCCAGCGTCAGTGCAAGAACGATGACCTTGTGTATGTCGTTCAGGAGAAAGACGGTGGTTTCCATGTGCTCGGTAACAAGGACATCTATGCCACAGACAGCAAGCCAAGTGGTGACCTCGGTACGGAGATCACAGGCGCTAAGACCTGTACTGTTGCCATTCAGGTCTACGACGATTGCCCGGCTCCATACTATGAGGGTGACCTGCTCCTTTCCAAGGACACAAAGCTCAACTGCGCCACTGGAGAGGAGGAAGCCGTGCCTGCTGCGTAAAAGAATAACTGACAGGATTTCTTTTTCCATAATAATTTAGATAGAAAGTGTATTGGGGTGGCCGCGGCAGTGATGCCACGGCCATTTTTTATTAACTGAATAAAAGAAAAGATATGGACAACAACTTGACCATGAAGATGGGTGCCTTCCTGAAAAAGGAAAAGCCATCGGACAAAGAGATTATCGATGCTGCTGAGATGCTGTTGCAGCTCGACCCGGGACGTGAGCGTGGCATCTATAACTCTGCTTGTCAGCGCCCGCAGTCTTTGCTGCCATGGGTGCGTGCCGACTTGCAGAAGTTCTACAAGATCCGCGTCGCGGGCATCACCAATGCCGAGGTCGGAAAGTATATTGAGGAAACGGAAAAGGTCGTCCTTGAAGACCTGCAGCAGAAGCCGCAAGGCATTGAGGTCGCCACCGACAACCCTGCTGTCACGTCTGAGCGCGGTAAGCGCGCCGACCATGATACGCTGCCCGACAACATCAAGGCACTCTGGGATGACAACGCCAAACGCTGGCAGAAGATGCGCGAGCTTCACAACCAGCTGGCGTTGATGGTGGCCAAGCCTGGCTATCAGCAGTGCGATGGATATGAGCTTTGCTATACCCTCAGACAGACCGACAACGCGCTGCGCAACGCCTACAAGCAATATGATGACTATAAAGTGCCGGATCATCCCGAGACGCCGGAGGAGAAGGCGCAGCGTATCGTCAAGGAAGTGGGAGCAGCACGCACCTGCATCAGCCGTACACTGACAAAAGAGGAGCTCGCTGACAAGGATGTCGACAAATTGCAGGCTGCCGTCAATACACTCGTCGAGAACAAGGCCAACATCAAGCCGGAGACCATTGAGAAGTTGAAAGCCGCCGGCGTAACCATCCCGGAAGGCAATGAGCAAGGGACGGCCGATTGATGAGATGCTGAAACCGTTGGCCGGGAATCCCATACAGGCTTATCTCGGCAACGGCCTGCATACGCTCGGACTGCTCCACTGGATATTGTCGCAGACCGGAAAGGCTGACGTGTGGGTGTCCTCCTACTCTACCTCGGAAGCATTCCTCAATGGCTTTATGCTCATGAAGATGAAGGGGACGATAGGACGCTCCATGGTACTGCTCGATCAAAGAGCTGTCAAGAAGACCTTGAAACTGGTGGGTGAGATGAAGATGGCCTTCGACCATGTCTTCTTCGGGCAAAACCATTCCAAGATAGTGCTCGTTAAAAACGAGTGTTGGCAGGTGGCTGTGGTCACCTCGCAGAACCAGACCTACGGCGACAGGGCGGAGAGCTCGATTATCACTACCGACTCTGGAGTCTTCGATGTTATCATGCGGCAGTTTATCGAGCTCGCGGGGAGAAATTCTGTAGAATTCATTATCAACGACAACGATGAAACCGAAGGATTTGAAAGATTACTTTACGGGCACCATCATATCGGGGGCACAGCTCCTCGACACGGAGGAGATGGAGACAAAAGTGGAACATCTTGCGATGCTTCTCCTGACACCGGAACAGATTGGGAGCCTTTTGGAGTTTGATGAGGAAAAGGTGTCGGAGTTCCGCAATCCGTTCTCTCCCATGGGCAGACTCTATCGCCAGTGCATCGCCAGACAGGCCGAGATGCTGCATGAGCAAACAATGAAGCTGGCCATGGTCGGATCGCCGACTGCCATGGAGGCGGCCGTCGACTGGCTAAGGCAGGCTCAGACCAGTATTGAATGAGAAACGACATTGACATCTATGCTGACAACATGATGTTGTCAGAAAAGGAACTGAAAGCCAAGAAGCTGCAGCAGTCGGTCATCGACCGCATACTGCGGCTTCGGGACATACATGCCTACATGCTCCGCAATCCGCTGAAGAAAGACCGCGAGTATGTAGACTATATCGTGTATAACTCCGCTAAGCTGGGAAATGGCGGTGAAGTCACGCGACGGACGGCCTACAGCGACCTGGAGATTCTTCATGCACTCGTGGGGACGCTGGAGAAGTGCACAAAAGAATGGCACCGGTGGCGGCTCAACAACATGATCATGGAGGGATACAGCATTGCCGTTAAGAAAGAGGATGCTGCAGCCATGGCCAAGCTGATCAATGTCTATGGCAAGTACAATCAGCTCGACAAAAACGATGAGAAGGATGCGAGGTATGATGAGATTCCTAAGATTACCTTCACCTTCGATCCGACCGTGCTTGGATTCAAGCCTATCCCCAACGTGGCCAGTGTCATCGACAAACTCGTCAAAAAATACAGCGGTTCTAATTACGAGGATATCGAAGCTGATGCCGAGGTTATAGAGGTATCGACCAATAATGTACCGAACGATAAAACTAAGAAACTGGAGGTGAAGGATGCAGAGTGAGCAGCAGCAGTATCTCAACAGGGGGCAGGCCTATGTCCTCGCAATGAATACCAAAGATATCACTTGTGTGGCTGGCCGTGGATTTGGCAAGGGACTGATATGTGCCTCGCTCCTGCGTCGTAATTTCGAGCAGATGCCCGGCAGCAACACAGGACTCGTAGGACCTAACTCAAAGAGACTTTTTACGAATATCATCCCGTCGTGGGATGAGCATCTCCGACGCTGGGGCTTCGTGCCTGATGTTCACTACACCTGGGGCAAAAAGCCTGCAAAGGCGTGGGGATGGAAAGAGCCTATCATCGCACCGATGAACTGGGAGAATACATTGAGCTTCTGGAATGGTTCCATAGCCACCATCATCAGCCAGGACAGGAAGGGCACGTCAAACTCAAAATCGTTCGACTTCCTGCTCATCGACGAGGCTAAGTTTGTCAACTTCGAACAGTTCAAGGATGAGACGCTTCCTGCCAATCGTGGTAATAACAATGTATTCGGTCATCTCTATTTTCATCACGGCATCGCTAAGTTCTCTGATATGCCAACGACCAAGAAGGGCTCGTGGTTCCTCAACGACCGCGAGAAATGTGATCCTGCAAAGGTGCAGCTGCTTGAAGGCTTACTGGCCTCGTATGCGGAGCTGCGCAGGCAGGTCAATGACATGATCAGTGAGGGGAAGAAGCCGGACGCGCAGACTGCCTTCCGGCTGCGACGGCTTTCAAAGGTCATCAACCAGCTGAGGGCCGACACGCTGCTCTACAAGAAATTCTCATCTATCGAGAACCTGGAGATCCTCGGTGAGGACTTCATACGTCAATGTAAGCGCGACATGCCGCCTGCCACCTTCCGCACTACCATCCTCTGCAAGCGCGTCGAGCACTCTGAGGACAGCTTCTACAATGCCAAGACCGATGCCAATCTATACCAGGCAGCCAATAACTCTTACATTGATTCCATTGGCTTCAACATGGAGAAGCTCCGACATGCAGACTGCCGGTTCGACGGTGATCTGGACTGGACGGCTCCGCTATGGGTGGCATTCGATGCCAATGCTAACATCAACTGGATGGTGGTGGGACAGCCCGGCAAGGACATGAAGCTGCGCGTGGTCAAGTCGTTCTTTGTCAAGTACGAACGCCGACTCCCCGAACTGGTCGATGACTTCTGTACATATTACGAAAGCTTCAAAAAGAAAGAGGTGGTTTTCGCATACGATGCCACCTTTGTCGGCAACGACTATGGCCGGAGTGCCGAGGGATTTGCCGACACAATCAAATACTGCTTCATCAAGCATGGGTGGGTCGTGCAGGAGGTGTATATCGGTTCTCCGTGGCGTCATCCTGTCAAGCAGAGCCTGATCAACCGTATGTTCCGGGGTGCTGATACCAAATATCAGATTCTCTTCAATGAGGAGAATAACCCGGATCTGCTCAACAGTATCGACGGGGCCATGTCGGTCAATGGATCCAACAACAAGGATAAGTCTGAGGAGAAAGGACCGGAGACGGAGGAGTCGCCGCTTGAAAGCAGAACCGACGGCTCCGATGCCTTCGATACTCTCTGTATCGCTGTAGAGGCCGGACCCATGCCGTCGTTTGTCGGTGGCGGGGATGCTGGAGTTGTATAAATGTTAAAAGCCCTGACACGGCTCAGTGTCGGGGCTTTTTTCATGTCAGCCTGCCACCGACCGCAAATGTGGCGGGGATATGTAATTGCATCGTCACACTGTCATGCTGTAATCGGTAATTGCTGCTACATATACCGCTGCTGCAGACCTCTGTAATTACGGTTAAGGCGTAGGGCGG
>DEKJ01000030.1 GCA_002353825.1 Prevotella sp. UBA2725 | reverse complement strand
GGAGCGATAGCGACTGCAGTCTGTGGTTGGGGGACTGAGAACGGATTAACTGGCCTCCAGCCTCGGAGAGGCTGAATGAGCCTTGGCGCGCTATGTTAGCTTATGGTACAACGTATATAAGACATTGCGCACTATCGTGCAGTCTGCCTCTTCGAGGCAGAAAATCAACCAAGTAGGCCCTCATTACACACCCCAGTCTGCGTCGCTGCGCTCCTTAGACTGGGGTTATGTAAAATTCAGCCTCTCCGAGGCTGTTTGCAAGTATTAACTCGAAAGCCTGACCTCTTATATATAATGTTCGAACCACTCAATGACGTTTCCGTCATACTCCTCGCGCTTCTCCATCCGCACACCACAAGGCAACTGCGGAGCACGAACACCCTCATCGGCAAGCGACGGCGCCGTCTCAACCCTAATCTCATCCCATAAGCCTTTATCAAGAAAGCTCTGCAAGGTCTGCGCACCACCCTCCACAATCAGGCTCTGTTTCTGCTCTTGGTAAAGATGATCAAGGACAGCTTCTATCGTCGAAAGGCAAGTAAATCCTTCAGGAATATTATTATGAGAAGACACTGAGCAAAGCGACTGAGACAGGACAATCCGCTCGGGGTCCTTTCCCGACCACTCGCGTACATTAAGCTGTGGATGATCCATCTCCAAAGTATGCCGTCCTACAAGAATAGCATCGTTCTCTGCCCGCAACTTATGAACAAGCATCTTCGTGAAAGGCGTGGAGATCTGCAATGGGGAACCATCCTTCCCACTGATAAACCCATCCGTCGTCTGGGCCCACTTTAAGATGATGTACGGCCGGTGATGCTCATTGAAAGTCATGAACCGCTCGTTCATGGCCCGGCACTCTGCCTCCAATACACCAACGGTCACGTCAATACCCGCTTCACGCATCCGCTGGATGCCACGTCCTTGCACTTTAGCAAAGGGATCCACACATCCGCAGACGCAACGCTTCACCTTCTTACTGATAATCAGGTCACAGCAAGGAGGTGTATGGCCCCAATGACTACACGGCTCCAAGGATACGTAGATCGTAGCTTCAGGCAGCAAAGGCTCATCCGCTTTCTTCACGGATGCGAACGCGTTCACTTCCGCATGGGGACCTCCTACCGGTGAGGTGAAGCCTTCTCCGATAATATGACCATCGGCTGCAACAATCACTGCACCGACCATCGGGTTAGGCTTTGTCGTTAATAAGCCGTTGGCAGCGAGTTGTAAGCAGCGTCGCATCATCTTCTCATCTATTTCTTGTTGTGTCATAATAACCTTTATAATATATCTCTTAGACCTGAATGTCATCGTTCGGCGTTCGACAAACAATCGGCTGACGTTCGACAAACAATCGTGCGACGTTCGACAAACAATCGTCTGACGTTCGACAAACGATGTCATTTCTCTTAAATATTTCCTGCTGCAAAGTTAGGCAATTTCGCGATAATTGTTTATCTTTGCCGTGATGGAAACCAATATTTTCAACTATTCCGCCCTTTGGCACCGATTGTTGCCCGTTTATGCGGCTTCAGAAGCACAAGCTGTCATCCGCCTTGTGCTTGAAGACTTGTATGGCTTCACGCTCACAGACCTCGCCATGGGGTCGGTAGAGGCACTGCCTGTCAAGGAACAGCAGCACCTTGATGCAATTATCGCCCGTTTACGGAGAGGCGAACCCGTACAATATATCCTCGGCAAAGCACGTTTCTGTGGCCGGAATTTCCATGTCACTCCCGCCGTACTCATCCCACGGCCCGAGACCGAAGAGCTCTGCCAAATCATCATCGAGAACACAAACAAGCCATTACCACCCAACACCCAACACCTATCACCTGAGTACACCCAACACCCAACACCCCAAATCCTCGACATTGGCACAGGCAGTGGGTGCATTGCTATCACGCTGGCACTTGACCTCCCTGACGCAGAGGTAACAGCCATCGATGTATCTGCCCCGGCTTTGAAAATAGCCTCGGAGAACGCTGACCGTCTGCACGCTGAGTTGAACTTTTTGCGCCAAGATATACTCAAAGTTGATTTAGAAGATACAGATGACAACCAAAAGGCTTCGGCTCATTGGGACATCATCGTCTCTAACCCTCCCTACATTGCAGAGAAAGAGAAGTCGGATATGGAGGCCAACGTGCTCGATTACGAACCCGGCCTTGCCTTATTCGTTCCCGATGACGACCCGCTGCGTTTCTACCGCGCCATTGCCAATTACGCTGTTAGAACGCTCTGCAACAAAGGCCGACTCTATTTCGAGATCAACCCACTCTATGCCGAGCCGCTACAGCGGATGCTCTCGCAGAAAGGATTCACTGATATCAAGATTATCAACGACCAGTTTGGCAAGCAACGGTTCATCACTTGCAACAAATACCAAAACGATATCTAACTAACAAAACATGTTCAACCGACAACCTATCACCCGCGAGAAGGCATTGTCGAAACTCGCTGCACTCTGCGCAAAAGCAGAATATTGCACAGGCGACATGGAGGATAAGATGCGACGCTGGGGGCTCGACAAAGAAGCTATCCATGAGAACATCTCTTATCTCGTCAGCCATCAATATATCGATAATGCCCGCTACTGCAAGGCGTTCGTCAATGACAAGATTGAGTATAACCATTGGGGCCGGCGCAAGATTGAGCAGGCACTGTGGATGAAACGCATTCCGGAAAACGTCTCTACCCCTATCCTCGATGCTGTTCCGCAAGAAAGATATGTTGAGATATTGAAGCCCATGCTGAAAGCCAAGCTCCCCACGATTAAGGCAGAAACTGACTATGAGCGTCAGATGAAACTCATCAAGTTTGCTCTTGGCCGCGGCTTCAGCATGGAAGAGATACAACAATGCATATAGTAAAGGAAGACAAAAGATGTTCCATCACGCATCTGTACTCACATTGATATTTTCTCACACGGATCTTAAAGATTCTAAAGATTGTTACGCCGCTTTGCGGCTACACGTACCTCGCAGGGGCACCCCAGGTGGGCGCCCTCTACCGCGTAGCGAATAGCGTAGCCATCTTTAAAATCTTTAAGATCCGTGTAAAATAAAAATCTTAAGGAAGAAACAGATAAACCTAAAGTATGCCATGCCACTAAAACTATTCCGATCTTTCCTCGACTTCCTTACACCCCGTACCTGTTGCGCGTGCGGCCGTAGACTGTCCGTCGATGAAGAGGTTTTCTGCACCGCTTGCATGTTGCAGTTGCCATTCACCGACTTCCTCAGTCATCCATATGACAATGAGATGGCGCAGACGTTTTGGGGAAAGATACGGCATTTCGAAAAGGCCTATGCACTGATGTACCACGAGCCACATGCCGACTCGGCACATGTCGTCTACCAGATTAAATACTTTGATAAACCTGACACAGGGGTAGACATCGGAACCCTGATGGGGAAGGCAATGAAAGACTCCGACTTTCTCAATGACATCGACGCATTGCTTCCCGTACCGCTCGCAAAGACAAGGGAACGCGAGCGAGGATTCAACCAAAGTGAGATGATAGCCTTAGGTATCAGGGATGCTACGGGACTACCAATCTTGGATGACGTCGTCAAGCGAACAACATTCAATGGCAGTCAGACGCACAAGGACCGCATCAGTCGAGCAGAGAACGTAGAGCATGCGTTCAATCTTGTGAAAGGCGACAAACTGAAAGGCAAGCACGTGCTCATCATCGACGATGTGGTGACCACAGGTGCCACGATATGTTCTTTAGCCAAACAACTCGAAACTATCGAAGGCATTCGGATCAGCGTGGCAGCTATTGGCTTTGCCGGTGAAAGAATATACAGCAATCATACAGAAGAGGAGCCTGATAGCATAAATTTAGAAGAATAAGCACACGCTTTCTTTGTTATCTCCCACTTTTCCATTATCTTTGCCAACAGATAAATATAATAACGTTATTATCATGAACGATTTGAAACATGCTTTCGCTGAGAAGCTTCTCGGCATCAAGGCCATCAAACTGCAGCCCAACGAGCCTTTCCAGTGGGCATCGGGCTGGAACTCCCCTATCTATACTGACAACCGCCTCGTGCTGAGCTATCCCGAGGTACGCGCTTTTGTCAAGACAGAACTCACACACGCTGTTATCGCCAACTTCCCCGAGGCTACAGCCGTGGCAGGTGTTGCTACCGGTGCCATCGCCATGGGTATGGCTGTGGCTGACCTCTTGCAGTTGCCTTATGCTTACGTTCGTCCGAAACCGAAAGACCACGGCACGAAGAACCAGATTGAGGGTCGTCTGCCCGAGGGTTCCAAGGTTGTCGTCATTGAGGACCTCATCTCTACAGGCTCTTCTTCGCTGAAGGCTGTCGATGCCCTGCGCAAGGCGGGCTTCGAAGTAGTCGGTATGGTGGCAAGTTACACTTACGGCTTCCCCGTAGCTGAGCAGGCTTTCAAGGATGCTAACCTCAAACTCGTCACGCTTGGCGACTATGAGCACACCATCGAGATTGCTGCCGAGACCGGCTACATCTCCAAGGAAGATATCGAGGTGCTGAAAGAGTGGAGAAAAGACCCCGCTAACTGGAAGAAATAAGTTGAGCATGACTACTATTGAAAGCAGCATCCGTGAGATCCCGTATCCTCAGCAGGCCATATACGACCTGCTAAGCGACCTCGGCAATATCGACAAGGTGAAGGATCGTATTCCTCAGGACAAGGTAGAGAACCTCTCCTTCGACCACGACAGCATCTCTATCAAGACACAGATGGGTGCCGTGAAGCTCATCATCGTCAACCGCGAGGCACCGAAGGAGATCAAGTTTGAGACAGCAGAGAGTCCGTTGCCCTTCAACTTCTGGATTCAGATTCTTCCTGTCACGGAGGCAACAAGTAAGATGAAACTCACCATTAAGGCAGACATCAATCCTTTCATGGCCTCAATGGTGAAGAAACCGTTGCAGCAAGGCATTGAGAAGATCGCTGATGCCCTGCAGATGATTAAATATCAATAAAGCAAAACACATGTCGAATAAACTCTGGGAAAAGAACTTTGAGGTCAACAAAGAGATAGAACGGTTCACCGTAGGCCGCGACCGCGAGATGGATCTCTACCTCGCTAAATATGATGTGCTCGGATCCATGGCACACATCACGATGCTTGAGAGCATCGGCTTGTTGACGAAAGACGAACTGACGAAGCTCCTGGCTGAACTGAAGAATATCTATCAGCTCTGTGAGGAAGGTAAGTTCGTGATCGAGAAAGACGTGGAGGATGTCCACTCACAGGTGGAGCTGCTTCTCACGCGCAAGCTCGGCGACATCGGTAAGAAGATCCACTCAGGCCGTTCCCGCAACGACCAGGTGCTCGTAGACCTGAAGCTCTTCACACGTCATGCTCTCATGGACGTTGTTGACAATGTCAAGGTTCTTTTCGATGAGCTTATTCAGAAGAGCAATCAGTACAAGGATGTACTCATGCCGGGCTACACCCATCTGCAGATTGCCATGCCTTCGAGTTTCGGTCTCTGGTTCGGCGCCTACGCCGAGAGCCTCGCCGACGACATGCTCTATCTCCAGGCTGCCTGGCGTATGACGAACCGTAACCCGCTCGGTTCCGCAGCCGGCTACGGTAGCAGTTTTCCGCTTAACCGTCAGATGACAACCGACCTCCTCGGCTTCGACTCAATGGACTACAACGTGGTCTATGCACAGATGGGCCGCGGCAAGATGGAGCGCAACGTGGCTTTTGCCATGGCTACGGTTGCTGGCACCTTGGCTAAGATGGCATTCGATGCCTGCATGTTCAACTGTCAGAACTTCGGCTTCGTAAAACTGCCGAAGGAGTGCACCACAGGCTCAAGCATCATGCCACACAAGAAGAACCCGGATGTCTTTGAACTGATCCGTGCCAAGAGCAACAAGATCCAGAGCCTGCCGCAGCAGATCATGATGATCATGAACAACCTGCCCGTAGGCTACTTCCGTGACCTGCAGATCATCAAGGAAGTGTTCCTGCCGGCTTTTGATGAGCTCAACGACTGTCTGCGTATGGCTGCTTATATCATCAACAAGATGGAGGTCAACGAGCACATCCTCGACAACCCGATGTATGACCCGATGTTCTCCGTTGAGGAAGTCAACCGCCTCGCCGCAGCCGGCATGCCGTTCCGCGATGCTTACAAAAAAGTGGGACTGGAGATTGAAGCCGGTGAGTTCAAAGCCAACAAGAATATCCACCACACGCATGAGGGCTCTATCGGCAACCTGTGCAACGATAAGATTGAGGCGCTGATGGAGAAGACGCTCAAGGAGTTTAACTTTGAAAAGGTCACGGATGCGGAGAAGAAACTTTTGGGCCGTTAGTATCCTCAGCCTATTGAGTCTGTGGGGCGTAGGCACACTGCTCACGTCGTGCACTGCAGACGATGAGTACAATCCCATACATCTGGGCATTTATATCAATAATGCCACCCATCAGGATGCTACACTTGCCTCGGCTATGAACCCCGCTTCACCCGGTGTGTTTTGCCTCATCAAATACGATGCTTCAAAGAAAGCCTTTGCTTTTTCATCCAATCAGGGGCTGAGCAGTGAGAGTGCCATGACAGCTATTGAGCAGCAACAGGGGTTCGCAAGCAGAATGGGCATGAACAACACAGGTATCATCGTGGGATATGGTAACCTCTCCACTAACAGTTCAGGAGGCTACATATTTTATGCTTATGATAGAGAGTGCCCCAACTGCTTCGACTACAATGCCATTCCGATGAAAAGCTATCCGCTCACGATGAACTCGGCAGGTGTTGCGACGTGTGCCAACTGCAAACGACAGTACAACATGAACACAGGCGGCAACTGCACAAACAACTCCGGCAAGGGCATGACTCGCTACCGTTGCTCTACGACGGGCGCGTTGGGGTATCTCGTCGTAAATTGAAAGCCATGAAGTTGACAATTATCATCCCATGTTATAATGAAGAGGAAGTATTGCCCTGGACCCTGGGCAAACTTGCCGTGCTCATTGAGCGATTAAAGAAAGAAGCATCTACAGATGCCTGCTTATTGCTTGTCGACGACGGTAGTAAAGACCGCACGTGGGAACTTATCACGGAGGCAGCTAAGGCGCATGGCTACATCAGCGGCATCAAACTCTCACACAATGAGGGCCATCAGAACGCTCTCTGGGCCGGTATGCAGGAGAGTGTGGCGACATGCGATGCTGTAGTCTCCATTGATGCGGACTTGCAAGACGACGAAACGGCGATCATCGATATGGCACGGCAAGTTAACGAGGGAAAGGATATCGTCTATGGCGTGAGGAAGAAGCGCACGACCGACACATGGTTCAAGCGCTTCACGGCTCAGGCTTTCTATAAACTCATGAAGAGCATGGATTCGGAGATTGTCTACAATCATGCCGACTTCCGCATGATGACACGGCGTGCCGTAGAAGCACTCATGCAATATCCTGAGCGCAACCTCTTCCTCCGCGGCATCGTTCGTCAGCTCGGATTCCGCGAAGGATATGTCTATTACGACCGTCGCGCCCGTACGGCAGGTGAATCGAAATATCCGCTGAAGAAGATGCTGGCCTTCAGTATTGACGGTATCACCTCGTTCTCCACGGCCCCATTGAAGTTTATCACCTTTATAGGCCTTGTCATGACGCTTATCTCCTTCGTAATGATTATCTTTGCTATTGTACGTTACGCTGAAGGAGAGACGACACAAGGTTGGGCCTCACTGCTCGTTTCTCTCTGGTTCATCGGAGGCATCATCACCACTGCACTTGGAGTCACAGGCACTTATATTGGGAAAATTTATATTGAGGTCAAGCACCGCCCGAGATATTTTGTTCAGGAGAGGGTTTGAAGCAGTTTCTCTACAAGCCTCGGCACTGCATAATTCTTGAGTCCCTCTTCCGGTACCCAAATATAATCTTTCGGCAACGCCGTCCGTGTATCCGTGTCTAAGCAATAGAAGTCGGCTATGAGAATACGATGCGTCAGGACATGCTTCACACCCAAAGCAAGCAGCGTGAGTTTGCCTTTCCATTGAGGCAGTGGCTGATCTTCAAACAAAGGTGGCTCCCACAGTCCTTGCCAGATGTCGCCGGCTCCTCGACGGTGAATAGCTGTATAACCTTGACAACGCACGTATATATAAATAAGGTGGCGGGTTGCAACTTTCGTCTTCCCTTTCTTTACGGGAAGACTTGCTATTGTGTTTTCCCGATAGGCCACGCATTCTTCCATGAAAGGACAATCATCGCAGTGAGGCGTCTGTGGGATGCACTGTGTCGCTCCAAAATCCATCACGGCTTGATTGAAGAGACTCGCACCGCTCATCATACCGCCATAAGGTGATAGCACACTATCCGGCACTTCTTTGATAAGGCTCTCTGCAAGCGCAGCGAATGTCTTCTTTCCTACCGTAGTATCAATAGGTGTATCGATTCCGTAGATACGGGAGAGCACACGATAGAAGTTGCCATCCACTGCAGCCGCCTTAATACCAAAAGCAAATGAGGCAATGGCTGCCGCTGTATAGTCGCCCACACCTTTGAGCTGCCTTATCTCACGGAGCGTTTTAGGAAAATGACCTATTGTTACAATCTGCTTCGCAGCATAGTGAAGGTTTCGCGCCCGCGAATAGTAGCCTAAGCCTTGCCACGCTTTCAGTACTTCGTCTTCCGAAGCCTCCGCCAATTGCTCCACCGTTGGCCAATGCTCAACGAACCTTTGCCAATAGGCCATGCCCTGACTGATCCGCGTCTGCTGAAGGATAATCTCGCTCAGCCAAATACGATAAGGGTCGAGCGTGTGCCGCCATGGCAGGTCACGCGCATGAAGAGCATACCAACGAGAGAGGATTGCAAAGAAATGATTGGATGTCATAACTACAAAGGTAGTGAGAAGTTCTCAATTCTCTCTTTGAGCATGACTAACATTCGAATCTTTAACTCAAATTAATATGATGAGGTAACAAAGGTTACCATCGCTCATTTTTTATACACGTACCTTTGCACCCGTATTACGAAATACTACGTATTACAACACGTATTTCAATTAACAAGAACATTACTAATAAGAATTTTCTAATAAAATTATTATGGCTAACATGTTTTGCTTTCAGTGTCAGGAGACAGCCAAAGGTACAGGCTGTACCGTTCGTGGTGTTTGTGGTAAGGCTCCCGAGACCAGTCGTTGGATGGACCTTCTGTTGAGCGTCGTTCGCGGCGTCGGCAGCATCTACAATTCTCTTCTTGAGAATGGTGCCAAGGATGATGTCAAGGTCGACGACTTTATCATCGATGCGCTCTTCGCCACTATCACAAATGCCAACTTCGACGATGCTGCCCTGCTCGCAAAGGTTGACAACGGTATCGCTATCAAGAAGCAGTTGCTCGAAGAGGCAGCAAAGAATGGTGTCAAGCTCCCCGCTTACCACGAGGTAGAATGGGGCGGCGAGAAGGCTGACTATAAGACTGAGGGCGACAAGGAGACCGTGCTCCGTGAGAGCAACGAGGACATCCGCTCCCTTAAGGAAACCATCGTTCTCGGACTCAAAGGTATGGCTGCTTACTATGAGCACGCTGCACGCATCGGCTTCCGCGACGAGAGCATCGTCCGCTTCATGGCAAAGGCTCTCGACGGCATCACGAACCCCGTAGCATCAGCTGACGCACTGCTGCCGCTGCTGCTTGAGACCGGCAAGTTCGGTGTCAACGTCATGGCACTCCTCGACAAGGCCAATACAACAGCTTACGGCAATCCCGAGCTGACAAAGGTGAACATCGGCGTTGGCAAGCGTCCGGGTATCCTCATCAGCGGTCATGACCTCCACGACCTCGCTGACCTCCTGGAGCAGACTGAGGGCACAGGCATCGACGTCTATACTCACGGTGAGATGATGCCGGCTCACTACTATCCCGAGCTGAAGAAATACAAGCACCTTGTAGGCAATTACGGTAACGCTTGGTGGAAGCAGAAGGAGGAGTTCTCTCACTTCAATGGTCCTATCGTGTTCACGACCAACTGTATCGTTCCTCCTTCACCAAACGCCAACTACAAAGACCGCGTGTTCACTTCCAACTCTACCGGCTTCCCCGGATGGAAGTATATTCCCACGAAGGCTGACGGCCACAAGGACTTCTCTGAGGTCATCGAGATGGCTCGCCACTGCGAGGCTCCTGAGGAGATCGAGCACGGAGAGATCATCGGCGGATTCGCTCACAATCAGGTCTTCGCCCTCGCTGACAAGGTTGTAGAGGCTGTGAAGAGCGGTGCTATCCGTAAGTTCGTTGTCATGAGTGGCTGCGACGGCCGCATGAAGAGCCGCAACTATTATACAGACTTCGCTCAGGCTCTGCCGAAGGACGTCGTCATCCTCACCTCCGGTTGCGCTAAGTATAAGTACAACAAACTGAACCTCGGCGACATCAACGGTATCCCCCGTGTGCTCGACGCTGGCCAGTGCAACGACAGCTACTCTTGGGCTGTGGTAGCCTTGAAGCTGAAAGAGATCTTCGGTGCCAACGACATCAACGACCTCCCCATCTCCTTCAACATCGCATGGTATGAGCAGAAAGCCGTCATCGTGCTCCTCGCTCTGCTAAGCCTCGGTGTGAAGAACATCCACATTGGCCCAACGCTCCCTGCTTTCGTCTCTCCCGGCGTGCTGAAAGTGCTGCAAGATAACTTCGGTCTCGGCACCATCTCTACTGTGGACGAGGACCTGAAGTTGCTTGCATAAAACGGTAGACGTAGACCGTGTCTTTGAAACAGGAGGCACGGTGCTGCGTACGCATCATTTCATCAAAACGATAATTCTTACAGAACGGCGCGTCGAGCAACTGCTTCTTACTTGCAGGAACAACGACGATGCCGTTTTTTGGTTTATCCACATCAAACTGCCGCAGGCGATCTCCCAAATAGAAGTCGATGCCATAGAAGCGGAGCTCATCGTCACCTACCTCATATTTGTTGATGTCTGTCAGTGCATATACGGGCATGCCCTTGGCGATGTGCTGTACTTGCATAGCCAGCGGCTTCAGACTCTTGCAGTTCATTACTACTGGTTTATAGAAACCATCGAAGCCAACAAAGACAAGCAATGTCATCACCGTAGAAGCGAGCACGGGACGGCTCGAAACGAATCCCGCACGACGATGGAACAAAACCATCAACCCAATGCACGCAGCTAAGAGCGGCAACATGACAAGGATGATGTCGCCGAAACCCATAGCGCCATCCGACAAGGCATGAAGCATCTGGATGTTCTCCCACGCATGTTTGCCGTGGAAGATGCTGTCGGGCACCACGCCCGCTCTAAGTACAACAAGCAAGGCCGTAAGCACAAAGCCTGTCACAGACAAGAACCCGATATAAAAACGAATCGGGAAATGGCTGCGCTTAACAAACCAGAACGTGTACTCAACCATCAGCACAGCCATGAACGGATAGCACGGCAGGAGATATACGCTGCGCTTGCTCTTCGGAATGCAATAGAAGAAAAGAATAAGCAGAAACGACAACCATGTAAAAACTTGTATGACATCAACTTTCCGCATACCTGCAACGATGCGGCTCCACAGCGAACCCTCGTCGTTTGACCGAAGTCTTGCTCCAAATTGCTTCCATGGCAACACAAAGAGCGATACGAGCATCGGCAAAGTCCAAGGGAGCCAGCCGGCAATCAGCGTTATTATATTGTAATACCAGGGATTATCGTGCGTAACAGCCTTCATCTTTCCCAAGAATCGTCCGACGTTCTCATCCATAACGAGCCCGAGGAACTGCTCACCTCCCTGCTGATAAGCTGCGATATACCACAAGGCAGGCAACACCGAGGCGAGCGCAGCAGAGAAGAATAATTTGTAAATCGCTTTCCAAACGACAGCTACTCCTAATCTGCGTTGTTGCCACGACACGAAGAGCATGAACACGAACATCACGAAGCAAGGAAGCACGATGCCCACAGGACCTTTCGTCAGCGTGGCACCACTCATGCAGAGGATGGCGACCCACGGCAACGTACGGCAACCTTTCTCCCACCATTTATAAAAAGCATAGAGCCCGCAGACAATGAACATCGTCAGGACCATATCCACACGGCAGTTGGTGCCTGCACGATGAACCTCAAAAGCCGTCAGCGTAATCACAGCAGCCAAGAAACTCACGTCGCGGCTCTTGCGCTTGGCAAAGAACTCAGCCCCCACCCCTAACATGATGATGAGAGCAATCGCGGAAGGAAGGCGAGAGAGAAACTCACTGACGTGTCCGAAAGGCAGCGACAGAGCCGCGATACACCACTGAAAGAATGGTGGTTTATAAGGAATGTCAAAACCATTGTTAATAGGCAGAATCCAGTTGTGCTGAGAAAGCATCGACATAGCAACTACAGCCTCACGAGGCTCTCCCTTCGTCGTGAAGTCGGTGTTGCCAAGGAACGGAAGAAGCGTTATGGCAGCAATGATAACCACTGACCAGAACACAAAACGATATTTCTTGTCCATACTTGAAAGTCAAAAAGTCTTTTTAGAATTCTTTTATTGCTTTTTCTTTCTGCAAAATTAATATTTTTCTCTCAACATCTTGTATTTACGACAAGATATATATAATTTTGCAGAAGATTTTTACAACATGAAACGTTTTCTTGAGAGTAGTTTATGGCTCATCGCCATTCATATGGCGGCTCTCCTTATTTTCTCGCTCTATCGACTCGTGGAGTTTATCGCGCTCCACAGTCTCATCACTCATCCCGACACAAGTGTCTGGGGTGCATTTCTTCGTGGCGTATGGTTCGACAATGTCATCGGCTGCTATATCATGGTAGTACCGCTTGCTGTGGTGCTCATTGCGGCAATCTTCGGCTGGAGTCACCGATGTCTGCGCCGTGGCGTCACCATCTGGTTTGCGGTATTCTATGCCATCGCGTTCATGCCCTCGGCAGCTAACACGCCATACTTCGCTTACTTCTTCAAGAACATCAACTCAAGCATCTTCGGATGGTTTGGCTATGCTGCTACCACTGCGGGAATGGTTTTCGAAGAGAAGAGCTACTGGCTTTATATTGCGCTATACTTCATTCTCACGGCTGCTTTTATCTGGTTTCTATTTCGACTGGAGCACTTCTATACAAAGCAGTTGGAAGCAACACCCATCGAACGTAAGCCGCGAGCCATTGGAGTAAACCTTGTTGCTACTATCGCACTCATCGCTCTCTGCATTTTCGGTATCCGCGGGCGTCGTGGCTACAATCCGATAAAGATCAGTGAGGCTTACTATTGCGAAGACTCGTTCCTCAATCAGCTCGGTATCAATCCGGCTTTCAATCTCCTGACATCGGAGCTTGACGACCTGCGGCCGGAGAACAAAGAGCTGCGACTCATGCCAGCCCCTAAAGCTGTAGCTTTCACGCGTCAGTGGCTCGGAATCACGGGGAAAGCCGACAGCAGCAATGTCCTGAAGCACCAGATCATCAACGACTCTCTTCATAAGGAACCGCAAACCAAACCCAATGTCGTGGTCATCCTCATGGAATCGATGTCGGGATCATTGCTACATGAGTTCGGCCAGAAATTACCATTAACCCCTACACTCGACTCGCTTTATCAGCACTCGCTGGCATTCACCAACTTCTACAGTGCCGGCATCCATACGAACCATGGCATGACGGCTACGCTCTACAGCTTTCCCGCCCTGATGTTCCGCAATCTGATGAAAGGCACCGTGACACCACATCGCCACGGCATTCCTACAGTGCTTAAAAGTCTCGGCTACGAGAACATGTTCTTTATGACTCATGAGGCACAATACGACAACATGAAGGCGTTCTTTACCACCAACGGCTACGACGATATCTATTCGCAGGAAGACTATCCGAAGAATCAGGTCGTCAACAGTTTCGGCGTCAGTGATCACTTCGAGTTTGGATTCGCGCTCAACAAGATCAACGCCAAGGCTAAGAGCCGCAAGCCTTTCTTGGCGACGATTCTGACCATCAGCAATCATCCGCCTTACATCATCCCTTCTTGGTTCAAGCCGCGCACAAAAGACAAGGAGACACAGATCGTAGAGTATGCCGACTGGTGTATCGGCGACTTCCTCCGCAAGGCATCGAAAGAGCCGTGGTTTAAGAATACGATCTTTGTCATTCAGGCTGATCACGGCAAGATGGTAGGACAGAGCGATGCTGAACTCCCCGTAAGTTATAATCACATTCCGCTCATCATCTTCGGCAAGGGTGTCAAGCCAATGAAATATACAGGTCTGGGTACGCAAGTCGATGTCATGCCGACCTTGCTCGGACTGATGAAAGTCAACTATACTTATGAGGGCTTCGGCGTCGACCTGCTCAAACGCAAACGCAACATGGTGTTCTATTCGGCAGACAATCAGATCGTAGCACGTGATGCCACTCATTGTTACGTCTACAACCCACGCATGGGCAAGTCGTTCTGCTACGACGCCATGCCCGGGTGGAAACTACATGATACCCACTTCACCAAAGCCTTCCTGTCGCTGCGCCGCTATGTCTTCAGCATGGAGCAGACCGCTCAGTTCATGCTCGACAGACAAAGATAATTTCACGCTTTCTTCATATCCTTGCAAAAGCAACGTAACATGCTTTTGCGACCTTTGCAATCGAAAAAGATAAGGATCTTATTTAGGATAATTTGCAAGGTCGTAAAAATACAAGGAATATGAAGAAAGTCTTATTATGGGTAATGCTCTGCGTGTTCTTGACTTCATTCGTGAAGCCACTGCCAAGCACGAGCACCGCACCCATCAAGCCACTGAAGCTTGTCGTCCTCTCAGATGTTCACCTCATGGCTCCCCAATTGTTGGAGCAAGACGACTCCGCTTTCCAAGCTTATCTTGACGGTGACCGCAAACTGCTGAAAGAGAGCAGCGAGATTCTCGATAGTATCTCCGCCCGCGTGCTTGCTGAACATCCTCAGGTTCTTTTTATCTGCGGCGACCTCACGAAAGACGGTGAACTTGTCTCTCACCGCATGCTACACGACCGTTACCTAAAACAATTTATAAAGCACGGCATCCGGGTTTTCGTGGTTCCTGGCAACCATGACGTCAACAACCCGCATGCCGTCATCTATGAAGGGGCAAAGCCTCAACGCACCCAAACCGTTACTCCCCAGCAATTCGCTTCTATCTACAAAGACTGCGGCTACGGCAATGCCATCGCCCGCGATCCACAATCACTGAGCTATGTAGCCCAGCTTCAACCTGGCCTTCGCCTCCTCGCCCTCGATGCCTGCCGCTATGAGGACAACAACTTTGACAAAAATACTTGCGTGACTGCAGGTCGCCTCAAACCCGAGACCATTGAGTTTATCCGCAAACAAGTAGAGGCTGCTCATCGCGCTGGGTGCAAGGTCATTGCCATGATGCACCACGGCGTCGTGCCCCATTTCTCTATGGAAGGCAAGATTCTCCCAGAGTATCTCGTAAAAGACTATGACCAGATCAGCAAGATGCTCGATGACTTAGGTGTTCACGTCATCTTCACAGGTCACCTTCACTCTCACGATGTAGCAAAGAGCGGCAATCTCTACGATGTGGAGACAGGCTCCACGGTGAGTTATCCTCATCCTTACCGCATCGTGACTCTGAGAAACAACATCATGGATATCCACACGAAGCACCTCCCGCAGGTTGCTTCCTTAGAGAAACAAGGCATCAAGATGACGGATAAGTCGAAGAAGTTTGCTATCCTCACCGTGGAGAAGATAACAAACAAATATCTTCCTGCCTCCACTCCAGCTCCAGCCAAGAAGGCTATCGGTGAGATGCTCGGTCAGGCATATATCACTACGCTCTACGGTGATGAGAACCCAAGTAAAGCGTTCCTTCAACAAAAGCAACGTATCGTTGATGCCATCAGTCTCATAGACCCCGACAAGGCAAAGTTCGTGGATGCCATTGCCACATCGCTCACCACCGACACGCCACCGGCAGACAACAATGTGCAGATAAATTATTAAGCACAAAATATCAATCATAAACAAATAAATGAGAAAGAACCTTCTGATGGGAGTATGCCTTATCTCGGCACTCTCACTACCCTCGGCTGTGCAGGCCAAGGACTTTTCGTTGAACAACATTCCGGAGAACAGTATCAAGACTCCGGGTATCACCGGTGTCGTCACTGACGCTAAGGGAGAAGCGCTCCCCGGCGTCGTGGTACAGGCCACAGAGAGCAAGCAGACAGCCGTGACGGATGCCGATGGTCGCTTCACCCTAGATGCCAAGAACGGTGAGAGACTGCGTTTCAGCTACCTCGGTTACACAACTAAAGACGATAATGCCAAACCTAACATGAAGGTGAGCATGCAGGACGATACCCACGTGCTCAACGAAGTCGTAGTGACGACGCAGAAACGCCAGCAGAGTGCCGTAGAGGTACCTATCGCTGTGAGCGCTGTGACCGGTAACGTGCTCGGCAAGCTCGGCATGAGTCAGATGGACGAGATGGCCACGATGACGCCGGGTGTGCAGATCCAGCTGCAGAGCCCTAACAACCCAGGTTATGTCATCCGTGGTGTGACCTCCGACGATGGCGAGTCGACGAGTCAGCCGCGTGTGTCTGTGTTCACCGATGGTGTCTCGACATCCCGCTCCCGCGCCAGCGTCAGTGAGCTCTTCGATATGGAGCGCATCGAGGTCGCCAAAGGTCCTCAGGGCACGCTCTTCGGCCGTGGTGCAGAGATAGGTGGCATCAGCCTCATCCGCAACAAAGCCAAAGACAACCTCAGCGGTGAGCTTGGCGTACGCTATGGAGCTTACAACACGCGTCAGGTGACAGGATTCATCAATACACCTATTATTAAGAGTAAACTCGCAAACCGTTTCGCCTTCGACTATGATGCCCGCGACGGATTCATCAAGAACCTCGCCGGTGGACGACTCAATGGTAAAGAGGCGCTCGCCTTCCGTAACTCCACTGCATGGTGGTCGGATAACACTTCCGTGAACCTCGTCCTCGATTATCAGCACGACAACTACCCCGGCACGAGCTTCCGCACTGAGTTCCCCGACTTCGGTGTAAGTCAGGATCCTAACGACCCGGCTAACCTCGACATGGGCAAGGGCCTTTATATCCATCGTAATGTGGGAGGCGGCACGCTGCTCGTGGACCACGACTTCAATGACAACTGGAAACTGAGCTCCATCACGGGCGTACGCGCTTTCAACTCTGATGAGAAGTTCGATGCCGATGGTACTTATCTCCCCTTGCTCAATGCCGAGGAGAAAGCCAAGGGCACACAGATCTCTCAGGAGTTCCGCTTCAACTATGACAACCACCGCAACTTCTCCGGTTTCGCTGGCATGAGCTATTTCTTTGAGGACAACTCTCAGGACGTGCTGCTTCACAGTGACCTCAAATATCTCTATCCCGTGATGATGAAGTCGAAGATGAAGAGCACCTTCACCGGCCTCTTCTCTACCGTCAAGAGTGTCGTCATGAGTAAGGTTCCCGCAGCCATGCAGAGCATGGTAGGCGCTCAGTTCGATGCTGCACAGAAGCAACTCATGAGCAAATGGTTCCCCGAAAGCGGCACCCAGGATGCTACACCCGACTTCTATGGTGACCTCAACACGCTCTTCCAGCAGTTTGGTGCACTCTTAGGCATGAAAGGCGTAACACTCGATCAGTTCCTCGCTTCTCTTGGCGACAAGGGCACGACTTACAGCACACTGCTCAAGAACCTGTCTAACCAGACGCTCAGCACCTATTCCGAGGAAGGCAAGAACTACAATACGACAAATGCTGCCGAGGTCTATGCCGACGGTACGTGGAAACTTTATAAAGGCTTGAACTTCACACTCGGCATGCGCGGCACCTACGAGCATCAGAAGAGCAGCTACTCTTCTGTTGATGATCAGAATGCATTCCTCGCTACAGCCCTTGCATCCAATGGCGGTCACGTCATCTACACACCGTCTGCCAAGGTCTCGGCTTCCAAGGATTACTGGTCTTGGGTGGGCCGTGCCGTGCTCAACTATCTCTTCAGCCACAAGAGATGCTTATCTGAGTGTTTCCCGTGGCCGTCGTCCGGGTGTACTCTATTACAACAACAGTCCGGAGAAACTTTCTACCCTCAAGCCGGAGATTATCTACAGCTATGAGGCAGGACTTAAAGGTCTGATCTTTGGCAACCATCTGCGTTATGACCTCAGCGTCTACTACTACGACTGGTATCACTTCCAGACAAGCCGCTTCGATCAGGAGCAGTCGATGTACATCGCTTCTGACGCAGGCCGCGCCCACAGCTTCGGTGTCGAGGCATCACTCACATGGTCTCCTATCCGTGAGCTGACCTTCTTCGGTAATTACAGTTACATCGACAGCAAGTTCAACGACAAGGATGAGAACGGCAACAAGCAGGAATATGCCGGCAACCGTTTCCGCCTCACTCCGAAGAACAGCTTCACTATCGGCGCTGATGTTGAGCTCTCTCTCAGCAAGAAGAGCACCATCTTCTTCCGTCCGACATACACCTATAAGTCAAAGGTCTATTTTGAGGATGACAATAAGCCCGCACAGACTGCTTACGGCACTTATGACCTGACACAGAAAGGTTATGGTCTCTGCAACTTCAACCTTGGATGGCACTGCCAGCCCGCTAAGGTCTATTATGAGATTGGCGTCTTCGGCAAGAACATCTTCGACCAGAAGTATATCGTAGATGCTGGTAACTCCGGCCGCAACATCGGCTTCCCGACCTTCATCGGCGGTACCCGCTCGGTGATTGGCGTACAGGCTAAGATTGGATTCTAAAGTATCCACCTGCAGTGGCCGCCCCCTGTGGCGGCCACCATCCGCAAAAGTAATTATTATGGTTCTTCTCTTTTCGGGTTGATGGGGTCACACAACCTCGAAGAGGTTGAACATGGTTAGCCCCACGTGAGGCGTAGCCGAAACGTGGGGGTTGAATGGAGCTTAATTACCTGATCTCCGGCCTCGAAGAGGGCGAACATGGTTTAAACACCTATCAGCTATAGCCAGCATTCCGCCTATGTTCGCCCTCTTCGAGGCCGACAGATCAGGTTAAATCGCCCGACCCGAACCCCAGGTTGCGTCGCTGCGCTCCTTACCTGGGGCTACTCATGTACAACCTCTTCGAGGTTGACTGCAGTATCAACCCAAAAAGAGAAGAACCATCTTTCTTTTTTCTACTTACCTTTGCAATAATCATAGTTACTCTCCTAAAACCGAATTAACACCCTCTTTACATTGATTTAGAGGAATCGATCCATACTCTTCCCATCGTGCGGCGTTCGACAAACAATTGTGCGGCGTTCGACAAACAATCGTGCGGCGTTCGACAAACAATCGTGCGGCGTTCGACGGACGATGAGCATTCAACTGAAATCGCACTGTGAAACAACTGAAATCGCACCACGATTCAACCGAAATCGCGGTGCGATTATTTTTTATAAGAGAAACCGTTCTTGACATAAAATAAACACAAAAAAGTTTGTGTATTTTTATAAATATGCTTACATTTGCAAATAATCATATCTTACTAAAATATTGCTAAAGACGTATGAGACAAAGATTACTTTTTCTGATAATTTGTTTATTAAGCCTTACATGTTCTGCTGTAGCTCAACGGCATGATTTTGCCAACTACAAATGCTTCGAAGAAGCCAATAAGACCTTAGGCAAGCCGGCAAAAGGCGAGAAGCGTGTTGTCTTTATAGGCAATTCCATCACGGAAGGATGGATTAAGACCCGCCCCTTGTTCTTCAAAGAGCACAATTATATCAATCGTGGCATCAGCGGGCAGACCTCTTATCAGATTCTGCTACGTTTCCGCGAAGATGTCATCAAGCTCATGCCCAAAGTGGTTGTTATCAACTATGGTACAAATGATATTGCTGAAAACACTGGAGCATACAACGAAGAGCTCACCTACGGCAACGTCATTTCAATGTGCGATCTTGCCAAAGCCAATAAAATAAAAGTTATCCTGACGTCTTGTCTGCCAGCTGGACGGTTCAAATGGCGCCCCTCCATCACCGATGCCATGACAAAGATACGACATCTCAATGAGCGGGTAAAAACATATGCCAAGGTCCATAAAATACCTTATGTAGACTATTTCAGCGCTATGGTTTCCGAAGACGGGACGTGTCAGAATCCGGCTTTATGTAAGGACGGTGTACACCCGAACTCCAAAGGATACGATATTATGGAGTCGTTGCTTCAGCCAGCTATCAAGAAGACTTTATAGCCACTGAATTATTTGAAAAATAATCGCAAAAATATTTGCAAGTTACATAAATATTGTTTATTTTTGCAATTATAAAACAATTAACCAAAACTAAAAAGCTTATGAAAAGAACGTATGTCCTTTTAGGAGCTTTGCTGCTTGCTGGTGGATTCTGTCCTACTATGGCATGGGGTAGCCCTGAACCACAATCCATCAGTCAAAAGAGCAACACAGTGACCGGTACCATCGTCGATGAGAAAGGTGAGCCCGTCGTAGGTGCCTCCATCCAAGAGACTGGTACAAACCGCGGAACAATCTCTGATTCAAACGGACATTTCTCTCTGTCCGTCAGCCCTAACGCTCAAATTACAATTTCCTATCTCGGCTATAAGACCGTCACCAGGAAAGCTTCTGGTAACATGAAAATTGCCTTGGATGTGGACCAGGCCAACCTCGACGAGGTTGTCGTCGTGGGTTATGGTCAACAGAAAAAGGTCAACCTTACTGGCGCTGTAGCCAATGTGGACGTGCAGAAGACTCTCGGCTCCCGCCCTGAACAAGACGTGGCTAAAGCGCTGCAGGGTGCTGTACCAGGTCTGACGGTTATCAACAACAATGGTGATATCAACGGTACGCCAACGCTTCAGATTCGTGGTCTGGGTACCCTTTCGAACGGGCAAACTAGTTCGCCACTGATCATCGTTGACGGTGTGCCTACCGACGATCTCACGATGATCAACGGCAACGATATTGCCAATATCTCTGTATTGAAAGATGCTTCTTCTAGCTCTATCTATGGTTCTCGCGCTGCTTTCGGTGTGATACTTATCACAACAAAGCAAGCTCAGAAAGGTGACCGCATCAGCATCAAGTACAATGGTAAGTTCGGATGGGATCATGCTACTTACCTCCCCGACTTCCCCGACGTGCCCAGCCAGCTCAAGGCTGCCATGATAGCCAAGAAAAGGGCTGACGGTGGCGCTGTAGAGCTCTTCGGTATGTACTTTGACAAGCTCCTGCCTTATGCCGAAAAATGGAAAGAGCAGAACTCTAAGCGCAAAGGCTATAGCCTCATGCGTCCTTATGTAGACGACAACGATGTCGGCGACTATCGCTTTGTCAATGGTCAGCCATTCTACTATGCCGACTACGATATCCAGGATATTTGGTACGACAGCGCTGCACCTTCGCAGACACATGATGTATCACTCTCCGGCTCATCCGGCAGAACTACATTCTTCACAAGCTTCGGATACGATACAAAGGATGACATCATGAAGTTCAATCCAGGCAACCGGCGCCGTACAAGCTTTACACTGAACCTCAAGACCGATGTCAACGACTGGCTGACCGTCGGTGCACGTGTCAACTTCACACACCGCCGCTTCTCCCGCCAGAATGCTTACAGCAATATATATCAGTACCTATGGCGCTGGGGATCATTCTTTATCCCGTCAGGTTATATGCTTGACGATGACGGCAACGTGCTCGACTATCGTATCATCGCCATGCAGAAGCAGGCATCTCCGATGGTCTACCGCGACGACCGTATCCGCCTCAACGGCTATGCACAGGCACACATCACCAAAGACCTGGTCCTGAATGCAGACTTCACATATACCACAAACCACAGCAACTTCGAGTCGTCTAACCACAGTGTTTACGGCATGAACTGGAGCGGTACGAAGCCTGTATACATCGTGCAGACAACAACAACCAATGCCACACGCGACAATACTTATCGCCACCGCTGGGTTGCCAATGCTTACCTGCAGTATAACCATACCTTCGCTGAGAAGCATAACCTTGGCGTGATGGTCGGTGTCAATGGTGAGCAGTACAAGAGCGATTATTTCTATGCACGGCGCACACAGCTCTACGACGAGAACTATCCTCAGTTGAACCTCGCTTATGGTGATATGAAGAATGCCATCATCAACTCTTCAACGGGTGACCGTTCTACGGCAGGTTGGTTCGGACGTATCAACTATGACTACAAAGGAATCTATCTCCTTGAGCTCAATGGCCGTTATGATGGTTCATCCCGCTTCCCGGAGGGCGACAAGTGGGCTTTCTTCCCATCCGGATCCATAGGCTATCGCTTTACGGAAGAGCCTTACTGGAAAGATCTCCACAAGTATATCACCAATGGTAAACTCCGTATGTCGTATGGTGAGATTGGAAA
The DNA here is from genome assembly GCA_002353825.1 of Prevotella sp. UBA2725. GTDB lineage: Bacteria > Bacteroidota > Bacteroidia > Bacteroidales > Bacteroidaceae > Prevotella. The sequence continues at coordinate 39,300 of DEKJ01000030.1, read as the reverse complement.
TGAGGCAGTAGGCGACAACATGTTCCTTTCTACAATCGACGCCGTGAGTCAGAACAACGTCTATTGGCTGAACGGAAGCGGCTCACGTGTTACCATGATGGATATGCCTACTTGGGTGTCTTCTTCTCTGACATGGGAGCGCATCAAGACATTCGACGTAGGTACCGACCTGACCTTCCTCAACGATGCATTGAACCTGACCTTCGACTGGTACCAACGTACCAACAAGAATATGCTTGCTCCGGGTACAGCTCTGCCTTCGAGCCTTGGAGCCAGTGCCCCGTACACTAACGCAGGTTCGCTTCGCACACGCGGATGGGAGTTGTCTATCTCTTGGCGCAAACAGTTCAACAAGGACCTCGGTGTCTATGCCAACTTCTCTATCGGTGACAGCAAGAGCGTCATTACTAAGTGGAACTCTACAGCTCATACCATTGGCTATACCGGTGGCATCGTTTCTGACGCCAGCGCGAAAAGCCATGCCTATGAAGGTGAGACCTGGGGCGACATCTGGGGCTTCGAGACCGACCGCTACTTCACCGAAAACGATTTCGATGGCAAGAATGCTGATGGATCATGGAAATACAAGACCGGCGTCGCTGATCAGACAGGTATCCAGACTGGAACCTTCGTCTATGGCCCTGGTGATATCAAATACAAAGACCTCAACGGCGATGGTAAGATTGACGGAGGCAAGGGTACCGCTGAAGACCATGGTGACCTCAAGGTTATTGGTAACACGCTGCCTCGCTACGAGTACAGCTTCCACATCGGAGGCAACTATAAAGGCTTCGACATCGACTTCTTCTTCCAGGGTGTCGGAAAGCGAGACATGTGGACACAATCAGCCTTCGCCTTCCCTGAGATCCGTATCTACGACTTAGGTCTCTACAGCCATCAGACAAAATACAACGTCTATGACCCGGACAACGGTATTGTGAATATCAGCGAGAGCAACGATTATCCTTGCCTCGTAGCCGGTTGTCAGGATCCTGGTAATGTGCCTGCCTTAGCTCCTATCGGCGGATCAATGAACTATTACCCACAGAGCAAGTATCTGGTGAACATGGCTTACCTCCGTCTGAAGAATATCACACTCGGTTACACCCTCCCAAAGCAGTTGACCAAGAAGATCTACATCCAGAGCGCACGTTTCTATGCCTCCGTGGATAATCTCTGCCTCCTCTACAAGGGATCAGGTGATCTGCCTATCGATCCAGAAATGAACGCCGGACAAGGCGCTCTCAGCTACGCTACATGGGGACGTACTTACCCCATGACACGTACATGGTCAATAGGTGTGCAGGTAACTTTCTAAACATAAAAAGATACTACTATGAATAAATCAATCATATTAGGCTTTGCCGCATCATTGCTCATGTTGTCGGCTTGCAACGATTTCCTGGAGAAGAATCCAAGAGATACGTTCATCAACGACCCTTCTTTCTGGAGCAATACTAACGATGTGCAGAGTTATACCAACAAATTCTACGACAATTACGTAGGATATAGTCAGGCTGGCGGATTGGGCTGGTTCTACTTCAAGAGTCTCAGCGATGACCAGATCTATTCCAGCTTCAGCAACTGGGACTTCATCACAGTCCCCAATACGTCAAGCTATTGGAACAATGGTTTTACGGAAGTTCGCCGTGCCAACTACGTCATTCAGAATGTGGCTAAATCGTCCATGGATGCTGTCAACATGAAGAAGTATATTGGCATAGCTCGGCTGAACCGTGCATGGAGCTACTATCAGCTCGTGCGCGAATATGGTGATGTGGAATGGCGTAATGAGGTCGTCACCGATCCCGACGACGCCAACATTATCTATAAAGAGCGCACAGACCGAGATGTCGTCATGGACTCTGTGCTTGCAGACCTCGATTATGCCATTGCCAATATTGGCTCCAGTAGCGATAAGACTGCCTGGAGCTCAGACATGGCAAGAGCTATGAAAAGCGATATATGCCTCTATGAAGGCACCTTCTGTAAGTATCGCACACAAGCTGATAACGGGAAAGCACCTGACAATACTCGTGCACAAAAGTATCTGAACGAATGTGTCAAGGCTTCAGAAGCGCTCATGCAGAGCGGTAAGTATCAACTGACTGCCAACTATGGCGAAATCTACAACTCACTTGACCTGACCAGCAACCCAGAAATCATCTTTATGCGCAACTATGAAAAGGATGTTGTAATGCATGGCCTCTGCGACTATACCTGTGGATCTACAGAGATCCGTGGCATTACGAAAGATCTTTTCGATGCATTCCTCTTCCGTGATGGCAAGGCGAAAGCAAACACTTCACTCGACACGGATGATAATGTGACTGTCAATAAAGATGGCGACTACTCTATCAGTAAGCCACTATCTGTAAGGGATAAACGACTCAGTGTGCTCACCGACTCTATCGTCTTCTTCAAGGGTAAAGGCTGGTGCCGTCCTAACACGCACAAATATACCGTTGAGATGACTTCTTCAACAGGTTATGGCGTTGCCAAATATGATAATACGACACTTGAGACCTATTATCGTACAAACACAAATACCAACTACACGGATGCACCGCTCTATTGGTATGCTGTCATCCTGCTCAACGAAGCGGAAGCTAAAGCAGAATTAGGTACCATCACACAAGAAGACCTCAACAAGACCATCAACTTGCTGCAGAAACGTGCCAGCCTGCCTGACATGACTCTTAACCCGCAAGCCGACCCTGCCAACAACATGGGTGTAAGCAATCTGATTTGGGAGATACGGCGTTGCCGCCGTTGCGAGCTTGCACTCGACAACTGGTATCGTTATTGGGATCTCGTGCGCTGGCATCAACTTGACAAGCTCGATATGCAGAAGTATCCAAACATCAACCGGGGTGCTAACCTCAGTAAGATCTCTGCTTCGGACAAGACGAACGTATCGCTTGATGCGAACGGTTATATGATCGGTAATACCAAGGAACGTATCTACAACGCTAAGTACTATCTCTATCCTATTCCTTCGGCACAGATACAACTCAACGAACAGAAGTTGCACCAGAACCCCGGATGGTAGATTAAGAAGCACATAGAAAATTAATAATACTTAAATAGCGGCCGATATGTTTATATCGGTCGTTATTTGTGTATCTTTGCAAAAAATATTTAGCCTTTATGCGACATATTATAAAATTATTATCCATGTGCTGTGCGAGTGCTTTCGTTGTGCTACCCCTAGAGGCGGAAAGTCTCAGCCAGGAGACAACGAAAGCTATTGAGCAATCATTACGTGCATTCACCCAAGGCATCAATGTTGGAAAGATTGCTGTTGACTCCTCTGATGTCTCGTCTGATAGCGTTAAGGTGTTCCTCAACACAGCCTTGCAGGATGTACCGATGCGTAAAGATAATGTGGATAATATCGTTGCTGCCATTGACAACACTCTACCTGAGGAAATACGAGCCAGGCATGTCGCAGTGTACATCAACGGGCATGAGATTCATTCTCTCATCCCCAATTATTATCGTGCAAAAGCTGATCGCAGGAGGGCTTTTTATAATGTGCCAGCAGAAGACATCGATAAGAAAGGCTATACTCCTTTCACGCCTATCGTGACGAATCTCGACAGGCCTTACACCATCAAGAATGGCTTACAGGACAAACATATTGCCTTGTGGCAAAGTCATGGCAAATATTTCGAGCAAGGCCTCAATCGATGGGAGTGGCAGCGCGCGCGGCTCTTTGAGAGTGTGGAGGATAAGTTCACGCAGAGCTTTGTGCTTCCTTACCTCGTGCCGATGCTGGAGAATGCCGGTGCTTACGTCATGATGCCGCGTGAGCGCGACACTAATCCCAACGAGGTCATCGTGGACAACGACGGACAGCTCGCTACTTCGCCTTACAAGGAACACAACGGTAAAGAGACCTGGCAAAAAGGCGAAGGTGCAGGTTTCGCTTACGTACGCAAACAATACACAGGCTTTCAGAACCCATTTACTGAGGGCTCCTTCCGGCAGACAACGACAACAAACAGCCGGAAAGAAGCGGAGCTGTCTACTATTAAATGGACTCCGACAATACCACAAGCCGGTAATTATGCAGTCTATGTTTCATACAAGTCTCTTCCTAACAGTACCGAGGACGCCCACTACACTGTGCATCATAAAGATGGAGTGACTCGCTTCTCAGTCAACCAAACGATGGGAGGTGGTACATGGATCTATCTTGGCACGTTCAATTTCGCAAAAGGGCAACAGAGCTATGTGGGGCTCTCCAACTACTCTCAGACTGCCGGACGTATGCTTACAGCCGATGCTGTGAAGTTCGGTGGCGGTATGGGAAACATCGCGCGCGCTGCCGACGGCGATAAGATAACGAGTTATACAAAAGGCCACACGCACGACAATGAAACTGAGCGAAATGATTATCAGCCACAACTCAGCTATATCCCTACAGTGAGCGGCTATCCACGTTACCTCGAAGGTTCTCGCTATTATCTGCAATGGGCAGGTATCCCCGACAGCATCTATTCGCCTTCGCATGGCCTCAACGATTATGTGGACGACTATCGTGACCGCGGGCTGTGGGTGAACTATCTTGCCGGTGGCACACGCGCTTGTCCCGATGTGAAAGGCTTGAATATCCCTATTGCGCTCTCCCTTGCTTTCCACAGTGATGCCGGCACAGTACGCGGCGATTCTATCATCGGTAATCTTGGCATTTACCAGACTTCGCAGTATGGTGGTGTCTTTGCCGACGGCACCTCTCGCGATGCCAACCGCGACCTCTGCGACCTCGTACAAAGTCAGATCACCCATGACCTCCGCTTGCAGGCTGACCCTAAATGGACACGGCGAGGCATGTGGAACCAGCGCTATTATGAGGCATGGGTGCCACGCGTACCTGCGATGTTACTAGAACTCATGTCGCACGAGAACTTTGCCGACATGCGCTACGGTCTTGACCCGCGCTTCCGCTTCATGGTAGGACGTGCCGTATACAAAGGTATTCTTCGCTTCCTCAGCACGGAATATGGTTACCCCTATGTCGTCGAGCCACTGCCCGTAAAAGCGCTCAGCGCTACATTCAATAAAAAGAACCAGGTTGTATTGACGTGGCAGGCCGTGACCGACTCACTGGAGACCACGGCAGACGCCAAGCGTTTCATCGTGTATAAACGTATCGGCAACGGCGACTTCGACAATGGGACGATCGTAAAGAAGAATACTTATACCACGTCTATTCCTTCAGACGAAGTGGTAAGTTTCAAAGTCACAGCCCTCAATGATGGCGGTGAGAGTTTCCCGTCTGAGATTCTTTCCGTGGGCTTATGCAGTAAGACCACGACAAAGCCTGTGCTCATCATCAACGGCTTCGACCGTCTCAGCGCGCCCGATGACTTCACAAGCAGTGACGACAACCTCGCCGGATTCTTGGCTGAATACGATAATGGTGTACCCGACAAACAGCTCATTTCTTATGTCGGTCCTATGAAGGAGTTTCGTCGCTCCATCCCCTGGACACACGACGATGCCGCTGGCTTCGGCGACAGTTATGGCACCGACGAGCGCATCACGATTGCTGGCAACACATTCGACTATCCGGCTCTACACGGCCGCAGCCTTCTCAAAGCAGGCTATAGCTTCGTATCCATGAGTCGCGCAGCAATAACGAAAGACACATCATTAACACCTAACACCCAACACCCAACACCTACTCTGACACCCACCACCTTCTCAGCAATAGATCTTATCCTTGGCAAAGAGAAGCAGAGCAAGTTCGGCCGTCCGAGGCTCCATCCGTTGGCATATAAGACCTTCGATGCACCCATGCAGCAGTTGCTTACCGATTGGTGCAAGGCTGGCGGACCCGTGTTCGTCTCCGGAGCCTATGTTGGCACTGACCTCTGGCAGAATCCATTGACCACTGCAGACCCGCGCGCCAAGAGCCTTAAGGCAGACCGCGACTTCGCCGAACAGATTCTCAAATATCAATGGCGCGAGGACCGCGCATGCCGCAATGAACAGATCGCATATGTCGTGTCTCCACTCGCTGCTGACACCACGTCGTTCACCTATTACAACAAGCCCAATAGCACATCCTACGTTGTGGAGTCACCTGACGCCATTGACCCCGCTGACCCCAGCGCCTATACTGCCTTCCGCTATCCGGAGAATGGCATGTCTGCAGGCATCGTCTTTGGGGGTAATGCCACCGACCACTGGCGCACATGCGTGCTCGCTTTCCCCTTCGAGGCTATCAAAGACGAAAGCGCACGCGACCATATGATGAGTCAGATCATGCAGTATCTCACTGCGAAACCAACAGAATCAGAACGACCAAATACAAAACAATAGGCCATGAAACGAACGATTCTCTCTCTGCTCTGTTGCCTCTACGCTATCCTCGGAAGCCTTGCGTTTGAGCCATTCCGCTTTGCTGTAGTCACTGATCTCCACATCAAAGCAGGGACTAATCAGCCCACGGAGGACCTGAGGCTATCGGTGAATCAGATTAACCACGACGACAGCATCGACTTTGTACTCGTCACGGGAGACATTGCTGATGCCGGAGACGGAGCATCGCTTCGCATTGCTAAGCAGGAGCTGGACAGGCTCAACAAGCCATGGTATATCCTCGAAGGCAACCACGACCAGAACTGGAGCGAGAGCTGTTGCATGGACTTCAAGAAGATCTTCGGCTATGAGCGATTCCATTTTGAACACAAGGGTATCCTCTTCATCGGTTTCCCCACAGGCCCAATGATGCGTATGGCGCTCGGTCATGTAGCACCGGAAGACATCGCATACATAACAGATATCTTAAAAAAGAATGGTACAAACGGGGAACCTGTATTTCTAGTCTGCCACATGCCATTACTGCCTGTTGACGTAGACAACTGGTATGAAGTGACCGATGCTGTGAGGCAATATCCCGTCGTAACCTTTGTCAACGGGCATTATCATCGTGATCTCACATTCTCCTACGACGGCATACCCGGCATCGCCAATATCACGAACCTCCGGCAAAAGGGCAACAGTGCGGGTCAATACAATGAGTTTGATGTACACAACGACTCTATCTTTGTTTACACCCACCCCGTAGGCAAGCCGCGCTATCGCTGGACAGCCATTCCCTTCACGACGAAGCACGATGACAATCCGGCCCACTGGTTCCCACGCCCTTCCTATGCGGTCAACGACACCTTCCCACAAGTTAAAGACAGTTGGATTGTGCAACAACATGCAGGTATCTATTCTTCGCCCGTTGTATCGAAAGACCGAATCTACGCCGCTGATAACCTCGGACGTGTCGTTTGCTACGACATGCTGGGCCACGAACAATGGCGGTTCCAGACCGGAGCGCGTATCATCGGTACACCAGCGCTCGGCAAGGGCACACTCGTTGCAGGCTCTGCCGATGGATTTATCTACGGCCTTGATGCACAAACAGGCCAAGAGCGCTGGCGTGTCCAGACTGCAGCACCATGCATGGGAGCCGTCACTATTGTGAACAATATCGCATACGTTGGTGGTGGTGACCATGTCTTCAGGGCTATCAATATCAAGGATGGCACAGTAAACTGGCAATGCCCGGACATTAAAGGATATGTGGAGACCAAGCCGCTCGTAACCCATAATAAAGTGATCTTCGGCGACCGGGCCACAACGCTCTATTGTCTGGACGCAAAGACAGGACAACGTCTTTGGACCTGGCACCCGGAAAAGACCAATATGCACTATTCTCCCGCCGGAGTGTGGCCTGTGGCTTCCAACGGTTGTGTGTTCATCTGTGATCCCGACCGTGCTACGACAGCCATCGACCTAAACACTGGTCGCCAACTGTGGCGGACCTATCAAAGCAAGGTCAGAGAGAGTATCGGACTATCAAAAGACGGCAAACGACTATATCTAAAAACAATGATGGACAGCATCGTGTGCTATGCCGCTACTGGTAAAGGACCTCAAGAGCTATGGGCCACTAACTGTGGCTTCGGCTATGAGCACGCACGTGTGATGCTTGTAGAGAAAGACGGCGTAGTGTTCACTACCAACAAAGACGGCCTCATCATCGCACTTGATGGAAAGAGCGGGCGATTGCTGTGGAAACACAAAGTAGGCAATACGCTCATCAACACCGTTGTGCCACTCTCCGCCCATCGTCTGATTTTCACCAATGAAGCAGGACTTGTCGGAGAAATCACAGCAAAAGAATAATAAGATAATCAAAATAATAACTCGATAATAATAAAGAATCATACTATGAATAAACTTATCGATTGCTTCATTCCGCGTGGAAATGAAGAAGAGACAAAAAGAAACATGCAGGCTCTCGAGAATGAAGAGCTCGTCAGCACAGTCACCGTCGTAGATGGCAACATCAAGTCATCTGCTGTACTGAAAGATATCGCTAACAAGGCGGAAGCTGAATACACATTGCTCTTCCTCAAAGGGCAGTTTATGCAGATGGGCTACCTCGCTCTCCAGCGCATGGTGCAGATCGCCGACATCACGAAGGCAGCCATGACTTACACCGACCACTACAACATCTCTGCTGATGGCAAGCGCCAGGATGCACCGACTATCGACTATCAGTTAGGCTCACTGCGCGATGACTTCAACTTCGGCTCCGTGCTTCTTTTCCGTACGGATGCTTTGAAGGAAGCAGCCTCTCGCATGAAAGCCGATTATAAGGCTGCCGGATTCTATGACCTGCGACTGAAACTCGCTGAGAAATACCAGTTCAGTCATATCAACGAGTATCTCTACTCCGAGGTGGAGCTTGACACACGTAAGACGGGCGAGAAGCTCTTCGACTATGTTGACCCAAAGAACCGGGCCTCACAGATAGAGATGGAACAGGCCGTCACAGAGTATCTGAAAGAGATCGGCGGCTATCTCAAGCCCGAGTTCACGCCGGTAGACATCACAGCCGGAGTGTTCCCCGTAGAGATAAGCGTCATGATCCCCGTGCGCAACCGTATCCGTACAATCCGCGATGCCATAGAGAGTGCACAAAACCAGAAGACGAGTTTCAAGTATAATATCTTCGTCATTGAGAATGGTCCGGAGTGCCACTCCACCGACGGCACCACGGAGGCTGTCGACGAGATGGCAGCCAAGGACGACCGCATCGTACACATCGTCACCGAGCGCCGCGACCTCGGCGTAGGCGGCAGCTGGAACCTCTGTGCTCACGACCCTCGCTGCGGCCGCTTCATCGTACAGCTCGACTCCGACGATGTCTATCTCGATGAGAATACGCTGCAGACTTACTACGATAACTTCATGAAGCAGAAGACGGCAGCTATCATCGGAGCCTATGAGCTGACCGATATCAATAAGAACATCCTGCCGCCGGGAAAGATCGACCACGCTGAGTGGACTCCAGAGAACGGACGCAACAACGCCTTGCGCATCAATGGTCTCGGTGCTCCTCGTGGCATGTACTCACCGCTGCTCCGCGACATCACAATGCCGAACGTAAACTATGGTGAGGACTATGCCTTCATGCTTGCCCTGAGCCGCCATTATCTCATCGGCCGCATCTATGATCCCGTCTATTGTTGCCGCCGCTGGGACGACAACTCGGATGGCGACCTCAGCATTGAGAAGGAGAACCGCAACAACACCTATAAAGACCGCATACGTACCTGGGAGCTCATGGCACGCATCGAGATGAATAAGCGGAACAATAAGTAAACAAGCACATTAATGATCAATAGCAAGAATATATCTCCTTGGTTTTGGGTGCCGACACTCTATTTCGCCGAGGGCGTGCCTTACTTCATCGTGAACAATATCTCTGTGATGATGTTCACAAAGATGGGCGTGCCCAATGGTGACATGGCATTCTTCACCACCCTACTCTATTTCCCTTGGTTTTTGAAAGGCATCTGGAGCCCGCTAGTGGATGTGGTGAAGACGAAACGCTGGTGGATCGTCACTATGCAGGCCTTACTCACCGCACTGCTTGTGCTCCTCACCCTCACGCTCCCCACCCCTACATCACAGATGATCTCTGTAGGCAACACGCCTATCCGTCTCTTCACACTGACGCTAATACTCTTCATCATCGCAGCGTTCGCCTCTGCCACGCACGACATCGCAGCCGACGGCTACTATATGTTAGCACACTCACCAAGCAGTCAGGCACGGTTCATCGGTATCCGTAGCACCTTCTACCGCATCGCCTCTGTCTTCGGACAAGGTGTGTTGGTATTCATCGCTGGAAACATCGAGAGCAGCACCGGGAACATTCCTTACTCTTGGCGCGTAACCTTAGGTGTGAGTGCCGCGATCTTCTTCGTTATCACACTCTACCACACGTTCTTCCTTCCTGTTGCCGACGAGGACCATCCGCGCGTGAGCACTGCAGAAACAGCGTCGGGCAAGGGTAAATGGACGGAGCTCATGGAGTCGTTCTCAACGTTCATCCATAAGCCGCATGTGTTGTGGGCCATCGCGTTTATGTTGCTCTATCGTCTGCCGGAAGGTTTTCTCATCAAGATGTGCCAGCCTTTCCTCGTGCACAGTACTGACCAGGGCGGACTGGGCTTGAGCACAGAGCTCGTTGGCATCGTCTATGGCACCTTTGGTGTAATAGCGCTCCTTGCCGGTGGCATCCTCGGCGGCATCATAGCCTCAAAGCGGGGCCTGAAACGATCACTATGGATTATGGCAGCCGCCATGACATTGCCATGTCTCACCTTCGTCTACCTCGCCGTCTTCCAACCTTCGAATATCGGGATTATTACCCTTGCACTCTGCATTGAGCAGTTCGGCTATGGCTTCGGCTTCACGGCTTACATGCTCTACATGATGTATTTCTCCGAAGGCGAGTTCAAGACCTCCCACTATGCTATCTGTACAGCCTTCATGGCACTGAGCATGATGCTTCCCGGCTTTGTAGCAGGATATATCCAGGAAGCTATCGGCTATGTCAACTTCTTCTGGATGGTTATGGTGTGCTGTCTTGCAACGATTGGCATCACGTTCATCATCCGCAGACAGGTCGATGAAGAATACGGACGCAAATAATTGGAAAACATGAAAAGACTCGCATTGATACTCAGCATTCTATGTCTGTCATTCACCGGTGCAATGGCTCAAAAGGTGAAGACAGGCATAGAGATGCTCAAGGCCGACAACTTCAAGATTCTTGAAGGCAAGCGCGTGGGACTCGTCACAAACCCCACGGGCGTGGACAACAATCTTGTGTCCGACATTGACATTCTCCACAAAGCTTCCAACGTCAAGCTCGTCGCGCTCTTCGGTCCCGAACATGGCGTGCGAGGGAGTGCCCATGCGGGTGAAGCTGTCACAGGCAACAAAGATCCACGGACCGGACTACCTGTCTATTCGCTCTTCGGTAAGACGCGCATGCCCACAGACAGCATGCTACAAGGTATTGATGTCTTGGTGTATGATATTCAAGATATCGGTTGCCGCTCCTTCACCTACATCTCCACTCTCTACAACATCATGCGGGCTGCCGTCAAGCACAACATCGAAGTGGTGGTACTTGACCGCCCCAATCCGTTAGGTGGCGAGAAGATAGAAGGCAATCTTGTAGAAGACGACTGCGTGAGCTTCGTCTCTCAGTTTAAGATTCCTTACGTCTATGGCCTCACTCCCGGAGAGGTAGCCTTGTTGCTCAATGGCGAAAACATGCTCGGAGGCAAATGCAATCTGAAAGTCGTAAAGTTGAAAGGCTGGAAGCGACGCATGACCTATGAGGATACAGGGCTCAAATGGGTACTGTCCTCGCCTCATATCCCAGAGGCCTCTACAGCCCCCTATTACAGCATGACAGGCATCGTGGGAGAACTGACGACGATATCTATCGGTGTGGGCTACACGTTGCCATTCAAGATTATCGGTGCAGATTGGATCAATGCACAGGATTTTGCCGATGCAATGAATGCTTTGCATCTCCCTGGCTATGCCTTCCGACCCATCTACTACACACCTTATTATGGACCCGGCAAAGGCAAGGAGCTGCAAGGCGTACAGATCTATTTTACCAATTACAAGAAAGCTCACCTCTGCGATGTGCAATGGTATGCGCTGCAAGAACTCTACAAGCTCTATCCCGACCACGACCCTATGGGCGAAGATACGAAACGAGCTGACATGATCAACAAAGTGTGCGGTTCAAAGAAAATACGTGAGCTTTTTCTCAAGCGCCATCAATGGGCAGACGCCAAAGACTATTGGGACAAAGACGTAGACGCTTTCCGCCGCATTGCAAAGAAATATTACCTATATAAATAACGATTACTTAATGACAGACACAATCTCAACTACACCAGCAAAGAGCCATCGCATCCTGTCCATCGACATTCTGCGCGGTATCACTATCGCCGGCATGATCCTCGTCAACAACCCGGGCGGGCCGGAGGAAGACTCCTTCACACCGCTCACCCATGCCGAATGGATAGGTCTGACGCCTACTGACCTCGTGTTCCCTACGTTCATGTTTATCATGGGCATTACGACCTATCTCTCCCTGCGCAAGTTCAACTTTACGTGGTCAAAGTCATGTGCGCGCAAGGTCGCCAAGCGTGCGTTCTTGCTTTGGGGCATTGGTCTTGCCATCGCTCTACTGCTGACAATGATTCGTGGAGCTGTCCATCCAGAGGAATGGCATGGCTTCGGAGATATGTTCGCGCACCTCCGCATTCTCGGCGTGTTGCCGCGTTTGGGTATCTGTTACGGACTCGCTGCTGTTGTGGCGCTCTCTGTCAAACATAAGCTCATTCCATGGCTCATCGCCATTCTCTTCATCGGTTATTATATCATTCTGGAGCTCGGCAACGGTTATGCACACGACAGTTCAAATATCCTTGCTGTCGTGGACAACATCGTCCTTGGAGCAGATCACACCTATAAATGGGACACTCCCGATCCGGAAGGACTGCTCTCTACGCTACCTGCCCTCGGCCACGTCCTCATCGGATTCTGCGTAGGCAAAGCTATCATGAATCTCAAGGATCTCAACGATAAGATAGAACGGCTTTTCGTCATCGGTGCTGTCCTGATGCTTGCCGGTGTACTGCTCGCCTATGCCTGCCCCATCAGCAAGAAACTATGGACACCAACCTTTGCATTAACCACTTGCGGAATAGGCAGCACATTGCTCGCCCTCATGACATGGGTTATTGACAAACGGCATCGCACAGGTAGGATCACCGAGTTCTTCCACGTCTTCGGTGTCAACCCGTTAGCACTCTATGTACTCTCCGACCTCATCCTCATCCCCTATTCTATCATCCCATTCTTTAGCAAGCAAACACTGCAGCAAGTCCTCTTCAAGGATGTCTTCTCTTCCTTCCTCCCACTACCATGGGCTTCGCTCCTTTGGGCTTGTATTTGTGTGATGACTTGCTGGGTGGTAGGATTATGGCTATACAAGAAAAAGATATATATTAAACTATAATTATTATGATTTTATTAGCAGATAGCGGCTCCACAAAAACTGACTGGGGCCTCGTAGATAACGGTAAACTCATTAAGAAACTGCGCACAAGTGGTATGAACCCTTTCCAGATGTCGGAAGAAGCCATCAAGGAAGAAATCAAAGAACATCTTGTACCCGAACTTCCTTCAACGGAACTAGACGAAGTGCATTTCTATGGTGCAGGTTGCACGAAAGAGAAGCAGCCGATCGTGGAACGAGCTCTTCGCGCTAACCTCACGATCAAAGGCGAGTGCGAGGTAGCGAGCGACATGCTCGGCGCAGCCCGCGGCATCTGCGGTCACAAGCCCGGCATTGCCTGTATCCTCGGGACGGGTAGCAACTCGTGCTCGTACGACGGCAAGAACCTCGTAAAGAATGTCTCACCCTTAGGATTTATCCTCGGCGACGAAGGCAGTGGTGCAGTGCTCGGCAAACTTCTCGTCGGCGACGTGCTGAAGAACCAGATGTCAGAGACCATCACAAAGCGCTTCTTCGAGAAGTTCAAGCTGTCTTCCGCAGAGATCATCGACCGCGTCTATCGTCAGCCCAAGCCGAACACGTTTCTCGCCTCCTTCGTGCCTTTCCTAGAGGAGAACCTCGATGACCCACAGATCTATCGCCTCGTCAAAGAGAGTTTCCGCTCGTTCCTCCGCCGTAACGTCATGCAGTATGACGGTTGGCAGACGCTGCCCATCGGGTTCAACGGCAGCATCGCAAAGATATACAAGCAGCCGTTGGTTGAAGCCCTGCAAGAGGAAGGCATGCATCTAGGCCGCATCATTCAGGCGCCAATGGAAGCAATGGTGGAGTATCATACAAGCAAGTAAGTTAATAAGTTATTGAGTTAATAAGTTATTGAGTTTTAAGAGATATGAGTGAACCATTCGTCAAGATAACAGAGCAGCCATCGCTTTACGATGACCTCGAGAAAAAGAGTGTTCACGAACTGTTGGTGGACATCAATCATGAAGACCAGAAAGTGGCTCTAGCCGTCGAGAAAGCCATCCCGCAAATAGAAGTCCTCGTAGAACAGATTGTACCCCGGATGAAACAAGGTGGTCGCGTTTTCTACATGGGAGCAGGCACCAGCGGGCGCCTCGGCGTGCTCGATGCCTCTGAGCTGCCACCCACCTTCGGCGTACCTCCCACAATGTTCTACGGTCTGATCGCCGGTGGTGACACCGCCTTGCGCAATGCCGTAGAGAAAGCGGAGGATGACCCCAAACGAGGATGGCAGGAACTGGAGCAGCACGGTATCGGACCGGAGGACACTGTCATCGGCATAGCGGCTTCAGGCACGACACCCTATGTCGTAGGAGCCTTGAAAGACGCACGCGCCCATGGCTGTCTCACAGGATGCATCACATCCAACCCCCGTACACCGATGGCAGCAGCCTGCGAATATCCCATAGAGATGATTGTCGGTCCCGAGTTCGTCACCGGATCATCACGCATGAAGTCGGGCACAGGGCAGAAGATGATTCTCAACATGATCTCAACTTCTGTCATGATTCAGCTCGGACGCGTCAAAGGCAACCGTATGGTGAACATGCAACTGACAAACAAGAAGCTCGTCGACCGCGGCACACGCATGGTCATGGACTACACTCATCTGTCTTATGAAGAGGCCAATGCCCTGCTGTTAAAATATGGCTCGGTGAAGAAGGCGGTGGATGCATTCAACGCTCGTTGATCTCCTGCACATATTCCCACAACTTCTTATAGAACGGATGGCGGGTGAGCGTGGCGACATCGCCAAGGATGATAAGTTTCATGCGGGCCCGCGTGATGGCTACATTCATGCGGCGGAGGTCCCGCAGGAAGCCTATCTCTCCGTTCTCGTTGGCTCGTACCATAGAGATGAGGATAATGTCTCGCTCCTGACCTTGGAAGCCATCAACGGTATTGACCGTGATGAGCCGGCGGTAAGGTTTGAAGAACTCACGCTGCTTGACGAGTTTCCGTAGATACTGCACCTGTGCACGGTAAGGGGAGATGACGCCGACATCGATCTGTTCCTCAAGGATGCGTTCTTTGCCGATCTTCGTGAAATAGTCCTGGAGACTCTTCAGCGTCAGCTCCGCCTCACCTTTATTCACTCGGCCGAAGCTCTCGCCGATAAACTGCTCTTTGTTGCTCGGCTCATCGGGCCCGACTTCCATCTGTCCCGTGTCGAGCCAGAGAATAGGCCGGTCAAAGTTGAGGATACTTTTGCGCTGTTGTATCTCAGGTGCCGTCTTCACCTTGCCACCATAGAACCAATCGGACGAGAACTTCATGATCTCATCGTTCATGCGGTACTGTACGCCGAGAAGGGTCACGCACTCCGGCTTATTCTCCACGATGCGCTCCATGAGCGTCTTTCCCAAGCCACCTTTGAGCGCTGCGATGCTTTTCACCGTCGGTGGTAGCTGGCAGTGGTCGCCGGCAAGGATGACACGACTCACGCGCCGCATCGGTATCCAGCAAGCGGCTTCTAAAGCTTGTGCAGCCTCGTCAATGAAGAGTGTACCGAACTTCTGTCCTTCGAGAAGTCGGTTGGCTGAGCCCACAAGCGTTGAAGCAATGACACGCGCCTCTCCAAAGAGATCTGCATTGATACGGATCTCCAGTTCTGTGGCGCGCGACTTCAGCCTTTCCAACTTCTGATGGAAGTTATCGTCGCGTCCTTTCTTCCTCCGTCTCAATTCGCGTATTGCCTTACGGATCGCCCACAACTGAGGATAATCGGGATGTGCCTCGAAGCGCCGCTCGTAAGTGAAGCCGAGCATCTTGTCGTTGACACGTGTGGGGTTGCCAATACGCAGCACGTTGATACCCCGGTCTACGAGTTTCTCGCAGATCCAGTCAACCGCCATGTTGCTCTGTGCACAGACAAGTACCTGACTCTCGCGCATCAGCGTCTCGTTGATAGCCTCAACAAGCGTCGTTGTCTTACCCGTTCCTGGAGGCCCATGAACAATCGCCACGTCTTTAGCCCGCAGCACTTCGTTGACTGCGCGTTCCTGAGTCACATTGAGCCAGGGAAACGACATCGGGGCAAACGTGAAACGTCCAGCTGCCATCTTAGAATAGAAGAGATCGCGGAGATAAGCCAATCGGTTGTTCTTGGCTTTAATGACACGGTCCAAGGCATCGAACATCACGCGGTAGCTCGTCTCGTCAAAAGACAACTGCACTCCTACCGGCTTATCAACACCTTGCAGGTCGAGCGCATGACCCTCAGGGACAACGACCACCATGCGGTCGCCCTCCGCGTAAGATACCGTGCCCGTGAAAGAGAAATAATGGATTGATGCATCCTTTGAACCTTTGGCTTTAGCCTTAAATGCCGTTTGCGAAATTGTATTTGATGCCGTTTGCGATACCGTAAAGAACATCACCGGCTTACCGTATTCAAAGTTGTGCTCTATATCTTGGTCTTGTGTTCGCAGTATTTCTATCGTCATCTGGTTCAGCGAGTTGTAGTGGCTTTGCCCCACGGACACGGGGAACCAGGCATCGCCGCGCTTCACCTTGCGTCCGATGCCCATCGCCTCTGTCTGCTTGCGAAACGCCTCCTTCTCCGTCTGGTACTCCATCTGGAGCAATAGCCGCTGTTGCTGTAATGACTGTATAGCTGAGTTATTCATTTGCATGCAAAGGTACGCATTTTCTGCTTTATTCCCAATACGAAAGCGTTTTTATGCCATTGTCTGACGAACGGCAAACAATCGTTCGACGTTCGACAAACAATCGTTCGACGTTCGGCAAACAATCGTTCGACGTTCGGCAAACAATCGTTCGGCGTTCGGCAAACAATTGGCTGACGTTCCACAGCCAACTTCGTAAAATAAACGATTTTTCTTTGCATCGGCTTTTCACGACTTATCACGGCAATAGAGAGAAAGGACGGATAAGCTTAATATTTCGGGTTAAAAACTTGCAAATATCAAATCAATATCGTATTTTTGCAAAATATAATAATTGTTTAGGTAACAACCCAAGGAGGACTGAATATGAACATCAACATCTCAATTAACCCCGAAATATACAACGGCGCTTTAGAGTATGCACAAGAGCATCATACAAATATTAAGGATATTATAGAGTCATACTTAGGAAAGTTGCGTCCCACTAAATCAACAACATCTAATCAAGCAGATATGAAGCTACAAGAGTTGATTAATCTAACGAAAGGCTTAAAGCTTGATGCTGACGATATTAATGGCGACAAAGCTAAACAATCATACTTAGAAGAAAAATACGTAAGATGATAAAGTTATTCTTAGATACAAACATCATTCTTGACGTAATGGCTCAAAGAGAACCTTTCAACGCCTCAGCGAACTCAGTTCTTAAAATAGGAATAGAAGGGAGAGTTGTATTGTGCGCCACTCCATTAACTTTTGCAAATTGCGCTTATATACTGAAGAAGAGCTATAAGCATGCCGACCCTATACGAGTTATCAATGCCTACAAGCAATATATCTTTGCTGTACCCATGGATGATGCTCAATGTGAAAAGGCTCTAAGTAGCAAAATGCCTGACTTTGAGGATATGCTACAATATGAAGCGGCTTTCGCCTATAAATGTGATTATATTCTCACAAGAAACAAACAACATTTCCCAACAGATGGCATTCCTATACTGTCTGCAGATGAATTTATTAAAAACCATTATAGTTAAGGCCGAAGAACATCTCCATTAAGAGAGAATAATCTTAAATAGTGCAAAATATCAATGTAAAGATTTGTTTGTTAAAAGAAAAAGCCTACCTTTGCAGTAATGTAATCAGCATTGGCCAGCCGTGATGGTGGAATGGTAGACACGAGGGACTTAAAATCCCTTGGCCAGTAATGGCTGTGCGGGTTCGAGTCCCGCTCGCGGCACTAAAACTTTTAAAAACATAAATACTATGCGTAACCATCTGTTTTTTGCACTTACAGCATGCTCCGCACTCCTATTGGCATCATGCTCGAAGATGGGTCCCCTTTCTGCCGATAACTTCTCGGTAGACCCCAACCCGCTTACAACTGTTGGCGGCCAGGTTCCCGCTACTATCGACGGTACATTCCCCGTGAAGTACATGAAGAAGAAAGCTACGGTCACTGTTACTCCAGAGCTGCGCTATGGCAACGGCGAGATTGCTAAGGGACAGGGTGCTACTTTCCAGGGCGAGAAAGTACAGGGCAACAACCAGACCATCTCTTACAAGATGGGTGGTAAATATACAATGAAGACTGCCTTCCCTTACAATCCTGACATGCAGACAAGCGAGATGTATCTCACTTTCGATGCACGCAAGGGTAACAAGAAATACAATGTTCCCGCTGTAAAGGTTGCCAATGGCGTCATCGCCACTTCCGAACTTTACAAGAAGACTATGGATAATGCCGGTGCTTGCATCGCTCCCGACAGCTTCCAGCGTGTTAAGGATCAGAAGGTTCAGGCTAACATCAAGTTCCTCATCAATCAGGCTAACCTCCGCAAGAGCGAGCTGAAGAACAACTCTGTCAAGGAGTTCGTCAAGATGCTCAAGGAGATCAACAACGACCGCAAGGGCCTGAACATGAAGAACGTCGAGGTAGCTGCTTACGCTTCTCCTGATGGCGGTTTCGCTTTCAACGACAAATTGTCAAAGAACCGTGAGAAGGTTACCAACGGATATGTCAACAAGGAGCTGAAGGCTGCCAAGCTCGGCAACACCGATGTTGACTCTCACTATACCGCTCAGGACTGGGAGGGCTTCAAGGAGCTCGTTTCTGCCAGCAATCTGCAGGATAAGGACGTGATCCTTCGCGTGCTGGAGATGTATAAAGACCCCGCAGAGCGTGAGCGTCAGATCAAGAACATGAGTGAGGGCTTCCGTGAGCTCGCTACAGGTATTCTGCCCGAGCTCCGTCGCAGCCGCCTCAT
This sequence comes from Prevotella sp. UBA2725, assembly GCA_002353825.1. GTDB lineage: Bacteria > Bacteroidota > Bacteroidia > Bacteroidales > Bacteroidaceae > Prevotella. The sequence continues at coordinate 19,963 of DEKJ01000030.1, read as the reverse complement.
CATCAACTATCAGACAGTGGGTCGCAGCGACGACGAGATCAAGCAGCAGTATGCTGAGGATCCTTCGAAGCTGAGCGAGGACGAGCTGCTCTATGCTGCGAGCCTGACCAACGATCCTTCCAAGAAAGCTGAGATCTATCAGAAGGCTTCAGAGCTCAACAATAACGACTATCGTTCTCTGAACAACCTCGCTGCGCTTGCTTTCAACCGTGGCGACATGAGCGCTGCCAAGCAGTACATCGCAGAGGCTCAGCAGAAGGGCGCTGCTCCTGAGGCTTATGCTAACCTCGCACTCATCGCTCTGAAGAACGGTGATACGAAGACTGCTGAGAGCTATCTCTCCAAGGCTAACGACGCCAACGGTCTGAACGAGGTGCTCGGCAACCTGAACATCGCTAAGGGCGACTATGCACAGGCTGTGAAGAACTTCGGCAACTCTGTATCCAACAGCGCTGCCCTCGCACAGCTCCTCAACAAGGACTATGCGACAGCTCTCTCCACGCTGAACAGCGTGAAGAACGTTGATGGCATGACTGAGTATCTGAAGGCTATCGTCAACAACCGCATGGGTAACACCTCTGCAGCAAAGACCGCTCTTCAGAAAGCTAAGCAGCTCGATTCTGCACTCGCTTCTTATGCAGCCAAGGATCTCGAGCTCGCCAACTTGAAGTAATTAATATTCAACCAAACATAGAGAGCCATAGAGCCAGATAATCGGCTCTATGGCTTTTTCTTTTTCTCGTATTTATGCTCCGCAACTTATTTCTCCTCTTAACTGCCGCTCTTCTCCTCGCCTCCTGTGGTGAAGATAGCAAACACTTCAAGATAGAAGGCCGTCTGCTGCAGATGAACCAAGGTGAGTTCTATGTCTACAGCAATGATCCGGGCATCGACGGCATCGACACGATCAAAGTGCAGGGTGGCCGTTTCTCCTTTGAGATGCCATGCCAGTCGCCCGTCACCCTGACGCTCGTCTTCCCTAACTTCTCCGAGACGCCAATCTTCGCAGAACCGGGAAAGACTGCTAAAATTGACGGCGATGCTTCTCACCTGAAGATGCTGAAGGTCAAAGGCACGAAGGATAATGAGTTGATGACGACCTTCCGCAGTCAGATCGCCAGTGCCTCGCCGCCTGAGATCAAGCATTATGTTGAACTGTTCATCCAGGGCCATCCCAAGTCACCTGTAGGTCTGTGGCTCTTGAGAAAATATTTCATTGCCACGGCCATGCCCGACTATCAGGGTGCTGACCGACTTCTCAAGGTCCTCATGAATAACCAGCCGCAGAACAGTAGCCTGAAAAGACTGTCACAAAGTGTAGAGAAACTGAAGAGCACGAGCGCAGGCAGTACGCTTCCTCCTTTCACCGCCTACGACATCAATGGCGGCACAATTTCATCATCGCAACTGTCTACAGGTACTGCTGTCATCATCGTGTGGGCAACGTGGAGCTTCGATAGTACGGATATGCTCCGCCAACTGCAGACACTCCAACAGACCGCTGGCTTCAAACTGGTTTCTATCAATGTCGATCCCAGCAAAGCCGATTGCCGAAGTTTTATGAGAACAAACGAGATGAACTTCCCCGTAGTGTGCACCGGAGATATGTTTGAGACACCCATTTTAAAACAACTTGGCTTGCAGTCGGCTCCCGATAATATCGTCATCAAGAATGGAAAAATCGCGGGACGCAGCTTGGCAACTCAAGACCTGATAAGAATGTTGGGAGGGAAATAACTATGCTCGTAAAAACCTATTCTGCTGCTGTTAACGGTCTTGAAGTGACGACGGTGACTGTGGAAGTAAGCATCGTCAAAGGTATGATGTATCATTTTACAGGCCTTGGCGATGTCGCTGTCAAGGAAGGACGCGACCGTATCGCCGCAGCCATGCAATTCAACGGCCTGAAATTTCCGCGGGCTGATATCACCGTTAACATGGCACCAGCTGACCTCAAGAAGGAAGGGAGTGGCTTCGATCTTCCCTTAGCCATTGCCATCCTCGCTGCTGACGGACAGATCCCTGCAAATGCGCTCGATGAGTATATGATGATTGGAGAACTTGGCCTCGACGGCAAACTGCAACCGGCTAAAGGTGTACTGCCAATCGCTATCAAAGCCCGTGCCGAGCATTTCAAAGGACTCATCGTACCGAAGCAGAATGAGCGCGAAGCAGCCATCGTCAATAAGATCAATGTCTATGGCCTCGAGTCGCTGACGGATGTCATCGACTTGCTGTCAGGCAAGAAGCAGTTTGAGCCTTGCGTCGTTGACACACGCAAGGAGTTTTACGAGCAACAATATGACTTTGATCTCGACTTCGCCGATGTGCGAGGCCAGGAGAAAGTGAAACGCGCCTTGGAGGTGGCAGCAGCCGGAGGGCACAACGTCATCATGATTGGTCCTCCAGGCTCAGGCAAGAGCATGATGGCAAAGCGCTTACCCTCCATTCTCCCTCCGTTAACCCTTAGCGAAAGTCTTGAGACAACACAGATTCACTCCGTAGCCGGGACCCTGAAACATGGTTCCGCACTCATCTCCCAGCGACCTTTCCGTGCCCCGCACCACACTATTTCTGAAGTAGCTCTTGTCGGCGGCGGCAACAATCCAATGCCGGGAGAGATCAGCTTGGCCCACAACGGCGTACTGTTCTGCGATGAACTCCCCGAGTTTAATAAGCACACGTTAGAGGTACTGCGCCAACCTCTCGAAGACCGGCAGATCACGATCAGCCGCGCCAAATATTCCGTCACCTACCCTGCCTCGTTTATGTTCGTCGCTTCTATGAACCCATGCCCATGCGGCTATTACGGCGATCCGACACACCACTGTGTATGCACCCCGGGACAAATCCAACGTTATCTCAATAAGATCTCCGGGCCTTTGATGGACCGCATCGATATACAGTGTGAAATAGCAGCTATCCCTTTCAATGAACTCAGTAAGGCACAGCCGGGAGAGCCCTCGGCAAAGATCCGTGAACGTGTCATTGCGGCACGCGCCATACAGACGGAGCGGTACAAGGATGTGCCGGGCGTCCACTGCAATGCGCAGATGACGGAGAAGATGATCCACGAATATGCGGAACCTGACAACGAGAGTCTCGACTTGCTCCGCGAAGCCATGCAGCGCCTGAGCCTCTCAGCGCGTGCCTACAGTCGCATCCTCAAGGTGGCACGTACCATTGCCGACCTTGCACACGAAGAGAAAGTAAGCGCCATGCACATCGCTGAAGCTATAGGATATCGACAGCTCGACAGAGGTGACTGGGCGGAGAGAGGGCTATAGATATCTTTCCAAGAACATCTTCACATATCGGCTGTACAGCTCCCGATGATCCTTGAAGCTCTTCGCATGCGCTGAACCATGGAAGACGACCATCATCTTCGGTGCAGGCTTGGCCGCATAGAGCGGATAGATCATACGCGTGGGCACAAACGTATCTTTACTGCCATGGATGAGAAGCATCGGCTTATGGCATTTGGCAATCTGCTTCAAAGGAGAGGCTTCCCCAAACGACCAGCCCAAACCAATCTTACAGAGAGCGGAAGCACTATACAGCAACGGGAAATCGGAGAGACCGAACATATCGTGCAACTCATAACTGAACTCATCCCATGCCGATGTATAGCCGCAGTCCTCAATAAAACACTTGATGTATGAAGGGGTGTCCATACCCGATACATTCATCGTCGTGGCTCCTCCCATTGACCAGCCATGAATAACGATACGCGCATGACCCGTAGAATCACGGAAGAGATTATCGGCTATAGCAGCCCAGCGAAGCACATCGTTGCGATCATTCCATCCCATCTGCATGGCCTCACCTCCACTCTTACCATTGGCGTGAAGCTCGGGGATAAGCACGTTCATGCCCAACTCACGATTATAGAAACAAGCGAACTGGAGCATGTCCACCGCGTTGTCGGTATAACCCGGCACAAGCACTACCGTGCGCGGATCCTTTTGTGGTGCAGGGATGATGAGGGCATGGAGCCGCGTACTGTCTGCCAGGAGCAAACCTGTTTTCTTGTTTTTCATCACGACAAAGGTATCGCGCAAAGCCTTCGTTCGCTGCACTGAGTCCATCCAAGACACCGCCCAGGGATAGCGCTGACGCATCAAACGATACTGTGCTGTATAATCGCGCCCCTTATTCTTAACAGGATAAAGGGCAAAACTCAACAGATAGATGCTTCCGCCTAAGATGCTCAATATCAAGAGAGCAAAAACGGTGCCTGCGACCCCACAGATGATCTTATTGTTTTTTTTCATGATAATCAATTTCACGGCTGCAAAATTAACTATTATGAGGTAAATGGCAAAGCTTTTCGTGTTACGTTTTCCGCGATTAAGAATAATTGCTTACCTTTGTAAGCAAATTATTATTCACAGTAATGACAATCCACTTCTTAAAAAGACTACTGTTATTTCTCGGTCTAATCACGTTGACGCTGTCAGCAAATGCTGCCACTAAGACGGGCTCCTTTACTGCTGGCAACAAGACGTTTCTGCTCAATGGCAAACCGTTCACGGTGAAAGCTGCTGAGATTCATTATCCGCGTATCCCGCGTGCCTACTGGGAGCACCGCATCAAGATGTGCAAGGCGTTGGGAATGAATACGATCTGCATCTATATCTTCTGGAACATCCATGAACCGGAAGAGGGCCATTTCAACTTCACGGGTCAGAACGATGTCGCTGCCTTCTGCCGATTGGCACAGAAGAACGGACTGTATGTCATCGTACGCCCGGGCCCATACGTCTGCGCTGAATGGGAGATGGGTGGACTGCCTTGGTGGCTGTTGAAGAAGAAAGACATCCAGCTGCGCACCCGCGATCCTTACTTCATGCAGCGAGTGGATATCTTTGAGAAGAAAGTGGCGGAACAACTCGCCCCGCTCACAATCCAGCACGGCGGTCCGATCATCATGGTGCAGGTGGAGAACGAATACGGAAGCTATGGCGAGGATAAGCCTTACGTCTCCGCCATCCGCGACGATCTGCGCAAATACTGGGGCAAGGACCTCACGCTCTTCCAATGCGACTGGGCTTCGAATTTCACGAAGAACGGTCTCGATGACCTTCTGTGGACAATGAACTTCGGTACGGGTGCCGACATCGACGCGCAGTTTAAGCGTCTTGGTGAACTTCGCCCGAACAGTCCGAAGATGTGCTCCGAGTTCTGGAGTGGATGGTTCGACAAGTGGGGTGCACGCCATGAGACACGCCCTGCCAAGGCGATGGTCGATGGCATCGATGAGATGCTCTCCAAAGGCATTTCTTTCTCGCTCTATATGACCCACGGAGGCACGAGCTTTGGCCACTGGGCTGGCGCCAACAGTCCAGGCTTTGCACCTGATGTGACTTCTTACGACTACGATGCTCCTATCAATGAGTATGGGCAGCCGACACCGAAATACTGGGAACTGCGCAGCACCCTGCAGAAATACACGGACAAGAAGCTTCCCGACGTGCCCAAGTCGCCCGCACCCATCATCAATTTTAATAAGATTCAGCTCAACGAGTTCGCTCCGTTGCTCTGTGGTACGGACAGCACAGCTAAAGGCTGCTACACCTTTGAGGATATGAACATGGGCTGGGGCTCGATGGCCTATGAGGTCACGCTCCCAGCTACCGGCAAGCTGAGCGTGCTGACGATGGATGCACACGACTATGCACAGTTGTTCATCGATGGAAAGTTCGTTGGAAAGACGGACCGTGTGAAGAACGAGCGCAGCATCGTCCTGCCCGCTCTCAGCAAGCCCACGAAAGCACTGATCGTTGTCGAAGGTATGGGTCGCATCAACTTTGGCAGAGCGATCAAGGATTATAAAGGCATCCTTGGAGATGTGACGCTCACCGTAGACGACTCTATCAGTGAACTCACTTATAAGTTGAAGGACTTCACCTCCACGACAATCCCCGACACTTACGAGCAAGCGCTGCATGCTCTCACACATAAGGGCGCAAACGCTCAGACACTCACGGGGCAGAACAACAATGGCATCGGTTATTACCGTGGCTACTTCATGATCAGCAAGCCCGGTGACACCTTTATCAACATGGAGGCATTCGGCAAAGGCCTCGTCTATGTCAATGGAAATGCCCTCGGCCGTTACTGGCATGTGGGTCCTCAGCAGACACTCTACATGCCCGGTTGCTGGCTGAAGAAAGGTCGCAACGAGATCATCGTACTCGACATCATCGGCCCTTACAGCAAACCGGAAGTCTTCGGACAGAATAAGCCTGAGCTTGATAAGCTTAACTTAGAGAAGAGTAGACTGCACAACAATCCTGGCGACAAGCTCGACCTCAACTCGGCAACGCCTGCAGCTCAGGGCTCCCTCAAGGCGGGCAACGGATGGCAGACCATCAAGTTCGCTGCACCTGCTAAAGGCCGGTTGCTCACCATCGTAGCAGAGTCGACACAGAAAGGCGACGACAAGGTAGCTGTGGCAGAGATCTATGCCATCGGAGCTGACGGCAAACGGCTCAGTCGTGAGGCATGGACCGTGAAATATGCCGACAGTGAGGATATCCTCTCAGGCAACAACACGGCCGACAAGGCTTACGACCTTCAGGAAAGTACTTTTTGGCAAACAGCGAAAGGTGCTGCTCTCCCCCATCGTATCACGATCGACCTCGGAGCCAATGAGACCGTCACCGGTATAGAGATCCTGCCAAGAGCCGAACAAGATGTGCCGGGAGCCATCAAAGGCTATAAGGTCTACGTAACTGCAAATCTGCAATAATAAGTAATAATGTGTAGTTGGGAATGCCCTTGAAGAGGGCAAACACGGTTAGCCCCAGGTAAGGAGCGCAGCGACGTAACCTGGGGGGTAGGAGCGAGATACCACATCTGACCGGTCGGCCTCGAAGAGGACGAACCTTGGCAGGATGCTGGTCTCGGATACAGGAGACCATGTTCGCCCTCTTCGAGGCCGGATCGAAACGAAAACACACAGGATCTAAACCCCAGGTTGCGTCGCTACGCTCCTTACCTGGGGCTAACCATGTAGCACCACTCCGAGGTGCTTATTGGGTTAAACAAGTTGCTCCTTCGGGGGCTCTTACCGACTTCAAACCGGAAGAACAATAAACAAATATTCACAAAATATGCGAATACTGATTGTCAGAATCCGTCAGATGGGAGACACGATTCTTTCCACACCGCTGTTCAATACGCTGCGGAAGAGCTTTCCCGATGCTGTCATCGACTTGGTGGTGAATGAGCGCATCGCTAAGCTTATGGAGGGACATCCCGCACTGAACCACGTCTTTCCACTTACTGCTGAAGACCATCGCAATGCTTTGGCTTATCTCCGTCGTGCGTGGACGATAGCAAGCAAAGGACATTACGATGTGGTGATGGATATGCGGTCAACCATGAACACCCTTCCTTTCTCAATCTTCGCTCATGCCAAACTGCGGATCGGACTCAGAAAGCCTTACACGAAATGGGTCTTCAACCGATTCGTAGCCAACTGCGGCTCAGGAGACATGGTCGCTCACAACCTGCTCTATGCCGATGCACTAACACAATACGGCACCATCATCCCCGACCACCGCGTCACCCTCCACATCAGCGAGGAAGAACAACAAGCATTTGATAACTACCTCAAGAAGGAAGGAGTAAAGAGTGACCAGCCACTCGTTGTCGTAGGCGTGACTGCGAAACTTGATTTCAAACGTTGGGATGAGACAGCGATGACGCATCTCGTGAACCGCTTTTCCAACCGTTATCCCGATGCACAATTGGTATTCAACTATGCACCGGGGGAGGAAGAGGCACACGCACGAAAGATTTGCAGTCTATTGGACCATCCCGAGCGCGTGCTCATTGATATTCAGGCACGGAGCCCCCGCGAGCTCTACGCCTTAGCATGCCGCAGTACCTTCTTCTTCGGCAACGAAGGAGGCGCCCGACACATCTTCCATGCTGCAGGTGTGCCCTCGTTCGTCATCTGTGCGCCCGGCTCTCATAAAAGTACGTGGCTCCCAAAAGATGAGATCCCTACTGAAGGCATCGAGCCATCAGACCTCGCCGATGCCCAGGCCCTCGCCCAGATGGATGACGCTAGTCAGTATGCGCTGCTGACGGAAGACATCGTATGGCAACGGTTAAGCAGTTTTCTCGACCGCCATCCTATCAATTCAACGAAAGAATAATCATGAATATTGGTTTTGACGCGAAGCGCATCGTGCGCAATGGAACGGGCCTCGGAAGCTATGGCCGCACGCTCATCAACAGTCTCAGTGCCATTGATACTGAAGACACGCTCAGTCTCTATGCTCCCGACCAAGGACGAGATGACCTACGCTCGCAGGTCATCCTTCGGCCCAATGTGCACTTCTGCTACCCATCGCATCAGGTAAGCGGCATACGAAAAGCACTGTGGCGCAGTCACGGCATCGTAAAAGACCTGCTGCACGACCACGTCGAACTCTATCATGGGCTCTCGGGAGAACTGCCCATAGGTATCCATAAAACCGGCATCCCAACGGTTGTCACCATCCACGACCTCATCTTCCTCCGCCATCCCGAGTATTATCATTGGCTCGACGTCCAGATCTATAAATGGAAATTCTTTCAGACATTGAAAGAAGCCGACCATATCATTGCCATCAGTGAATGTACGAAGCGAGACATTCTCTATTACAGCAACTATCCGGAGGACAAGATATCGGTTATTTATCAAAGTGCAGCAAAGAGGTTTGCAAACAATAAAGAAGAAGAAAATACTACAATTCTGCAAGGTTTAGGCGAGCGATACATCCTTCAAGTCGGAACCATTGAGGAGCGCAAGAATGCCTTGGAGAGTGTAGCTGCGCTCGAAGACTTGCCGAAGGACATCCACCTCGTGCTCGTAGGTCGTCAGACCGCCTATACGGAGCAGATCCTGCGCTATGCACGCCAACACGGCTTAGAGTCGCGGCTGCATATCCTCTGTGGCGTGAGCAACAACGACCTTCCGGTGCTCTATCATCATGCTTCCTGCTTCGTATATCCTTCACGCTACGAAGGATTTGGCATCCCCATCATCGAAGCGATACAGTGTGGGCTCCCTGTCGTGGCAGCTACCGGCTCATGCCTGGAAGAGGCAGGAGGCCCCGACAACAGCTATGTCTCACCCGATGATCCTCATGCCCTTGCCGAGGCTGTTCTCACGATGCTGAACCGCACCGACCGCGCTGAGGTCATCGCCCGTAGTCAAGCTTATGTCCACAGGTTTGAGAACAACAGTGTGGCGGAAGAGGTGATGGATGTGTACAAAAAAATTACACATTAATCCGAGAGATGCCCATGATAAAGATCTTCTGAAGGAAAGATGAGATCCCAATTTTTCCCCCACACAAGGAAGCCGTCTTCTACCTTGAACTTCTTAAACTTAGGCTCATTCAAATAAGAATTATATTGTGGATGTGGATGATTTCTGATGAACTCACCCACATTTACCGTCTGCTTCTTGCCATCTGAAAAAAGCAATGCCACAGAAAGTGGACTGACGTATTTTGCCGAAACTATCTTAGGAACCATATCATTTTATCTTTTTAGTAATATTAGTAGAACGAATTGCTTTCTTCAAAACAAAGAAATTTAGGTTCCGGTTTTCGGATTGATAAGGTCCCCGGAGGGGGCCAATTAGGTTAGCCCCAGGTGAGGAGCGTAGCGACGTAACCTGGGGTTTGTATCAGGTGGGTTCATTTGACCTGTCGGCCTCGAAGAGGGCGAACCTACAAAACCAGCACCCTGCCAAGGTTTGCCCTCTTCGAGGACACCTTTCAACGAAAACGCGTCATACCAACCCAAACCGGAAGAACCCGAAATATTCAAATATCTTAGGCATACGATGTTTCTCCTTTCTTTCGCAAAGATACGATTTCTTTCTCGTTCCCGCAAACATTGGCGGCTATATTTTTTCAAGCTCCATATCCTCCATCGTCATACCCCTATACTGGATATGATAGTCAGTATATTGTCCGGTAGCTTTGAAAAACACGTCCGCTTTCTTTCGTAGCAAATCCATATCAAGCTCTTTCCGCTGACGCTTGACCTCAATGAAATCAACAGTCTGAGAGAGATCATCTGCAGCAATGATATCAATCTCATTCTCGCCTTTGCGGTCATACCAGTTGCCCATACGCGTATACCGACCTGAATCCCTAAGCACTTCCATGAAATATTGTTCAAGGATCTTGCCACTGTAGGTCGGATAATCACGCATAACAAGTGTGCGGAGCTTATCGAAGGCGCCAAGCTCAACCATATAATCGTAACGGTAGATGAAACGGAACCAGAAGCGGAGGAAGATATCGTCGAGCTCATAGCGCACGCCACGCGTCGATGACTTGGCGAAAAGCGGCTGATGACGGGTGATGATGCCATAGTCGTTTTGTAGTTTCGTCAGATAGCCGCCAATCTCTATCTTCAGCATGTTTTCCATATCGCTCCGGGTAGTATGACCACGCGCAATCAGAGATAGGATAGAAAAATAAGTACCATAATCCTTACCAAACTCTTCGATAAGCATGCTTTTGCCTTCATCGAGGAAAGGAGAATCGGGGCTCAGCACATGATTGATCATCTTCTTCCATGTAAAGGATCCGCCATCCATCAACAGTTCCGCATACTTCGCCACACCACCCGTAAGTAGATAAAAGGCGAGCAAATCTTCGGATGTGTATTGAGGATGATAGTCGCGGAGAATTGTGGACAGCACCTCGGGATGGAAGTGCTTCACGGTCAGTTGATGCGTCTGACGGCCAAACAAAGGCTCCTTACGGTCACGGAAAAGCTTATACATCAAGGAATGGATAGAGCCGCAGACCAACAGATTGATATGACTTCCGTCCTTCTGGAGGTCCCAGATGCGCTGCATGTCCGAAAAGATGCTCTTATTGACACGGAGAAAGTCCTGAAACTCATCGATGACAAGCGTGAAGGGGCGCTGATGGGAAAGGCGCATGAGATAATCGAAGATGTCAGCAAACTTCGATACTGTGCCTAACATCGGCACACCAAACGTCTCCTCGATCTGCGAACAATAATCGGCACACAGTTCTACTTCAGCCTTACGTGAGACGAAGAAGTAGAGCATCGGCTGATCCTCATATGCCTTCAACAGAAGCATGGTCTTACCGATACGCCGCCGACCTGTGACTACGGTAAACTGCGCTGCTTGCTCAGAAGACTGGCGAATATCGCGCAACGTCTTGATTTCTCGTTCTCTGTCGTAGAATCTCATAGCTCATGCGTTATTTTCGAAACAGCCATTTCGGAAACAGCTGTTTCGAAAGCAAAGATACGACTTCTTTCAGACTCTCGCAAATTTCAGAGAAAATATTTCGGACCTTTCCTCATCCCTTGTACTCTCTGTACGGGTGCTCGAGGTCGAGGTAATGGAAGTTGTGCTGGCGCTGATGAGCACCATCGGGAATCTTCATGTAGTCGCCATACATCTGCGTGAGATAATGCTGATAATTCTTCACACCCATCACCGTAGTATCCTCGAAATGATAAGGCGTATAAACTCCCTCCACGCTCTTCGGCATGACACCTTTCAGACCATCGGTATAGTCAGCGACATAAGTCGTCGTGGCATAGTCGTACTTGCGCAGCAGATGACGGATCTTTCGCTGCAAGCCCTCCATTGTGAAGAAATGCTGAACGAGCAATGGCACCCACGACGACGGGCCGTGGCCATGCTTGTAGGGATCACGGTGAACAAGGTAGAGCAACTGCTTCAGCGTCTCATATTTCGTGAACTGCCAGTGACGCGCCAACCACCCCGAAGGCACGGCATCGAGTGGGAAGACATCGACATAGATACCACCGAGATAACTCAGATGCTGACGCTCTATAAGCGTTGTGGAAGCATCCTGAAGCTTGCCGAAAGGCAACGGGTACTTGGGGTCATTCTCTGCGCACACAAACTCATAAGGCTCCGGGAGCCACTCCTTGGAGTGAGCAATGAGCCGCTCATAGTCGGGGCGCGGCACCAGCACATCCATATCGTCATCCCAAGGGATGAAGCCATGATGACGCACAGCGCCAATGAGTGAACCGGCGAAGATGCCATATTCCACATGTTGCTCGCGACAGACCTTGTCGAAAGCCTCCAAAACCTTCAGCATGCGAAGCTGCAAAGGGCGTATATCATAAGAAGCCATGTCTCGTATTAACTTTATTTTGCTGCAAAAGTAATACAAAATAGCCATTCTTCCAAATTGCTACCCTCTTTTCGGGATTTTTTGGTTATCTTTGCAACCAAATCGAAAAATAAATGCCAATAACAATGGAAACAATATTAAGGCAGGATCTTGACCATACGCTTGCAGGGCTCACAGCTCAGGAGCAAGCCAAGCTGCAAGGTGCCACCATTCTCATCACAGGTTGCGGGGGCTTCCTCGGCTATTATTTCATGCATTTCTTCCAGGCTCAGGCCGACAAGTTGGGCATCAAGAAAATCATTGCGCTCGACAATTTCATGCTCGGCTATCCCGGCTGGATAGAGCCGATGAAAGCCGACAAGCGCTTCGACATCGAGAAGTTTGACATCATCAAAGACAAGATAGAGGATGTGCCGGGAGCCGGCGAGGCCAACTTCATCATCCACATGGCAAGTATCGCCTCTCCGATGTTCTACCGCAAATACCCTATCGAGACGCTCGACGCCAACATCTGGGGTCTGCGCCGTCTGCTCGACTTCTACAAGGAGCGGGGCGTGAAGGGCTTCCTCTTCTTCTCTTCGAGTGAGCTCTACGGCAATCCCGATCCCGCTCATGTGCCTACCTCGGAGGATTACTACGGCTACGTCTGCGCCACGGGGCCGCGTTCCTGCTACGATGAGAGCAAGCGCTTCGGTGAGACGATGTGCATGCTCTTCGCACAGAAATACAACATGCCGATAGGTGTCGTGCGGCCATTCAACAACTATGGCCCGGGCATGCGCATCGGCGACAAGCGTGTACCGGCTGACTTCGCCCTCGACGTGATGGAAGGCCGCGACATCGAGATTCTCTCCAACGGAAGTCCTACACGCACATTCTGCTATATCGCCGACAGCATCTGCGGCTATCTGAAGATCATGCTCCATGGCACATACGACTATTTCAACATCGGTATTGAGAAGCCGGAGATAAGTATCGCCCAGCTTGCTGAAATCTATGTCAAGGCAGGCCGCGACATCTTTGGCTATCAGGGTAAAGTGACCTACGCCAAGAGTGAGGACCGCGAATATCTGACGAACAATCCGCAGCGCCGTTGCCCGAATATCGACAAGGCGCGCCGCATCCTCGGCTACAACCCTACCATCCTCGTGGAAGAGGGTGTGCATCGCTTTCTCCAGTTCCTCAAGGAAGAAGACGAGCGGGAATACAAATGGTAGTTAGGAGTTAGGAATTAGGAGATAGGAGTTAGGAGTTAAAGGTTAGAAGAAATAGAAGTTTGTAATTAGTAATTGTTAGAAGAATATGACCATCACGATATTTGGCCTTGGCTTTGTGGGCCTCACCACATCCCTGGGCTTTGCAGAATACGGACACACGGTATATGGCGTGGATGTCGACAAAGAGCGGTTGGGACTGATCCAGAGCGGTAAGCTGCCGTTCCTGGAGCATGGACTCGACGAGGCCCTCACGCGCCATCTCAACAAGCGCTTCTTTGCCATCGATCCTTCACAGCTCGAGGAAGCAATCGCCAAGAGCGACTGCGTCTATTACTGCGTAGGCACGCCTTACGGCAAAGACGGACAGGCTGACCTCACTTATCTCTTCGGAGCCATCGACCAGACACTGGAAGCAAAGAAAGATAACAAGTTCCGCGTGCTCGTTGTCAAGAGTACCATTCCCCCATCGACGACACAGGAGAAGGTCATCCCATACCTCGAGAAGAAAGGCTATAAGATTGGCGAGACTATCGGCGTGGGCAACAACCCCGAGTTCCTACGCGAAGGCCATTGCTGGGACGACTTTATGGGTGCAGACCGCATCGTGCTCGGTGTCTCCGACAAACGCTCAGAGGAGATGCTCCGGAAGATTTATGCATCGGTGAAGGTGCCGGTATTCTGCGTATCGCTCAACACAGGCGAGTTTATCAAATATCTCTCCAACACGCTGCTTGCCACGCTCATCAGCTACAGCAACGAGATGAGTGTCATCGCCGACCGCATCGGAGGCATCGACGTGGCAGAGGCTTTCCGCATTCTCCATCTCGACAAGCGCTGGGGCGGTGCTCCGATGACATCCTACGTCTATCCGGGCTGCGGCTATGGCGGCTATTGTCTGCCGAAAGACACCAACGCGCTATACGCCGTGACGAAGACTGCTGGCTTCGATCCGCAGATTCTGAAGAACGTCATTGCCACAAACGATAACATGCCATCGTTTATTGCTGACCGCATCGACAAGGCGCTCGGAGGCAACAAGAATCAGCACATCGGCATCCTCGGACTGTCGTTCAAACCGGGAAGCGATGACGTACGCGATACACCGTCAGCCAAGATCATCCGCGAGCTCACGAAGCGTGGATACAACAACATCATCGGCTATGACCCTGTAGCTAACGCAGAGTTCAAGCGGCGCTACGAAGATATCGACATCGACTTTGCAACCGATTATGCGTCCATCCTCTCTTCCGCCGATGCCTTTGTCATCACAACGGCATGGCCCGAGTTCAAGGATGTCCACACACGCACGCAGAAGCCCGTCGTCGACTGCAGATACATGCTATAATCCTTTTAATCCACCCACGGTGCATTGCCTTTGTCCCACAATGCATTGAGGAAGTCGCGGTCACGGACGGTGTCCATACACTGCCAGAAGCCTTCGTGGCGGTAGCAGATGAGCTCGCCCTCGGCCGCAAGACGCTCCAGCGGCTCACGCTCAAACGTCGTCTGGTCGCCTTCGATATAGTTGAACACATCAGGACTTAGCACGAAGAAGCCGCCATTGATCCAGCCTTGGTTCACCTGCGGCTTCTCTTTGAAGCTGCACACCATGTCGCCATCGAGCTGCAGTTCACCAAACCGCGCCGTAGGATGGACGGCCGTGACGATGGCTTTCTTCCCACTCACTTTATATTTCTCCACAAGCTTACTGATATCCACATCCGACACTGCGTCGCCATAGGTCACCATGAAATCTTCATTGCCGATGACCGATTGCAGACGCTTGATGCGGCCACCTGTCAGCGATCCCTGGCCCGTGTCGACAAGCGTCACCTTCCAGTCGAGCGGACGCTCATGAACATAGCTCACACTGTTTGTGGCCAGGTCGATGGTGAAGTCGTTGTTAAGCGCATAATATTGCAAGAAATAATTCTTGATGACCTCACCCTTATAGCCCAGGGCAATGACAAAATCCTTGAAGCCATAGTGAGCATAATGGCGCATGATATGCCACAGGATAGGCTTGCCGCCAATCTCCACCATAGGCTTGGGGATAAGCTTGGTGTACTCGGAGAGCCGGGTGCCGAAGCCGCCGGCGAGGATAACAACTTTCATAGGCTTCTGTTATAGACTGTTGATCGTGTCGGTGATAAGTTTGATCTCGTCGTCAGTGAGTAGCGGGTGCATCGGGATGGAGATGATGCGCGAGAACACTTCGTCAGTGACGGGAAGGTCATAATCGGCCTTGAAATACGTGAGCTTATGGTTCGGACGATACTGAATGCCGTACTGGATGTCGAGGGCCTTAAACTTCTCCACGAGCTTCTCACGCTTGCCATGGAGGATCTGAATAGGAAAGATATGTGGCACGATATCCTCGTCATAGTTCATCGGCGTGAGCTTGACATCAGGGTTGTCTTTCAGCAGTTCAGTATATTTCTTGGCGATATAACGGCGTTTAGGTGCAAACTCGTTGTCGAGCCTGCGGAGCTGCACGCGCCCGATGGCTGCGAAGATGTTGCTCATGTGGTAGCGATAGCCTTGTGCCACGACATCAAAGTCGTAGCTGCGCTTGCCTGCATAACGCTTCTCCGAGTCTTTCTGCACACCGAGGAGACGTGCATCGCTCACTTTTTGGATGACGTCGGGGTCAGCGGAGAAGATAGCACCGCCCTCACCCGAAGTGATATTCTTGATACCGTCGAAACTGAAGCAGACGACGTCGCCAAACGAACCGATCTTCTGACCGTCAACGGAGCAGCCGAAAGCGTGCGCGGCATCCTCCACAAGGCGCAATCCGTGAGCCTTGGCAAAAGCCTGATACTCACGCACCATGCTCACGTTGGAAGCATAATAGACCGGCATCATAGCCGTCGTGCGCGGAGTGATGCGCTTCTCTGCGTCCTTGAGGTCGAGGGTCAGCGTCGTGGGATCGATGTCGCAGCTCACTGGCTTACAGCCCGCACCCGTGATAGCCTGATAACTGGAGACAAAAGTGAAGGAAGGTACCAGCACCTCATCACCCGGCTTCGTCACGGCCTGCACAGCGAGATGGAGCGCGGCCGTACCACTGTTCACACAGATGCAACGACGGCCACCACCTATATAGTTTTCCAAATCATGTTCGAAATCGCCTACGATGCTGCCCATTCCTAAATAGCCGATATTCTCAATGACATCGGCGACAGCTGCCGACTCGGCCTTACCTACTACCGACCTGGATAGTCTGATCATAATCTATTGATTGTTTATTTTATATTTTTGCAAAGATACAACATTCTTATGAAATCACTCCCCCATTCCGAGGTTTTATTTTTCTGATGTTACAAATGCGTAGAATCACGCCCTAGAAAAGAAGGCATGAAGTAGCATATATCTCTCTTAAAATAGTTATTATTTCGTAAAAAAGCTATATCTTTGCAAGCGCAAATGCAAGAATATGCAAATCTTGCATTTCTCAAATGTAATTAGAAATATTAATCAGGTGAGTATTTACTGAAATGATAAGTATTATCATGCCCGTATACAACAGTGGGCTTTACCTCAGACAAATGATTGATTCGATCCTTGCCCAGAGCTATCGCAACTGGGAGCTTGTGCTTGTCGACGACGGCAGCAAGGACAACTCGGGAGAGATTTGCGAGCAATATGCCGCAACCGATAACCGCATCCGCGTCATTCATCAACAGAATGCAGGCGTGGGCGAGGCACGCAATACAGGACTGCGCCACATCCAAGGCGACTACGTCTATTTCGCAGACAGCGACGACAGCATGGAGCCGGAGATGCTTCAGAAGATGGTGGATGTCGTTGACCGTACTGGGGCAGATGTCGTGCGCGTAGATTATTGGGACGACTATGCCGACTCCTCCGTAGAGAAGGGCCGCTGCGACGGCTCAGTAGAGTCGTTCTGTCAGGCCGAGGCTACGATGAAGGTGTATCACAACGAGATAACGAGCTATCTGTGGTCGATGCTCTTCCGCCGCACGGTCATCCAGAACTCCTTCCCCAACCTCCGGACTTTCGAAGACTATTGCGCGGTCTTCAAATGGATTGCCTCCTGCAACAAGTTGGTCTGGCTGCATGAGCCTCTTTATCATTATCGCCAACGCCAGGATAGCCTGATGAACCATCTGCATGTAGGTCTGGACTGTCCCCGCGACTTTATGACCGCTATACAAGCACGTTACGATGCTATTAAGCGCACGCCGTTGGTGGAGAAATACCGCGATGACATCATCCTTACCTATCAGAAGAACTTGCTTAAGAACACGAAGAATGCCGTGCGCAGTGACTGTTCTGCAGCCGAACGATTCTTCTTCATGATGAAGGTGATGGCTATCTTGAAGCAGCTTCCCAACCCCGGCATGAAGTTAGGCCTCAAGTACACCATCCGCTACGACCTGCTCATGCACAGTCCCCGCCTCTTCCAGTCGCTCGTGCGGCGCACTGCCATTTTCAGTGCACGTCACCACAGGAAAGCCCGGTTGTTTAAAGGAGCCCAAGAAGCATAACACGCGCAGAAAGCAGCATGATTCATTTGGTTCTGCAGCTTTTTGGGTTGTTACTGCAGTCAACCTCGAAGAGGTTGTACACGAGTAGCCCCAGGTAAGGAGCGCAGCGACGCAACCTGGGGTTTGGGGTGAGCGATTAAACCTGACCTGTCGGCCTCGAAGAGGGCGAACATGGGAGGGATGCTAGTTATAGGTGGGTATCTAAAACCATGTTCGCCCTCTTCGAGGCCGGATTGCAACGGAATCACACCGAACCCCAAACCCCACGTTTCGGCTGCGCCTCACGTGGGGCTAACCTAGTTCAACCTCTTCGAGGTTGTGTGAGCCCATCAACGCGAAAAGCTGAACCATTCATCATTCTTCTTTTTTCTCAATGATCTTCGCCACGAGGAGGAACTGGTAGAAGGCTTTCAGTGACGAGTGGATGAAGCCATTGACACCATTCTTATAATCGGCATCAATAATAAAGTTCTTGAAGAAATAGAATGCAGGGCGGAAGAACAGTGCGAACAATCCATAGTGCTTGTCCGCCCGCTTGTCCACCTCGTCATCGGAATAACGATTGTCTTTTTCAATGATGGTATGGAGACTGCTCTCATTGAGGTGCACCAACATGACATTCTTCAAGTGCGGAATATGCTCCACCCTGCCTTCTACATGAGGGATAGAATGTATGTAGGTCGGCCACGTTGTTCCCTGACGAACAAAGAACCGGAGCTGATGATCCCCAATGCGTCCCTTTATCGGTTTGTTCATAAAGCGGTTCAAGCGGGGAATATACAAGCCTTGTGGACAATCGGGCTCTGCAATGCGCTTGTAGAGATATTCGCGAAGCTCACGCGGCACGAGCTCATCAGCATCCACCACAAGCACCCAAGGATAAGTAGCACTTTGAATGGCAAACATGCGGGCAGGCTCTACAATCTTATAGTTCTTCTTCGGGAAGACCACAATCTTGCAACCATACCCTTTCGCTATCTCCATCGTGTGATCGGTACTTTCCATGTCGCAGACCACAATCTCATCAAAGTCCTTGACAGTCTCAAGAACCTCCCGCAGATGCAGTTCTGCATTGTAAGTGTTGATGACAACGGATATCTTTTGCTCCATAATTATTTTTGCTTAGAGAAAGAGACGGATTAATGAAAGATGCGGTGCCACAAGTGTGAGAACCGTTTCTTGCGGTGCCAATGGCGGTCGTGTGCTTCTTTGACATCTATCAGAAGTTTAAAAGTGTCCTCCGGTAGATGGCGGAAACGGATATACTCGTGCCCGATAAACTTGTACATTGGGCAGATGTCGCCATAGAGCGTGAGGTTCTTAAGACATTGCTTCAAAGGTGGCTGGGTATCCTTCTCATAGCAAGTCATACGGTTGATGTCGATGAGCGAAAAAACATAGCTGCCGTCAGCTTGTTGGCTATAGCGAACATTGGTATTGTTGAGATCATGATGGATGATGCCACGCTCATGTAAGGTGGCAAAGAACGAAGCGAGCGCTGTGGCAAAAGGCTTGTCGAAGTTTTCGTCCATGCTGAGCTTGTCAACGATCGGCGCCTTGTCATCATATCTCGTGAACAGATAACTGTAGCCCATCCATCCGCAGCTACGGCATTCGATAAAAGCAATGGCTTCGGGCGTATTGATCTCTCTCCGGGCAAGCTCCTGAGCATTATTGAACGCGCGCTTTGCCTTACCTTTGACAAAGAAACTGTAGGCAATGCGTTGGAAAAAATTTGGCATTTTATAGCGCTTGACAACGACCTTGCTGCCATCGGGTGCCGGAAAGTCTTTGATGAGATTACGACCCTCAAACACAGCTTCTCCCTCCCGGTCCATCCGCTGGGGAAGAGTCAGGAGGAAGTCGTGCCATGCGGCGTATCGTGGGTTGCAGATAATCGTCATTGCCATACGCTTGCAAAGTTAAGCCTTTTTTCTGAGCTAAGCAAAAGAATGACGATGATAGAAACAAATATACCTTATTACCAAAACAGTTGCTTCAGTAATAAGGTACTTTAAAGATTTGGAACGGCAAAGGTAACTATTCAGCTGGGTGGAGC
>DEKJ01000038.1 GCA_002353825.1 Prevotella sp. UBA2725 | reverse complement strand
GGCCGCGCCCTGCAAATGGCCGACACGACACACGAAAGACCGAATTGGTGCCGGAGTGCAATGCGCTGATAGCCAGCCTCGGAGAGGCACAATGCGCGAAGCGCGTAACAATCTGGCTCTGTATAGCAACGTCGCGATGCTCGCTTCTTGCTACGCATCAAGATGCATTCAGCCTCTCCGAGGCTGGTAATCAGTTCATTGGGCACCAGCAGCCCCCCCCAGTCTGCACTCGCTTCGCTCGTTTAGACTGGGGTTTTGAAAGATTCAGCCTCTCCGAGGCTGGCTCATGCGGCAAGTACGCTGAGGCCGATCGATGCGGCAAGTACTTCGCGGCTGGTTCTTGTGACAAATACTCCAGGGTATACAGCTCACCGTGTAGCCGCCACGCAGCGTAACCATCTTTAAAATCTTTAAGATCCGTGTGAGAATGAGGTGTCAGTGCAGGGAAGGGTAGCCCTTCCCTGCACTGGGTATGCGTCACCCTATATCACCTAAATATCCTTGCAAGTGTTTGATAATCAAGGGCAGCACTGGGGCTCAATATAAAAGTGACGAAGTCGGGAAATTGTGAAAAGTTGTGTAATGATTCTAACAAAAAGGGCGGTTACAAGAACCGCCCTTATTGGGTTGTCGTACGCGGATTCGAACCACGACAAACAGAACCAAAACCTGTTGTGCTACCATTACACCATACGACAATCATTAAAAGTGCTGCAAAGTTATCATTTTTATACAAAACAACCAAGAAAAAGCGTGCCTTTTTGATAGTTTTTGCTTAACTTTGCCGCTATATAGCCTGTAACTCACCGCTTATGGAAGCAATTAACGACTTTTTTGCGACTGTCAGTAGCTTTTTGTGGGGTTGGCCCATGATCATCATGCTGCTCGGCACGCATCTATATTTAACCATCCGCTTGCGCTTTCCCCAACGCAAGATCTTTACAGCTATCCGACTCTCCGTGAGTCGTGACAAGGGAGCCTCGGGAGACGTGTCCCAGTTTGGTGCCCTCGCCACGGCCCTTGCTGCTACGATCGGCACGGGTAACATCATCGGTGTGGCTACGGCTATCGCGTTGGGCGGTCCGGGAGCCGTGTTGTGGTGCTGGCTGACCGGTGTCTTTGGAATCTCTACGAAATATGCAGAAGGACTGGTAGCAGTCAAATACCGCGTCAAGACGAAAGACGGGCGTATGCTCGGCGGACCGATGTATGCCCTGGAGCGCGGTGTCCATTGTAAATGGCTCGCGGTATGTTTCGCACTCTTTGCTACCATTGCTTCTTTCGGTATCGGCAACACCGTGCAGGCCAATGCCATCTCTACGATGGTCGGTCAGGTCTTCGGTGTGCCTCTGTGGGTTACAGGTCTTGTTCTTGCTATCTTAGGCGCTGCCGTGATCCTCGGTGGTGTGAAGTCCATCGCTAAGGTGTGTAGCATGCTTGTGCCTTTCATGGCCATCTTCTATGTCCTCGGCTGTATCTATATCCTCTGTGTCAACCATGCTTATGTTTGGCCGGCTATCAAGACCATCGTCGAGGCAGCGTTCACTCCGCGTGCAGCTGGTGGTGGCTTCGCCGGTACGACGGTGATGATGGCTTGCCGTTATGGTATCGCCCGCGGCTTGTTCTCCAATGAGTCAGGTCTCGGCTCCGCACCGATCGTGGCTGCTGCCGCCAAGACACGCAATCCTGTTCGTCAGGCCCTCGTCTCCTCCACGGGTACATTTTGGGACACTGTTATTATCTGCGCCCTCACGGGTATCGTCATCGTGTCGAGTATCATCGCTTATCCCGATATCGATATCCACGATGGCGCCGCCCTCACGAAGGCGGCCTTCGGTAAGATCCCGTATGTCGGCACACCGCTCCTCACCTTCGGTCTCATCACCTTCGCCTTCAGTACGATTCTCGGCTGGAGCTATTATGGTGAGCGATGTGTTGAATATCTCAAAGGCCACCGCTGGATGCTCGTCTACCGCGTCGTGTTCATCATTGGCATCTTCGTAGGAAGTATCGTCAGTCTCGGACTCGTGTGGAACATTGCCGACTGCATGAATGCGTTCATGGCTATTCCTAACCTCCTCTCCCTCATCCTCCTCAGTGGCATCATCGTGCATGAGACGCGTAAGTACCTCTGGCGCGGACGCCTCGACAGAGACATGGACGACGAGGAGCTGGCGGAGGTGGAATGAGAAGTCCGCATCAAAACAATGAAAACAATTAAAACAATCATATGAAAAAACTATCCTTATTGGTACTGGCCTTGGCTGTGTTGGGCTCCGCACGCGCTGCCGTGCGTCTGCCGCATGTCCTCAGCGATGGCATGGTGTTGCAGCAACAATCGTCGGCTCGGTTGTGGGGCTGGGCCACGCCGGGCGCCACAGTGAGTGTCACCGCCTCGTGGAATGGAGGCAAGACAGTGACAGCGAAAGCTGCGAAAGACGGCAAGTGGGAGGCCCGCGTCACGACGCCTGCTGCTTCTTTTACCAAGCAAACAATCACATTCACAGAAAATAAAGATGGTAAAGGTGGCAAGGTGACACTCCACGATGTCCTCATCGGTGAGGTGTGGGTCTGTGCTGGACAGAGTAACATGGAATTCCCCGTGAAGGGCTTCGGCAACTGTCCACTGAAAGATTATAATAATGTGGTGGCCGAGGCCTCCCGTTACGATGGCATCCGCTATGTGAAGATCCCTTCTGTGAAGAGCACAAAGCCACTCGACGATGCACAATGCTGGTGGAAGGCTGCTGATGTCGATAATGTCGCTGACTGCTCCGCCGTGGGTTATTTCTTCGCACGCCAACTGCGCTCCGCTCTCAACATCCCCGTGGGTCTCATCCTTGCCAACAAAGGCGGTACGAGGGTCGAGAGTTGGCTCGACAAGGCTAACCTCGAGAAATACACGAAAGAGACACTCGACTCCACGGAGATGACCCGTAAGTTCCAGTACGACTATCTCTATCCTTTGCTCTGGGGCAATGGCACGTTCCATCCCATCCTCAACTACACCGTCAAAGGTATCATCTTCTATCAGGGCTGCTCCAATGTCGGCGACCCCAGTAACCAATACTCCGACCGCCTCTCACTGCTCGTGAACCAGTGGCGTCGCGACTTCGGTGAAGGCAACATTCCATTCTATTTCGTTCAGCTTGTTCCTTATGCCGACGGTGGTGACCCCAATGGTACCCAGCGTGCCTACCTTGAGGAACAGCAGATGCGGGCTGCCGACATGATCCCGAACAGTGGACTCATCTGCACCAATGACTTAGCTTATCCTTGGGAACAGAATCAGATCCATCCGAGCAACAAGAAGCCTGTCGGTGACCGCCTTGGATGGCTCGCCTTGGAGAAGACCTATAACAAGAAAGGTTTTGAGGCTGTGAGCCCGCGCTTCGACTCGATGTTCATTCATGGTGACACCTGTTTCATCCGCCTGAAGAATACCTATGGCGGCATCTCACGTTACAGTGATATCGAGGGCTTCGAAGTTGCAGGTGCCGACAAGGTCTTCCACAAAGCCACTGCTGGCCATTTCTGGGTGCCGGGCAATGACCCACGCAATGAGACCGTCTATGTCGTCAGTCCCGATGTCAAGACGCCCGTCGCCGTGCGCTACTGCTTCCGTAACTTCCAGATCGGTAACCTCGGGGGCAACAATGGCCTGCCGCTCTTCCCGTTCCGCACGGATCGGTGGTAATGCAGGGGCGGCCCCTGCACCGCAATAACAACAAACGAAAATTTTCGCGAACCATAAACTTATATTGTTATGAAAGTACATGAATATCAAGCCAAAGGCTTCTTCGAGCAGTATGGCGTGCCAGTAGACAAGCACTTCCTTTGCCGTACTCCGGATGAGGCCGTGGAAGCCTACCGCAAGCTCGGCGGCACGAAGGCAGTGGTGAAAGCACAGGTTCATACCGGTGGCCGTGGTAAAGCCGGTGGTGTGAAGCTCGGATCCAGTGAGGAAGAAATCCGCAAGAATGCGGAGGCTATCCTCGGCATGCAGATCAAAGGCTACACCGTGGACCGCGTGCTCGTCTCCGAGGCTGTTGACATCGCCTCCGAATATTATGTCTCTATCCTCGTCGACCGTAAGTCGAAGTGCCCGATGATGATGCTCTCGCGCTCCGGCGGCATGGATATCGAGCAGGTTGCCAAAGAAACACCGGAGAAGATCGTGAAGGTCATCATCGACCCGACCATCGGCATGGCCAACTTCAAAGCCAACGAGGCAGCCTGGAAGCTCTTTGACGACAAGGCTCAGGTGAAGCAGGCTGCCAAGATTTTCAAAGCACTCTATAAGCTCTTCGTGGAGAAAGACGCCTCTCTCGTGGAGATCAACCCACTTGTGCTCCTCAAGGACGGCACATTGAAAGCCATCGATGCAAAGATGACCTTCGACAACAACGCTCTCTTCCGTCACCCCGATGTGAAGGAATGCTTCGAGCCCGACGAGGATGAGAAGAAGGAGCAGTGGGCGAAGGACCACGGCTTCAGTTACGTCAACCTCGGTGGTAAGATCGGATGCATGGTCAATGGAGCTGGCCTTGCGATGGCTACGATGGATATGATCAAACTCTATGGTGGTGAGCCCGCTAACTTCCTCGATATCGGTGGCTCGTCGAACCCCGAGAAGATTGTGGAGGCCATGAAACTGCTGCTCTCCGACAAACATGTCAACACCATCCTCATCAATATCTTCGGCGGCATCACACGCTGCGACGATGTAGCGAAGGGACTGCTTGAGGCACTCGACATCATCAAGACCGACATCCCCATCGTCATCCGTCTCACGGGTACGAACGAGGCTGAGGGCCGTGAGATTCTCAAAGGCACCCATTTCACCGTTGCCACGACGATGGCAGACGCAGGCCATAAGGCCGTGGAAATTTCCAACAAACGATAATCTTTAATGATCATAATCCTTAATGATTCAATATTATGAGCGTACTGATAGATAAAGATACAAAAGTCATCGTCCAGGGTATCACGGGACGAGACGGCAGCTTCCACGCTGCCAAGATGAAAGAGTATGGTACTCAGGTCGTCGGCGGCACCTCCCCCGGCAAGGGTGGTCAGGAGGTCGACGGCATCCCCGTGTTCAACACCGTGAAAGATGCAGTGGCTGCTACAGGTGCCAACACTTCTATCATTTTCGTGCCTGCTCCTTTCGCCAAGGACGCCATGCTCGAGGCCATCGACGGTGGCATCAAGCTCGTTGTGTGTATCACAGAGGGTGTGCCTGTGCTCGATGCTGTCGAGGCACAGAACTATGCACGTATCAAAGGCGTGAAGGTCATTGGTCCTAACTGTCCCGGACTGATCTCTCCGGAGAAGTCGATGGTCGGCATCATGCCTGCCAACATCTTCAAGAAAGGCCACACGGGCGTCATCTCGCGCAGTGGCACGCTGACCTATGAGGTGGTGTACGACCTCGTGCAGAGTGGCCTCGGCATCTCCACGGCCGTGGGTGTCGGTGGTGATCCCGTCGTCGGTCTCTATTTCGAGGACCTGCTGCAGATGTTCCAGGATGATCCCGATACCGACTCCATCGCTATGATCGGTGAGATCGGTGGTGACGCTGAGGAGCGTGCCGCCCAGTTCATCAAGGCCCATGTCACGAAGCCCGTCGCCGTGTTCATCTCCGGTCGTCAGGCTCCTCCGGGCAAGCAGATGGGTCATGCCGGTGCCATCATCTCTGGTGGATCAGGCTCGGCAGAAGGCAAGATCAAAGCCCTCGAAGCTGCTGGTGTGCCGGTGGCTGACGAGACCCGCATCCTGCCGGAGTTGCTGAAGGCAAGGCTGAATCGTTAACGCGTTGGTGCAGGGGCGGCCCCTGTGGCCGCCCCTGCTAATAAAAATAACCGGTTGGGTCGTCAGATTGATTATTTTTTCGTATTTTTGCAACCCATATAAGAGATCGCACATTTATATTAGTGGATAGGACACGATATTTCGAACAGTTTTATAAGGAGAACTACAAGCCGTTTTTCTTCTTTGCCCTTCGTTATCTGGATAACGAAGAGACCTGTCGTGATATCGTGTCTAATGCTTTCGAGTATGGCTGGAACCATCTCGACTATGATCGGGTGGGGGAGTGGCGTAACCTCATGCTCGCCTATATCCATCATAAGTGTATCGATGAGTTGCGGCACAAATCAGTGAAGGACGACTTCGCCAAGGCGCGCCTCGCCTCTGCCGAGCGGACCGAGGACAAAGACCTGCTTGAGCAGCAGGAGCGTGTGGCTATCGTCAAGGCTCATCTTCAACTGCTGCCTCCCAAGACCCAACTCATCCTCAGAGAGTGTATGGTCAACGGCAAGACCTACAAAGAGGTGGCGGAAGAACTGGATATCACAGACAGCGCCGTGAAGAAACATATCGTGAAGGGACTGAAATTCCTGGTAACTATTCAGCAGGGCGAGATTCTTTTACATTATGATATGATAGCCGTTAAATCTCACGTAGAGCCGAAGAGGTGGTGCTTCCAAACCGCAGAGATCTTAGAGTGGCCTTCGGCCTTGGGAGAAGGCAGATGGTATAGCATCTCCCCGAAAGGCCTTTAGACCTCTCAAGAAAACACAGAATCTCAAAATCACAAGGTGGTTCTCTGCAACTCTGCGAGATGAAAAGATGGTC
>DEKJ01000002.1:5166-19926 GCA_002353825.1 Prevotella sp. UBA2725 | reverse complement strand
CTTTTCTTATCCCGAACTCAGGTCATTAGATAAAAGGGGACTGTATTCCTTGTGATTACAGCCCCCTTTGCTGTTTTCTATGGGGCACTTCTTTAAGCAGATTATTATTTATACATCGTCATCATTATCATCCTCCTCAATATCTTCATCTTCGAGCAAGAACGTTACGGTGTGCTTGGCGGCATCAGCTATCTCAGACTATAAGTTGGTCTCTTGATTCTATTTCCCCTAAAATAATCTTTTAGAAGTGAAAGTCAAATACCTTGTTAACATATAGCTTCTCTCCGGGCTCCATCATAATGCCGTAGAAATAAATGAGGTTATTGAGTGTTGAGATGTGGGTGTTGGGATAAATGCTGAATAGAGAGCTATGTAGACCAGCGATGATCTCATCTAAGAGAAACTTCCGATAATCCTCATCGAGAGTTTGGTCGTTCCTTATCTCATCAGTGATCTTGGAGATCTTCTCATCATGTTCTTTCTTCCATTGCTCCCATCCTCCTTTATAGGTGAAGGTTCTGCTGTCTTCGGGGGAGAAGAGAGCGTCGGGAAGAAGCTTACTTAGTTCATCCAATCTTTCTGCTTCTTCATCACCCTTGAGAAGATTGTGATCGTCAATAAGAGGCCTGTCCTCCCACTTGATGTCTCCGTCACCAAATTGATATTTCTCTGGTACGGGAAACGGAGATACTGTGTATAGTGTACTGTGCATAATATTGTAGTTTTTAAAGCGCTACTCTGTCTATAAGGTTGTGGACGGCATCGGGTGACAGTCTCCATCCCATCTTTGACATCAATGCAGCAAAGAAGGATTTGTCCTTCCTGGGAACGTCAACCTCAATCTTGTCGGTGCCAACATCCTTGAGCAGTTCCTGCTGATGATCAAACTCGAAGTAGGAGTCGGTATCAGGCAGGTAGTCTTGGGGCAAGTTGGCAAATGGTACTGCCAGCGTGTTGATCTGTTCTCCCTTGCCGTCCAAATCTGTGACCCATACAAAACTGTCGGATGAGTCTTTGATTACCTGCAAGAGTGTTATCTCCTTGTTAATGTATTGGTAAAGGGTGTTAAGTGAGGCTCTTACAACCATCCATCTGTTGGAAGTGTCGTCGCAGTCCAACCAATAGAATAGGTAATAGTCACCTTTGTCATTATAATACAAGGATAGCAGTGGTCCGTCTTGCTCAATGAGATTCGCCCGCAACTTCAATGCCTTAATATTGAATGGTATATGATAACCAGTTAATTTCTCCATAGTATTTCAATTATTTTAAAGGTCTTAGAAAGATCGCAGGAATCTGATTCATATAAATCAAAATGTCCAGAGTTCTTGTCAGGAGTCGTTACCAAGCCATCTTCGTTGTTTAACTTTCCACTACTAAGTGAGTCTCCAATTGCTTTTGGAGTTCTTTTAAAAGACTTACACAAAGCTTTATATCGTTGCTCAGCCTTTGATTGGCTGTCGAAGCATGAGAGAGCATAACCGGAGAACTTCTCGTTGTCGGGAAGTTTGCGTCCAGGGTTCTGTATGCAGACAGGCCTATGATTATTCTGGTTGTCTTCTGAGAATACATACCTATAAGCAGCCATACCATTAGGAGCATGCAGGGGTGGCAATCTCAATCCTTCGGATAGAAGCGAATCGATCTGTCTCTGATATTTAAATACCATATCTTTCTACTTTGCCACAAAGATAGGCAATATTTTTAGAGTCTGCAAATGTTTTCCCGTTTTTATGTTCGACCGTTAAACAATGTTGTCGCCTCCAAAATGGTTATGTTTGTCTATCGTTATCTACCGTTCTTTACAATAATTAACTACATTATTGCGACAGAAATCGCGCAACCCACTGATAATGAACAAATATACATTCGAAGAGGTGAAATAATATGCATAGCTACGCCTTCACATTAGAGAAGGTTGGCGAATAGATAAAAGGTGGGCTGTAATCGCAAGTATTACAGCCCACCTTGCTCTTCGTAGGGTAGGGATCATTTCCGCAGGCAGGTTAGATAGTACTTGTACCATTCTTTTCCTCGTGCATAGTCACTTGAGGAAAAGAACCATGCATGTTTACCGTCACCACCAAGTTCCCATTTACCCAAAGCCTCATTGATGTTGTAGGGTAGCCTTGTATATTCACCCATAGCCATCAATTGGTGTTCTCTTCGGCGGAATTTGCGGTTACAAAGACGCTTGCCTTTCTTCTGTGATTTGCAGCAACACCAGGTGCCGCCTGCTACTTTCTTTCTGCTTCTACTCATTGCTTCGAATGTTTCCGGCTGGCGATGTAGTTGCCAGTCTGTTAGACATTACGAAGCGTTAGAATTTATCATTGTCGATTTGCTTTTGTGAGACCTTTTTAAAATTATCTGAAGAACATAGATTTGAGAACAGAGATATTGGCAGATCTTGTCCCTACGTCTTTAATTGCGGATAGAATATAATTCCAATCCTCATAACTCATTTCCTCAATAGTAAGATCAAGTTCTTTCTGCTTAGCAATTATAGCCTGTCTTTCTTCAGAAGATATGAAAGGATTGTCTTCTCCCACTACGGTTTTATAGAAATGCATAAGCATTTCCGCTCTTGTAGGTAACATCATATTTAATATTATTATGTATTATTAAAATGTTGGATATGGTCGAATCTTCATCCAGTTCATCCAGTCGAGCACTATTGGTTTGTTCCATGGTATTATTAACCGTCTATATATACGTTTAGAGCATTAGAAAGAGGTATGTTGCTGAGTCTTTCGCGTATCAACCTTGTAAAGAAATGAAACAGGTCATTGTAACACTCCATTATAATTTTACCGTCTATGCTTAATATGATAGATGAAACGGAGACCTCCATACTTCTTGTCCAGCCCTTGGTTGCCTTAACGCTGATGTAATACGGGTAGCCCTTCTGAAAACACTGAAATGTCTTTTCATTTAGTAGTTGCAGAATGTCATTCTTGTCTTTGCATGCCATTACGGCTTTAAGAGCTTCCCGGCTATCGTACTTTTCGATTGTAGAATAACGAAGTGCGTAAAACTGTTGCATCAGTTTAGCTAAATCTCTTTCCATGACTTGAGGTTTGATGGAGAACTCGATGCTATTCTCATCCTCCTTGAAATCATAGACTTCGTCGTTTAACGTAAACTCCTTGATTATTGCCTCTTTACATTCATCAATGCTGTTGTATCGAGATGCAGCTTCGTTCTTGCTCGCTCGTATCTTAGTGTATATGCCAATTGCTAAATATTGTCCCATTATAAATATTATTGTCTTACTGGTTGAACCGAGGCTTCTAATTATACATCGTCATCATTATCATCCTCCTCAATATCTTCATCTTCGAGCAAGAACGTTACGGTGTGCTTGGCAGTGATGTGACCGTCCTTGAAGTCTACATCATTGTAATGCATCCATTCCTCAGCTTTCTGTTTATACCACTCATTTTTGAAGGCATACCAATCTTGCAACAGATTGACATCATCAACGGCATAGCGGAAGTTGGAGAAGGGATGACGGCGCTGCAGAGCCCGGAGCAGGATCCTCTGGATGCGCTCATCCTCGACCTGGTCGGCAAAGTCCTCCATGCATCCGAAGGACTCGTGCGAATCCAATGGCTCTATCTTGACAATCTCTTCTTCGTCATCAGGATAGACAGGGTCACTCATGGAACCGTCCATATAGAGTCCTACTTCATTTTTAGCAGGACTGACGTAAAACCATGCGTCGCCATATTCAAAATTCTGTTGTAAGGCGTCAGCTATCTCAGATATAAGCTGGTCTCTGGATTCAATTTTCTCTGACATAGTTCTATTGTTTAGAAGTTAGCTACGGCATATTCCTTGCCGATGGCATGTTCGTGCTGGAGAATCATCTGCTCACCTTTTTTGAAAGTTTCTTCAGTCATTCAGATACTAATCGGGAGATATCCTTCCTCCAACCGATTATCCCATAAAGCTATCTTTAAATTCTTGAGGTGTTAATACTCTTACAGTTGTTGTATCAACTTTTGCAAAATCTCTGATATTGATAGTAATGAGGACGCTACATCCCGATGTTATAGCCGCATGGTATTGATAACTATCCTCCAAGTCCTCAAATGTACTGTCATGTACACCTTCTAATAACTCTTCCGTAGAAGCTGGCCATATTGAGAATTCTTGAAGAACACCTTCAAGGATGGTACGTAATCTTTGAGTTAACTCAGGTCGATTTATACCTTGGTGATGGAGAAGACGTTCGGATAGAAAGGTTATGGTATAAAAAGAGCCTATAGAAATATAGCCTTCATTCCCCGTTCTATCCAGCCAATCAAAAATCTTGGAGCAAAGATCGGCTTGAGTTCTTTGTTCCAACATTTCCATGATAATATTTGTGTCAATGAAAACTTTCATAGACCGTATTTTTCAGAGAGATATTCATCCAACAGCTCGCGATCTGTTTTATTCAAGTCATTCTTTAGAGCACCTTTGAGATTTGAAAAACGACGAATAGCCTTTGTTTCAGTTTTCTTGTCTTTATGAAGTAAGGATGCACTGATACGATTAATCAACTGAATCTTAACAGTATCGCTTAATGCACTTATCTGTTTCCAGAGAGATTCCACCGGTGCGGAAGAAGCTACAGTTGTTTCCATGATTTTCCTCTTTTTGCTGCAAAAATAAAACAAAAATCGCATATCTCAAAGAAATTCGATGGCTTTATTATCATAAACACTCAATAAGTCGTCAGTTCTGCGTCTTCGTAGCCGAAACTCTCAAAGCTGATGTCCTCGTCCAGATTACGCCAGTGGATACCGTCGAAACCGAACTTATAGATGTTGCGTTCTTCTTCCGTGGCATTGTGGAGCTTAGGGTACCACAAGAGCGACTGCTTGTAAGTCTTTCCGTTGGAATCCTCACCGTATATGTAATCGTTGTCAAACCAAATCTTCTTGATCATAGGTTCGTGCTCCTTGCTGTAGAAAAAGAAGGAGAAACCGAAGAATCTGAATATCTCTGGCATAATCGATGGTTTTATGCTACAAATTTAGTGCAAATGAGTGAAATAACAAAAGAACTTGTTCTTTTTTATTTCCGTATGCAGCCTAAATTATTGAAATTTAGGAATTGTTTTTGATACCACAAAGAGTTAGCAGAAAAATTTTATGGCGGTTGGCTCACAATGCCGAAGGTCGACCGATAAACAATGTTGTCGCCTCTAGAATGGTTATGGTCGCTAAATTTACTCTATTGATTATCATGCGTAACTCTATTGATTATCGCTAGTAATTAACTTGATTGTTGATGATAACCTAATGGATATATCGCATTATGGTTTCACCGTAATCTCCACGCATATTTAGAGAGGCTGTTCGCTACACCGTATGGGCACCCATTATGGGCGCCCTATTGTTGAATATATATGTAGGGGGAAAAAAGGACCACAAGCCCGCCCCCTGCAATGTATACCGATTATTTCTCTTCCGGCGGAAGACTCTGGAAGTGGCGTGTGCTCCAAGTCTGCCATAGGAAGATGAGGCAGATGATCATGCCAATCTTATAGCAGCCTGTGGCATCAGTTCCGAACAATGAATGTGACAATGGAGTGACGATGATTGGGGAAACGAACTGGCCGAGATAGAGTGCTGCCGAAAGTAGAGGCATTACTGTTGTTGCTGAGTTCTTACCACCTTTGATGGAGGCGATGGTGTTGAGGTAAGGCACACCGACACCATTAGCTATGCCACCGAGTGCACATCCCATAAGAAGCATGGGCACACTATGACCCAAGGCAAAGAAAGCGTAGGCAGCGAGGAAGAAGAGCGATGCAAAGTATTTCACGCCCCGGCGGAACCACCGCATGACATTGCTGAAGAGTAGGCCGACGAAGAATGCTACCACGTCGAAGCCGACCATGATGACCGTGATCATCTCAGCAGAGAGATTGGTACGCTCGTGCGCCGTGATGGCAAAGTTGGTCGGGAAGATGAAGAAGACCATCATCAAGAGGAACATGCCGATGACGGAAGGATGGAACTTCAGCAGTTGTCGGGGCTGGAAAGCTACGCCTCGCTTGTTGCTTGATCCGAGGTGCTCATTAGGCAGATAGAGGGCGACCAAGATAATGGCGAGGAGGCCTAGCAGATAAACGAGGAAACAATAGTTCCATCGAACGGTGGCAAGCAGTCCGGCAAGCAGGGTGGCGACGACTCCGCCCATCTGGTTCATGGCAGCAGACAGCCCCATGAGTCTCGACTGTTCTTCGGGAGGATAGTAATAAGCCAACAGTCCGGTAGACAATGGCATGACCAAGCCAACACTTACGCCAAGCAACATGCGGAGTAATAGAAGCACCCAGATGTCGTTGGCGAAATAGCACCCGGCGCCCGCCACAACGTAAAGGGTCAGACCGATGAGCGCGATAACCTTTGACTTGAGGTGCCGGCTAATCTCCAGGAAAAAGAGGTTGGTGATAATGATAAACAATGCGGGGATACTGACCAGTAATTGGATAAGCAATGGATCTTGATCAGCAAAATGAGCCCTAATGATATCTAGGGCTGGGGCGATGGCTGCACCTGCCATCACGGTAAGCAACGACATAGACAAGATTGTCCATGTGATGCGTCTTGATGTGTTTCTCATGTTTAATTTGTTATGAACGTAATAATGTAAAGGAGAGAAGTTCATAACTGGACTTATATATTCCAATTCTCCGCAGAGAATGGGATAAAACACGTTAAAGCCTTACTTCCTTTTGCTGTGCAAAATTACAACTTTTTAGTCAAATTCTGTCATTGTAAGGACAGAAAGCCCTCATCATCTTTCAAAAAATTAATATCTATTTCAAGGTTAGATTGAATATCTTTTCGTATTTTTGTGGTCGAAGAATATTTCATCCATAATAAAACAAGTTAGTTATGAAGAAAGTATTATTAGTGGCAGGGCACACATACCCTGAGCTCTCGGTAGCCAATAAAGAGATTGTCAAGGAACTCACAGCAGCTATTCCCGGCCTCGTTGTCGACGACCTTGAGAAGCTCTATCCTGACTTCAAGATTAACGTGAAGGCAGAGCAGCAGAAACTGTTGGATGCAGATGTCATCATCATCCAGTCGCCGCTTTTCTGGTATTCAGCTTCCTCTCTCGTCATGCGCTGGTGGGAAGAGACGATGGCTCACGGCTGGGCTTACGGCAGCACGGGCACGGCACTCAAGGGCAAGAAGATCGTGTTTGGCATCACCGCCGGTGCTCCTACTGACGTCTATACCTCCGGTGCCTATGGCATCACGGAACAGGATATCCTCAACCGCTTCAAGATCAGTGCTGGTTTCTGCAACATGGAGTATTTAGGCGGTCGTCTCACCGGTGGTCTGCTCAATGCGGGAACTGGCGTACTATCGGATGATGCCAAGAAAGCGGTTAAGGAACACGTCGATTGGATCATTAAGACCATCGGCTGACGTTCGTCAGCCGATCGTTTGTCGAACGTCGCACGATTGTTTGTCGAACGTCGCACGATTGTTTGTCGAACGCCGCACGATTGTTTGTCGTACGACGAACGATGGCGTTTGGTATTTGTTGCAGTGGCCGCCCACAGTGGCGGCCATGTGTTTCAAGGTATTACCAGATATAATTTGAGAGTAAACCAGCAATGAGAAAAAAGAAAGTCAGTAATACTCAGCCCCCAACCTTATTATCCATTATTATCGCTCTATGTATTTTTGGTTATGCTTACATCAAAGGACGGGGCGACAGCACGGCTACTAACAGTGATCCGACGACTGTTGTGGCAGACAGTGTGCCTACGGCAGGGACTACCGAAGCGGTGTCCACGGAGGATGAAGCCGAAGATACTACATCAGTCCAGGCTCCCAGTGGAATTGAGATCCCGCGCTTCACGAAGAAGCGACAGAGTCAGATTCTGATAAGACTTGCTTACACGGCTTCGTATAATAAATATACGCGATGCCCTAATTGGGTGGCATGGAAGCTGACAGCTGACCATACCGACGGACCTTATGTCCGCAAAGGCTACCGTTTTCACGAGGACTTGGATGTACCTTATCCGCGAGCTTACTATGAGGACTACAAAGGCAGCCCCTATGGCATGCAGCGAGGACACATGTGTCCGGCAGCGGACAACAAATGGAGCGATGAAGCGATGGATGAGTGCCATCTGCTGACGAATATCTGTCCACAGTACGGACAGTTGAATGGGGGAGAGTGGAAAGACTTGGAGGATGCCTGTCGCGACTGGGCAAGAGATTATGGTTGCATCTATATTGTCTGTGGCCCTATCTTCTATTCTAACAGTCCACGGGAGATAGGAGAGCATGACATCTCTGTTCCCGATGCATTTTTCAAGGTCGTGCTTCGACTCGGTCGTAACCCGCAGGCCCTCGGCTTCATCTATCCCAACGACCGGTGCTCAGGCCCGATGTCAGATTATGTGATGTCTGTGGATGCTGTGGAGAAGACAGTCGGTCTCGATTTCTTCTCTGCGCTCAACGATGCCGTGGAGAACAAGGTTGAGCGCAGGGCGAATTTGTCAAAGTGGAATTAATGTTTTGCCTCCGTGCACTCGTTGACGAGATACACGATGCTCATGTAAGGAATGCCGGCATGAGCCTCGAGACCTATCTCACATGTACGACTGTTGGAGTAGCCGCGCTCGATGTGGTGTTCTGCTATTTGGCCATGGAGCGAGCGTAAAGCCCAGTCGTTAAGTTCTGGTCGCGAGAAGCCACGGTCACCGGCAAAGCCACAACAACCGATACCTTCCGGTACGAAGACTTTGTCCGTACACATATGTGCTACCTTCAGCATTGTGTCGCTGAGTCCCATCTCTCGCGTGGAGCAGGTCAGATGGATCGCTACGGGACGGTTGATGGGATGGAACGTGAGCTTGTCCGTGAGGAACGTGAGGATAAACTCTGCGGGTTCATAGAGTTTGACGCGTGTGACCATTTTCTTCAAACGGTGCAAGCAAGGACTCTGATCGCATAATACCGGCCAGCGACCGCCTTCACTCGCCTCATAGAGTGCTTGCTCCGTTTCTGCTGTCTTGCGGTCGGCGATATCTGTCATGCCTTTGCTTTCCCATATCTGTCCGCAGCAGAGGTTCTTTATGTTCTTCGGGAAGATAACCTCGTAGCCGGCTTTATGAAGCAGGTCACAAGTCTCTTTGACAAGCGGCCGCTTGACAGGTGCTCCTTTCGTCAGGCCCATGGTCTGATTGATACAACTCGGGAGATAGACCACCTTCAGCTCTGACGGTTGCTGGTTCAGTCTCGCCTGAGACGGGTTGCGGATAGCACCCGGCATGGCTGTGGACCATTGTGGTATTCCTAATTGATGGATGCCATCACATACTTTCTTCATAGCTGATGTGCCGAGCACATTACGGCCAAACGATGCAGCGCTGAGAGTTCCACGTATAATATCCTTCATTGCACTCAGATGGTTGGCGCCTATCTGACCGATAGCCCGTTGCTCCGGATGCTGATCCATGAAGAGTTGGCGTAACAGATGCGTGAGGTCGCCCGTGTTGATCTTCATCGGGCAAGACGTAGCGCAGAGTCCATCCGTAGCACAGGTCTGTTCTCCAAGGTAGCGATAGTCTTTCTCCATCTCTGCGAGCCGTTGCGGGTCTTCACCCGTCTGTTTGAGACGAAGCATCTCACGCTGGGTGGCGATGCGCATCCTTGAGGAGAGCGTGAAACCACACGACAGACAGTTAATTTCGCAGAAGCCACACTCGATACAGCGGTTTGCTTTCTCGACACCTTGCAGCATCTCCTGCATCGTGGAGCCCGACAGATGATTGCCGCCCTCTTCTTTGCGTGGTTTGATGTCGTAATGAAGCACTGGCAGTGGCTTGAGATGTTCGATGAAGCAATCGGGATCATCATTGAAGATGACACCCGGGTTGAGGATATGGTCGGGGTCGAAGATATCCTTCAACTGTTTCATGATGCCGTAGGCTTTCTCCCCCCATTCATATTTGACGAACGGCGCCATGTTGCGGCCCGTGCCATGCTCTGCTTTCAGCGAACCATCGTACTTGCCCACAACAAGCTTCACGACATCCTCCATCATATCGCGATAGCGACTTACTTCTTCCTTCGTTGCAAAACTCTGGTTGAGGATGAAGTGATAGTTTCCCTCAAAGGCATGACCATAGATACACGCATCCTTATAGCCATGACGTTCGATGAGCTGTTGCAGGTCCACTGTAGCGTGAGGAAGATCCTGAATGTGGAAGGCTACATCCTCAATAAGACATGAAGAGCCGATGGGGCGCTGGCCGCCTACAGCGGGGAAAATGCCTGAGCGGATGGACCAGTACTTGCCGTAGACCTTCGGGTCATCGGTGAAAGCGGGTTCCCCATAGAGATTATAGCCTGCAAGTACATCCATGATCTCTTGGATGTTTTTCTTCAATCCTTCTGGTGTCAATGCTTTCGTTTCTGTGAGCACAGCCGTGAGATTGTGGTAGTCGCCTTTGGCTACGCCTTCGATGCGGCCTTCGTCCACATCCTTCTGATAGTTCAGATAGACCGGGTCGTTGACGCTTTGCAACGACAGATAGTCGAGCATCTCGGCACTCTTGACCTTGAGGTCTTCATTGGTCATCGCCATGTCATCCTCGTCAGCTTTCAATTGTTTCAAAGCTACGATTGCTTTACAGCTCTCTTCCATGGTCTGGAAATATACCATGGCGGAGGCACGATAAGGATATTCGTGGAGTGTCCGCATGCGGACGTTGGAGAGGAAGGCAAGGGTACCTTCAGAACCTACGATGCTGTGCGCAATGATGTCGAAAGGATCATCGTATTCGGCGAGTGGACGGATGTTGAGGCCCGTGACATTCTTGATCGAATACTTATAACCGATGCGCTTCGTGAGGTCAGCGTCTTGTCGTACCTCGTCGCGCAAGGCTTCAATCTTCTTCAGAAACTCGGGATGACTCTTGCGGAAAGCTTCCCGGCTTTGTTCGTCACCGGTATCGAGGATGGTACCGTCGGTGAGGATGATGCGTGCACTGAGCAGCATGTGGTCACTGTTGGCATGCACGCCACAGTTCATGCCTGAGGCATTGTTGACCACAATGCCACCCACCATGGCGGAGCCTACCGAAGCCGGGTCGGGTGGAAACACACGGCCGTAAGGCTTCAGGATGTTGTTCACGCGGCCTCCAGTGATACCTGGTTGGAGCGTGATGGCGTTCTTGTCATCATCCAAGTGGAACTTCTCCCAACCCTTGCCTGCCACGATGAGCACTGAGTCGGTGCAACTCTGACCGGAGAGCGAAGTGCCGGCAGCGCGGAGCGTGAAGGGGATGGCGTATTTCTTGCAAGCCCTAAAAGCGGCCTGCACCTCCGCCTCATTCTTCGTACGGATGACAATCTGGGGTGTCATGCGATAGAAGCTGGCATCGGTGCCCCAGGCATAAGTGCGGAGGCTGTCTGTATAGATTTGTCTTTCCGGGATGGTCTGCTGAATTTCGGAGAGAAACTGTTGCTTGATGTGTGGATTGATCATAATTGGTTGCTTAAACAAGTTTCTAAAAAATCACGTGGAGTGACGACCTTGGGAGATATAGGATAATGTTTCAAATTTCCGGTAACAAGGAATGAGTCTTCTTTAGATAAAGAAACCTCATAGAACACACGATCACTTTCGTCAGGGAGACTTCCTTCATAGTGAAGCCTTTCCATTGCTATGCCATGAGTTATTGTGTATTCAATAACGTTCTCAATGTATGTTATTGGGAAATGAAATTTTTTCCGGCTTAATACTTCTCTATATTCATCGAGAATTTCATTATTATATAGAGGGGTAATCAAACCGATACCCATTGCATACATCACCTTAGCTGTAGCAGAATCACTATGCTTTGTAAGGAAAGAGGCAACGATAACATTGGTGTCTATAACAGCGTAAATCATGCCTCTTCTTTTTGACGTTTTTTCATCTCTTGTCTTGTAAGACCGATTTCCCTGTTAATCTCTTCAAGTGTCAAATCTGGAAGTTCGCCAGCCTGTGCACGATAATGTGCATCGCGTAATGTTTCCAAGAACTTCGTACGCGAATCGTCATTATCGGAAGTATCTACAGTAACTTTGAATGGTATACTCCGACTACGTACTACTTGGTTGACGAACACATTAATAGCAGCATTACTGCTCATTCCAAATTGTTGGCAAAGAGCATCAAATTGTTGCTTCATTTGAGAGTCTAAACGGACAGTCATTGTAGATAGAGCCATGTTGTTCCTCCTTTCTATATGATTTCTAAATGATTTCTTTCTGATTGCAAATTTAAATAATATCATTGATATTGCAAAGTAAAAACCAATTTATTTTTTGTACATGGATGGGCTACGAGAACCGTCAGATAAGAGATGAGTTGCAGGCAAATGTACCGGCTAAGGTGACGATTGACAATTACACGCAGTTTGCTCCGCTTGTTGCTGTTTATGTGCTCGATGCCTGTCAGATGACTCCTCGTTGTACCTTGGGGCAACAGTTAGCTGTTACTGCTGTCTCAGTGGCTATTCAGGAGACGGTTGTGACAACACTCAAAACGACGACGCATATTCAGCGACCGGACCACAGTGCTCATAACTCCTTCCCATCGGGGCATACGACGATGGCGTTTGTGGGTGCCGAACTATTATCTCAGGAATATGCCGGTTCTTGTCCGTGGATTGCTATCCTTGGTTATGTGGTGGCAGCTGCCACCGGTTTCCTACGTATGTACAACAATCGGCACTGGCTGACAGATGTCGTAGCCGGTGCCGGTCTGGGTATCCTTAACGTGCGACTTGCCTACTGGCTGTGCGCATATGTGCGGAAAAAGCATAGCACGCACCCACATCGTTGTGCATAAGCTCTGCTGTTTAATAGATCGAAGTTTATAGTGTCACTCCTACAGCCTTGGCAAGTGTCTGGCGTATGAATCCGTTTATGGTTGTGCCAGTCTGTTGTGCCATAGCAGCAATGCGGCTATGAATCTCAGGCGTGAGGCGAACATTAAGGTTGCCGCTATATGGCTTGCGAGGCTCAATGCCATCTGCTTTACAGTTGGCAATATAGTCATCAACAGCACCCTCGAAATCTTTCCTGAGTTCGTCAACGTTTGTGCCTTCGTATGTTATCTTATCCTTGCTCATGCCTAATACCTCACCGTAAAGGCAATTGTCTTCGTCGCTGAAGTCAACGCTACCCGTGTAGCCTTTGTATTTCATTGTTCCCATAAAGTGGTATGTTTACATATCCTTATTCTCGGATAAGTCTTTAATCATCTTTCTTATGGTTCCTTTTAGTGGTGGAACATCTTCTTTAATAGTGTTATATACGACATCAGCATCGACTTCAAAATAGTGATGTGCGATTTTGTCTCGCATTCTCATTACGCCACTCCAATACACTTCTGGATATTTGGGTAACAGTTCTCCATGGGTGAGTTTATCAATACCTTTGACGGCTTCGCCTATAGCAATTAGGTTCATGCACACTGCATCGAGATGAAGCATCCCTCCGGGAGATGATGCGAAGTCATCGCCACAAGTGATGCCTTCTGAGCGCTCCTCAATCTTATTTAGAACTGAGAGAATGTTTGAAAGACTGTCGAGAACAAGTTCCTTGTCAAACATAAATTCCCTCCCTTTGAATCCGTTGTCTTAACAATGCATTCATATTGTCTCTTACTCTCACCAAGTCTACCTTTGTGCCAAAAAGATGTTCAAGGTCAGACTGAATGTGGTCGAGTGTAATAAAGGAAGGGGCTTTGCCTTCATAGCACACATCCACATCACTGTTTTCTGTCTGTTGACCACGTGCAACGGAACCGAAGATGCCTAACCTTGTAAGTCCATACTTGGAACAGGCTATAGGCTTGTATTGCTTGAGGAGCAACAATATTTCAGATGTGGTTTTCATAAGCATTGCTGTTTATACCGCAAATTTAAGCAATATTCTCGACATTGCAAGGAAAAACGGAAGAATTTTATCTCTTAGCCCGCTCCATCATATCCCTCAGATCTTTCCCCGGGTGCTCGAAGGCTTCGGCAAGTTTGAGGAAACGCTGATAGGCGGCACGAGCCTTGGCATGTTGTCCAAGCATGTCATAGCAAACACCGGTATAGTAAGGTGTGGTTATGGACGTCGGGTCGTCATGCTCAGCCTGCAAGAAGAGATCTACGGCGTGGCGATAGTCTTGGCCTGCATAGTAACCTTCAGCCAATCCACGATGACAGGCGAAAAGAATAGCGTTGTTGGGATAGAGAAGGGACATGGCTCGACGGAAACATGCCATGGCTTGAGGATATTCTTTCAGCGTATTTAGCACAGCACCTTGATGGTAGAGTGGGGCGGCGATATCCGAGTCGGACAGAGCAATGGCTTTGTCGAGCGCTTTGCGGGCCTGCTCGGGCTTATTCATTTGCTCAAAGCAGATCCCAAGGTTGAAGATGTTCTTGTAGGTGCTGTCACCCTGCTGGAGGAGTAGCAGATAACTGCTCATGGCAATCTCGTATTGTCGTTGGACAAAATAGATATCAGCCATGATATTGTTGACGGCGAGGTTCTTTTCATCGTGCATCCAGTATTTGTTGCAAAGTCCCTCAGCTTTCTCGGGCAGGTCGAGGGCGAGATACTCACTTGCGAGGTCAGCCACGATTTCTCCATCCATAGGCCATCGCAGGAGGATCTCTTTTCCCCACGAGATGGTCTTGCTACGGTGCCGCAGTTTTCTGTGACTATAAAAGAGGCG
>DEKJ01000002.1:0-5150 GCA_002353825.1 Prevotella sp. UBA2725 | reverse complement strand
CGGGCATAGTTGTGTTGCCGATAGAGGCATTCTGCAATCTTCATTTTCACGGCAGTTGTAGGTTTTCTCTTTAAAATAGCCTCATAATATTTGAGAGCTCCTGAGAGGTCGTAAGCTGCAAGGCATGAGTCACCCTTGTGAATATCATCGGCATGAGCAATGGAGACGGAGGAGAGCAATATGATAAGAAAGAGTATTTGTTTCATGATTTTTGTTTTTACAATATGATGATTAAACGATTAATCTGTATCCTATCCCTCTCACGTTGATAATCTGAATGTTCTCGTCGAGGGAGAGTTTATGTCGGAGCTTGGTGATGAAGACTTGGAGACTGCGGCTGTTGAAGAAACTGTCGTCACCCCAGAGATCAAGAAGAATGCGGCGCGACTCTACCACTTCGCCAGGATGCTCGGCGAGCATACGCAGGAGCTGTGTTTCGCGGTGAGAGAGTTCTATGGTTCGTTTATCAATGCTCAGTTGCTGGGTATAGACATCCAAGTGGTAACGGCCGATGGCCAATGTCTCGTGATTCGCCTCCTTGTCAGGCGAAGTCGCAGTAGGATCATATCTCCGTGCGCGTGCTACGAGGGCATTGATGCGTACGATGAGCTCCTGCATACCGAAGGGCTTCTTCAGATAGTCGTCGCCACCGTTATGGAACCCTTCTACAACATCGTTGACGGCTGTGCGGGCTGTCAGAAAGAGGACGGGTACAAGACGGTCTTGTTTTCGGATGCGCCGTACCATCTCGAAACCGTCCATCCTTGGCATCATTACGTCAGCCACAACGATGTCGGGACGATGCGCAGCGAAGCGGCGCAATCCTTCCTCTCCATCCCCGGCAATGGCGATGCTGAAGCCCTGAGCCTCCAGAGTATCCTTGATGATCATGGCGAGGGTTCTTTCATCCTCGACGAGTAGAACTTGTATCTTATCCATCGAAATGCAGATTGAATGTTGAACCTTTGCCCGGTGCGCTCTTCACCGTGACGGTACCTCCGAGACGCTCCATCATCGTCTTAACGAAATAGAGCCCCAGTCCATAGCCTTTCACATCCTGCCGGTCCCCATGAGGCACGCGGTAGAACTTGTCAAAGATATAGCGTTGCTCCCGCTCCGTCAATCCGATGCCGTGGTCGCTGACACTGATATTAGTACCGTCAGCAGTCTTCCGGGCCATCAAAGTTATATCCGCCTTTGGGCCGGAATATTTGATAGCGTTGTCAAGGAGGTTAGACAGAATATGTCTGAGATGAGTGCCATCCGTATATAGTGTAAGGCCGTCGGGAATGTCAATCATAATGTTGACAGGCTTATTGGCTTTTAACTTCTGTTCTGCACAGAGGTCTTCTACCAAAGCCCTCAGTTCGATGTCCTCCTTGTTTATTTTCAGCGTCTTTCTTCGCTCCATGCTCATAGAAAGAATTTCTTCGACGAGACCGCTGAGTTTATTCAACTGGTCTTGCTCAATCTTCAAGTATTTCTCCGTTTTCACGGGATCTTGCACAATGTGGAAGTTCAGCAGCGCATCATTGGCGGCATAAGCCACAGCGATGGGTGTCTTCAACTCATGAGTGATGTTGTTTGTGAAGTCGCTCTTCATCTCGTCGAGACTCTTTTCTTCCCGAATGACGTGAATGAGATAGAGGAAGACGAAGAGGAGAAGCAGCATGATGGTTATGGAGGTGAAGAGTATGCCTGCCATCTGTCGCAGTACAATTGTACTTGTCGTAGGGAGAATGAGCCGATAGGAGATGGGGAGCACGATTTCCAGTGAATAGTTGAATGTCTCATGAGAGCCTTGCACGGGCTTGCCGATTGTCATGATTGTGTCCTGGCGCACAGGATTGTTAAGATCTGTCTTGCGCCGATAGATGTACAGTAGTTGATGAGGACTCGTGATGCCAATCTTTGCTAATTCTCGCGTCAGACAGCGGTCATACTCCCGGACATTGACCTCGGAAACCCCATCGACGGCAGAGTGGAGGGCGCGCTGAATGAAGAGTCCAATAGAATCCACTCCATTGCGCGTGCGCAGTGCCTCCTCCAGACCTCCCGTCGGCATGGGCTCCTGCTCATCTATACGCTCACTTCCCAAAGAGAGACTCTTCCGGGCTTCCGACCACCCTTTATTCTTCTTATAATAGAGCATGAACGTGGTCGTCTTGTAGTCTTTCTGGCGGCGGAGCTTTTTGATACGAGTGTCAATCTCTTCATAATCGGCTTTTCGCATGGCCTCCTGGATGTCGGAGTGCAGTTTCCGGTTCATGGTGCTGTAGAGGCCCATGAGCCAGTAGGCTTGGTAACCGATGATGATGGTCAAAGCGATCATCACAAGAATAGCGATATGTCGGATAGAATTGTTCATCGTTCGCAAAGATACGGCTTTATTATGAGGTCAGCAAGGGATGGTAAGACTAAATAACACTTCTGTTAAGCCTTGGTAAGCAGCCTTGTTTCTCTTCTGTTTTTATCTTGTGTAATTTTGCAGAGAAAATAAATACGTTATGACGCAACATTTTTTATTATTCTCCCTGCTACTTACCGTTCTTCCGGTTGAGGCACAGGAAAAGAAAGACACAGTAAGCACGGACACGCTCGACATGGAGCGTGTCGTCCATGACCTCCCCGAGTTTGTCGTCAGGGGTGAGCGACCTATCGCGCGCGTTCAGGGAAGCACGATCACTTATGATTTGCCTCGGCTCATTGAGAAGAAAGCTGCTGACAACGTATATGATGCGTTGAAATATCTCCCGGGCGTCGTAGAGATGAACGA
The DNA here is from genome assembly GCA_002353825.1 of Prevotella sp. UBA2725. GTDB lineage: Bacteria > Bacteroidota > Bacteroidia > Bacteroidales > Bacteroidaceae > Prevotella. The sequence continues at coordinate 2,374 of DEKJ01000002.1, read as the reverse complement.
TAAACTCACGCTTGGCGGCATGAGCGTCACTGTGGTGCTCGATGGGAAAGTGTCGACAATGACCGAGGATGAGCTTATGGCATTGCTGAAGTCGATGCCAGCCTCAAAGATAGCGAAGGTGGAAGTGATGTACAATGCTCCGGCGCGGATGCAAGTGCGGGGTGCAGTCATCAATATCGTGCTTCGGCATGGGAACGCTGACGGTGCTCCGCTCACGGGAGAGGCTGGTTTGACCTATCGTCAGGAGCATGACGAAAGCTTTGAGGAGCGCGCCACCTTGTTGTATAAAAAGAAGAAACTGTCCGTAGACATGATGGTTGCCCATCACCATGGACGGTCTTTCAGTAAACGTGATGAAGAGACGCATCAGACGCTCGACAACGGTTCAGTATATGACATTACCTCTGCGCAGATGAACCGAAGTCATGACTATGGTGACGACCTCAGGTTCGGCCTCGACTATCGTTTTTCAGACAATCACAGTCTGAGCCTTGTCTATACTGCGGCATACAAACATGGAAAGGGTTGGACACAGAATAACGGAAACGTCGAAGGCAGCAACGATATTCGCAATCACAGTTGGCTCCATGATGTTCGCCTTGACTATCAGTTACCCATTGGCCTGAAGCTCGGAGCTGAGATGACTTATTATGCTACTCCGGAGCATCAGCAGCTGCGGGGCTTGCTCCCTACGGGAACGATGAACTATCAAGTGGATGACAATCAGCGTGTGAACCGTTGGAAGTTCTTCCTTGCTGAGGAACAGAGTTTAGGCAAAGGGTGGGGCATCAACTATGGTGCTGTTTATAACCTGAGCATCAATCATACCTCTCAGCAATATGTGGAGAAAGAGAACACTACGGGGGCTAATCCTATGGATGAACGGACGCGGCAGCGTGAGGATGATGTGAATTTTTATGTTGGAGGCAGCAAGCGTTTCGGTTCTGCGTTGTCTTTGGAAGGTTCTGTAGCTGCAGAATATTATCATTCGCCGGTTTGGAGTAAGTGGACAGTCTATCCTACTTTCAATCTGACGTGGATGCCTGCGGCGGGTCAGATGCTGCAGTTCGGATTGAGCTATGACCGCAGCTATCCATCCTATTGGGAGATGACGAACTTCACGAGCTATAGCAATGGCGGTTATGATGAGATCACAGGTAATCCGAATATCAAGCCATCCGACTCTTACAATGCCCACCTCGTGTATCTGTTGAGGGGAAAGTATCAAGCCGTGCTGTTCTATAACTATACGAACAACTATTTTGTACAGAGTCCGTATCTGCGCAGTGACCGTCTTGCTATCACTTATCAGTATCAGAACTTCGACTTTCACCGGCAGGTTGGAATTCAACTGACAGCTCCTTTCCAAATAGGCTCATGGTGGAATCTGCGCCCGACGGCTATTGGTATGTATATGCAGGAGAAGGATGACAGTTACTTCACGTTGGCCATCAACCGGCACCGCTTTGTCTTCGTCGGACTACTTGACAATACATTCACACTGAGCAAGAAGCCGGATATCACCCTTAACCTCACAGGAAAGGTGCAGACACGAGCCATTCAGGCCATCTATGACCTCAGCGGTTGTCAGCGTCTTGACATGAGTTTGCGATGGACGTTTGCGCGCAAGCATGCCGTTCTTCGTCTCTACTGCAATGACCTCTTTGAGAGCAGCAGCATCACACCGACCATCGATTATGCCAATCAGCATCTCGCTATGCATTTCTCTACCTACCGCGAGTTGGGTATCAATTTCACTTATAAGTTCGGTAACTACAAAGAGCAGAAACACGAGGGCGTGGATACGTCGAGATTTTGAAAAATCCTAAATTTCTCCCAAGTTGGGTCCTATCTTTGCCGACGAAAACAGAATAAGGCAAATGATAGAACAGATATTAGAGCAACTGAACAATGTAGACAAGACGTTGCTGCTGTGGCTCAACTTTGACGGGGGACGATGGATGGATACCTTTTGGTATACAGTCTCGAATAGTCATATATGGATTCCCGTACTCGTGGCGGGAGGCATCGACCTTTGGCGAACAAGCGGAGGGTCATGGAAACGGCGCTGCTGCTTCCTGCTTATATTGGTTGCAATAATGGTGCTGTCGGACCAATTATCCTCTGGAGTTATCAAGCCGCTTGTAGGGAGAATCAGACCCAGCCATGAGCCTTCGCTCCTCCCTTACCTCCACTTTGTCAACGATTATCACGGTGGACGCTTGGGCTTTGTATCGGGCCATGCCACGAATATCACGGCTGCGGCGACCTGGTTCTGGCTTGTTTATAGGGACCGTTTTACACACGCTTGCCTTCTTTTCCTTGCGGTGGCTGTGAGCTATTCGCGCCTATATCTTGGGGTTCATTATCCGGG
>DEKJ01000018.1 GCA_002353825.1 Prevotella sp. UBA2725 | reverse complement strand
CCAATGGCAACATCAGCCTGTACTTGGATGTCTATCGCAATGGCAGGCGAAAGAAAGAGTACCTGAAGTTGTACCTTGTGCCCGAGAAGACGAAGAAGGACAAGGAACTCAACATGCAGACGCTGGCCACGGCTCAAGCCATCAAGGGAAAGAGGCAGATAGAACTCCAGAACGGCGAGTATTCCTTCACGAGACAGTTCGCCGAGAGCACACCCTTCCTCGGTTACTTCCGTCAGATGTGCCAGGATAGGTTCAATGCCACGGAGTCGAAAGGTAACTGGGGCAATTGGCACAGCTGCCTCAAATACCTGGAGCACTATTGTGACGAGGCAACGACGTTCAAGGAAATCGACAAGGAATGGATAGAGGGTTTTAAGGATTACCTTGACGTTGTGGAACGGGAGACCTACAAGCGGACGCGCAACAAGGACAACGGCCTCTTCCGTGGCTTGTCACAGAACTCGAAGGTCTCCTACTTCAATAAGCTGCGCGCTTGTATCAATCAGGCTTACGAGGAGAGAATCATCCCCATCAACCCATTGAGAGGCGTACAAGGCTTCAAGGCAGAAGATGTGGAGCGTGTGTACCTCACCATGGACGAACTGAAGGCACTGACACGTACTCCGTGCAAGTATGAATGGATGCGTGCAGCCTTTCTCTTTTCGTGCCTTACCGGCCTACGCAAGAGCGACATAGAGAAGTTGACGTGGGGAGAAATCCACAAGTTCGAGAACTACCACCGCATTATCTTCAAGCAGAAAAAGACAGGATGCCAAGAATATCTTGACATCAACGCCCAGGCGTATGACCTTCTCGGCAATCCTGGTGACGAGGATGAAAAGGTCTTCTCAGGCTTCTCCTACTCTTCGCAGACACTGCTGGAGCTGAAACGCTGGTGCATTGCTGCTGGCATCCACAAGGATGTGACCTTCCATTCCGGCCGTCATACGTTTGCCGTGATGATGCTCACGCTGGGTGCAGACATCTACACCGTCTCGAAGCTTCTTGGACACCGGTACCTTTCCACTACGGAGATTTACGCCAAGGTGATAGACAAAAAGAAACAGAATGCCATCGACCTGATCCCAAAACTGAAAGACGATGAAGCCAAGGCAGAAAGTAGTCTATGACATTGCGTGCATCAACAAGGTGATGAAAGAGCTGGCCTGCTGCTCTGCGCTCAGGCCAGGCTCTTACTATCCCATGCTGGATGATGAGCTTGCCAGCCTCGGCGAGTGGACTGCCGAGGTCTATGCCTATATAAAGGAGGATGATTCCGCTATAGTAGGCCAACTGGTAGAGCTGATGTTTGAATATCCTGAGTTGCGGCAATACCAGGAGCGTCACCGTAGCGTGATGCCCCTCAATGTGTCCTCTTCCATTTCCAAGGCTGTTGTCCTGCTCCCTACGCTCCGCCGCTTCATCAGCAACCGGAAGCGCAAGGAAAAAGGGCAGTACTTATTCCTTGCAGACGGGTTGGCCAATGAGAAAGCTGCTGCCTTTCTCCAAAGGGCGGTTGACGCAAAGCTGTTGACCAATAGGTATCAGCCCACACGCAAGACCAGCCTTACCGAGCTGAAGGCAATCGCCTACGCTGTCGGCACGCTCATGCACTTGTCTCCTCGTAAGAAATGGGTGCTCTTTGAGCAGCAATGGTCATGTTCGGACGGAAATATCCGTCATGCCTATATTCCACGTGAGAGGATGGAAAAAATCAACAACGTCATCCGCCTTTACCCGGACGTTGACTTCAAGCCCTTGCTGGAACCTGAGAACCGATATTTGTATTATTCTTGCAAAACCACTCAAAAAAGCAAGGAATACTTATATTTTGCACTGAAAAACGGAGAATATATAAGCAAAATTACTTCTTTTCAGCAATTTTGTCGTATCTTTGCATGTAACACAAGACGCAAGCCTATACAGTGGATTGCCATGCAATGCCTTTTGGGCTACTTGGTTTACCATGCATTCAAAAAGCCCAACGACAAACTGTGGTTGACAACCAGTGAGTGCTTTTCCGTGAATGGAAAAAAACCTAATGTTTGGACTCTGAGATCACAGACCAGCAAAATCATCAGAGACGGAACCATACTTGACAAAAAACTGTTGGACATTGCTAAAACATTCAAGGAATTATCTGAATCAGATTGACGATATTCCTCCCCCATGGCACGCAGCTGTGGGGTATGTTTAATTTTTTTATAAATGGATAATGAAGATGAAAAGAGAAGTCTTCTTCGGAACACCTCCAGAATGCAATGCCCGTCCTTATTGCGGTAAGGACGGGTTGATGCTATTCCTGGAACACTTGCACCATCATTATTATTATGAGGTCATTGTCAAGAACCACAGTTATGACCTCTTCGTCGAACAATTCCTCTCCAGTCACAAGCATCTTGATGCGACTGACGCGACCTGCAAGAACGAGCATGCGAGGAACCTGAACTCCATCAGCTTCCTTCTGAAAAGGCGAAGGGACCTTGTCGGCAAGTATCTGTCCACCAGTAATTCTCTCGACGACTACGACAACCTCTGGACTGAGCTGAAAACCGAAGCTCCTGAAACCGAAGCCTACAAACGACCATTCTTTGGCCAGTCTTCCATGGATGACAGAAATGATGCAACCGCACTAACCGTAAGCAACCCTTTTGAATTCCATTTGTCAAATGATGCTTTTGGCATCATTGCTGAGGGGTTCAACATCGCAAAGGTTTTCATGAGGCCTGTCAATCCGTGTACCCTGGCTCAGTTGTTTGACGGTACTCTTCAGCAGCCGTTGGTCGTTCAAAACACTAGGCGGCTCTCCTATTTCTTCCATCTCCTGAGACGGGAGAACTACATCTGCCGCAACTGGCAGAAGGTCATCGAGGACACCAGGATGTTCTACAAACGCGATGGAATCACACCGTTGACAGCAAAAGACATCTCGCCGGCATTGTATTCCGTAACATGCGAAAAAGAGAAAGCGCCTTTTCAAAATGTCATGGAGGGTATCGTGAATCGAATCAAGAAATACTATCTGTTTAACTATAAAGTTAACATCTGATAATAAAAGGTTAGTATTAACATTCATAATGAAGTTGATACTAGCCTTTTTTCTTTAATTTGTCATTCCCTGCTTCTATCTTTGCAATCGATAAAATTATTAATCACACCAACAATTAAGCAAAGAAAGAAGATGAACAAACAAGTCCTCTCTACCATGCAAGTTCTGGCGGAAGCCCAGGCAATGTTCGAAAGTGAGAAAGTCGGCACGATGTTGAAGAAGATAGACCGGTTCGAGCAGTTCTTAGTGAAGTTCGACGGTCTTGAGAAACTCATCGAAAGCTACCAGCACCTTGAGAAGCTGCTTTATACGTCAAAGGAATTCCTTTGCGTGGAAGAGGCTGCCAGCTATCTTGGCTTCTCGAAGAGCCGCATGTACAAGATGGCGGAGAAACGTGAGGTCCCCTCATACAAGCCCAACGGGAAGAATGTCTTTTTCGCACGTGAGGAACTGAACGACTGGGTACGCTCGACACGCGTCTCTTCCACCGAGGAGATTGAGAGGCAGGCGGAAATGGCCGCTAACGCCTATATGTTGAACCGCAAGTCGAGTTGACAATGGACATGAAGCCGGAATTCTTCAATGTGGTTGAGAACATCACCTCAGACAACATCCAAGAGATTCTTCAATACGTCAGACTGAACGTGACCGAGAAATATCCATTCCCGCCCCAGATTGTGAAAGTGAAAGGCACGACCATCGCCACTGTCGGAAACTTCAGTGCCTCTACGGGAAAGCCCAAGAGCAAGAAGACCTTCAATGTCTCTGCTATTGTCGCCTCTGCCCTGTCGGGTAAGGAAGTGCTCTGCTACACCACCTGCCTTCCTGCCGAGAAGAAGCGTATACTGTATGTTGACACAGAGCAGAGCCGTCCGCATTGCCACAAGGTGCTGCAACGCATCCTTCGGTTGGCCGGTTTACCAGTTGACAGCGAGTGTGAGGACATCGACTTCCTTGTACTGAGGGAGTTCTCTCCCGTACAGCGCAGGACGATCATAGACTGTACCCTTGCCAAGCGGAGTGACTACGGACTGGTCGTGATAGACGGCATCCGTGACCTGCTGCGCGACATCAACAGTCCGAGCGAGTCGCTGGATGTCATCAACGACCTGATGAGGTGGTCAAGCTTTTACAACCTGCACATCCATACCGTCCTTCACTTGAACAAGGCCGACGACAACACGAGAGGTCATATCGGCACGGAGCTGAACAACAAGGCTGAGACCATCCTGCAAATCACCAAGAAGATAGACAATGAGAAGATGAGCGAGGTGAAGGCCATGCACATCCGTGACCAGGAGTTCACACCGTTCGCCTTCGAGATAGGCGACGACTCGCTGCCCCACCTCGTTGAGAACTACCAGGCGCAGAAGTCGGCTTCCAAATACTTGTCCTACAAGCAACTTTCCGTGGAGCAGCACCGCGAAGCATTGGAGGCCGCGTTCAAGGATGCCAGTCAGATGTCATACGCACAACTCGTAGAGACAGTGAGAAAGGGTTATGACAGTATAGGCTACCAGCGCGGACGTAACACCATCATCAACATCATCAAGTTCTTGCAAAACTGTGGAGCAATCGTTAAGAGCGACCGTGACTACAGCTACAACCCAGACTTCCACATCAAGGAGAATAGTGGTTTGGTTTAGTCCGCGGGTATATAAGAATAAATCAATGTAAACCAATAACAATACGTTTATGAACATCGACCAAGCAACCCGTCTCAGCATCGTGGAGTTTCTCTCATGGCTGGGGCATCGCCCTGTCACCCAGAAGGGCAGAAAATTCTGGTATGTGTCTCCTTTCCGTAATGAGACAAAGCCATCGTTCAAGGTGAACATGGAAATTAACATGTGGTATGACTTTGGTGAAGGCGCGGGCGGCGGCATCATCTCGCTCGCCAAGAGACTATACAACACCAACGACGTGTCCATGGTGCTGCGTCGCCTTCGGGACAAGGCTCCTTCTACCATCGTGTACTTTTCTCGCCCAACCCAGCCGCGTGAGCCTCAGTGTACAATGAAAAACGTCGTCAGGAAGCCATTGGAGAGTCTGGCACTCCTTGACTATGCCCGTCGTCGCGGCATTTCATCCGAAGTGGTCAAATGCTATTGCAAGGAGATAAGCTACGAGATATACGGACGGCGTTATTTCACGATTGCTTTCCCCAACAGTTCCGGCGGCTATGAGCTTCGCAACCCTTACTTTAAGGGGTGCATGGGGCGCAAGGACATCACCATCCTCAAAGGTGAGGAAGTTAAAGAACTTGACACCTCCTGCTGTCACGTCTTCGAGGGCTTCTTCGACTTCCTCTCCTTCCGTGTCCTGCAAGCTATGGGCAAGCTGCGGCTGCCAGCCTATGGCTCGACGCACTATATCATTCTCAATTCTGTCAACAATCTCGGAAAGGCACTGAGGGAAATGACACATGTAGAGCGCATCTACACCTACCTCGACAACGACCAGGCTGGACGGAAAGCGACGGAGACTATCCTCGGTCTTTATGCACCTCGCACCGTTGACCTCTCCTTCATGTTTGAGGGGCATAACGACCTGAACGACTATCTGCTCTACCTCAAAGCAGATGCCAAGAAACAGTAGATTTCATACGATGACAATAGATTAAACAACAACAGGAGGGGCACTCCGTGATGGAATGCCCTTCCTACAATCTCAAGACAAAGACATGAACAGATTAATTTCGACATACCCTTTCCCTGCGAGGAAATATACTCCGGTAAATCTTCCCACCCAACCAATGGAGGAAGAAGCCCAATGCCGTGACAATAGACATCAGGAGGAAACCGATAATCTTCAGCACGAGAATGACAGCACCAAGTATCACAGAGATGATAAGGCCGTAGAGGAAGATGAGTGCGAACATGATGAATTCTGTTTGAGGGTGAATGATGATGTTTGTAATCTCCTTATTTTTATACAAATATACGAATAATATTTGAATTATACAAGTATTTGACCATCTATTTTCAATAAATATGCAATAATATTCAATCTGTCACAACAACACAAACACAATTTTTATGACTACATATACTGCTCCAAATCTTCAAAAAGCAATTCTAACTTTCAATGTCTTCTTCAGAGAGGACACCACCACGCAGTCGTTTCTGCCCAGCATCATTTCTAAGTCACCAGAGCACTGGGCTCTTTTCCGCAACGTCTTTTCAGAGCAGAAGGACTGCAAGCTCACCATTGTTGACAAGTCTATCGAGGCCCCTTTCCACTGCTTGTTGGTAACATTGTTCTGCAAGCAGTTGGAAGAGGAACTTCAAGTCGGAATGGAGAACATTACGTTGATCCTGTCGCCATTGCACAAAGAGTATGCTCCTCGTAATGAACATGCAGGGAAAGATGTAACCGCCAACATGCCTTTCTACACGACCTGCCATCGTAACGACTTCCTGCAAGAATGCTTCGCCAAGGTTGCGCGTCGGAGGGTAAAGATAGCGACGAAACGCAATCCGATACTTTGCCGGGACATCAAGATTTCCTCCCACGATTACGTGCTCTATCTCCGATTTGAGGGTGGTATAGCCAACGGATGGCAAGTTGATGATTCATATGTCGCCTCCCTTACGTCTAAAGAGCTCTTGTCTTTTGCTTCCTGTAACGTGAAATGCAAGAACATCTTCACGCACGGCTATAGCCAGAACGGGGTATTCATAAATATAGATTTCTTGACAAAATATCATGCGCATAATCTGTAAGACAATAACACGAGGCTTGGGAATGCACGGTGATTGCTCTGTGAACCCCGAGCCTCTAACTCTGACCGATTGATTAGTGTAATCACGTGATGACGCTTTGCACAGTTATCACAAGATAAGACTTAGCACAGTTATCATTGTTATCACATGCTCAGTGTTGGCAGAGTTATCACGTGCTCAGTGTTGGCAGAGTTATCACGTGCTCAGTGTTGGCACAGTTATCACATGCTCGGACTTTGCACAGTTATCACATGCTCAGTGTTTGCAGAGTTATCATGTGCTCATACTTTGCAGAGTTATCACAGTTATCACTTGATAAGACTGAGCAGACTTATCTCATGATTACACTAAGCACGTGATAAGACTTTGCAATCGCATAGTTCGAGCCAGGAAAATACTGAGTCTGCGGAGAAACGAGAAAAGCTGACTTTGCATGTAAAATGGCATATCTGTTTGAGAAACATGACCATATTAATTGTAAATTGAAGCACATCTACATGAATAAAAGTACGTATATACTTGAAAAATGGCATCTTCACCCTATTGATAGTCTTAACCACCGCTACGGCAGTCAATTGGGAGTAGCAAGTTGTACTT
>DEKJ01000050.1 GCA_002353825.1 Prevotella sp. UBA2725 | reverse complement strand
GTGCCTCTCCGAGGCACTTCTACCCATATGCAGCAGGAACTGTTTCATCCGTACAGGTCGAAAATTTGCTGTCACGTGTCGGATGATTTGCTGTCACGTGTCGAACAATAGGCTGTCACGTGTCGAACGATGGCGATTTATTTTACCAATATGCTGTGCAAGTGCTAAACATATGGCAAGAAACTTGTTGGGGTGGCATTATTTCAGTAACTTTGCGGTAGTCAGAGATAAGTTATGGAATACGTCTTAGAGAATTGTGCCAATGGGGCAGAGAGCGCGAAGGAAGCACAGGAAGGTGGGGCCGACAGGGTGGAGCTGTGCGCCGGAATCCCAGAGGGTGGTACGACGCCTTCCTTAGGAGAGATCCGTCTGGCACGTCGGTTGCTGACCCATACACGTCTGCATGTCATCATTCGTCCTCGAGGAGGAGACTTCTGTTATTCTTCTGAAGAGCTGGAAGCGATGATAACAGATATCGACGTAGCGAGAAAGGAAGGAGCCGATGGAGTAGTGTTTGGGGCTTTGCAAAGCAATGGCCGGATAGATATGGGTGCCATGCACAAGTTGATGGGAGCTGCTCTTTGGTAGCAGTGAGTCAAAAACGGTAAAGCAAGGTATTGTGATGGCTGACCTTGAATCGAAGAGCGTCGGTAATCCGGCTTATTACACTCATTTCACATTGTCGAAGATTGATAATGAGGGACAGCTTCAACTGTTGAATTATGATGAGGGCAACGGTGAGACAGAGGGTACGACCTATAACAGCTTGTTGCAGAAAGGTGCTCCCGTTGACGCCGGCAATTATCTCATGGTGAGCGGCACACGACTGGCTAATGGTGGTGTGCTTGCGCGCCTGCAATTCTTCAAGGTCACGCCGGGTGATACGACACAGACCCATCTTGTGATGCGTCAGTCGGTTAACGATGTTCAGGTTATGGGATCCTTCAACTCAGAATCTCTTTATACGGATGCCGAGAGTGGAAAGCAGAAGTCGGTGCTGGCTACTACAGGCCGCGGCTATTTCATTGTGGGTGTACTGGGCGTAGGTCAGGAGCCAACGAATCACGCTCTGCGGGATATCTCAGCCTTGAAACAACAGTTTGAGAAATGGGGTAGAAAGCTATTGCTGCTCTTCCCCGATAAAGACCAGTATGACAAATACAAGCAGCTTGATGAGTTTAGGTCGCTGCCTTCTACCGTAAGCTATGGCATCGACGATAAAGGTGCAATTCTTTCGCAGATCAGGCAACAGATGCATTTGTCGACTTCTACGCTTCCCGTGTTCATCATAGCCGATACCTTCAACCGCGTGGTATTTGTCAGTCAGGGTTACACGATAGGATTGGGCGAACAAATGATGAATGTTATCAATAAATTGTAAGCTGCGTATGCAAAAAAGTGAAGAAAAATAATATTTTTCTAACGAAACGCAAGGCTATAACAAAATAAATTGCTATTTTTGCAACGTAGTTTTGTTATGACTGAAGAAAGCATAGAAAAAACAATAGACATAGAGAAGGTATTGCGCAGCAAGATGGGCAATAAGGCTCGTTTTGTGCCTCGCTTCTTGATCAGTTGGCTTCGTCGCATCATTCATGAGGACGAGGTCAATGCTTTCCTTTGGCAGCATCGAAACCAGGAGGGCACGGAGTGGCTCGAAGAATGCGTGCGTTATCTCGACATGCGAGTCACGATAGAAGGTGCAGAGAATCTGCCTGATAAGAACGACGGTAAGCGCTATATCTTTGTCAGCAACCATCCGCTTGGTGGTCAGGACGGTGTGTGTCTCGGCTCCATCATCGGACGCCACTACGACGGGAAGTTCCGCTATCTCGTCAACGACCTGCTGATGTTCCTTCCGGGGCTGCGGCCTGTCTGCGTGGGAATCAACAAGACCGGGCGCAACGGTGAGAAGTTTGCCGATGCGGTGGAGTCGGCTTTCGAAAGTGACAACCACATCGTCATGTTCCCCGCCGGACTGAACTCGCGACTCATCAACGGACGCATCCATGACATTCCTTGGAAGAAGACGTTCGTATCGAAAAGCGTGCAGTATCATCGTGATGTCGTGCCTATCTATTTCAGTGGTCACAACTCGGCGCGGTTCTATCGTATCGCCCGTTGGCAGAAACGCTTAGGCCTGAAGATCAACATTGCGATGATCTTCCTCGTCGATGAGATGTACCGCAACCGCCACAAGCCTTTCCGTGTCGTCATCGGCAAGCCTATCCCCTGGCAGACGTTCGACAAGAGCCGTACACCGCGACAGTGGGCTGTTTATGTAGAAGATATGGTCTACCAGCAGGCAGGTCCCCGTGGCCTGCTCGCTGAGTAACCGCAACCAATAAAAGCAACTATGGAAGAAGATATTATCCAACCCATCAGTAAGGATCTGTTGAAAAGTGAGCTGACGCCCGACCGTTGCCTGCGCACAACCAACAAGAGCCACAATGAGATTTACGTCATTCGTGCTGCAGAAGCTCCGCATGTCATGCAAGAGATTGGCCGACTGCGAGAGATAGCCTTCCGCACAGCAGGAGGAGGTACGGGAAAGAGCATGGATATTGATGAGTTTGACACGATGCCCCATGGTTGCAAGCAGCTCATCGTGTGGAACCCGGAGGCTGAGGAGATCATCGGCGGCTACCGCTATCTCTTCGGCGAGGACTGGCAGTTGAAGCCTGATGGCCAGCCGAACCTCGCCATGAGCCACATGTTCCATTTCACGGATGAGTTTATGAAAGACTATGCTCCCTATACCGTGGAGCTGGGCCGTTCGTTCGTGTCCTTGGAATATCAGAATGTAAGAAAGAACACAAAGAGTATCTTTGCGCTCGACAACCTGTGGGATGGTTTGGGTGCGCTTACGGTCATCAATCCTCGTTGTAAGTATTTCCTCGGCAAGATGACGATGTATCCGTCGTTTGTGCGTCGTGGCCGCGATATGATTCTTTATTTCCTTCGTAAGCATTTTGGAGACAATGAGCATCTCGTCGTGCCTATCCAGCCGGTGAAGATTGACACACCGGTGGATGAGTTGAAGCAGCTCTTCTATGAGTCTGATTTCAAGAAAGACTATCGCTTGCTCAACCACCAGGTGAGAGAGCTCGGCTATAATATCCCGCCATTGGTCAATGCTTACATGAACCTCAGCCCGACAATGAAGTTCTTTGGTTCTGCTGTCAACTATGAGTTTGGTGACGTGGAGGAGAGCGGTATCCTCATTGCGGTCGATGAGATCTTTGAGGAGAAGCGCATTCGCCACATCAACAGTTTCGTGGCAGAGCACCCTGAGGCTGTAAGAATGCCGATGCCGAAGAGGTCGTAAGGAATTATACAATCATTTCAATAACAATTACGGCACGTATCACAAGTGATATCGTGCCGTAATTGTGTCTTCTATAGGCAGTTATTTCTATTTATAGTCAGCCCACGGCTCGAACTTTTCGTAGTTGAACTCGCGTGGCTGGTATGCGTCTGCATTCATGTCCTCAATGGAGTGGCGCCGCTTAGCATCAGCTTCAGGGAAGCTATGGGTTCCCAAGAGGCTATCCGGCTCGCATGCTCGGATGATCTGGACATCCGGCTTCATATAATATATCTTTTTCATCTTTCTTCTGTTATTAATTATCCACATCAGTAAACCACATCAGTAAACCACCACTTTCTTGCCGTTCACCACATAGATACCGGATGTCAGAGAGAGTTCTGTCTGTTGACCCATCTTGAGGCTCTTGGCAAAGATTGGCTGTCTGGATGAGCTGAATATCTTGACATCCACGTCGTTGTTAGCCCTGAGAACAAGTCCGCCTGCAATGCTCTGAATGGCGAGGCTTGAAGCCGCATCCTTCGTAATTAAGTCGATTCCTGTCGTTGCAGATAGATCATCGTATGTAACGTTGAAGGCAGTGAGTCCCTTGGCTCCTATGACATTGCTCTCGCAGTTGTAGTAGGCGCGGAATGGATAGATATATACGTAGGAATACCTAGCACTCAGATCCCGTGATCTCAAGAACTGGTTATTCGCAAAGTAATAGTAGTTGCCCGTCTTGTCGTATTTCTTACCAGAGTAAGATCCATAGCAGGTGAAAGAATAGAAATCATTGCTGATGGAACCTGTAGAAGTCCCCCCGTAAAGGTGTAGTTATCTTTATCCATTGTGCAGGAAGCATCATCGTTCGTCGAGGGACAGGTTGCTGCGACATCAGAGCCGTACTGGGTAGCGATGAACGAAACGGTCTCGTCGTCGGGAGCATTAGTTACCTCCACCATGTAAGGCATGTTCGGAGTCGTGCTGCTGGCTGTAACAGGAACGAACTGCGCCTTGCCTACATAGTTGGTTAAGGTGTTGGCCTCGTTTTCATCAAGCGTTATGCATCCGCTCTCCTTCATCTGAGTAACCTTGAAGGCACAGCGATCATCTGTTATATTCGTGTGCTCGCCATCTTGAAGCTCGAGTGAGAACGGCAGGATGATGCTGGCTCGTGCTACCTTGCCATTATTAGGAACCGTGATCAGACGAGTATAAGTAGCGTAGTTCTCTGCAGGCACAGTAATCTTGTAGGGCGCGAAGAACGGCTGCTTGTCGGTGATGACGATGTTCTTGCAGGCACGATAGCTACCGCTTTGAGTTTTTTGCACGTAGTTGTCCTCGTTGTAGTTTGTGCGCTCCGGGAAGTAGATGAGCACGTTGGGGTTGAGGACATTCTTCATGGCGGCCATATTCTCCTTGCTCTCTACGGAAACAGAGTAGAGATCGGTGAAGTCGAGGTAGAGCACCTGGTTTGTCTTCGCATTGACCTTTGTCAGAGCTGATTTCAGCGCCTTGGCCATCATGTCGACAGTCAGATAAGCCTTTGAACTGGGGATTAGATAGCTTGGGTCTCCTAAATGACCGGTCTCATAAGCCTCAAAAGTGGCGCCATACATCGGCTTCTCCGTATGGTTGTCATAGCAAGTAGCCTTATAGAGCTCTTTCAGGTTGCACTGAGCCTCGTAATCTTTCTTCGTCAATTGAATATCCATGAGGTAGTATGCATAGGCACGATGCTCGAGCGCTGTCGTCGGGGCGATGTTGTAGCGAGTCTCGTCACCCGTGAAGAGATAGCATTGCTTTTCTCCATCGATAGCAATTTCTATATCCTCAGTGAACTTTCCGCCTTGAGAGAGGTAGAGCTCATTGGAATAAGGATTCTCTACCAGAGAGGCTTCTGTGACGCCTTGCGTTGTGTTGGCGAGCTCATCGGCGTTATTGTACTTGAAGGGCTTGTCGCCGCACTGTTCGGTCTTCACCTTTGTAGACGCCTCTTCATTGCCTGTCGCATTGTACTGTTTTCCATCCCCGAAAGAGTTATAGTATTCAGACTTGACAAAATAGTTGCGGGCATTGCCTGTTGTGCCATGTCCGTAGGTCTCATCCATATACTTGCTTGTCAGGTTCTGGAATGTGAACTTACACGTCTGACCGGCATCGACGAAGTCGGAAGGCACATAGAAGACGAACTCACCGCCAGCAACCTGGAAGTCGTTGCTGGTGAACTGCTGGATAAGTTCGGGAACTGAGGCTTTCGGTGACTTGCAAACGATATCGAGCGTATTGATAAAAGGATTGAGCGCCTCAATGTCAAGGCTGTAAGTGATCAATGCCTTCGTGCCTTCTTCAAGGCCTTCAATAGTAAACTTAACAGCATCATTGTTCAAATCTTCAACCGCGAGAGAAATATCCTTCGTACTAGAGCTTATGTTCGCCATCTCCACCACATCGTTAGCATTGGTGCCATAGACTGAGATCTTGAAGTTGGAGGGAGAAAATGCCGGGTTATTAGCCGACGAGGAGATCTTATTCCAGGAAACAGCATAATTGCTGTTGCTGGAAACTTGCGCCCGACCATTTAAGTCATAGGCGATAACATATTTATCTCCATACATTAGTTTGCCATTCTTCAGCGAGAAGGTTGAAGCTTTGCTGACGTCGGTAGTGCTATATAGTGCATAGACTGTTCCGCTATAGCTAGAGGAAGCATATACATAAAGATACATGTTCCCGCTCTTCAGCTTCCCTTGCTTGTTAAGGAACCAGTTGACCTTCACATTCGTGTTCCAGAAACCATCGGTTTGCAGATAATAGGTTTGGTTCCAACTCCTAGCAGAGATCGTCCCAATATTACCATCATAGGTTAGCGTGGATGCCGCCGCCGCCTTGCCATAGTGTGCATGGATCTTAGCACCGGTGATTCGGAAGCCAAGAGGAATTCTCTTGCCAGTCTGGTCTGTGGTAGAGGTCGGGGTTTCAATGTAATAGGTACCATTGCCGAGCGCATAATATAGCTTGCCATCGTTCTGCAGTGTCTGAATCTTGCCCGATCTTGCTGTTGAAGGCAACTTATAATCTGTAGTTACGGCATCAGCCTGATAGAGGTAGTTGTAGGCTGTCAGCTCCTGCACGGCCGTATAATTGTAGCTGAAGTAGGTCTCTCCACTCTTGGTGTTATTCTTTAGTAATCCGAGATCGAGCTTTCCCGTATTGAAAGGAGTTGCTACGATATTCACTCCGTCAGCGATGATGCTGGCGGGAGACTCGGGCGTACCTTCCACATTGAAAGCATGCTCTGCCGTGAAATATAGCTCGATGCTCTTGATGGTGGCTGCATAGAAACCTTTATCTTTGTGTCCGAAATAGAAATATAGGTTATTGCCCATATCTGTCTCGGTCTTGCTTGTGCGTTCCACGACATACTCCTTACTGTCGGTCTGGGCGGGCATGGTGACGACAGTAGTCAAATAATTCTTGAAGCTGCTGTCCATCTCGCCAAACGTCTTGCTCATGGCAGTCAGTTCCATGTTATGGAAGTTTCTCTGATAACCGATGTTGTTGAGCAGGACAATCTTGTAGCCTGTGAAGCGGTAACCTTTCGGTAAGGAAATGCTCATGTGGGTATTTGTCGTTGCGGGGCTTCCTCCACATATCACATACTTATTTGTGTTCACGTCATTATCCAGCACAATATTGCCTGCCGGATCATAGAGGATGCCCGTCTCCGAGATAGTAGGATGGTCGGAGACGAAAAGAGTCAATGGCAACTGGGTGTGCCTCCAGAGAGAAGACCAGCCGTAGCTGAATCCTACCTCGTTCTCGCCTGTGAGGCCAGCAATCAGGCTGCCGGAAGAAGGAGAGATGGTTACATTCTGTCCATGTGCTGATAAAATACGTGTACAAAGACAGACTACTAACAATAGTAGGTAAACGAGCGTATGCCCATTTCTGCTGAATAGAGTCTTGTGTTTTGTCATCTTTATTATTATTATTGGTTTCTATATATTGATTTATCGCTTCTCTATCTTCTCCGATCTCTCATTTCTTGCATTTGCAAAGTTAAGAATGTATGGAAAAATTAGCTTTGAAAATCTTGCCAACCTCCTTGCTCCATCGGACTTTTTGCTTTCTCGTGTCTGGCATCATCGGACATGATATTTAAGTAACACACTGAGTATTAATTAATTGATGTGACACATTTGCATTTGTTAGATTTTGCGGCGTCCAGCCTTCGTATAGAAATAAATTGGATATTGAACGAAAATAATGATTGGAACTTTTGAATATTCGAGAGTATTTATTTACCTTTGTAGAAATCATTGCTCAGTGTATATGTATATGAGAACAGTTCATTATATATTGCCGTTTCCTATATTGATTTGTCTCTTCTTCGTATCATGTGCGAAGGAGAAGAAGACTATTACTTTCAAAGACCGAGAGAGCTGATAGTATTGTGCATTCTGTCAACGGTATAGATTCCCTTACAAAGCTGCAGAAGAAACTTCAAAGCGAAGGAGAGGTGCTTGGAAGTATTGTTGCTCTCAGGGAACAGGGCACGGATCTCCGCAATAATAGTCGTTTTGAGGAAGCCTTGCGCATTCACAATGAAGGGTTGAAGCAAGCGGAGTCTATTGACGACACTTTGGAATGGGTTAAGGCCCTCAATAATATAGGTACCGATTACAGGCGCATGGGCGTGCTGGATGCTGCTCAAAGTTATCATTATATGGCTTGGAAAATGTGTGAGAGGAGTACTAACACATCGTTTACCGCTAAAAAGAATCGCGTGATGTCGCTCAATGGATTGGGTAATATCTATCTGTCGTTGGGCAACTATGCTCGGGCAGACAGCGCCCTGCGCATCGCTCTGGCTGGTGAGCGTGAACTGCATAGTAATACCGGGCAAGCAATCAACTATGCCAATCTTGGGTCTATATTAGAGAAACGTGGGGAGTTAGATTCGGCTGGGGCTTATTACCGGAAGTCGATGGCGCTTAATATGGCAGACGACAACGAGCTAGGCATTGCGCTCTGTCATACCTATTTTGGTTCGCTCTATGAGAAGACCCAACAATACGACAATGCTACGAAGGAATATGAATCGGCGTATCAATTGATGCAAGCATCAAAGGATGAGTGGCATGCGCTCAATGCGCTCATTGCTCTGGCTGGAATCTACCTAAAGACGAGACAAGAGACCAAGGCATTGGCCTATCTTGAAACGGCAAAAGAAAAAGCTAAAGCTATCAAATCAAAGAAACATTTGGCTGACATCTATGATTTATATTATCAGTATTATAAGCGCCTAGGAGACTATTCTAAGGCATTGTCATCTTATGAGTATGCCACTGCTATGAATGACAGTTTGGTGGATATGGAAAAGGTGAATCATATACAAAACATTAGCCTGAGCATTGAGCGAAACAATCAGCATAGAGAGGTAGATAAGGCTAGACAGCGGTTGCAGCAACAAAAGATGGCAAGTAGAGTGGGGGATATCATCCTGGGTTTTATCGTGATTGTATTGATCGGAACCTTAGCTGTGTTCCACTATATACAACGCATCCACCGACGTAACCATTTGGCATTGAAGAGACTTTCGTTGGTGCGAGAGAACTTCTTTACCAATATCACGCATGAGTTTCGTACGCCGCTCACTGTTATTCTTGGGTTGAGCCATGATCTGCAAAAGGAAGACAGTGGTGACGTCAGAAATAAAGCTGTGACTATCGAACGTCAGGGTAAGGCTTTGCTGACTCTTATCAACCAACTCTTGGACATCTCTAAGATAAAATCGGCTGTCGGGGACCCCAGTTGGAGACATGGAAATATCACGTCATATATCGCGATGGTTGTAGAGAGCTATCGAGAATACGCCAAGAAACGAAACATTGAACTACAATATTTATCCAGGGAGAATGTAGAGATGGATTTTGTGCCTGACTATTTGAATAAGATGCTGAATAATCTCATCTCTAATGCTTTTAAGTTTACGCCTGATTATGGGAAAGTGGGCGTTGCAACTTGGAAGGAAGGCGAATGGTATCGGATAGATGTAAACGACACGGGCGTGGGGATGAGTAAAGAGGTCATCGCTCATGCCTTTGAGCCGTTCTATCAAGGAGAAAGCAATGTGAAAAATATCGGAACGGGAGTAGGTCTGGCGCTTGTGAAGCAGATTATAGATGCTGCTGGCGGAAAGATCGTGGTAGACAGTAAGGCTGGAGCCGGTACAACGTTTCATGTCAGTTTGCCGATACGCAATGAGAGTAGCCTGCAAGTGGCGAATGCAGAAGAGAAGAATATCCCGCTTCTGCCGGAAACATATACACAACTTGAAGACAGCGAGAACGACGAGGCTCAGTTAAGGCTACTCATCATTGAGGAAAATCTTAGCATTGCTTCTTATATCGGTTCGCAGTTCTCTGACAAATATGCGGTCTCTTACGCTAATAATGGAGACGAAGGATTGGCGAAGGCTATGGAGCTTGTACCCGATCTTATCATCACCGACTTGATGATGCCGGGAATGGACGGATTGGAGATGTGCAGAAAAGTAAGAAGTAATGAGATTATCGACCATATTCCTATTATCGTCATTACAGCAAAGGTAACAGAGGAAGAACGCATCAAAGGCTTGAAGGCCGGAGCCGATGCTTATCTTACGAAACCTTTCAACCCTGATGAACTTCGTACCCGGGTAGAGATGCTGATAGACCGTCATCGGCATTTGTATAGCAAGTTCCGCGAGAATGCAGGGACGCACAAGCAAGAAGAATATCAGCTTACTGATATAGACCGTCGCTTCCTCGCAAAGGTAACGGACATCATTTACCTTCATTTGAATAGGAGGAAGAACATTGATGTTGCCAGTATAGCATCAGCTATGTGTATGAGCGGAAGGCAGTTCTACCGGAAAATCAATGCCATTACTGGCAGCACTCCAACGGCCTATATCCAACGCGTAAAAATAGAAAGAGCCCAGAAACTTCTGGACAAATACCCACAAATGAGTCTTGCAGAGATAGCAGATAAATGTGGCTATAATGACTACTCAAATTTTGTGCGCGCATTTAAGAATGTCTATAACTGTACACCTACAGAGTATAGACGTAGCAGGGCTGGACTAAGCTCTTGCTGAATAATATGTTCTGATCGGGGAGTCTTATACTATCGGCAGTGCTATCCCGCTGATCTTCTGATAGATATCGAGGGCATAGACATCGGTCATGCCACTGATGAAGTCGAGCACTGCCATGATGCGGGTCTCGAGGTCATCACTGTGGATATCGTATTGTGAGGAGAAACGGTTGATGAGCTGCTGGGAGTGGAACTTCTCCGGATGCATGGCGGCACCGATGAACGTGCGCATGAGCGTCTCCATGATCTTGTAACCACTCAGTTCCACGTCGAGCACGGGCTTGGAGTGGTAAATCTTCTGATACGATGTCTTCACACAACGTTGGTAAGCCTCGCGCTGTGGCTCAGCGATATGCTGGATGAGACTTCCTTGGAAGGATCCGTTGAGAATGTCTTCCTCGTGCTCGACGAACGTCTCCACGCAGGCATGCTCCAGCTTGCCTACAGCGCAGGCGCGGAAATAGACCACTTGCTCGTTCTCATCCGTCACTCCGTCTTCCTTCAGTCGGCTGAGGATATGCCGTTTCGTATCGTCATCGAAGAAGCCGAGCAGCAGGTCGCGCGTCTCGTCAAAGGACAGGATGCGGAGCTTGTGCGAGTCCTCGATATCCATGATCTCATAGCAAATGTCGTCGGCAGCCTCCATGAGATAGACCAACGGGTGACGCGCATATTTCAGCGGCTCACCTTCGGCTGATAACCGGATGATGCCCAATTCCTTGGCTATCTTCTCATAGATAGGTGCCTCAGAAGCGAAGAACCCAAACTTGCCATAGTCTCCTGCGAGACTGCTGGAGCGCGGATATTTGACGACGGAGGCAAGGGTCGAATAAGTCATGACGAAGCCACCGGGCCGACGGCCAACAAACTGGTGAGCGAGGAGGCGGAAAGCGTTGGCGTTGCCTTCGAAATGAGTGATGTCGTCCCAAAATGCCGGTGAGACTTTTGCTTTCAGGAAACTGCCGTTGTCCTCCGTGAAGAAGGTCTGGATAGCTTTCTCACCAGAGTGACCGAACGGCGGGTTGCCCATGTCGTGCGCCAAGCCCGCTGTCTGCACGATGGTACCTATCTCTTCGAAGAGCGTGTTGCGCAGTTCGGGGTGTTTGTCGATGAGTCGGCGCGCCACATCATCACCGAGGCTCTTGCCTAACGACGAGACCTCGATGGAGTGGGTGAGACGGTTGTGCACAAAGACACTGCCCGGGAGCGGGAACACCTGCGTCTTGTTCTGAAGGCGGCGGAAAGGAGCCGAATAGATAAGTCGGTCGCCGTCGCGTTTGAATTCTGAGCGGTCGTCGTGGCGAAGCGGGTGGCGTTCCTCCTGCCCGAGCCTTTTATTGCTGATGAGTTGTTGCCAGTTCATAATCTTCTTCCTTTCCGGCAAAGTTACGCTTATTTTGTGGCTTTTCGTCTTTTTAAGAGGCAAAAAGTGAGTTATCTCTTTGAAATTGCGTAATTTTGCATTATTATGGTGAAAGTCAAAGTCGTAAACATCGGTCGGCAGCCATTGCCGGAATATGCTACCAGTCAGAGCGCGGGGTTGGATCTTCGCGCCAATATCGAGTCTCCTATCACGTTGAAACCCTTGGAGCGTCGGCTCATTCCCACGGGTCTGCGCATCGCCCTCCCCGAGGGCTACGAGGCACAGGTGCGCCCCCGCAGTGGGCTTGCACTGAAGCACGGCATCACGGTGCTCAACACACCGGGTACGATAGATGCTGACTATCGTGGCGAACTGATGGTGCTGCTCATCAACCTCTCCAATGAAGACTTCGTCATCAATGCCGGGGAGCGTATTGCACAGATGATTATTGCCAAGTACGAGACAGCTTCCTGGGAACAGGTGGAGATTCTCGATGAGACGGAACGGGGTACAGGCGGCTACGGACACACGGGTGTGAAATAAGCGCTCGAAGATGAAGATCCTACAAGAGTAAATAAATGAAGAAACACGGATTACAATTGGCTGTGTTGGTGTTGGCTGTTGTTCTCAGTCATACCATTGCAGTATCATCCATATTGGGAAATGACAAGAAGAAAGTCACTGCTAAGCCGGTTCAGGCGTTGACTTATGAACAGGACAGCGTCTTCGGTGAGCGTTTCCTCAAAGCTGTGCAGCAACGGGAGAAGGGCAATGCCGACTCGTCGATGATGTATATCGACTCATGCCTGCAGATCAATCCCAATTCCGCTGTGGCTCATTTCATGCGTGCGGAGTATAATGCATCCAAAGACAAGGACACGTTGGCGCTTCGTGATTATGAAGCTGCGGCAACGCTTGAGCCCGACAACGATACTTATCAGGAGCGTGTGGCGCAGATGTATATCGGCACAGGCAACTTTGCCAAGGCCACGGAGGCCTATGAGAAGTTGTATAAAGGCCATCGTGACCGCGACGATGTACTGACTGTTCTCGTGCAACTTTATCGTCAGCAGAAAGACTACGACAAGATGCTCGATGCCATCAACCGCTTGGAGCAGGTTGATGGGGAGAGCGACCAGTTGTCGATGATGCGTATGAACGCCTACGAACTGAAAGGTGATGAGAAAGGCGCTTATGCAACGCTTAAAGGCCTTGCAGACAGTCATCCTAACGATCCTAACTTCAAACTGATGCTCGGCAACTGGCTTATGCAGCACAAACGGCAGCAGGAGGCTTACGACATCTATACGGCAGTACTGAAGACGGAGCCCGACAATGCTATGGCACAGAGCTGTATGTACGACTACTATAATGAGACGGGACAGGATGCTCAGGCACAGGCGATGATGGACAAGCTCCTCTTAGGTAAGGAGACGCCATCGGATACACGTATCCAGTTCTTCAGAAACGCTATCCAGCAGAATGAAAAGAAGGGTGGCGACTCCACGAAGATTGTGCAGCTCTTCAAGCAGGTGCAGCAGGTCGTGCCGCGCGATACGACTGTGGCACAGCTCAAGGCGGCTTATTATACGCTGAAGAAGTTCCCGAAAGATTCTATTGATAATGCCTTGACGGATCTGCTTAAGTTGCAGCCCGACAATGCGGGCGCGCGCATCCAGCTCATCCAGGACAAGTGGCCGTCGCAGGACTGGAAGGTGATTGCTGCGCTCAGTGAGCCCGGCATGCTCTATAATCCTAATGAACTCGCCTTCTATTTCTTTACCGGCCTCTCGCGTTACTATCTCAAGGACGATGCTGGAGCTCTCACTGCCATGAAGAAAGGCACGGCGTTTATCAACGATCAGAGTAGCCCTGATATCGTCTCGGATCTTTATTCCATCATGGGAGAGATCTATCACTCCAAGGGAATGGACAAGGAGGCCTTTGCAGCTTATGACAGTTGCTTGCAGTATAAGCCCGACAACATCGCGACACTCAACAACTATGCTTATTTCTTGAGTGAGACCGGTACCCAGCTCGACAAAGCGGAGCAGATGAGTGCTAAGGCCATTGCGGCGGAGCCGAAAAATGCTACCTATCTCGACACTTACGCCTGGGTGCTCTATAAGCTCGGACGTTATGCGGATGCAAAGATCTATATCGACCAGACAATGAAGTTCTCTACCGATAGCACAACGGACGGCACGCTCTATGAGCATGCGGCAGCGATCTATGCGCAGCTCGGCGACTACAAGTCTGCAGTCTCGTTCCTTGAGCAAGCCGTCAAGCACGGTAGTGATGCCAAGGCATTGGAAAAGAAAATAAGATTGTATCAAAAGAAGATAAAGTAATGAAGAATATACGATTGGGAATAATTGCCGTCTCAACATTGTTGCTTGCCTCATGTGGCACGAACAAGATGGCGGTCAAAGATACGGAGGCTGCATTGCCTACAACTACGAAGAACTCAAAGACAGATAATGTCGAGACAACGACGAAGGCTATAAAGACATCCTCTTTCGCTTTCGTGGAGAAGGTAAATGACCGTAAGGTGACGGCTGATAACATCGTTGCCGACCTCACGTTCTCGGCTACGATGGGCGACAAGGATGTGTCGGTGCCCGGCAGCTTGCACATGCGTAAGGATCAGATGATCCGCCTGCAGCTCTTTGTGCCACTCATCCATACGGAGGTAGGACGATTGGAGTTCACGCCTGACTATGTCCTTGTCGTGGACCGCTTGCATAAGCAGTATGTCAAGGAAGATTACAACAAGCTCGATTTCCTCCGGGCCAACGGCTTGGACTTCTATGCACTTCAGGCTTTGTTCTGGAATCAGCTCTTCCTTCCGGGAAAAAAGACGGTGGGCGAAGGCGATGTGTCGAAGTTCAAGGCTGACCTCAGTGGCGCTGCACAGACGGTGCCTGTCAGTCTCATGAGCGGCAGTCTGTCTTATCTTTGGAATGCAGACCGCACATCGGGACAGATCAACGATGTAAAAGCGTCTTATTCGTCTGCACAGCACGGCAAGTCAACGCTTACGATGAAATATTCTAAGTTTAAGGCAGTCGGCACGAAGGCGTTCCCGTCTTACGAGGAGTTGACTTTCCAGACCACGGCCACGAAGAAAGCGCAGAAGGTGACGATGATCCTAGACATGGATGAACCATCGACCTCGTCGAAGTGGAGCTTGGAAACAACGCTGCCGTCGAAGTATAAGCAGATTGAGGCGACGGACATCTTCTCCAAACTGTTCAGTATGTAATAGGGTAGAATGAAACACATTATTATATATAGTATCTGTTTGTTGCTTGCGGGGTTTGCAGCAATGCCTTCTTACGCTCAGAAAAAGAAGTCAACTGCACGGAAGACGACGCGTACAACCCAGCAATCAAAGAACAACCGCGGCAAAGCCTCTTCTAAGAAGCAGAAGAATGCGGTGACTTATACCAATGCATCAATCCGTAAACTGCAGAGCCAGCGCGCGGATATTCAGCGGAAGATTCGTGAGCAGGAGAAAGCGCTGCAGGAGAATAAGGCTAATGTCAGCAAGAAACTGAATGAACTGATGATGATCAATGGCGATATTGACAAGAACCAGCAGAACATCAACAGCATTCAGAAGGATATCCATCATATCAACGGCAACATCGGCATCCTCAACTCGCAGCTCAACACGCTGAGGGCACAGTTGAAGGACCGTCAGAACAAATACATCAAGTCGATGCGCTACATGGCGCGTCACCGCACGGTCCAGGACAAGTTGATGTTCATCTTCTCTGCGAAGAACCTTTATCAAATGTATCGCCGCCTACGTTTCGTGCGCGAATATGCTAACTATCAGAAGGCACAGGGAGAGGCAGTGAAAGCCAAGCAGGCGCAGGTGTCGAACAAGCACAAGCAGTTGCAGCATGTCAAAGGTCAGAAGAATAACCTCCTCTATAAAGGTCAGCAGGAGCATGCCAAGCTTGAGGCTAACAAGAACCAACAGCAGGAGATTGTCAATGGCCTGCAGAAGCAGCAAGGCACGATCAAAGTCCTCATTGCTGAGCAGCGTAAGAAAGACGCGGCACTGAATGCGGAGATCGACCGTCAGGTAGAGATAGAAGTCGCCAAGGTGCGTGCACGTGCTGAGGCTGAGGCCCGTCGCCAGGCTGCTGCCGCTGCTGCGGCACGCCAGCGCCGTGAGGCGGAGCTTGCCCGTAAGAAGGCTGCTGCTGAGGCTGCTGCTCGTGAGAATGCCCGTCGTATCGCTGAGGCTAAGGCTCGTGAGCTAGCAGCACAGAAAGCGGCTGAGCAGGCGCGTCAAGCTGCCATCGCCGCACAGAAAGCACGTGAGGAAGCTGCGGCAGCAGAAGAGAAGCGTAAGGCTCAGGCTGCTGCTGAAGCTGCTGCGGCTCGTAAGGCGGCAGCTGAGCAGGCTGCCCGTGAGGCTGAGGCTGCCCGTGAGGCAGCAGAGCGTAAGCAGGCGGCAGATGCTGAGCGCGCGAAGAAAGAGATTGCCGAGGCTAAGCAGGATCAGCAGGAAGCACAGGAGTTCTCGTCTGTTGACCGTATGATGAACAATGGCTTTGAGGCAAACCGTGGCCGCTTGCCGATGCCTATAACGGGCAACTACCGCATCGTGAGCCACTTCGGACAGTATAATGTCGCGGGCTTGAAAGGTGTGACGCTCGACAACAAGGGTATCAACATCATGGGTGGCGCCGGTTGTAAGGCGCGTGCTATCTACGACGGTGAGGTGAGTGCCGTGCTCTCTTATGCTGGTACAGTGGTTGTCATGCTCCGCCATGGCGCCTACATCTCCGTCTATTCGAACCTCAGTTCAGCGAGTGTCTCGCGTGGTCAGCATGTCTCCACACGTCAGATCCTCGGCACTGTAGGCCCTGATCATATCCTCCAGTTCCAGCTCCGCAAAGAGCGTGCAAAGCTCAACCCCGAAGCGTGGTTGGGGAGATAAAATTATCCCTCAAGAACTTTTAGATACGTATAGAACGCCTCTCTCATCTCGCTGATGCAGATATACTCATCGGCGGAGTGGGAGCGGGACGACTCGCCGGGGCCGAGCTTGAACGACTGCCACGGCATGAGGGCTTGGTCGCTGAGCGTCGGTGAGCCGTAGGGTTTGAGGCCGAGACTGACGCAGCGCTTGATGAGCGGATGCTCGGGATCGATATGCGAGGAGTGGAGACGGAAGGAGTGAGCATGAACTTCACTCTTGACGTGTTGCTTGATGATGTCAAACACTTCCTCGTTTGTATAGTATTCGTTCGTACGCACATCCACGAGCATTGTGCAGAGGTCGGGGATGACATTGTGCTGCGTACCGGCATGGACCACGGTGAGTGTCATTTTCGTAGGGCCGAGCAGCGGACTGACTTTCTGAAACTTATAATCCCTGATCCATACCATGTCGTCGAGCGCCTCATAGATGGCGTTCACACCCTCATTGCGAGCTGCGTGTCCGCTCTTGCCGTGCGCGATGACGTCAAGCACCATGAGGCCTTTCTCTGCGATGGCCGGCTGCATGCCTGTAGGCTCACCCACGATGGCGACATCGATCTTCGGGAGCGAAGGTAGGGCGCGGGAGAAACCGTCCTTACCCGATACCTCCTCTTCGGCTGAGGCGAGGTAGATATAGTTGTAAGGCTGTGGACGGAGCGAGAGCCAACGGAAGACCTGCAAAAGCGTTGTCAGTCCTCCACCACAGTCGTTGCTTCCAAGTCCGTAGAGCTTGTCGCCTTCGAGTGTCGGCTTGAAGGGGTCGCGTGTCCAGCTGTCCACGGGCTTCACTGTGTCGATATGCGCATTAAGCAGCAGTGTCGGCTTGGCATCGTCCCAGTCGGGCGACAGCACCCATAGGTTGTTGGCCTCGCGGTGTGGTGCCAGCCCGTAGGTTATCATATGCTTCTCCATGATATCAGCTGCAGCCGTCTCGTTGCGGCTCACCGAAGGTGTGGCTATGAGCTGCTTGAGCAGTTCCACGGCATCGTTTACATAATCTTCCTGTCTCATAATACTTCTTTAATGGTTGCGGACGGCCACAAGGGCCGCGCCCTGCAAGGCGTCGTTTTGCATGGTTCCTTACGGCAAAATTAAAAAAAAGATTTAATATCCTTTGAATATTTGCCATTATTATTTTATCTTTGCAACAAATAAAACCTAAGCTTATGCAAAACAGGTCGCATCTGTCAGTGCTTATACACTCTCAGGCAAAGAAGTATGGCAATCGGACAGCCCTTGTCCGTCAAGGTTTCGGCAGTTCCAAATGGACTGACGTGTCGTGGAATCAGTTCTCGCTGAATGTCAAGAAGGTCAGTAATGCCCTCCTGGCGCTTGGAATGAAGCCACAAGAGAAGATAGCCGTCTTCTCACAGAACTGCGCGGAATACCTGTACACTGATTTTGGCGCTTACGGTATCCGTGTCGTCTCTATCCCGTTCTATGCCACTACGTCGGGACAGCAGATCCAATATATGATCAATGATGCAGGCGTGCGCCTCGTCTTCGTAGGCGAGCAGGAGCAGTATGACAAAGCTCACCGCGTGCATGCCTTGTGCCCCACGATGGAGCGAATCATCGTCTTCGACCGCCACGTGCGTCTGAGTATGCATGACCCTGAGGCGATGTATTTCGACGACTTCATCAAGCTCGGTGAGGATCTTTCTCACGAACAGGAGGTTGAGGCGCTGTGGAAGCAAGCAAGCGACGACGACCTCTGCAACATCCTCTATACCAGTGGTACGACGGGCGAGTCGAAAGGTGTGATGCTCACCTATGGTCAGTATGCCGCCGCTTTCAAGGCTAACGCCGCCTGTGTTCCGGTAGGTGAAAAGGACCGTGTCATCGACTTCCTCCCCTTCACGCATATCTTCGAGCGCGGTTGGGCTTACCTCTGTCTCACGGAGGGTGCCACGCTCATCGTCAATGTCAACCCGCATAAGATCCAGGAGTCGATGCGCGAGACCCACCCGACATGTATGTCAAGTGTGCCGCGATTCTGGGAGAAAGTATATCAGGCTGTGAAAGCAAAGATAGACCGCTCCAGTGCAACGCAGCAAAAGATCTTCTACAGTGCTTGGAAGATTGGTAAAGAATATAACATCGATTATCTCTCTAAAGGCAAACGCCCGCCATTGACGCTGCGTCTGAAATATAAACTCGCAGATAAGGCCGTGCTCAGTCTCGTGCGCAAGCAGATAGGCCTCGAGCATCCAAATATCTTCCCGACGGCCGGAGCTTATGTCTCCCCTGAGGTGGAGGAGTTCGTCCACAGTATCGGCATCTGCATGATTGTAGGTTATGGCTTGACGGAGAGCCTTGCCACGGTGTCGTGTGACCACAAGGGTGAGCCGTTCACAATAGGCTCTTGTGGACGTCCTATCAACAGTATACAGATTAAGATCGGCGAGGACAATGAGATTCTCCTAAAAGGTCCGACGATCACGAAAGGCTATTACAACCGGCCGGAGCTCAACGAGAAGACTTTCGATGCCGACGGTTTCTTCCATACGGGTGATGCAGGTTATCTGAAGAACGGAGAACTCTATCTCACGGAGCGTATCAAGGACCTCTTCAAGACAAGTAACGGTAAGTATATCGCTCCGCAGATGATCGAGTCGCTGCTCCTCGTGGATAAGTTCGTTGACCAGGTGGCAGTCATCGCTGACCAGCGCAAGTTCGTCTCCGCGCTTGTTGTACCGGAGTACAGTGTGCTTGAGGCTTGGGCCCATCAGCATGGCATCCAGTTCGCAGACCGTGTAGAGCTCTGCAAGAACAAGCAGGTCATTGATATGATGACGGAGCGTATCGACACGTTGCAGCAAGGCTTGGCTCACTATGAACAGATCAAGCGCTTCACGCTGCTGCCTCACCATTTCTCGATGCAGAACGGAGAGATGACGAACACACTGAAGTTGCGGCGCCCCATCGTCAACGAGCATTATAAAGACATCATCGACGACATGTATGCGAATACACCGTCGGACGGAATTATAACTAAATGAGTTTTTTGAGGTTTTTAGTTTATGAGTTTTTGAGCTCTTAATTTGCATGTCATTTTATAAGCTTAGAAACTAAATAACTAAATAACTCAATAACTCAAAAACTCAGAAACTGACATCATGATTACAGCAGATCAACTGAAAGATGTGTTGGACCGCACAGAGAAGCTCCATCACTATCTCAATATTGACCAGAAGAAAGTAGAGTTTGAAGAAGAGCAGTTGCGCACGCAGGCTCCCGACTTTTGGGATGACCCGAAGCAGGCACAGGCTCAGATGAAGAAGGTGAAAGGCATTGAGAAATGGCTCGACGGATACAAGCAGTGCAAGCAGTATGCCGACGAGCTGCAGCTTGC
This sequence comes from Prevotella sp. UBA2725, assembly GCA_002353825.1. Taxonomy (GTDB): domain Bacteria; phylum Bacteroidota; class Bacteroidia; order Bacteroidales; family Bacteroidaceae; genus Prevotella. Next base: position 16,852 of record DEKJ01000050.1, on the reverse strand, counting down.
CTTTGACTATTATAAGGAAGACCTCGTCACGGAAGAGGAGGTCGATGCCGACTATGACAAGGCTATCAAGTGCATTGAGGACCTGGAGTTGAAGAACATGCTCCGCCAGGACGAGGACTCTATGGATGCCGTACTGAAGATCAACTCCGGTGCTGGCGGCACAGAGGCTCAGGACTGGGCGCAGATGCTCATGCGTATGTATATGCGCTGGTGCGAGGCCCATGGCTATAAGACGACCATCACCGACCTGCAGCCGGGTGAGGAAGTTGGCATCAAGAGTATGACGATGACCATTGAGGGCGGCGAGTATGCCTATGGCTTCCTGAAGAGTGAGAACGGTGTGCACCGCCTCGTGCGTGTGTCGCCTTACAACGCACAGGGTAAGCGCATGACGAGCTTCGCCTCTGTCTTTGTCACGCCGCTTGTCGACGATACCATCGAGGTCTATGTCGATCCTGCCAAGGTGAGCTGGGATACGTTCCGCTCCAGTGGCGCCGGTGGTCAGAACGTCAACAAGGTGGAGTCGGGTGTGCGTCTGCGTTATCAGTATGAAGACCCCGACACAGGTGAGAAAGAAGAGATCCTCATTGAGAACACTGAGACACGTGACCAGCCGAAGAACCGTGAGAAGGCCATGAAGCTCTTGAAGAGTCAGCTCTATGACCGCGCGTTGAAAAAACAGCAGGCTGAGAAGGCGAAGATTGAGGCCGGTAAGAAGAAGATCGAGTGGGGCAGTCAGATCCGCTCTTATGTCTTCGATGACCGCCGCGTGAAAGACCATCGCACAGGCTACCAGACGTCGGATGTCGACGGCGTGATGGACGGCAAGATCGATGGTTTCATCAAGGCGTACCTCATGGAGTTCGCTGAAAGCGATGCACAGAAAGAAGACTAAGGAAAACTAAAAAATAATCATACTATGGGAAACAACAAGAAAGAACAGTTGAAGCACATCCCCGCAAGGGAGGTGAATGCTGCTTCCACAGCGAAGAAGCGTGTGGATCATCAGGACAAACAGAAGAATCAGGGTGAACTTGTGGTGAAATGGATCTTTGGTGTCCTTGTAGCCCTTGCCATCATCTACATGATTTGGTCGATGTTTATTGTGCAATGAGATTGAGTTTATAAGTCTCTGAGTTTTTTAGTTTTTAAGCTCTTAATATGACCTTACAAATTAAGGGCTCAAAAACTATGACCTTACAAATTAAAGGCTCAAAAACTCATAAACTCAAAAACTCAAACAACATGAGTGGATTAGAAATAGAACGGAAGTTCTTGGTGAAGCATGGCGGCGCGTTCAAACGTGCCGCCTCTTCTGTAAGTCATATCCAGCAGGGCTATATCCCGGCGGAAGGTGCTACAGTACGTGTGCGTATCCGTGATGACAAGGCTTACCTCACCATTAAAAGCAGAAGTGTGGATCACGGGCTTTCACGCTATGAGTTTGAGAAAGAGATCACGCTCGATGAGGCTTCTCACCTGATGAAACTCTGTCAAGGCGGCGCCATTGACAAGCACCGTTACCTTGTGCCTGTCGGCAACCACACTTATGAGGTTGATGAGTTCCATGGTGACAATGACGGTCTCGTGATGGCTGAGGTAGAGTTAGGCAGTGAGACGGAAGCGTTCGACAAGCCTGACTTCCTTGGACCCGAGGTCACGGGCGATAAGCACTTCTACAATTCTTATATGCTGGAGAATCCGTATAAGAAGTGGAAACAACTGGTGCCGGAAGAGTATAGGTAAGGCCTCTCCCCCGGCCCCTCCCCCGTAGGGAGGGGAGAAGACCAACCCTTGCGCGAGAGGTGTCTGTGCTCTCTGATGGCTCTCCTAAGGCTCTTTAAGTAATATTTTCCTCCCTCCCTACGGGGGAGGGACGGGGAGAGGCTTTTTTTCTTCCACTTTATACGTTTATCTCCTATTTATTTTATAATTTTGCACAATAATTGATTGTAAAGTTATAGATAAAGCATATTTATGTCAGAAGAGAGAGCAAGTTTTGGCAGCAAAATTGGTATGATCTTGGCCACTGCGGGTGGCGCAGTAGGCTTGGGAAACATCTGGCGTTTCCCTTACATGGCGGGTCAGAATGGTGGCGCCGCCTTCATCATTATCTATATTGCGTGCGTCCTGTTGTTGGGTATTCCGTGCATGGTCTCTGAGTTTATTATTGGCCGTCATGGTGCCGCAAACACGTACCGTGCTTATTCGCGTGTGGCTCACGGCTCAGCTTGGAAATACGTTGGATTCCTCGGTGTGTTGACGGGATTCCTCATCACGGGTTACTATGCCGTCATCTCGGGCTGGTGCCTGCAGTATGTCTATGCTTCTATCATGGGTCAGCTCCATGGTGATGCCAATTTTGTGAAGCAATACTTTGCCACCTTCTCTGAGAGTGGCATTCAGCCAATCTTCTGGCTAGTCATCATCATGGGCGTTACCCATTTCGTTATTATCCATGGTATCCGTGGCGGTATCGAGAAAGCGTCGAAACTGATGATGCCGACGTTGTTCATCTTGCTGCTCGTCATCGTTGTCTGCTCTTGTCTGTTGCCAAATGCAGGCAAAGGCATTGAGTTCCTCTTCAAGCCCGACCTGACGAAGGTAGACAGTGGCGTGTTCCTCGGTGCTCTCGGCCAGTGCTTCTATTCGCTGAGTATTGCCATGGGATGTATCTGTACCTATGCCTCTTATTACACGCGGCAAACGAACCTGTTGACTTCAGCCGTGCAGATCTGCTCCATTGATACGATGGTCGCCATCCTTGCAGGCTTAATGATCTTCCCCGCAGCATTCTCTGTGGGGGTCAATCCTGACAGTGGTCCTTCACTGATCTTCATCACGTTGCCGAATGTTTTCAATGAGGCTTTCGCTGGACTACCTGTTTTGGGGTGGGTCGTGTCCTTGCTGTTCTACCTCCTCCTCTCTTTGGCTGCTCTCACCTCGCTTATCTCCCTTCATGAGGTGTCTACCGCCTTTTTCTATGAGGAACTTCATATCTCCCGCAAGAAAGGTGCCGTCATCGTCACGGTGGCATGTACCATCATTGGTGCCATCTGCTCTCTGTCGTTGAGTGACTGGAGCGGACTTGAGATTGGTGGCAAGCCTTTGTTCGATGTCTTCGACTTTGTCACGGGTCAGATCTTCCTCCCCGTCGGTGGTTTCCTCACCTGTATCTTCCTCGGCTGGTTCGTCCCTAAGAAACTTGTGAAGGATGAGTTTACGAACTGGGGCACTGTCTCGCAGCGCTTCTTCGGCATCTACCTTTTCCTTGTGCGCTTCGTGGCACCGTTGTCTATCCTCGCCATCTTCCTCCATCAGTTTGGCGTGATTTAACGGGCGAATACTGGCACAAAATATTCAATAATCCGTTTGCACTTTGCGAAGAATTCACTATCTTTGCAATATTACTTAATGCAACGGCTGTTACAGTAACGGCTGTGCCATAACAAGGAAAGGATCAGAGATGAAATTCTACGATCGCGAAAAGGAAACACAAGCATTGGAGCGTATTGAACGGCTTTCCGCTCAATATGCGCAGATGACTGTTATCACAGGAAGAAGACGTATTGGCAAGACGACGCTCGTGAGACAGGCTTGCCATAATATTCCTACAGTCTATTTCTTTGTCGGAAGGAAGAGCGAAGGCTTGTTGTGTCGTGAACTGACTGATATTGTGAGAGAAGTCTTGAACATTGATTTAGGTGACTTTACTTCCTTTGGTCGTCTTTTCTCTGCATTGTTAAGACTTTCTCAATCGCATAACTTCACGCTTATTCTTGATGAGTTTCAGAACTTCCGATATGTCGGCGACTATGTGTTTACAGATATTCAGAATGCATGGGATGAAAGTAAAGATCAGAGTCACATGAATCTTATCCTTTGTGGCTCGGTTTATTCTATGATGGCGCGAATCTTTGATGATAAGCAGGAACCTCTCTATGGACGTGCTACAAACAGACTGAGAGTCAGACCTTTCTCCACGTCTGTTCTCAAAGGTATCCTTCATGATTTCAATCCTCAGTATCAGCCTGATGATTTGTTGACGCTTTATATGCTCACCGGTGGTGTGGCGAAGTATGTTGAACAGCTGATGACACACGGAGCCTTAACAAAGGAAGATATGATAAAAGAAGTGTTTTCCACAGGATCGTATTTTATCACTGAAGGGAGCGAAATGCTCTCGGATGAGTTTGGGAAAGAGTATGGTAATTACTTCTCGGTTATCAGCGCTGTTGCCAATGGTAACACGACGCGTGGTGATATCAAGAGTTACACAGGTATTGAGGCTGGAGGATATTTGGATAAGTTGGATAAGAACTATGACATTCTCTTGCGGCGACGTCCTTATTTGGCTCCAGAAGGCTCCCGCAATGTGAGCTACACCATCAAAGACAACTTCCTTTTATTCTGGTTCCGCTTTATCTATAAATACAGAAGTGCGATAGAGATAGGTAACACGGATTATGTAACAGAGAAGGTACTTAGCGATTATGATACGTTCTCTGGTTATCTTCTTGAGCGCTATTTCAGACAGAAGTATAGTGAAACCGGGTTGTACAACATCGTTACTAATTATTGGGAGAAAGACGGTGGAAACGAGATTGATCTCATAGCGGTGAACGAGGTGGATCGAGAGACTGTCATTGGAGAAGTAAAGCGGCATAAGAAACGCATCTCTCTGCCTGTGCTGAAACAAAAAGCAACAAATATTATGCGGCAACAGCCCCGTCAACATTATGACTTTGTGGCTTTGTCGTTGGAAGATATGTAGAATTATAGCAAAATAAGATATGGAACGAGGTAACTTTGGTACTAAGATAGGCGTGGTGCTCGCCACGGCAGGCTCAGCGGTAGGCTTGGGTAACATCTGGCGATTCCCCTATATGACGGGTCACGATGGTGGTGCGGCCTTCATAGTGGTCTATCTCGCCTGTGTCCTTGTGCTCGGTATTCCTGGAATGATCGCAGAGTTCGTCGTGGGACGTCATGGTGCCGCCAATGCCGCACGCGCTTATGTACGGGCGGGAGGTAACAAAGCGTGGGGAGCCGTTGGATTCATCGGAGCCTTCACGTCGCTGATCATCCTCGGTTTCTATTCCGTTATCGCAGGTTGGTGCCTGCAGTACCTCTTTGCCTCCATCATGGGTAATGTCAATGGTGATGCGGCTTATGTACAGGAATATTTCAAGAAGTTCTCCTCGGATCCTGTTGAGCCGGGCGTCTGGACTATCGTCTTCATCATCCTCACCCACCTTGTTGTAGTGCGTGGTATCCGCAAAGGTATTGAGAAGGTGAGCAATATCCTCATGCCCACCTTATTTATATTGCTGCTCGTCATCGTGGCGGCTTCTTGTATGTTACCTGACGCGGGTAAAGGTATCTCGTTCCTGTTCAAGCCCGACTTCTCCAAGATTGACCATCAGATCATCTTCGATGGTCTTGGTCAGGCATTCTTCTCGTTGTCCTTAGGTACGGCTTGCCTTTGTACCTATGCCTCTTACTTCACGCGTCAGACAAATCTCTTGAAGTCATCCGTCCAAGTAGCGGTCGTTGACACGCTAGTTGCTATTTTGGCTGGCCTCATGATCTTTCCCGCAGCCTTCTCCGTCGGTGTCAATCCTGACAGCGGTCCATCGCTGATCTTCATCACACTGCCGAATGTCTTCCAGCAAGCGTTCACGCCGGTCTTGGGTTATATCATCGGCGTCTTGTTCTATGCGCTCCTTGCTCTTGCAGCCCTCACCTCGACGATCTCCATGCATGAGATCGGCACGTCGCTGTTCTTTGAAGAACTGCATATCTCCCGGTCTAAAGGTGCCATCATCGAGACGGTCATCGCTATTCTCATCGGTATCACTTGTTCCCTCTCCTGCGGAGCAGTGGACATCACCGTCTGCGGAAAGAGCTTCCTCGACTTCTGCGACTTCCTCACGTCGAACATTCTTCTTCCACTCGGTTCTTTCACGACCTGTATCCTCGTCGGTTGGATAGCGCCACGCAAGATGGTACGCGATGAGTTCACGAACTGGGGCACCGCTTCTGTCCGTGCTTACGGCTTCTGGTTGTTCCTCGTCCGCTTCGTATCTCCCCTCTGTATTGCCGTGGTGTTCCTGCATCAACTCGGAATAATATAATACGGGCTTGGAATAGTATAAACATACCATTACCACTCAACACCTAACACCATGAATCTAAAAGACCTCCATTACATTCGTCGGTCCGACCGCCGCGTTATCTGGTTTCTGTTGGTCATCTTTGTCATCGTCAGTGCCGTTCTTTGGTTCTTCCATGACAAAGGACCGATGGTCAGCACGACGTCAGCCGGAGACTCTGCGACAATGAGCCGTAGAGGTGGAGGTTATTATCCTAATGGTTATCCAAAGAGTGGCGGCAATCGTTACTATGCCGTGCCGGGGCGTGCCGAGAGCCGTTTCCCTTTCGATCCGAATACGGCTGACTCTACGGAACTCTTAGAGCTTGGCCTTGCCCCCTGGCAGGTAAGGAGCATCTATCGCTATCGTGCCAAAGGTGGCGTGTTCCGTCGGCGTGAAGACTTTGGTCGCGTCTATGGACTGACTCAGAAGCAATATCGTGAACTCGCGCCTTATGTCCGTATTGGGGCCGACTATCAGCCATATGACTATGCCAGTAACGGAGCACCCTATCCTACCACTCACCGGCAAGCCATGGACAGCGCCGCTGCCCGTCATTATCCCACAAAACTGCGGCAAGGCGAGCATATCGAGCTTAATGATGCGGACACAACGCAGTTGATGAAGGTACCGGGCATCGGTCGCTATTATGCGAAAGAGATAGCCTTTCGACGGAAATACTTAGGTGGTTTTTATTCTGCAGAGCAGTTGTTGGAGATTGCCGACTTTCCGAAGAAGACGCTGTCTTATTTTGAGGTCAATCCTGCGGAGGTCCATCGGTTGAACGTCAATAAACTGTCGCTGAATGAGCTTAAGAAACATCCTTATCTTAATTATTATCAGGCAAAAGATATTGTTGATTACCGCCGCCTCTATGGTCCGATACATAATATTGAAGAGTTAAAGTTGATGAAGGATTTTACAAACGCCGATTTTGAACGTCTAAAACATTATATAGAGTATTAATCATGAAGAAGATTCTGTTTACATTAATTCTGTTGCTCACTTGCCAGTTGGCATTCTGCCAGTCGGCAAGCAGCGTGTTTAATGAGTATCGCGACAAGAAGCATGCGGAGTATGTCAGTGTGCCGAAGTTGATGATGACAATCGCTGCCGCCAAGGTGAAGGACGGCAATGTCGCTGCCTTGCTCAAAGAGGTTGACGAGGCTAAGGTGCTTACGCTCACCGATTGCTCGAGTAGCATCCGCAAGAAGTTTGTGAAGAAGATAGCAGCGTTATCGGATGACGGCTACAGTGAGTTCACAGGCCTGAAGAAAGGTAAGGCTGAAGGAATGAATATTCTTGTGAAGCAGAAAGGCGACACGATTCAGGAGGTCGTGGCCGTGTCAGCAGGTGACAATTCGTGTGTGGGTATCCTTATCACGGGCGACATCAATGCAGAGGATGTGGCGGCGATCATTGGCATGGTAGATGATTGATCTTCCAACGATTTTTATTTCACACGGATCCTAAAGATTTTAAAGATGGCTACGCTATTCGCTACGCGGTGGAGGGCGCCCACTTCTAACCAAGCCTGTGCCCCTACGGGTATGTGTAGCCGCAACGCGGCGTAACTATCTTTAAAATCTTTAGGATCCGTGTGAGAAAAATAATTCTATGTGGAAAATAATATATTGTTCTTGAGGAAGTCATAAACGCAAAAGAGGCGACTGAAAATCAGCCGCCTCTTTTGTGTGTGTCGGGATGACCGGACTCGAACTGGCGACCCCTACGTCCCGAACGTAGTGCGCTACCAACTGCGCTACATCCCGATAGCGGCTGCAAAGGTATAACTTTTTCCGGAAACAGCGAAAGAAAACACCAAGTTTTTCACGAAATATATCTTTAATAAAAATAGTTTGAAAAATTTCCCCCGAAAAATTTGTGGGGTTAAAGAAAAAGCACTACCTTTGCACCCGCAATAAGGAAATAACACAATTCCTAACAACATTGCAACTTGGTGCCTTAGCTCAGGTGGTAGAGCAATGGACTGAAAATCCATGTGTCCTTGGTTCAACTCCAAGAGGTACCACTTCCTCCTTTCATTCGAATCCGGTTTATGACCTCGGTCATTGCCGGATTTTTTTTGTGTTATTTTTAGGCTGAGTGCGGATTCACTGAGCTCCAGCCCCGGAGGGGCTGAATGCGCCTTGGCGCGCTATCAAAATGATGCGCACTGTCGTGCATTGTGCCTCTCCGAGGCTGTTTCTTTCTTACGGGGTGAGGCTCTCCCTCCTTACGGGATTCCTGGCCCCCGATAACGGGGAAAATGAAAGGGGTTGATTAGAGGAGAGGCCTTATCTCACCACCTTTTTCCCTTGATGGATATACACCCCTTGCTGCGGCTTGCTGACACGCTGCCCGGCAAGGTTATAGTAGGAGCCATCGAGAGAGACTCCATTGCTTTTTACCGCCTTGATACCTGTAGACGACGTCAGGAAGTTCTTCAAGGATGATACGGCAGAGGTTGCGCGGCCTGTACGACTGTCGAAGAGCGGAGCGTTATACCAGCCACTCAGACTTGTGCCTTTGGCATTATATTCCGGCCACCACCAGAACAAGCCGGTCACCTTACTGTGCTTGTTCAGCATCGTGATGAGAGCATCGGTGAGACTCTTCTGTCCTGCATCAGAATAAGCATACGTGCCACTATAGTTGTAAGTTGTGCCATTCACAGCCCAGGCGTATGGATAGCCTGTCTCCACAATCATGATTTCTTTGCTCGGATAAGCTGCCTCAAGATAACTGATGGCACCTTCTATCTCTGACAGCGGACCATGGAAATACGGATAATAGCTTAGACCGATAATGTCATAGTCGATCTTTGCCGTTGCCATCTGCTGATAGAAATATTTCAGGGCTGCATAGCTCTTGTTGTCGTTCTGCTGTGATGTTGACACACGCTCTACGTGCAGGATAATCTTTGCATCGGGGCAGACCTCACGCGTAGCTTTAGTAGCCTGACCGAGTAGTTTCTCAAAGCGAGACCAGTTGTTTGAAGATGATGGCCAGCACTGATAGAGTGTGCTTCCGGGGCGTCCCCACAGCATGCCGTAGCTGATCTCGTTACCAGTCTGCACAAAGTCGGGCTCTGCACCGGCAGCTTTCAACTGAGTCAGTACATCTTTCGTATAGTCATAGACCTTTGTGGCGAGGTCATCGTCGCTGAGCGAAGCCCACGCAGCCGGTGTCCATTGTTTCCCCGGGTCGGCCCACGTGTCGGAATAATGGATGTCGAGCATGAACTTCAGTCCAGCGTCCTTGATGCGCTTGCCCAAGCTCTCCACCCAACTGAGGTTTTGGCACACATTGTCATCCGTGACCCATGTATAGGTGCCGTTGTTCTCATTCGTCGTCTGCTTAGTAGGATTGACGAAGAGGCGTACGCGCATGGCGTTCATCCCTTCCTCTTTGAAATAAGTGATCACATCGGAGATGCTCTGCCCACTGTGCGTGTAGTAAGTTGCCCCGGCCTTCTCATAGGCGGGCAGCATAGAGATGTCGCCACCTACATACTTTTGTGCCGAAGCCGTTGAACAAGTGAGAAGCATCAATAGTCCACACGCAAGCGTGTAGATTCCTTTGTGTTGTCTTTGTTTTAAAATATTCATGTTGTTTGGTTTTAATTTCGTTGTTGTTGGCTGCCGTTCGTCAGCCGATCGTTCGTCGAACGACAAACAATCGCTTGTCGACCGTTAAACAATCGTTTGGCGACCGCCGAACAATCGTTTGGCGACTGGCGGGCAATGGCGCTGGCAGCCTCGGAGAGGCTGAATTATTCATAACCCCAGTCTAAGGAGCGCAGCGACGCAGACTGGGGTGGGTTGTGAGAGCCTGTTTGACTGACCTCCTGCCTCGGAGAGGCAGACTGCACGATAGTGCGCAATGTATTTATAGCGCGCCAAGGCGCATTCAGCCTCTCCGAGGCTGGAGGTCAGTTAATCCGTTCTCAACACCCGCCCCCAGACTGCAGTCGCTATCGCTCCTTTAGTCTGGGGTTATGAAAAATTGTGCCTCTCCGAGGCACTCTTTAACTTGGAAACCGGAAGAGCCTTTTGGGCGCCTTGGTATTGCCTTCTCCCTCCCTACGGGGGAGGGAGAAGGGGAGAGGCCTTTATTTCACCACCTTCTTCCCTTGATGGATATACACTCCGTTCTGCGTGGGCTCTTTGCTGAGACGCACGCCGGAGAGGGTGTACCAAGAAGGATCAGAAGAGGTTGTCGAGGCATTGATGGTACGGATGCCTGTTGCATTGTCGATGACATTGCCGTAGACGATATCTACGCCATAGTAGTTGCCGTTCTTGAACGTCATGTCGTTGGTCTGACTCGAGCCGGTCGTCTTGTTCGTAAAGATGATACCCGTAGGTGTAGAGGCTGTAGAACCGGTGTATTTTCCGCTCCATGTCCATTTCCATACGGTCTTGCCGTCATCGGTAGTGCCTACCTTCGTGCAAGCCATACCAGGCCATGAGCCACCCGTGTAGTTACCTTTGGAGTCCCATGCCCAGCAATAGATCGTACCGGACCATGCGCTCGATGTTGGTTGCTCGAAGAAGGCGCAGGTTTCGCCGCTGTTTACCTTGCAGAATGAAGGGATGGTATGTGTTGTTTCGTCCTTGATGCTGGTGATGCCGGAGATATCCAAGCCGTCAGAGACATAATACTTGAAGTTGTCACCTTCGCAGACAAGTTGATAACCGGTCGTGTCATAGGTAGGAGTACCTAAGAGGAGAAGCACGCTGCCGTTGGAGCCTTTTACGCCGAGCACATAACCGTTAGTGACAGCAGAAGAGGTCGTCACACTGCTTGTGTTCGTGATTCCAGCGAGCTTGCGGGCGAGGATACATTTCTTGATGATCGTCTTGTAGCTCAGCCAGTGCTTGAGGAAGATGCACGGTGTGCCGGGCATGGCGAGCAGATAAGCGTTGGCTGCAGCAATGTTTGCGCGCAACTGATCCGGATTCTCGTGAGGGTCGGATGTGTCGTGGTTGTCGATGAAGGTCACGGCATACTGCGGATTGACACCGGCAAGGGTCTTGCTCGTGTAGTTGACCAGAGAGCTCCAGTTGCTGTTGGCAAATGCACTCTCAATGAAGTATTTCATGGGGAAGTCGAAAGCCGCGCTTGTATAGCCGGTAGCCTCCACCCAGTCTTTCACGCCACCAAAGGGATGATCGCCACTCTTTGTGTCAGTCACAGAGCCTTGCCAGTACTCAGCTACGGAGTAGGTGGGCTTGGAGGATTCGTTGTAAAGCTTGATATATTTTGGATCGTAGCCTTTCACGAAGTCGTAGCGGAAACCGGTGTAGCCCAGTTCGTTCAAGAGATAATCTTCGTAAGTTTTAATGTTAGCCTGCGTCGTTGCATTCGTATGATCAAGGTCACGGCATCCGCCATCGCCGAGTCCCGTGTCGCCGGCACCTTTGATCTTGCCATAGGCTTCAGAGGACTTATTCGTATTGCCCTCGTCGTCTTTACAGATCTGTGTATAGTTGGTGTGGTCCCAGGAAACAGAGTAGGTCTTGCCCGTATTCTGACCCGTCACCGTCTCGTTGGCGAGGTCGCACCATTTAGTAGCTCCGTTTTTGTGGTTGATGACGACATCGGCGATGATACCCGTGCCTTTATCCTTGAAGGTCTTGATCATCGTGCGGAGCTCGGCCTCAGTACCGAAGGCACTCTTCTGGTTGAACCAGTAGATGGGGTAGTAACCCATGTTGTTCGATGTTGTGTTGCAATAACCACTCTGCGGTACCCAGATGAGGTTGAAGTATTTCGACAGCATGTCGGCCTGCGAAGTGAGGTTTGACCACTGCGTGTCGCTGAAACTGTTCCAGTAGAATCCCTGGAGCATCACGCCGCCAAAATTGGCCGGCCAGCCTTGTGCAAAAGCACCGAGCGGCATGGCTGCGAGCGCAAAAAGCGCAACGAGAAAAGAATAGATGCGTTTCATAATCTGATTATTTATTGTTGTTTGTTTCTCTTATGTCCGACTGTATTAATGCTTATATAATAATGTGTACTGATTGACGCTACGAAGTTACGAAACATATTATTACCTCTTTGCATGACCTATATCAATTTAAGATTATTTGTGAGAAAACGATTGCATCCACGAAGAGAACCGTCCACGAAGGACACAGAAGACGCGAAGAAAATAATCCACAAAGGACACAAAGATCACGAAAAATAAGTTCTACTTGTCCGGTTGAACTTCCTTCTCTACTTATAGTTGATAGTGCCTCGGAGAGGCACACTCTGCATAACCCCAGGCAAGGAGCGTAGCGACGTAGCCTGGGGTGTATTGTAAAGGTGTATTTGACTGATTTTCTGCCTCGGAGAGGCAGGCTGCACGATAGTGCGCTATGTCTGTAAACAGATTATTGTGTCAACATAGCGCGCCAAGGCACAGTCAGCCTCTCCGAGGCTGGAACTCAGAGATCCAAGCACGGTCTAAAATCCCCAGACTGCAGTCGCTATCGCTCCTTTAGTCTGGGGTTATGAAGAGTGTGCCTCTCCGAGGCACTGTCCCAAACAGAAAGAAAGAGATTCAACCGTACAGCTCGAATAAGTTGCGAAGGTGGCAAAGGCTCTATATTCTTCGTGTTCTTCGTGTTCTTTGTGTCCTTCGTGGACGCCTTTCGTGGATGCGCAAACGATTGCACAACGCTTTTTGCACTTTTGTGTTAAAACTTGATACACATCAAGCAAAACCACCTATCTTTGCACACGAAAGCTTAAATACATAGGGCTATAGATAAAAATACTATAAGGAAAATACTAAAATTAATATACCAATCTTAATTTAAAAGCAAATGATGAAGCAGGTAAAATTCAAAATGCCACGCAGAGCCCTCGTCCTTACGGGCGGATTGCTCTTAGCGGCCAGTTCCTGGGCCCAGTCGGGTGCCATCAAGGGACAAGTGAAAGATGCTGCCGGCGAGCCTGTCATGGGTGCCACCATTACTGCCAACGGTAAGGCGGTGGGTGTTACCGACCTCGACGGTAACTATTCCATTAATGTAGCCCCCGGCACAGAGATCACCATTACTTACATCGGTATGACTCCGCAGAAGGTGGCAGCCGCCAACGGTGCCGTCATCACGCTGCAGGATGATTCCAAGACCCTGAACGATGTCGTGGTCATCGGTTATGGTGTGGCCAAGAAAAACGACCTCACCGGCTCGGTGACGGCCATCAAGCCCGACGAGAAGAACCACGGACTCGTGACCAACGCGCAGGAGATGATGCAGGGCAAGATTGCCGGCGTCAACGTTACAACGACCAACGGCCAGCCGGGCGCCGGAGCCACCATCCGCATTCGTGGCGGCTCGTCGCTCAATGCCAGCAACGACCCGCTGATTGTCATCGACGGCCTGCCCATGGACAACCAGGGCGTGAAGGGCTTGTCGAACCCCCTCTCCATGGTCAACCCTAACGATATCGAGAGCTTCACCGTCTTGAAGGATGCCTCCGCCACCGCCATCTACGGTAGCCGCGGCTCCAACGGTGTCATCATCATCACTACGAAGAAGGGCCGCAAGGGCTCGGCTCCCAAGGTGAGCTACAACGGCAACGTGTCGATGGCCACCGTACCCGAGTACCTCGACGTGCTCGACGGCAATGAGTACCGTGCGCTTGTGAAGCAGCTCTATCCCGGTAAGACCGTTGACGGCAAGTATGTGCCGTCAGCGCGCGAGAGCCTCTTAGGCTCTGCCAACACCGACTGGCAGAAGCAGATTTATCATTCGGCCATCTCTACCGACCATAATATTACGGTGTCGGGCGGCCTGAAGAACATGCCTTACCGCGTCAGCGCGGGCTTCACCGATGAGAACGGTATCCTGAAGACTTCCAACTTCCAGCGTACCACCGCCAGCGTCAACCTCAGCCCCACGCTGTTTGACGATCACCTGACGTTCAACATCAACGGCAAGTTCATGTATGCGCACAATCGCTACGCCAACACCGATGCCATCGGGGCGGCCGTGAGCTTCGACCCCACACAGCCCGTTTATTCGAGCGACGCTAAGTTCGCCAACTTCAACAACTACTGGGAGTGGACGCAGGCCGCCTCGTTTGGCGACAGCGCTTGGCCACTGACCAAGATTGATCTGGCAACAGCCAACCCAGTGGCTTTGATCAATGGCAACCTCGACCGCGCCAACTCCTATGATTATATGGGTAATGTGGAAGCTGACTATAAGATTCATGGCTTTGAGGACCTGCATCTTCACGTGAATGCCGCCGGCGACTGGGCCAACGGTAAGAAGCGTCAGGATGTGGAGCCTTGGAGTCCTGCCAACCTTTATTATGGTTACCACAAGACCGACCATGAGAATAAGTATAACCTTAACCTCAGTGCTTACGCACAATATCTTAAGGACTTCGCCAAGACGCAGCACTTCGACATCATGGGTGGTTATGAGTGGCGCCATGAGAAATATTGGGGCGACTACAATGAATATGGCATTTATCCTTCCACCAACCCCACGAAGAAATACAACGAGCAGAACAGCGAGTGGAAGTCAGAGCACTATCTCGTCTCTTTCTACGGCCGTATGAATTATTCGGCTTTCGACCGCTACATGCTCACCGCCACCTTCCGTGCTGATGGTAGCTCTCGTTTCGCTAAAGGTCACCGTTGGGGTTACTTCCCATCAGCAGCCTTTGGTTGGAAGATCAACAATGAGCCTTTCCTGCGCAACGTCAAGCAGATTGACGAGTTGAAGCTCCGCCTCGGCTGGGGTGAGACTGGTCAGCAGGAGGGTATCGGCGACTATCTCTACTTCCCTGTTTATCAGGAGCCTACCAGCACTCAGGCGCTCTATCCTGCTGCCGGTGACGGTAAGCAGTACATCCCGCAGGGCTACAATGGGGATTTGAAGTGGGAGACCACCACTACCTACAATGCCGGTATCGATATCAGCCTCTGGAACGGTCGCGTGAGCGGCAGCTTCGATGTGTATAAGCGCAAGACTACCGACCTGCTGATGAACGCTCCCGTGAAGTCGCTGTCCAACTTCGGTAACTACATCATGAAGAATATCGGCTCGATGGAGAACAAGGGCTTTGAGGCCGCCATCACCGTACGTCCCATCCAGACTGCAGACTGGCACTGGGAAATCACCGGTAACGCCACTTACAACAAGAACAAGATTACCGCCCTCGCAGGCGACGGACAGGCTATTGAGTATGGTGATGTCGGTCTCGGTAAGGGCAACAACGCTCAGGCCCATCAGGTGGGCGAGCCTGTAGGCGCATTCTATGTTTATCAGCAGGTATATGATGCCGACGGCAAGCCTCTGCAGGGTGTTGTCGTTGACCGCAACGCTGACGGTGTTATCGATAAAAACGATAAGTACTATTACAAGTCTTCGATTGCTCCTTGGCTCTTCGGCCTGAGCTCTCGCTTGCAGTATAAGAACTGGGATCTCGGCATCGGCCTTCGTGCCAGTGTTGGCAACTACGTGTTCAACAAGCTGAAGATGGGACAGCGTTCACCTTATTATATAGGTACGGGTACCGGTTATATGAGCAACGCCATGCCCTACGCTCTTGAAGTGAACTATCTCAATGGTGAGAAGATTTACGATGCCCTGACTGATTACTTCGTAGAGAACGCATCATTCCTGAAGTGCGACAACATCACGCTGGGCTATTCTTTCAGCAACCTTTTCCATGGAGGTTCATACAAGGGCCTGAACGGACGTATCTATGCCAGCTGCACCAATGTGTTCACCATCACCGGCTATTCAGGCCTTGACCCGGAGGTCGGCTATTCAGGCCTTGACCCGGAGGTCAAGGGCGGCAAGGGCGGCATCGACGGCACCGTCTATCCGCGCCCGAGGACGTTCCTCATCGGTCTGAACCTCGATTTCTAATTCTTCAGCGATTACAGTTCAATATATTTAAGAGAATATCATTATGAAATTCAATATAAAGAAAGCTTTCCCTATCCTTGGCTTGGCCATGACCTTAGGCATGAGCTCTTGCGTCAATGACTTGGATGTCGAGCCTATTGACCCCCGCCAGAACACGCAGGTGAATGCCGACAAGCTTTTCAATAAGATGTATGCCGAGTTCGTCTTCGAGGGCAAAGGCCCGGGCGAGTCGGAGCTCGACCTCGGTGATGCCGGCCTGTCAGTGCTTTACCGCTTGCTTTGGAATGCAAACGAACTGACTACCGATGAGGCCATCTGCGGATGGACCGATAAGGGTATCGCTGAGTTCAGTAAGAACTCGTTCACGGCTGCCAACGAGAGCCTTTATGGACTGTGGTGGCGTCTGACCTTCGGCGTCTCTATCTGCAACCAGTACCTCAAGGAGTGTGCTGATTATGACAAGACGATGACGGCTGAGGCTCACTTCATGCGTGACCTCTACTACTACTATCTGCTCGACAACTTCGGCAATCCCGTTTTCTCGGAGACGATGCCTGATCCCGATCCGAAGCAGATCAAGAGTGCCGACCTCTACAACTTCATCGTGAAGGACCTGGAGGAGAATATGGGCAACATGCTTCCGCCTTCTGTACGTAAGAAGGGTGAGAAGAACTATTCACGTGCCGACCAGAGCGCAGCCTGGATGCTTCTGGCACGCCTCTACCTCAACGCCGAGAAATACACCGGCAAGGCTGAGTGGACCAAGGCTAAGGAATATGCCGAGAAAGTCATCAAGGAGTCGGGCCGCAC
>DEKJ01000005.1:357-3676 GCA_002353825.1 Prevotella sp. UBA2725 | reverse complement strand
TTATCACTTGATATACTAATAACAATCTATACCATGAGTAAAAACATTACACAGAACAAAACGGAGTTCATCCAGTTTCGACTGGACAGAGACTCGAAGATTACAGCCAAGGCGCTTGCCGAAAAACACTTCGACGGGAAGATGAGCGCCATGTTCCGCTACATGCTGAACAATACTGATCTTACGAAAATGTATAATACGACAGAAGCTAATGGCTTTGACCGTAGTTGTAATGCAACCTTCGCAGGAGGATCTTCAACTCAAGAGGTCGTAGACTGGCTCCGGTCTGTCTATGACGAATACAAGGTAGAGAACAGGGAACTGTCCGCCATCGGGAACAATATCAATCAGATTGCTCATCATGTCAATGCCAACGCCATGACTTACCCTAACCCGCTGACCCGTCAGGTGGCGGATGATTTAGCCCGGGCTGCCAGCGACCTCAGCTCTCTTCGCAGCCAGTCGGCAGACCGGTGGAAGAAGGTTAAGTCAGTTATTAATCACCCAACCGATTAGTCGATTAATCACTTAATCGGCTAATCTCTTAATCAACAACCCTATTATTAACCAACATCATTCATCATGATTATCAAGAAACTAAAACAGGTATCGGGAGGCGTGTTCCCCGGTGCCGCCTACAACGAGACGAAGGTGGAGCAGGGCGTGGCCGACTTTGCCGGAGCAGCCAATGTTGACGGTAACTTCCTCCTTGTGCTCGACATGCTCCATGAAGCCGGAGTCAACTGCGCCCATGAGGTGGAACAGTACTTGCAGGATCACTCCAACACCTTCGGCAACAGCAAGTCGACCCGCTTACAGTTCCACTATGCCCTGTCCGTCAAGGGACGGGAGAAAAACAAGGAGCAGCTTGTAGACATAGCCCATCAGCTCATGAAGGAGTTCGGCGCCGAACACAATCCCTATTTCATCTACTTCCACCGCGACACGGAGAACAATCATGTACATATCCTCGGCACGAGGGTCAAGCCCAATGGCACGCTGCTCTCTGACCATCAAGATTTCCGGCGACTGAACGAATGCCTTAATCGGATCGTGCAGAAAGATCAGTTCCAGGACATGAACGAACTGCTGTCGTACAGTTTCCAGACTGAGGGCCAGCTCATGAACATCATCCGCGAGTTCGGATTCACGACCGGTGAGAATAAGGAAGAGCCCGACAAAGTAATATTCTATCACGGTGGCGCGGAGGCCTTTAAGGCTAATCTCGCCGACCTGACAGCACGTAATGCCGTCAGCAAGGATGACCGGAAGAAGATGGAGCGTCGAGAAGATGCAGCCCGGCAGTTGAAAGCCGTCTTCTTCAAGTACCGTGAGCAAAGTTTGAAGCAATTTGAGGCAACAGAAAAGTCTCAGAAGAAATCAGAACGTGCGAAGAACAGGAAGGAACTGATGAAGTCGGATCGCCAACTGAAGAGTGACATCGCTCGGCTGACGGATGCTTCGGGCAAGCGACTCGGAAAGACGGAACAGCAACAGTTGTTGTGGTTTCTGCAGCAGTTGCGGAGCAAGTTCGGTGTCAGCATCATCTTTCAGAAAGACCGTAACGGGGTTGTCCGTGGCTACGGCATCGTCGACCATACCCGTAAGATGGCACTCAACGGCAGTGAGGTGATGAAGCTTGCAGACATAGTCGACTTCAGGGAACAGAGGCTGCCACAAGCACACGCACAGTCGCGAGCACGGGTACAATTACAGGCACGGCCACAAGTACAGTCGCAAGCCCAACCGGCAAGGCCGAAAGAAAAGCAGCCTTGTCAGCTGAAGGAGGAACATCATTACCAGCGGATGACCATACTTGACGTCTACCGCGACTTGTTCACCGTACAGGTGGGGACTGTCAATGGAAGGTACGTTGTAAGGATGACTATGGACGGCAAAACCTATGATCATGAGATCTCAGACAAGCAGACGGCATGGTACTACAATACCAAAAGTGAAGGGTGCCGTGAGGACATCGCCATCCATCTTGCTGCGTTCTACTTCCATAAAGAAATCTACGAGGCATACCGGAAGCGACTGATAGAGGAACGCATCAAGAATGGTGAGCCAGCTTGGCAGATACCCTACGACAAGGTAAGACTCTACAAGTTGATGAACGGNNTGGCAGTTGGCTATTGACGTTGGGCATATGCCAGTCAAGTTCACACTCACGGAGGAAGAAGTCAGGATGTGCAACCGTGCTGACGATGTCCCGAAGGAGCGCGAAGCCCTGAAGTGCCGTCTGGTCAAGGAGTATGTCTTGCGTGAGGAAACCGAGACCATAGCCGATCACTACCAATATAATAAGGTGGGCATCCGTCCTGAGCAGGGCAAGGACGGCTTTGTTGGAACGATGAATTTCGTGCAGCAGCACAGCGCCCTTATGCATCGACTGCAGTCTGTGCTTTCCGTCAACGCTACCTCTATGGGTCATAACCGTGAGTATGAGGTCGGTGGACGTTCCCGCTGGGAAGATATCGACGATGAGCGCAGCCTCAAAAGATAAGATCACATTGTATAACATCTAACACATATTCATTATGAAGAATGACAAGCAAACAACATTCGGTAACATCCATGATTACGTCAAGAGAGTCAACGGAGAGCCTAAAGACCTGGATTTTAAGGCCCAGATGAAGGAGTGCCGTGCACTGATGGCTCAAAAGAATGAGACGCAGGCCTCAGAAGGTCCAACTTCTGACACAACACCAAGAAAACCGAAACGAGCAGGAAGGCCTGCTACTCCGAAGGCTGCAGCATCTAAGCCAGTAGCAACAAAGCCAGAGGCATCCAAGCCAACAGATCCTAAACTTGTTGAACAGTCAGAGCTGAAGGAGAATGTTCCGTTCTTTCTGGTTGACGAGACGGAGAAGTGTTCTGCTCCGAAGTCCTCCATAACCAAGGTGGCTCCGTCTTCCTCACAACGCCGCCAGTCACCCTCAACGACTTTGGATGATTTGTGGCAGGCTGCAGCCATCTCTAAGGCGAAAAAGCCGAAAGAGAAGCAGGTGTGGATTGATGCTGACCTCTGTCATCAGCTTGAACTGCTCAACCTCAAGCATGGCAAGCCGTCAAGTGTCAAGCATATCATCAACGGCATCGTGAAGATGTATGTTGATGAACATAAAAACGATTTTTGAGGGTCCATAAATTGCAAAGCCTAAATCAAGCCCAATCAGCTATTATTATTCATAATAACAGAGTTGATTGGACTTGCTATGTAAGTTTTAGACCGTTATTTTTCAAATAATATTTATAACTTATTGATAACCAATATAAAATAATTGAGCGTGGTAGATAGCGATTTAGACCATGTAAA
>DEKJ01000005.1:0-336 GCA_002353825.1 Prevotella sp. UBA2725 | reverse complement strand
AATGAGTAAGAAATGAGAAAGACAACCATATCACTAATATTGCTCTCCATTATCCTGATGGTTTCATGCAATGGTAAACATGACGTACGGATTTCTACGGCTCTATCTTTAGCTGATTCTGATAAGGCAGACAGCGCACTGAACATTCTTAATAAGATAGATCGAAACGAATTGCCTAACTCTGATGACGCGATGTATTGCCTTGTTTATACCATGGCGCAAGACAAATCTGGACTTGATGTAGACAATGATTCACTTATTAGAGAAGCATACGATTTCCCCATATAGTACATGCATTTGGCATACAGTGTGTCAGTAGGTTTCTTGCCGTACCAA
>DEKJ01000027.1:70974-71184 GCA_002353825.1 Prevotella sp. UBA2725 | reverse complement strand
AGAGCGCTCCTTCGGCAGTGGTGTCTTCGGTAATCATTCCGCTTCACCTCGCAGCACGTTCACTCCGCAGCAGAGTGCTCCCGCTCGCACCTTCTCTGCTCCGACCCGTTCTTCTTCTGAGGGTTCCTTCGGTGGTCACAGCACAGGCTCCTTCGGTGGTCACAGCTCAAGTTCCTTCGGTAGCGGCCGTAGCAATGGTGGTTCCTTCGG
>DEKJ01000027.1:61499-70887 GCA_002353825.1 Prevotella sp. UBA2725 | reverse complement strand
GCCGAACGATCGTTTGCCGAACGTCGAACAATCGTTTGCCGAACGCCGAACAATCGTTTGTCGAACGCCGAACGATATCAAATAAATTGGCTTTCCTTCCGTTTTCTATTATTTAATTCGTAACTTTGCGTTATATAATAATATCATGTAAGAGAAAGGAAAACAATGCCTTTAAGATTACCCGATAAACTCCCCGCCATCGATATCCTCAAGAAAGAGAATATCTTCGTGATGGATGAGACGCGTGCTCATTCTCAACAGATTCGTCCGCTGCGCATCGTCATTCTCAACCTCATGCCGATGAAAGTGACGACAGAGACCGATCTCGTCCGGCTTCTGTCCAACACACCATTGCAGATGGAGATTTATTTCATGAAGCTCAAGAGCCACACCTCGAAGAACACTCCCATTGAGCATATGATGATGTTCTATCGTGACTCTGAGGAACTGATGAAGCAGAAGTTCGACGGCATGATCGTCACGGGTGCACCTGTGGAGACCATCCCTTATGAGAATGTCGACTATTGGAAGGAGTTCAACGAAATTGTCGATTGGGCCCGCCATAATGTACAGTCAACGCTTTACCTCTGTTGGGGAGCCATGGCTGCCTTGTATCATTTCTACGGCATCCCCAAGTATCAGTTGCCGATGAAAAAGTTCGGCATCTTCAAGACATATCCCTGCGATGAGCACCTGCCTATCTTCCGTGGCTTCGACGACATGTTCTACATGCCACACTCCCGCCATACGGAAGTGCGGAAAGCCGATATCGACAAGGTGCCGGAACTGCATATTATTGCTACCTCTCCTGAGGCCGGGGTGAGTATCGTCTCTTCTCGTGGGGGCCGTGACTTCTATATTCTTGGTCACTTGGAGTATGCTCCCAATACCCTTGATGCCGAGTATAAGCGTGACCTCGGCAAGCGCGACGATGTGGCTATGCCACAGCACTATTACCGGGATGATGATCCGGAGCGAGGCTACAAGGTGCGTTGGCGGTCGGCTGCTAACCTATTCTATAGCAACTGGATCGACTACTACGTCTATCAGGAGACTCCGTATAACATTAGCGATATCAAATAAGTTACCCTTATGCTTATTATCACGAGAAATACACGCGATTACGGTCCATTCGACGAACGGGTGGTGGCTCAGTTCGTTGAAGACGGTCGTCTGTTGCTTAACGATAAAGCCCGTGATCCGGAGACAGGAGAGTCGGGAACCATCAAAGAGATGCTGCTCAGCCGTGGCATTCGCCCCAGCATAAAGAATAATGGCTCGCTTTTTAAGCAGCTCGCTCATGTGGGTCGCGACTTTATCCTGCCCAAGGAAGATATTGAGCGCCATTCCCTCTTTGAGGACAAGCGACTGCTCATCCTCGCTATCGTAGGTCTGTCCTTGTCCGTCATCATGCTCCTTCCTATCGGAGGATTGCTTGTCTTCTATGCTGTCTCGCTCTATTTCGCTACGATCTGGGGACTGTTCTTCGCTTATATGTTCCGGACGCGTCAGGTTCATACTTCTACGACGATCTGGACATTCTTTCTCACGCAGGCCGGAGTGTTTCTCATCTTCGGTACGCTTCATCGGCTTAACTTCTTTAATGTTTTCACGGAGGCTGCTTTCCCAGTGAGTATCATCGGTTATGTCTTGGGAGTGGGGCTGACGGAGGAGTTCACGAAGATGATCCCGCTCTTTATCCTTCAGCACCGCAGTCGGGAGCCGATGCTGCCGCAGACGATGGTTTACTACGGGCTCATGGCGGGTATCGCCTTCGGTGTATTCGAAGGCGTGCAGTATCAGACAACGATCAATATCCGTGCTGACTATACCACGGCGTTTATTTTGAACATTGCACGACTGACGTCTCTGCCGTTTATCCATGCTATCTGGTGTGGCATCGCCGGTTATTTCATTGGCATGGCGGGTCTCTATCCCCGTTATCGTCATGCTTTGTGGTTCCTCGCTCTAGTCATTCCTGCTACGCTCCATGGTCTTTACGACTCCTTTGCCAGCGTACTCTATGTAGTCTCGCTTGGCTTTGCCTTCCTGAGTGTCATCCTCCTTATGGCGTATATGAGACACAGCGGAAAACTGAGAGAGCGGCTACGCAACAATTGATGACGCTTCGCTCCCATCGTCTGAGACTTTATTTAAAGAAATTCTAATCTTTTTAAGAACAAAAGCCCATGGCAGAACTCCCAGCACTTGTTAAAGACCTGGCTCTGATACTCATCGTCGCAGGCATCGTGACCCTCATCTTCAAGCGGCTCAAGCAACCGTTGGTGCTGGGTTATATCGTTGCGGGCTTCATCGTCTCGCCCCATCTTCCATTGACGATGTCGGTCGTCGACAAGGCCGATATCCAGACATGGGCGGACATCGGTGTGATGTTCCTGCTGTTCTCTCTCGGTCTCGACTTTTCGTTTAAGAAAATTCTGAAGATGGGACTGGCGCCGGTCATAGCCGCCGTGAGCACTATCTTTTTCATGTCGATGACGGGTATGGTCGTCGGTCACCTCTTTGGCTGGGGTCACATGGACTGTATTTTTCTGGGCGGCATGCTTGTCATGTCGTCTACAACAATCATCTATAAAGCCTACGACGATATGGGTTTGTCGCAACAGTCTTTTGCCAAGCTCGTGATGAGTGTGCTCATTCTGGAGGACATCCTCGCCATCGTAATGATGGTCATGCTCTCTGCCATCGCCTCGGGCAGTAACCCCGACGGCGCGCAGATGGTTGGCTCGCTGTTGAAGATCGGCTTCTTCCTTATCCTATGGTTCATCGTCGGCCTTTATCTCGTCCCATCTTTCCTTCGAGTCACGCGAAAGCTGATGACCGATGAGACACTGGTCATCGTTGCGCTCGGCCTCTGCTGTGCTATGGCCTGGATCAGCACGGCGGTCGGTTTCTCTTCTGCTTTCGGCGCCTTCGTCATGGGCAGTATTTTGGCTGAGACCATTGAAGTGGAGCGCATCGAGAAAGTCGTGGCGCCGGTGAAGAACCTTTTTGGAGCTATTTTCTTTGTCTCAGTGGGTATGCTCGTTGATCCGAAGGTGCTGGTCAGTTATGCGGTGCCTATCCTGGTATTGGTACTGGCTATCATGGTAGGTCAGGCGGTCTTCGGCTCCTTTAGTTATATGCTCTCGGGTCAGCCACTCAAGACTGCTATGCGCTGTGGATTCTCCATGGCCCAGGTCGGAGAGTTTGCATTTATCATTGCCTCATTGGGTCTGTCGTTGAAGGTCATCAGCGACTACATCTATCCTGTCATCGTGGCCGTAAGTGTCGTAACGACATTCATCACACCTTATATGATCCGTGCTGCTGTGCCGGCTTACAATGGACTGACGAAGTTAATGCCGCGTCGATGGGTACGTCGGCTTGACCATATGGGCACGGCGCACCAGACGACAGCTAAAGAGAACAATGTGTGGAAGCGTTTGCTGAAGAAGATGGGGCTCAATACGCTCATCTATTCGGTTCTCTGTATTGCCGTGACAGCCGTGATGCTAACGTTCGTGCTCCAGTTCTTCCGCCATTTATTGCCGCATTGGTGGGCCAATGGAGTCACGGGCTTGGTAACACTCATCTGCATCTCACCGTTTATGCGGGCTCTGGTGATGAAGAACAACCATAGTGAAGAGTTCAAGGAACTGTGGACAGAGAGCCGACTCAATCGTCTGCCACTCATCTTTACTGTTCTTTTTCGCATGGCGATAGCGGCTGCCATCCTCTTTTATATCTGCAACTATCTGGCTCGCTTTGCCAATGCCGTCGTCATCACGCTTGCCGTTGTCGTCATTGTCTTAATGATTCTCTCGCGCCGGCTGAAGAAACGCTCAATCAGTATGGAGCGCCGCTTCATCACAAACCTCAACTCGCGCGAGATCATGGCGCAGGTGGAAGGCAAGCGTCGACCACTCTTCGAGAACAAACTCATCGACCGTGACATCCACATCTCTGATGTCACGATTCCCGACGACTCTACGTGGGCAGGAAAGTCGCTCGGACAGCTGCGGTTGAGCACGCGCTTCGGCGTCTACGTGAGCAGCATTCTGCGCGGCCACCAGCGGCTGAACATTCCGGGTGGCGACTGTATCATCTTTCCCGACGATCATTTGCAGGTTATCGGCAACGACGAACAGCTTCAGACCTTTGCCAATGCCGTCAAGACGGATCTTGTTCCCGATGATCCGCACATCGAGCAGCGGGAGATGAGACTGCAGAAACTGAAGCTTGGTACCAATAGTCCGTTCATCGGCAAGACACTGCGTGAGAGCGGCATCCGCGAGCGATACAACTGCATGGTTGTAGGAGTGGAGGAAGGTCAGGATAACCTCACGCGCATCAACCCAAACCACCGCTTTTCTAAGGGTGACATCGTCTGGGTGGTAGGAGAGAAGGCTTCGCTCAAGAGCCTGCCGGATTAGTCGTTCATCGCTCCGCAATACGGGCAGCGGCCTTTGCGTTTAAGCGGCCGTCCGCAGTTACCGCAAAGATATACCGTGCGGTTTCGCCAATGGCGATAAAAAGCAAAGACGATGTAGGCTATGAGTAATGGATAACCTACATAATAGAGCGTAGTGACACTGAAGACAATGTAGTCGATGGCACACACGGCAGCCAAGCCACCGAGATAGAGGATGGCTTGAGGAGCAGGCAACTTATGATAGACATCGTCAACGCAAGCGATGCCGACAATGAGAATAGCCCATACAGACAATAGGAAAAACATCAATACGGGTGGCACCGAGAAGGGGTTGAGCGTCGGATGAAAATAGAAGTGTTGCCAGAGCTGAGGCGCAAAGAGTTGGATGGTGGCATAGAATGTCGCCGCAGTGGAGACGATAATGCAGAGCAGGGTGGGGTAGACGGAGTCGATGTCGTGGAAATGAACGATATACGTCTTCTTCTTGAATACTTTCCATAACAGGTAACTAGCTCCGAAGAGCCCCACTACGATGAGGAAGATGATAAGATGTGAGTCGGAGAAAGCAGAGATGAACTGCGAGATAGGATCATCGGGCATGACGCGTGGCAGCATTGTCTTTTCATGTGTCCATCCAAAGGCAGAGGTGTCGTTGGCAAGTTGTACCCACACCGAGTCGATAGAATCGGCGGGTACCATCTTGATATCAGCCACTGCGACGTGATCCCCCTTATAGACACAAAACGAGTCGGTCTTCATTCCAGCCACCTCTTCCTCGGGTAACTGCCGGAGCAGGACGAGGGAGTCGGCACGCACCACGAAATTGTAGTTGTTAGTATAGTGGTGCGTCTGGAAGAAAGATAGAGAATCGATGGTGCGTTCTGTGAGCGGAGTGTTATTTCCACGTTTGTGCACGGGGCGGTGCTGATAGCACGAAGAGAGCATCAGCACGACCATGGTGAACAATATAGGGAGGATCCGGCGCAATCGCATAAGCATATTGTAAAAAACTTGCTGTCTTAGCTCAGGCCCACGATCTGTCCGTCGACGATATCGATGCGGTTAGCTTGAGGATCTGCAGGCAGACCTGGCATGCGCAGAATGTTACCTGCAATGGCAACGATCATACCGGAGCCGGAGTTGATGACAATGTCAGCCACATCGAGGTGGAAGCCGTCGGTAGGACCATAAGCCTTTGGGTCGATGGAGAAACTGTATTGTGTCTTGGCGATGCAGACAGGCAGACGCCACAAACCTAAATCGTAGATATGCTTGATCTGAGCCTGAGCCTTGTGAGAGAAACTGATGGTGCCAGCACCATAGATATTCTTCGCTACAGCGATTATCTTGTCCTTGACGTCATCATCGTCGTTGTAGAGGAGCTTCAGCTTCGGACTTCCACCCTGTGCATCCTCGTCGTCGATAGTCTTGACAACGGTGTTGGCCAGTTCCTCGGCACCTTTGCCGCCTTCCGTGAAAGCATTGTTGACAGCGAATGCCACTCCGAGCTCTTCCTCACAGTGCTGGCGCACAGCCTCAATCTCTTCGTCGGTATCCTCTGCGTAGCGGTTGAAGGCTACGACGATCTTCTGACCGAACCGATGGATATTCTCCACATGTTTGTCGAGGTTCCAGAAGCCCTGGCGCACAGCCTCAATGTTTGGCTGTTTGATGTCGGTATAAGGTACGCCTCCGTGCATCTTCAGGGCCTGAAGTGTTACGACGAGCACGGTAAGTGATGGCTGCAAGCCGGCAACGCGGCATTTGATGTCGTAGAACTTTTCTGCACCGAGGTCAGCACCGAAGCCAGCTTCCGTGATAGCGTAGTCACCGAGTGTCAGCGCCAGCTTGGTTGCGACGACAGAGTTGCAGCCATGCGCAATATTGGCGAACGGACCGCAGTGGACGATGGCGGGCGTACCTTCCGTGGTCTGCACGAGGTTAGGCTTCAGCGCATCCTTGAGCAGTACGGCGATAGCACCTTCCACACCTATGTCACGAACGTAGAAGGGCTTGTCCTGATAGTCGAAACCTAAGAGGATGTTTCCGATGCGTTGCTTGAGGTCTTCCATGCTTGTGGCGAAGCACATGATACCCATGATCTCCGAGGCCGGCGTGATATCGAAACCTGTCTGAGTGGGGATGCCGTTGGTGAGCGGACCGAGACCCGTGATGATTTGTCGGAGCGAGCGGTCGTTGATATCGAGCACACGCTTCCAGAGTATGGTCTTCAGGCGGAATCCGTCCTTGGCATGCTGGTAGAGGTAGTTGTCAAGCAGGGCGGCAATCATGTTGTTTGCCGTCGTGATGGCATGGAAGTCACCCGTGAAATGGAGATTGATCTTATCCATCGGCAGGACCTGAGCATAACCTCCGCCGCAGGCGCCACCTTTCTGTCCGAAGCAAGGACCGAGAGAAGGCTCACGGAGAGCTACCACCGCTTTCTTGCCGATGCTGTTCAGTCCTAAAGCCAGACCTACCGACACAGTAGTCTTACCAATACCTGCCTTCGTCGGTGAAATGGCGGTGACCAGGATGAGGTGATGCTTCTTGATGCGCTCCTCGTCGATGGCTTTGAGCGATACCTTGGCGATGTAACGGCCATAGGGCTCGGTCATCTCTTTGCTAAGCCCCAATTGCTCAGCGATGTCATCTATGGGACGGAGCTTAGTCTCCTGTGCTATTTGAATATCTGTTTTCATGATAAAAATGTGTATAGTCTTAATCTCTGAAGAAGAGGTCTCTGGTGTAGACCTTTTGTTTCACGTCATCAAGCACCTTGTCATAGCGGTTCGCGATGATAGCTTGAGAGAGTTGCTTAAACTTGTCGAGGTCGTTGACAACGCGAGAGCCAAAGAAGGTTGAGCCGTCCTTAAGTGTAGGCTCATAGATGATGACGGTAGCGCCTTTGGCTTTGACACGTTTCATCACGCCTTGGATGCTCGACTGGCGGAAGTTGTCGGAATGCGACTTCATCGTCAGACGGTAGACACCAATGGTACATGGATGTTCCCCTGCCGCGTTGTAGGCATTTTGGTCGTTGTAACTGTAATAGCCAGCGCGGCGCAGTACCTGATCAGCGATGAAGTCCTTACGCGTGCGGTTGCTCTCTACAATGGCCTGGATGAGGTTCTCAGGCACATCTTTGTAGTTGGCAAGGAGCTGCTTGGTGTCTTTCGGCAAGCAGTATCCGCCATAGCCGAAGGACGGGTTGTTATAAAAAGCGCCGATGCGCGGGTCGAGGCAGACACCATCGATGATATTCTTGCTTGAGAGGCCTTTCACTTCAGCATAAGTGTCGAGCTCGTTGAAATAGCTTACGCGCAGGGCGAGATAAGTGTTGGCGAAGAGCTTCACAGCCTCGGCTTCTGTCGTTCCCATGAAAAGGGTAGGGATGTCTTGCTTGATGGCGCCTTGCTGCAGCAGTGCGGCAAAGATGTGGGCTGCCTTGTCGAGACGTTCATCGCCGTCGGGGCGTCCGACGATGATGCGGGAAGGATAGAGATTATCGTAGAGTGCCTTCGATTCGCGGAGAAACTCCGGGGCGAAGATGATATTATCGGAATGGTATTTCTCGCGCACATGAGCCGTATAACCAACAGGGATGGTCGATTTGATGACCATGATGGCCTTGGGGTTGACGTGCATGACGAGTTCGATGACTTCCTCTACGTGAGAAGTGTCGAAGAAGTTCTTCACGCTGTCGTAGTTGGTAGGCGTGGCAATGACAATAAAGTCAGCTTGCTTGTATGCGCTCTCGCCATCGGTCGTAAACTCAATGTCAAGCGGTTTCTCTTTCAGAAACTTTTCGATATAATCGTCTTGAATAGGCGATTGATGCTTCCGGAGCATCTCAATCTTTTCATTCACGACATCCACTGCTATGACATGTTGATGCTGAGCAAGCAAAGTGGCGATGCTCAGTCCGACGTAACCTGTTCCGGCTACTGCAATATTTAATTTCTCTTGCATCAGAATTATATATAGGCTTTAATTAATTGCTTGTATTTACAGCTGCATTGATAGCCTCTTTCTTCAGTTTGTTGGCTATCGCTTTGGCTTTCTTGTTCATCTCGTTGACGCTATTCTTCTTGTAATAGCCTTTCGACACGCCGTCGCCGGATAGGACAAGAGAGTCGTCGTCGAGATAATCGATAGAGCATGTGTCGTAATGAAGATCAGACACCTTTGCTTGCCCGTTCTTACTGAATTTTGGTGTACCGCTCTCAATGAGAAGTTGTCCGTTCCACATGTGCCACCCGGTGAAATAACCCAAGCCGGGATAGACCACGGGACTCTCGTCGGCAAGCGAGTTGTTATCATCGACGTATCCTACACTCTGCGCCTGCCAGTCGGGCTTGAGATAAAACCCATACTCGCGGGGTATGAGATAAATGGCTTTCAAAGAGTCGCTCATGTTGTTCATCATTTGCTCCTGCATGCTGGCACTCATATTGGCAGCGTTGCGTAGCTGAGGCATGACGATATAGCACCAGATACCCATGAGCTTGTTCATGTCGACAACGAGATCGGCTTTGGTAGAGTCTTTCTTGTTGAGCATCACACAAAGTTTGTCGCCAATCTGTATCTTTCCCAGCACGTGTCCCTTACGCTTGGCTTCAAAGATATTATAGGTAATAGGATCTCCCATCGTCTCCGGCAGTAATACTATGACGGTGTCGTTGCAACCGTCACAGGCAAGGCCATAGACAGCCATGTCGCCCTTGACACGTTGGGTCAGAGCAGGTGTCTCCTCATCTTTTATTTCTTTCGTGTTGCATGATGCCAGTGTTAAGAAGAGGCAAAATAATGCACTCAGGAAAATGAATGATGCTTTCATGTATTCTTGATTTCTGCTTACAAAGTTAGTTATTAATTATAAAAAAACATACGGCTAATCTCCATTTTGATGATTTTTATCTAATTTTGCACGTTGAATGGAAGAAGAGGACA